>NZ_SNXA01000009.1:0-725508 GCF_004362375.1 Enemella evansiae
TGACCACAACCCCTACAACCACTCCCACCGACGAGTCACGCCGCCGGACGCTCCACCGCGCGTGGCTGAGTCCATTCTCGGACTAGGTCGCGCAGCGACCGTGTCGAGATGAACCAGGCACGCCCCTGCGCCGGCTGAGCGACCGAGGAACGAGGGAGTCGAAGCCAAGCCCACAGACTCGCCCAAGAACTTCTCCAAACCCTCTTGACTGAATCAAACACAGTGACTATTGTTGGATGCAGCAGATGAGAGGAGGTGACCAAAGATGACCACCAACGAACGAGCCCAAGTGTTCGCCGCGATCCGCGCCGAAAGCGACACCATCGCCCAGGCCGAAGCACACCGCCTGGTCGCGATCGCCGCCGCCTGCGACACCTACTCCGGCCTCAACACCCACACCGACGAACTCACCACCCGCGTGCTCCACGGTGAACAACTCGTCTTCCCCGGCGCCGACGGCACCCCCGGCATCACCGAGTTCTTCCACCTCGAACTCGCGCTCTCCCTCGAGTGTTCACCCGAGACCGCGCAGGTCTGGACCGCCGACGTGCTCAACCTCCGCCACCGGCACCCGATCCTGTGGCAAGCCACCCTCGACTGCGACATCCCCGTCTGGGTCGCCCGCGACATCTCCCGCGCCGCCCTGCACTTGAACTTCACCCAGGCCCGCGAATTCGACTCCCTCTGGTCACTCCGGCTGGTCAACCTCACCCCGAAACGAGCGGTGGCGACGACCGAGGCCCAGGTCGCGTTGATTCTCAACGACGACAAAGAAGCCGAACGCCAGGCCGCCAAGAAGCAACGCCGCGTCGAGTTCCAGTCGTCCTCGATAGCAGGGATCACGAACCTGTTCGCATCGATGGACGCTTGTGATGCGCACCAGCTCAACGGCACCCTCGACCGCCTGGCCGATGTCTTGAAAGCCGGCGGCTCCACCGCCGGCCGTGACGAGCTCCGCGCCGAAGCCCTCGGCCACCTCGCGCATCCCGACCGGGCCCGACAGTTGCTCCAGCCGTCGTTGCTCGACGGTGCGATCGTCACCCCGCAAGGGGATGTGGTCAACAGCAACGGCGAAGTCGTCACAACGACAAGCGAGAGGTGCCGGCACGGCGCCGGGCTGATCCTGCACATGAACTCCCGAGACCTGGCCAACGGCCGTGGTGGTGAAGGCGAAGCACTCGGGCCCGTCACCCTCCAGCATCTGAAAGAACTGCTGGAGCACTGCTCCGGCACCGTGAAAGTGCGGCCGGTCATCGACCTGGCCGCCCCGGTGATGGTCAACACCTACCGACCCAGCGACGAGTTGGCGCAGCGGGTGAAGCTGCGGGACCGCTACGTCCGCTTCCCGCACTCCAATCGCTCCGCGTTCGGCCGCGGGATCGACCTGGACCACACCATCCCCGCACCCGACGGACCGACCAGCTCGAGCAATCTGGGACCGCTGACCCGAACCCCGCACCGCGCGGTCACCCACGGCGGCTTCCTCATCGAACAACTCTCCTCAGGGGTGTTCCACTGGAAAACTCCCGCCGGGCAGGAAGCCTGGCTCACGCCCCACGGCACCTGGGACCACCCACCACCCGACCACCTGATCAACGACCCGGCCGCCTCCCTGTCCCGGACCGAGCAACTCCTCCGCGACACCCTCGGCAACGGCCAGACCCAGTTGGAGAAGGAACAGGCCGAAGCCGAACAAGCCGCCGACGAAGCTCGCGAACGCGAGCGACTCCGCCGCGCCCGCAAAGCCCAACGCCTCCGCGACCTACGCCAGGCGGCCCGCGACCAGGCCAACGCAGCCAAACAGAAGAGGGCGAAGAAGCCGGCTCCGCCGGATTCCCAACCTGCCCTGATTCCCAACCAGGGCTAGGTTTTCACACGCCCATCGAGCAGGCCGGTATGCCAAGATGGCGCATGAGCAGCCCCACCCGGCACACCGTGCGCACCCGCGAAGAGCAGATCGAGGCCGGGTTGGACGCCCGCGAACGCATCCCGCCGGCGAGTCTCGGTGAGCTGGCGGGGTACGCCGGGCGTACCGACCCGGTCGACCTGCTGGCCGACCAGTCCGCCGACCGGATCGCCGAGCTGGTACCGATCCGCTACGGCCGGATGGCCGCGACCCCGTTCACCTTCTTTCGCGGCGCCGCGCTGCCGATGGCCGACGACCTCTCGCGTACCCCGAACTCCGGGATCACCGTCTGGCTCTGCGGGGACGCCCACCTGAGCAACTTCGGGTTGTACGCCACCCCCGAGCGGGAACTCGCGTTCGACCTGAACGACTTCGATGAGGCATACCCCGGCCCGTTCGAGTGGGACGTGAAACGGCTGGCCGCCAGCATCATGGTCGCCGGCCGCGAGAACGGTTTCACCAGGAAGGAGGCGCGGCGCGCGGTCCGCGCGATGGCGAAGCGCTACCGTGCGGTGATCCGCGAGCAGGCCGACAAGCACACCCTGGCGGTCTGGTATTCCGGGGTGAAGGCCACCGACATGGTCGAGGCGGTCGGCGCGGAGCTGGACACCTCGGCGACGAAGAAGACCCGCAAGGCGCTGCAGAAGGCCCGGCACCGCAACAACGTGCAGGCCTGGGGCAAGCTGACCCACGAGGTCGACGGGATCCGCCGGTTCACCGACGAGCCGCCGCTGATCGTCCCGATCCACCAGCTCGCCTCCCCCGAGCTGATCGCCAACGGCTTCCAGAACGTGCGCCAGGCGTTCGACCGGTACCGCAGCACGCTCAGCTTCGCGCACCGCCACCTGCTCAACGAGTTCGAGGTCAGCGACATCGCCCGCAAGGTCGTCGGGGTGGGCAGCGTCGGGATGGATGCCTGGATCGCGCTGATGCACGGGGCGGCGCAGGACGACCCGCTGATCCTGCAGCTCAAGCAGGCGACCACCTCGGTGCTGCAGCGCTATCTGCCCGGCCCGGCGTACCAGCATCACGGGGAACGGGTCGTCGACGGACAGACCCTGATGCAGCGCACCAGCGACATCTTCCTGGGCTGGCAACGCACCGAGGGCGTCGATGGGACGACCCGCGACTACTACGTGCGCCAGCTGCGCGACGGCAAGGGCTCGGTCGTCGTCGAGGCGCTGACACCGCAGGAGATGGCGATGTACGCCGAGTTCTGCGGGACGGCGCTGGCGTACGCCCATGCCCGCGGCGGTGACCGCTACGAGATCGCGGCCTATCTGGGTGAGGACAAGGCCTTCGACAAGGCGATGGTCGCCTTCGCCGACGCGTACGCGGCCCGGAATCTCGAGGACTATGAGAAGTTCACCGCGGCCATCGCCGACGGCAGCCTTCCCGCCGAGACCGGCGTGTGATGCTGGAGCCTGTCAGCGGCGAACGCGGATCCGAGCCAAGGAGAGGAATGACATGACCAAGGTGCTGTACGCCGAGTTCACCGCGACCCCCGGCAATGCCGACCGGGTCGCCGAACTGCTGGCGGGGTTGGCCAGGGATGTGCGGGCCGAGGAGGGCAATCTGATCTTCGATGCCCATCGGCTCAGCGAGGACCGGGACAAGTTCTTCGTCTATGAGGTCTATCGCGATGACGACGCCTTCGAGACCCACATCGCCGCCCCCTATGGCGCGGTGTTCAACGCCGCCCTCAACGACCTGATCGTTGAGGACCACTCGGTGCTGACCTTCCTCGACCCGGTCGAGTGACCCCGCCCACCGCAGACATGACAGAAGGCCCTGGTCGGAAACCTCTCCGGACCAGGGCCTTCGCGTTGTCGGGGTGACAGGATTTGAACCTGCGACCTCTTCGTCCCGAACGAAGCGCGCTACCAAGCTGCGCCACACCCCGATGCCCCGAACCGTCGGCTCCGGGCACCCGATGAATGATAGACCCACCGAGGTTCGGGCCACAAACCGGAATCAGCGGGCGATGGTGATGGTGTCGTAGGGGCGGACCTCGCGCGCGACGGTCCGCAGCTGCTCATCATCGATCGTGATCCCGGCGCGGGCGGTGCCGTCGTCGGCCTGCACTGCGGCCGCGCGCGCACCCTGGTCGAGCGCGATCGCGATCCGCGGGTCGGCACCGGCGAGATAGGGATTCGTCCCCAGTGGGTACGCCTCGGCGAGCGGATAGCTGCCCGCGGCCAGCCCGCTCTCCCACGCATCGGCCGCGACGACCTGGTCGAATCCGCAGGTCGAGTTGGTGCGCAGATAGAGCTTCAGCGAGGCGGCGGCGCCGGTGCCGCTGACCACGGTGAGGCTGCGGTTGTTCGCCGGCCAGACCACATCGACCCCGTCCAGGGTGAACCGGCACTCGGTCCACAGCGGCGAGGATTCCGGGCGCCCGGTCATCTCGATCCGGGTCGCACCGCTCGCCGCGTCATAACCGATCCGGCCGTACTGGAAGTCGCTGGCCCGCCCACCGGGCACGGCGTACTCACCGCCGACCGGCAGCCCCAACTCGGACACCTCCGCACCCACTGCCCGGTAGCGGGCCGCGATCGCACCCTGCACCGCCTGGGCACCGGTGGCCGGCGACCAGAGGATGACCCCGTTGCTGAAGCTGCTCACCCGGCTGCCCGGCAGCCGGCCGTCCTCCTCGTCGCTGGTCGGCAGACCCAGGCCGGCCCCGACCTGGCGGTAGCGCTCGGCGATCACACCCTGCACGGCGTACGCGCCGAGCTCCGGTGTCCAGTAGATCTGGCCGTTCTGGAATGCGGTCCGCCGGGCACCGAGGTGACCGTCGGTCTCGTTGCCGACCGGCAGCCCGAGCGCCTCCCGCACGGCCGGATCCCCGGCGTACCGGCCGTCGATCTCCCCGAAGACCACCTGCGCACCGGTCTCGGCGGACCAGTAGATGGCACCACCGGTGAACCGGCTCTGCCGGCTGCCCGGACGCGAGCCGTCCTGCTCGTCACCGACCGGGGCGCCGAGCCGGGTCTGCTCGGCCGCGCTCAGGGTGCTGAACCGCCGCTCGATCGCGCCCACCAGGACCCGGGCGGCCGGTGGGGCGTAGTAGATGGTGCCACCGGCGAAGCGCTGGATCCGGCTGCCGGGCACCGGCCCATCGGTCTCCGCGCCGACCGGGCTGCCGAGATAGGAGTTCGTCCCGCCGAGCTGCTGCCAGCGCTCGGTGATCGGGGTGGGCGCGTTCGGGGCCGCGGACGCCGAGGGCGCGAGCAGCGCGAGCACGGCCACGCCGAGCCCGAGCACCATCGCGAACCGTCGGCGCACGATCACTCCTCTCCTCACCGTTCGGCAGCGTAGGACGGGTGCGCGCGGGGGGCCTAGAAACTCTCAGCCGCCGGCTGAGGGTTGGGGTACGCCCGATCGGGCCACCCTGCAGCCACCGGCGCGGCGCGTTAGGCTGCCCGGGAGCGCCCAATCGGGTTCTGGCAACGATGAGGGAGATGGCATGGACAAGGTGGTCCGTTCGGCCGCCGAGGCGGTGGCGGAGATCCAGGACGGGTCCCGGCTGACCGTCGGTGGCTTCGGGTTGTGCGGCATTCCGATGGTGCTGATCAAGGCGCTGCACGATGCGGGCACGACCGATCTCGAAGTGGTGTCGAACAACTGCGGGGTCGATGACTGGGGGCTGGGCATCCTGCTGGGTGACAAGCGGATCAACCGCATCATCGCCTCCTATGTCGGTGAGAACAAGGAGTTCGCGCGGCAGTACCTCTCCGGGGAGCTCGAGGTGGAGCTGACCCCGCAGGGCACGCTGGCGGAGCGGATGCGGGCCGGCGGCAGCGGGATCCCCGCCTTCTACACCGTCACCGGTGTGGGCACCCAGGTGGCCGATGGTGGCCTGCCGTGGCGCTACGACGCCGATGGCAATGTCGTGAAATCCTCGCCACCGAAGGAAACCCGGGTCTTCGAGACCCTCGATGGCGACAAGGAGTTCGTGCTCGAGCACGCCATCGTCTCCGACTTCGGCCTGGTCCGCGCCTGGAAGGGCGACCGGCACGGGAACCTGGTGTTCCGCGAGGCCGCGCAGAACTTCAACCCGGTGTGCGCGATGGCCGGCAAGGTGACGATCGCCGAGGTGGAGGAGCTCGTCGAACCGGGCGAGATCGATCCCGCCGAGGTGCATCTGCCGGGTGTCTATGTGCACAAGGTGGTTCCGCTGACCCCGGAACAGGCCGCCGACAAGCGGATCGAGAAGACCACCGTACGTCCCCGCCCGGAGTCGGCGGACGCGCAGAGCAAGGAGGCCTGAGATGCCCTGGACCCGTGAGCAGATGGCCGCCCGCGCCGCGCAGGAGCTGGAGGACGGCTCCTATGTGAACCTCGGCATCGGGCTGCCGACGATGGTGCCGAACTATGTCGCCGACGATGTGGAACTGGTGCTGCAGTCCGAGAACGGCATCCTCGGCACGGGGGCGTACCCCTATGAGGGTGATGAGGATCCCGACCTGATCAATGCCGGCAAGGAGACCGTGACGCTGCGCAAGGGCGCCTCGCTCTTCGATTCCGCGCTCAGCTTCGGGATGATCCGTGGCGGCAAGATCGACGCCGCGATCCTCGGCGCGATGCAGGTGTCGAAGAACGGTGACATCGCCAACTGGATGATCCCCGGCAAGATGGTCAAGGGCCCCGGCGGGGCGATGGATCTGGTGCACGGCGCCAAGAAGGTGATCGTGCTGATGGAGCACGTCGCCAAGGACGGCTCCTACAAGGTGGTCAACGAGTGCTCGCTGCCCTACACCGGCAAGGGTGTGGTGCAGCGGATCATCTCCGACCTCGGCGTCATCGATGTCACCGAGAACGGCCTGGAACTGATCGAACTCGCCCCGGACGTCACCGAGCAGGAGATCCGCGACAAGACCGAACCGGAGCTGATCAGCAAGCTCTGAGGGTCAGCGCGGCGGTTGCTGGGTCTGTTGCAGGTACGCCCCGGGCGGACCCGGCGGGTGGGTCGATTGCGCGCCCTGGCGTCCACCCCAGGCCTTCACGACCGCCAGCACCAGGCAGACCGTGCTGGCCAGTCCGAGCACGCTCGCGACGATCTGCGGCACGAGGACGATCAGGACCCGGTCGGCGGAGTCGGAGGCGAGGGCCGTCACCGCGGGGAAGCTCGCCCGGGCCAGCAACATCAGCACACCGGCCACCACGACCAGCACCCGCACGGCGCCACCGGTCTTGACGATCGCGAAGATCAGCACCGCAAGCGTCGCCAGGGTGAACGCGATGGACATCACGGACACGATGAGGCCGATCTGCGCGACCGAGATTGATCCCATGCGGCAACGCTAGTCGGCGACGGTGTCAGCGATCTCGCGGCCCGCGTCGATGAGGGCGGTGAGCATGGCATCGGCGGCGGGGGTCCGCGCGGTGCCGCGGAGGACGGTGACCCCGACCGACCAGCCGACCTCATCCAGCGGCAGGTCGAGTGTGGTCAGGGCCGGGTCGTCGCGGACCAGCGACCGCGGCAGGATCCCGAGGTACCGCCCGGTGCCCAGCAGCCGCCGGATGGTCAGGAAGGTGTTGCACTCCACCACATTCGCCGGCAGCACGCAGCCGTGCCGGGTGAAGAACTGCTCCACCTCGGTGCGCAGGGTGGTCTCGGCGACCGGCAGCAGCCACGGCTGGCCCAGCAGCTCGGGCAGCTCCGGCGGCGCGGCCGAGGCGAGCGGATGCCCGGTACCGACCGTGAGCGCCATCGGCTCGCGATACACGCCATGGAAGGAGAAACGGGGATCGTCCTGTTGTGCCGCCCGCCCGGTGATCAGGTCCAGTCCACCCGCCGCCAGGGCCGAACGCAGCATCCCCACGGTGTCCTCGCGGACCACCACCCGCAGTCCCGGATGCCGACTCTTCAGCCGGTCGATCGCCAACGGCAGCAGCAGATGCGCCGCCGCCAGATAGGTGCCGACGGTGACCGTGCCCAGATCGGCGCGCCCGAGCTGCTCGAGGTGGGTCTGCGCGCTGCGCAGCTCCGCCAGCACCGACTGCGCGTGCCGGACGAACGCCGCACCGTAGTCGGTGACCGTCATCCCCCGCGGGTGCCGCTCGAACAGAGGTACGCCCAGGATCTCCTCGAGTTCCTGGATCGCCCGGGTGACCACCGGCTGGCTGATGTAGAGCTCCTCGGCGGCCCGGACCAGGCTGCCGTGCTCCGCCACGGCCGTGACCAGTGTCAGGTGCCGCAGCTTCAGCCGGCTGTCGAATCCTCGCGTGCTCATCCCGCCCCCTCCGCGTACACCTATGCCCGGAGAGGCATAGCCCCTGCGCGAAATCCTACTGGCTGGGTATCGCCCCCGGGGGCACAATCAAACCAGAGCAGCCGAGCAAGGAGGACCATGACCGACGCCAGAACCGTGCCGGGCAAGGCGAAACCGCGCGGCCGCTTCCCGCATGTGAAGGTCTCCGGCGGGTTCGCATTCGTCTCCGGCACCAGCAGCCGTCGCCCGGACAACACCTTCGCCGGGGTCGAGGTCGACGAGCTGGGCACCACGAACCTGGACATCCGCGCCCAGACCGAGGCGGTGATCGGCAATCTCGCCGACATCCTGGCCGAGGTCGGTGCCGGGCTGTCCGACATCGTGCAGATCACCACCTTCCTGGTGAACATGAACGACTTCGGTGGCTACAACGAGGTGTACGCCCAGCACTTCGAGGAGACCGGGCCGGCGCGCACCACGGTCGCGGTGCACCAACTCCCCCATCCCCATCTGCTGATCGAGATCCAGGCCATCGCAAGCATCCCGGAGGAGCAATCGTGAGCATCCCGACCGTCTTCAACTTCGAACGTTGGATCGCCGAGCATCAGGACCAGCTCCGGCCACCGGTGAACAACAAGCAGATGTATGAGCAGACCGCCGACTTCATCATCCAGGTCGTCGGTGGCCCCAACCAGCGCACCGACTTCCATGTCGACCCCTACGAGGAGTGGTTCTACCAGTACCGCGGCTCGATGCACGTCAACATCCAGACCGAGAACGGGGCCGAGCGGGTCGTCATCAACGAGGGTGACATGTGGCTGCTGCCGGGCAATGTGCCGCATTCGCCGCAGCGCCCCGAGGCCGGGTCGATCGGCATCGTGGTGGAACGGATCCGCCCCGAGGGTGTCCTCGAGTCCTTCCGCTGGTACTGCCCCGAGTGCAACCACCAGCTCCATGAGGTGGAGTTGCAGGTGCGTGACATCGTCGCCGACCTGCCGCCGGCCTTCGAGAAGTTCTATGCCGACGAGGAACTGCGACACTGTGCCAACTGCGGTGCGGTCCATCCGGGGCGCGGCGCGTGAGCCAGGAATCCCAGCCACCGTTGACGAATCCGATCCTGGACAAGGTCGACGCCCATTCCCATCACGTCCCGCACGGTTGGCCGGAGCTGGCCGAGGTCGCCGGTGGTGGGGCGGACTGGCCATGGCTGAAACCGCTCACCGAGCGGGAGGCGATGATCATGGTCGGCTCGACCGAGTTCCGGCGGATCGGTGACAACTGCTGGTCCCCCGAGGTCCGCCTGTCCGACATGGCGCGCAGCGGGGTCACCCACCAGGTGGTGTCACCGACCCCGGTGTTCTTCGGCTACGACCGCCCGCCGGAACAGGCGATGCGGGTGGCCCGGGTGTTCAACGATCTGGGTCGGGAGATGTTCGCCGACACCGGCGAGGCGTTCAGCACCTTCTGCCAGGTGCCGCTGCAGGATGCCGACCTGGCGTGTGCGGAGCTGGACCGCTGCCTGGCGAACGGTCACCGCGGTGTCGAGATCGGCAACCATGTCGGCGACCGCGATCTCGACGACGCGGGCATCGTCACCTTCCTGCAGCACTGCGCCGAGGTCGGTGCACCGGTTTTCGTGCACCCGTGGGACATGCCGAACTCGCCGCGGCTGAACCGCTACATGCTGCAATGGCTGACCGGGATGCCGGCAGAGACCCATCTGTCGATCCTGTCGCTGATCCTCAGCGGCGCCTTCGACCGGATCGATGACCGGCTGCGGATCGCCTTCGCCCACGGCGGTGGGTCGTTCGCGTTCTGGCTCGGCCGGGTGGAGAACGCCTGGCAGCGCTCCCCGAATGTCAACCGGGGCAGCGAAAAACCGCCGTCACACTATCTGGACCGGATCCTGGTGGATTCGGTGGTCTTCGACCAGCGGGCGCTGCGGCTGCTGGTGGACACCCTCGGCGCCGACCACGTGCTGCTCGGCTCGGACCACCCCTATCCGCTCGGCGAGGAGCCGGTCGGCCAGGTCGTCGAGGACGCCGAGGCCGCCGATTGGCTCACCGCCGAGCAGGCGGCGGCGATCCGTGGCGGCAACGCGCGCCGCTATCTCGGTCTCGCCTAGGCGTACCCGTCAGCGGCCGGTGCCGGCGTAGACGACGGCCTCACCCTCGGCGTCCAGCCCGAACGCGGTGTGCGCGGCACGGACCGCGCGATCCACCGCCTCGGCGTCGACGACCACCGAGATCCGGATCTCGGAGGTGGAGATCATGTCCAGGTTGACCTCGGCATCGGCCAGCGCCCGGAAGAACCGCGCGGTGACCCCGGGGTGCGACTTCATCCCGACGCCCACGATCGACACCTTGCCGATCTGGTCGTCGAAGAGCAGCTCCTCGAAACCGACCTCGGGCTGGATCTCGTTCAGCTTCTGCATCGCGTTCCGGCCCTCGGTCTTGGGCAGGGTGAAGGAGATGTCGGTGCGCGAGGTGGAGACCCGCGACTGGTTCTGCACGATCATGTCGATGTTGATGCCGGAGGCGGCGATCGCGTCGAAGATCCGGGCGGCCTCACCGACCTTGTCGGGCACCCCGACGATGGTGATCTTGGCCTCGCCGCGGTCGTGCGCGACACCGGAGATAATGGCCTGTTCCATCGGGTTTCCATCCTTGTCGGTCGTGGCGATGTCCTTGAGGTCCTTGACCCAGGTGCCGGGGCGGTCGGAGAAGGAGGAACGCACATGCACCTGCACGTTCTCCCGGCGGGCGTACTCGACGCAGCGCAGGTGCAGCACCTTGGCGCCGCTGGCCGCCATCTCCATCATTTCCTCGTAACTGATCTCGGGCACCTGGCTGGCGGCCGAGACGATCCGCGGGTCGGCGGTGAAGATGCCGTCCACGTCGGTGTAGATCTCGCAGTAGTCGGCGCCGACGGCGGCGGCCAGCGCGACCGCGGTGGTGTCGGAGGCGCCGCGGCCGAGGGTGGTGATGTCCTTGGTGTCCTGGGCGACGCCCTGGAAGCCGGCGACGATCACGATCGAGCCCTCATCGAGAGCGGTGGTCACCCGGCCGGGGGTGATGTCGATGATCCGGGCATCACCGTGCTTGCCGGTGGTGATCACCCCGGCCTGGGAACCGGTGTAGGAGCGGGCCTCGACACCCAGATCGGCGAGCGCCATCGCCAGCAGCGCGGCACTCTGCCGCTCACCGGTGGTCAGCAGCATGTCCAACTCGCGCGGCTTGGGGATCGGCGAGACCTGCAGTGCCAGGTCCATCAGCTCGTCGGTGGTGTCCCCCATCGCCGAGATCACCACGCAGACGTCCTTGCCCGACTGCTTGGTGGCCAGGACCCGCTTGGCGACGCGCTTGATGCTGTCGGCGTCGGCGACCGACGAGCCGCCGAACTTCTGCACTACCCGGGTCAACTCATTCTCCTCGCTGCCTCACCTGGTCGCGGCCCGCGAACGGGGTCCGCCGATGCAGCGGCCACAATACCGGCCGTGCGGGAGGGCACCAGACTCGTCCACGGGCGCCGGCGCGGTGCCTCTAGGCTGAGCCCATGACTACGCGCTGGGGTATCGCCGGGACCGGACGGATCGCCGATGTGGTGGCCGAGGACTTCGCCCATGTGAGCGATGGTGAACTGGTCGCGATCGGCTCCCGGGACGCCGACCGGGCGGCCGAGTTCGGTGCCCGGCACGGCGGCGCCCGCGGGCTGACCTATCGCCAGCTGATCGACGATCCCGAGGTGGATGCGATCTATCTGGGTACGCCGCATCCGCAGCACCGTGATCTGGCCCTGGCCGCCATCGCCGCCGGAAAGGCCGTCCTGGTGGAGAAGGCGTTCACCGCGACCGTCGCCGGTGCGGAGCAGGTGGTCGACGCCGCGCGGCAGGCCGGGGTGTTCTGCATGGAGGCGATGTGGACCCGGTTCCAGCCGGCGACGGTGAAGGCGCGGGAGCTGATCGCCGACGGCGCCATCGGTGAGGTGCGCCAGGTGCAGGCCGACCTGGGTGCCTACCGGGCGTACGACCCGAGCGACCGGCTCTTCGACCCGAAGCTCGGTGGCGGGGCGGCCCTGGATCTGGGTGTCTATGTGCTCTCGATCGCCCAGCAGTTCCTGGGTACGCCGGACAAGGTCACCGCGCACGGCGAGTTGGCGCCCAACGGGGTGGACATGAGCTTCGGCGCGCTGCTCGGTCACGCGGACGGGCGCGTCGGCGTGGTCACCGCCGGGTTCGACGTGGCGTCCCCGGGCCGCGCGGTGGTGATGGGCAGCGACGGTTCGATCGAGCTGATGCCGCGCTTCCACCACCCCACCCGGCTGCGGGTGACCCCGCGCCAGGGTGATGCCTATGAGCTCGAGCTGCCGGCGAGCGGGCGCGGGTACGCCCACGAGTTCAACGCGGTCGATGAATACCTGGCCCAGGGGTTGACCGAGAGCCCGGTGATGCCGCTCGATGACACCCTCGCCGTCCAGCGGATGCTCGGCCAGGTCACCGACCAGCTCGGCGTCCAGTACGAAGAAGGCACCGTCGAGGTCTGACACCCCACGCTCATCGAGTGGCCGACCATGCGCAGCGACGCGGAGCAATGGTCGGCGTGGGATCGCGTCAGAGAGGGCGGAAGGTGAGGCCCAGGCTGAAATCCCGCGGGGTGAGCCAGTGTTCGCGGCTGGGCGGGGCGCCGCAGGCGGCGGAACCGAGGGCGTGCTGGGCGAGGTCGAGATTCAGCCAGTGCCGGTCCCCGGCCACCAGGTCATCGACGTGGGTCGCGGCGGCCAGCTGCTCGGCGGTCCACGGGCGCAGCGACACGTTGATCGGGGTGTCGGACTCGATCCGCAGCCCGTGCCCGGCCTCACCGCCGCCGACCAGACACCAGCTCACCTCGGCGCGGTTGCCGTTCTCCTGCGGGAAGACATACGGCGTCTGCAGCTCGTCGATCCCGGCGGTCCAGCGACCCAGTCGCTGCGACTCGTGCGAGTCGACATAGGCCTCCCCCGGGCCGCAGCCGAACCAGGTCAGCCGATCCCATTCGGCCGGTACGCCGAACCGAAGGCCGATCCGCGGCAGGGTCGCCCCGAGGTCGCCGACGACCTCACCGGTCACGTCCAGGCGTACCCCGCCCGGCACGGCGGTCCAGCGCCAGCTGGTGCGGTACCCGGCGTTCGTCGCGGCCGGACCATCCTGGGTGACGAACTCCAGCCCGGTGGCGGTGTCGGCCGCCGAGACCAGCCGATGGTGCAGTCGGTGCAACCCGATCCGCTCCCAGGCGGTGGCGGCGTCGGCGGCATGACTGCCCCGCCGGTCGTTGTCGATCGGTGCCCGGTAGAGATCCAGCACCGGGCCCTCGACGGCGACGCCGAACAGCTCGGTGAGGCGGCCGCGCCCGTCGAAGCTCGCCACCTCCGGCGCGGGTCGTCCCGCTCCCGCGTCCGGCGTACCCGGTTCGCGCCGATCCGCCTGGCCGAAGGTGATCTCGTGGCCGGTCTCGGCCCAGTTCCGCGCCTCGGCCAGTGTCGCCGACACCGTGAGCACACCCGCCCCGGTGGTGGGCAGCGGCACCGTCACCCGCTCCCCGGTGGCCACCGGCGGCACGCCGAGCTCCCCGGACTCGAGCTCGTCACCGGAACCGTCGACCAGCGTCCAGGCGAACCGGAGATCGGTGCAATCGCCGTGCCGGTGGAGATTCTCGACCTCCACCACGTCGGCACCGATGGTGATCCGGATCGGTTCGAACACCTTCTTCAGCTCGATCAGGCCCGGGGACGGAGTGCGATCGGGAAGCACCAGCCCGTCGATGACGAAGTTGTCGTCGTGCAGTTCCTCGCCGAAATCCCCGCCATAGCGGAAACTCCGCCGCCCCTGCGCCGGTGTGATGCCGTGATCGAGCCACTCCCAGACGAACCCGCCGGCGATCCGGTCGTGCCGTTCGATCAGCTCCTGGTGCTCGCGCAGCTCCCCCGGCCCGTTGCCCATCGCGTGCACGTATTCGCAGAGCATGAACGGCAGGCTGCGGCTGCGTTCGGTGTAACGCGGCGGCACCACCCCGGTCTGGTAGCCGTCGTGCTCGGCGAGCCGCTGCCCGATCGCATCGATCTCGCTCAGTGAGGAATACATCCGCGAATAGATGTCGACGTATTCGCACTCGTAGTCACCCTCGTAGTGCACCGGCCGTGAGGGGTCGCGTTCCTTCGTCCAGGCAGCCATCGCGGCGATCCCGGGTCCGGTGTGCGATTCGTTGCCGAGGGACCAGAGCGCGATGCAGGGATGGTTCTTGTCACGCTCCACGGTGCGCTGCATCCGTTCCAGCAACGCCGGGAAGAAGCGTTCGTCGGTGGCCGGCGTGCCCTGCCAGCCGATCACCTCGAAACCGTGGGTCTCCAGGTCGCATTCGTCGATCACCCACAGCCCGTATTCGTCGCAGAGATCCAGAAAGTCCGGATGCGGCGGATAGTGCGAGGTGCGCACGGCGTTGATGTTGTGGCGCTTCATCAGCAGCACATCGGCCAGCATCGTCGCCCGATCGAGCGTACGCCCGGTCTCGGGATGCCATTCGTGCCGGTTGACGCCACGGAAGATCAGCGGCCGGTCGTTGGCGTACAGCACCCCGTCGCGGATGGCGATGCTGCGGAAGCCGATCCACTGCCGCACGGTCTCGCGCTCGCCGACCACCTCGAGCAGGTAGCGACGCGGTGACTCCGCCGACCACGGTTCGATGCCGGGCAGCTCCCGGGTCTCCCCCGGTGCCAGCTCCAGATCCAGCTCGGGCAGGCGTACCGTCGCCGGCCCGCCGCTCACCTCGACCCGCAGGGTGCCGACCCCGTCGGCCCAGTCGGCGTGCACGAAGACGTCGTCGATGCCACCGGCGGGGCGGGTGAGCAGGCTCACCGAACGGAAGATGCCCGAGAGCCACCACAT
This sequence comes from Enemella evansiae, assembly GCF_004362375.1. Lineage (NCBI taxonomy): Bacteria > Bacillati > Actinomycetota > Actinomycetes > Propionibacteriales > Propionibacteriaceae > Enemella > Enemella evansiae. Next base: position 15,041 of record NZ_SNXA01000009.1, read on the forward strand.
GTCCTGGTCCTCCAGATAGGAGGCGGCCGACCACTTGTGCACCCGGACCGCGAGCACGTTGCGGCCCGGTACCAGCAGGTCGGTGACGTCGAACTCGTGCACTAGCCGGGAGCCGGTCGCGGTGCCGACGAGTTGTCCGTTCAGATAGCAGGCGAAGCTGGAGTCGACCCCGTCGAAGCGCAGCAGCACCCGGTCCTGGTCGTCCCCGAATCCCTGTGGTGGCGTGAAATCCCGGCGGTACTCCCCGGTCGGGTTCGCATCGGGAACGTGCGGCACGTCGATCGGGAACGGATAGAGCACATTGGTGTACGCCGGCAGGTCCCAGCCGAGGGGGTCCTGGTCCGGGGTGCGCTCGGCGATGTCGGTGAGCTGCCAGCAGGACGGCACCGGCAGGGTGCGCCAGTCGGAATCGTCGAAGTCGACGGACTCGAACCCCTCGGTGGTCGCGGCCAGGCTCGGTGACCAGCGGAACCGCCAGTCCCCGTCCAGGTCCAGGCTCGGCGCCGAGGTGTCGAGCCGGGCCCGTGGCGGCAGCACCCCCTGCGACGCGGTGAAGTCCTCGACATAGCCGAAGTCAGTCATGCTCTCTCTTCCTGTGTCCACGCACCGCTGCGGGATTGTCGCTGGCCGCCATCCACCCTGCCACACGCCTGCGGTAGCCATGCGCCGACTAGGCTGGAGGAATGAGCGACGAGCAGTTTTCGATGCGAGCCGGCGATGCGGATCGTGACGATGCTGTGTCGTTGCTGCAGGAGCACCTGACCGCCGGCCGGTTGAGCCACGAGGAGTTCGATGAGCGGATCTCCAAGGCGCTGAGCGCCAAGACCCAGCAGGAACTGCGGGACCTGTTCACCGATCTGCCGGGCCGGCGACCGGGTGAGGCGGCCGGCGCGTCGCGGGCACCGCAGGATCCGCCGGGCCGTGGTTTCGCCGAGTACCCGCAGACCCCCGGTGGCTATCCCGCCCCGGTCGACCACCCGGCGTACGGCCCCGGTGCCGGCTTCGCGCCGCCGAAACCCGAACGCCCCTGGTTCGCCCAGTGGTGGCTGCTGCTGGTCGCGATCTTCGTGTCCGGGATGAGCGGTGGCCGGCTCGGCCCGCTGGTGCCGATGGTGATCATCTGGCTGTGGGTGGTCTGGCCATTCCTGATCCGACCGCGGATGGGTCAGCAGTACCAGCCCCGGCAGGAGCAGGCGCCCTATTCGATGCGGATCACCCACACGGTGCGGGAGACCTACTATCCGACCCATGGATCGCGGCCGCTGACCAATGAGCAGCGGTTGCAGATCGAGGGCGCGCTGACCTACGGCAACAAGCACGAGGCGATCCGGCTCTACCAGGAGTTCACCGGCGCCGGGATCCCCGAGGCCACCCAGGTGGTCCGTACGATGCAACGCGAACTCGGCGGCTGAGCACCTCCCGCGATACGCTCGCCACAGGCCCTTCCGGACCACCAGCGATTGCGGTTCCACCAGGGGCCGGAAAGGTGGCCAGGTGTCCGCAACGGTTCTTGTGCTCAACAGCGGCAGCTCATCGGTGAAGTTCGCCCTCTACGATCCCGAACGCGAGCAGGAGCTCCTCAGCGGCATCGCCGAACGGGTCGGTACGCCCCGGGCGAGCGCGACGATCCGACTGCCGGACGGCGAACGCGAACTGACCGACCTGGGCGACGGTGATCATCAGGCGGTGCTGAGCCGGGTGCTGTCGGGGCTCGGTGACTGGCTCGACGAGCAGGGCCATCACATCGCCGCGGTCGGGCACCGGTTGGTGCACGGCGGGGAGCGGTTCCACTCCTCGGTGGTGCTGGATGAGGAGACCCTGGCCGCGGTGCGGGACTGCATCCCGCTCGCCCCGCTGCACAATCCGGCCAACATCGCCGGCGTCGAGGCCGCCCAGCAGGTGCTGCCGGAGGTGCCGCAGGTCGGGGTGTTCGACACCGCCTTCCACCAGACGATGCCGGCGCACGCCTATCGCTATGCGGTGCCGCCGGAGTGGTACAGCGACCTGGGCGTACGCCGGTACGGATTCCACGGAACCAGCCACCGCTACGTCTCGCAGCGCGCCGCCGAGTTCCTCGACCGGCCGCTGGCCGAGCTCCGGATGATCACCGCCCACCTGGGCAACGGCTGCTCGCTGACCGCGATCCGTGACGGCGTCAGCGTGGACACCTCGATGGGACTGACCCCGCTGGAGGGTGTGGTGATGGGCACCCGCTCCGGGGACGTCGATCCCGGCGTACCGGGTTATGTCCAGGATCGGACCGGTGCCGAGCTGGAACAGATCACCCTCGATCTGAACAAGCGCAGCGGGCTGCTCGGCCTCTCCGGGGTGAGCAACGACATGCGCGAGATCCGAGCCGCCGCCGACGACGGCGATCCCGACGCCCGGCTGGCGTTGGAGGTGTTCGGCTATCGGCTCGCCAAATACGTCGCCGCGCTGGCGGTCGCGACCGAGGGGGTGGATGTGCTGGTGTTCACCGGCGGCATCGGCGAGAACGACACCCAGATCCGTGCGGAAGTGCTGCAGCGGTTGGGATTCCTCGGGCTGCGCCTGGATGCCGGCGCCAATGACGCACTGCGCGGCGAACCGGGTGTGATCACCACCGAGGACTCCCCGGTCACCGCCCTGGTCATACCGACCGATGAGGAACTGGTGATCGCCCGGGACGCCCACCAGCTCACCACGGAGGCAGATCGATGAGCCGCCGGATCCTGGTGGTGCCGATCAACCACGGTGCCGAACTGACCGCCACCTGTCTCGGCCTGGTGCACGCCCTGGACGCCCGGGGGGTCGATGTCGGCTATCTGAAGCCGGTCGCGCAGAACCGCGGCGGCCGGCCCGACCACGCGCATCGGCTGGTCCGCCTGATCAGCCCGTTGCAGGCACCGGAGCCGATCGGGGTGAGCGAGGCCGAGGGGTTCATCGCCCGCGCCGAGGACGACGACCTGATGGAGCGCGCGCTGACCGTCGGCGAGGAGGTGCTCGCCCGCCACGATCTGGTGGTCGTCGAGGGTCTGCTGCCGAGCGCGGAGCTCACCTATTCCGGTCGGGTCAACCACGACCTGGCGCAGGCGCTGGACGCGGAGATCCTGCTCGTCGGCGCGGTCCGGGACCATTCCCCGGAGCAGCTGGCCACGCTGGTGTCGGGGGCGGCGGGCTCCTATGCGGTCGGTGAATCGAGCCGGGTCTGCGGGATCCTGCTCTGCCGGTTGCCGGCCGACGCGGACGCGGAGGCGTACCGGCGCCTCGTCGGGCGCAGCGGGCCGCCGGTCGTGGGGGTGGTCACCGAGTCGCCGGACCTCTACTGGCCGCGGGTCGCGGATCTGGTCCGCCAGCTCGACCTGGAGGTGCTGAACGCCGGCGATCAGGAGCGCCGGATCCGGCGTACCACGATCATCGCCCAGGCGATCCCCGGTGCGGTGCCCGAGCTGAAGGAGGGCCGGCTCTGCGTCTTCCCCGGTGACCGGCACGATGCGGTGATGGCTTCCGCACTGGCGACCATGAGCGGTACCCGGTTGGCCGCGGTGCTGCACACCAAGGGTGTCCCGCCGGACCCGAGCCTGATGGCGCTCGCCCAACCGGCACTGGATTCCGGCCTGCCGATTCTGCTGTCCCGCGAGGGCACCTTCGACACGGTGGACAAGGTGATCCGGATGGACACCGAGATCCCCGCCGACGATGAGACCCGCACCCGGCTGGTCACCGAACGCTTCGGCGAGGCGTTCTCCGAGCAGTGGCTGGCGAGCCTGCCCGCCGAGTCCACCCGGCGCCGGCTCAGCCCGGCGGCGTTCCGTCGCCAGCTGACCCTGCTGGCGCAGCAGGCCGGCAAGCGGATCGTGCTGCCCGAGGGTGCCGAACCGCGGACCGTGCAGGCCGCCTTTTCCTGTCAGCGCAAGAAGATCGCGCAGTGCGTGCTGCTGGCGCCGCGCCCGGAGGTGGAGGCGGTCGCGATGCAGCTCGGGCTCGAGGTGCCCGACGACATCGAGATCATCGACCCCGCCGAGGTGGCCGACCGCTATGTCGATGCCCTGGTGGAACGCCGCAGGCACAAGGGCATGTCGCCGCAGATGGCCCGGGACTCGCTGGCCGACACCGTGGTGCTGGGCACCATGATGCTCTATCTGGGTGAGGTCGACGGGTTGGTCTCCGGGGCGGTGCACACCACCGCGAACACGGTCCGCCCGGCGCTGCAGATCCTCGGTACCAGCCCGGATGCCAGCCTGGTCTCCTCAGTGTTCTTCATGGGCTTGCCCGATGAGATCGTCGTCTACGGTGACTGTGCGATCAATCCCGATCCGGATGCCGAGCAGCTGGCCGATATCGCGATCCAGTCGGCGGATTCGGCGAAGGCCTTCGGGATCGAGCCGCGGGTGGCGATGATCTCCTTCTCCACCGGGACCTCCGGGGCCGGTGCGGATGTGCAGAAGGTGGCCCGGGCGACCGAGCTGGTACGCCAGCGGCGCCCGGATCTGCTGGTCGACGGCCCGCTGCAGTACGACGCGGCGACGACCGCCTCGGTGGCCCGCTCCAAGGCACCGGATTCCCCGGTCGCCGGTCGGGCGACGGTGTTCATCTTCCCCGATCTGAACACCGGTAACACCACCTACAAGGCGGTCCAGCGCAGCGCCTCGGTGATCAGCGTCGGGCCGATGCTGCAGGGCATCGCCAAACCGGTCAACGATCTCTCCCGCGGCGCCCTGGTCGAGGACATCGAATACACCATCGCCCTGACCGCGATCCAGGCGGCCGCCGCCGGCTCCTGACCCTCCGAACTTGTCAGGGGTTATGCACACTGCCTGCGCCGAGAACTGTGTGATCGGCCCCAGGAGTTCGGATGGCGCGCCGCGCGCGAGCCGGACGACACACCCCATTCACAGGGTCCTCACAAATTGGCGACGTTTACTCTCCCGCATGACATCCGATCCACGAGATCTGCGCATCGGGGACGCCGAACGCGACGACGCCACCCAACTGCTGCAGGAGCATTTGAGTGCCGGCCGACTGGACGCCGACGAGTTCGACGAACGCGTGCAGCAGGCCCTGCAGGCGACCCATGAATCCGATCTGGGCGCCCTCTTCCGTGATCTGCCGGGCCGCCGACCGGGGCAGGGGATGGCCCCGGCCCCGGTGCAGCGCCCGCTGGTCCCGCAGAGCCCGATCCCGCCGATCGCCTGGTGGATCGGTACCGCCACGCTGGCGGCCTTCACCCTGATGGCGATGATCGCGCCGCTGGCGGCGCACCATCCCGGCCGGTACGGGCATCACGGCCGGGGTCGTGGCCCGGCCGCCGATCAGGTCGCCCAGCAGGGTGGCCAGCCGGTCTTCTGGGTGGTGCTCGGGATCATCGGCCTGGTGGCCCTGGTGGTCGCCGGGGTGTTCGCCGTCCGGAAGATCCGCAGCAGGCGCCGAGCCTCCGCGAAGCGCGGCTGAACCGGGGTGATACGCCGCCTCAGCGGCGTACCACCCGAACCGCCAGACCCAGGTCGGCGTCGCTGACCCAGCCCTCGCCCTGCCCGTCGCCGCGGCGTACCGAGCCGGCCAGCACCTCGTCGGCGATCAGGTCGGCGTGCCGTTCCACCGCCTCGGCGAGCTCACCCTCGGCGGCCCAGTCCAGCGCGATCCGGTCGGACACCTCGAAACCGCTGTTCTTGCGGGTCTCCTGGATCAACCGGATCGCCTCCCGGGCCAGGCCGGCGAGCCGCAGCTCGTCGCTGACCTCGAGATCCAGGGCCACCGTCTCGCCCTGGTCGTTGACCACCGACCAGCCCTCGCGGGGGCGTTCGGAGACGATCACGTCGTCGACCGCCAGTTCGACCGGTTCGGCACCGACCTCGGGCACCTCGATCGTCGCGGATCCCCGGGTACGCAGGGATTCCGCGAGCGCTGCGGCATCACCGGCGGCGATGGCGTTCGCCACCACGGGGGTCTGCTTGCCGAACCGCTTGCCGAGCGAGCGGAAGTTGCCCTTGACGGTGTAGTCGACCAGGTCCCCGGCGGAGCCGAACGGCTCGACCGCGACCACGTTGAGCTCGGCGGCGATCTCGCTGCGCAGTTCCGGAGTCAGCGAGTCGTACGCCGCAGAGGGCACCAGGATCCGTGCCAGCGGCTGACGCACCTTGACCCGTGCCTCGGCCCGGGCCGCGCGGCCGAGCTCGACCAGCCGCTCGGTGAGCGCCATCGATCGCTCCAGCTGCTCGTCGACCAGTGACTCGTCGGCCACCGGCCAACTCGCCAGGTGCACCGAGCGCGGGCCCTCGGGATCGCTGCTGACGAAGAGATCCTGCCAGACCCGTTCGGTGATGAACGGGGTGAGCGGGGCCATCAACCGGGTGAGCACGTGCAGGGTCTCGTGCAGCGTCCAGAGCGCCGCCGGGTCGCCGTCCCAGAACCGCCGCCGGGAGCGCCGGACGTACCAGTTGGACAGTTCGTCGATGAAGTCCTGGATCAGGGAACCGGTGCGCTGGGTGTCGAAGTTCTCCAGTGCCGCGGTGACCTCCTGCACCAGCCGGTTGGTCCGGGAGGTGAGCCAGCGATCCAGCACGTGCCGCTCGGCGACGGGTGGGGCCTCACCGGCCGGCGCCCAGCCGTTGGTCCGGGCGTACAACGCATGGAAAGCGACGCTGTTCCAGTAGGTGAGCAGCACCTTCCGCACGGTCTCGGTGATCGAGGCGTTGCCGACCCGGCGGGCCATCCACGGTGACCCGGAGCAGGCCATGAACCAGCGCACCGCGTCCGCGCCGTGGTCGTCCATCAGCGGGATCGGTTCCAGGATGTTGCCCAGATGCTTGGACATCTTGCGGCCGTCCTCGGCCAGGATGTGGCCGAGGCAGAGCACGTTGCGGTAGTCGTTCTGATCGAAGACGGCGGTGTTCACCGCCATCTGCGAATAGAACCAGCCGCGGGTCTGGTCGGTGGCCTCGCAGATGAAGTCGGCCGGGAAATGCTTCTCGAAGACCTCCGCCGAGCCCTCCTTCCACGGATAACCCCACTGCGCGAACGGCATCGACCCGGAGTCGAACCAGGCGTCGATCACCTCCGGCACGCGGCGGTAGGTGCCCGGCTCACCGTCGAGGGTGAAGGTGACCTCGTCGATGAACGGACGGTGCGGGTCGAGATCGGAGAGATCCTTGCCGGCAAGGGATCCCAGCTCCTCGAGGCTGCCGACGGCGACCACCTTGCTGGGGTCGGCGTCGTTGCGCCAGATCGGCAGCGGGGTGCCCCAGTAGCGGGTCCGCGACAACGCCCAGTCGACGTTGTTCTTCAGCCAGTCGCCGTAGCGGCCCCACTTGATGGTCTCGGGATACCAGTTGGTGTTCTCGTTCTCCCGCAGCATCGCATCCTTGAACTCCGTGGTCCGGATGTACCAGGAGGGCTGCGCGTAGTACATCAGCGGCGTGTGGCAGCGCCAGCAGTGCGGATAGGGGTGCTCGTGCTTCAGGGTCCGGAACAGCGTGCCCTGCTCGCGCAGGTGGTCGATGATCACCGGATCGGCGTCCTTGAAGAACAGCTCGGAGACGAACCCGTTGCCGGGCAGGAAGCGTCCGTCCGGGCCGATCGGGTTGACGAAGGCGACGCCGTTCCGCTTGGTGGACAGGAAGTCGTCCTCGCCGAAGGCCGCCGACTGGTGCACCAGCCCGGTGCCCTCGCCGGTGGTCACATAGTCCTCGGTGACCACGAACCAGGCCCGGCCCGGCTGCTCCATCACCTCGATCGGGCGCTGGTAGTCCCAGCCGACCATCTCGGCTCCGGTGAACCGCTCACCGGCCTCCCAGCCCTCACCGAGGGCGAACTCGACCGATTCCGCGGCGACCACGACCGGCCGCTCGCCGTCGGAGCGGGCGACCACATACTCGATCTCGGCGCCGACCGCGATCAGCGCGTTCGAGACCAGCGTCCAGGGCGTGGTGGTCCAGATCAGCAGGTCCGCGCCGTCCGGCAGCCCGGGCGTGCCCCCGGGGGCGTAGGGGCCGGAGGTGAGCGGGAAGCGGGCGTAGACCGTGGTGTCGACGGTGTCCTCGTAACCCTGCGCGACCTCGTGGTCGGAGAGCGTGGTGCCGCAGCGCGGGCAGTAGGGGGCGACCCGCTGATCCTCGGTCAGCCAGCCCTTCTCGTAGATCTGCTTGAGCGCCCACCATTCGCTCTGCACATAGTCCGAATCCATCGTCCAGTAGGCCTCGTCGAGGTTGACCCAGTAGCCCATCCGGGTGGTCAGCTCGGCGAAGGCGTCGACATGCCGCATCACCGACTCGCGGCAGCGGGCGTTGAACGCCTCGATGCCGAAGGCCTCGATCTCCGGCTTGCCGTTGATGCCGAGTTCCTTCTCGACGGCGAGTTCGACCGGCAGGCCGTGGCAGTCCCAGCCGGCCTTGCGGTCGACCCGGCGGCCCTGCATGGTGCGGAACCGCGGGAAGACGTCCTTGAAGACGCGGGCCTCGATGTGGTGGGTGCCGGGCATCCCGTTGGCGGTCGGCGGGCCCTCGTAGAAGGTCCAGGTCTCACCGTCGGCGGTCTGCTCCAGGGATGCCTCGAAGGTGTCCTGCTCGTTCCAGAGCTGGAGGATCTCGCGCTCCATCTGGGGCAGGTCGATCTGCGGCGGCACCGCGCGGTAGCTCTCGGTGCGTTCGGTGGCCGACTCGGTGGTCGTTTCACTGCTCATCGGAAAGGGCGTCCTCTTCGTGGATCCTGCACTGCGAAGAGGGACGAGCCGTCGGCCCGCGGTACCACCCTCGTTGGCCGGCCACCCACGGCGTCCGGCCCACTCGATTGCTCGCCGCGGCCGGGTCTAGTGAGCGAGGCGTACGCCTCAGCCGTTCTTCCGGCAGCTCCGGGGTGATGGCCCCATCAATGCCTTGCGACCTCTCCATTTTGACAGATGGCGCAAGACTGCTCCACCCGGAGACCATCCACCGCTCAGCGCGGCGGCGCGGTGGAGGCGCGCACCACCAGCGCGGGGGTGAACAGGATCTGCCGGGCGGCACCGGGGTCGAGCAGCAGACCGGCCGCCTCGGCGCCCATCTGGTACATCGGCTGGCGCACCGAGGTCAGCGGCACCGCCAGCTCGCCGGCGAAGGAGACATCGTCATAACCGAGCACCGACAGCTCACCGGGCACCGCGACCTCGGCCTCCCGGGCGGCGCGCATCGCCCCCAGTGCCACCAGATCGTTGATGCAGAAGACCGCGGTCAGCTCACCGTGGTCCTCCAGCAGCTGGGCCATCGCACCGTGCCCATTGGTGGCATCCATCGAGGCGACCTCGATCTCGATCAGGTCCTCGTCCGGATCCCCGCCGTGCTCGGTGATCGCCTGCCGGGCACCCTCGCGGCGGTCGCGGCACTGCTTGATGTCCAGCGAGCCGTTGAGGAAGCCGATCCGTCGATGACCCAGTGCCAGCAGGTGCTGCAGCGCGATCCGGCCGCCGGCGACATCATCGGAGGCCACCGCATCCAGATCCGAGTCGGCGGGCCGGTGGTCCAGCAGCACCACCCGGGTGCCCTGCTCCAGCAGGATGCCCAGGTTGTCCCGGGTGCCGCGGGAGGGGGTGACCAGCACCCCGCGCAGCCGCTGCTGGGCGAACTGTTCCAGCACCCGGCGCTCCCGTTCCGGATCGGCGTCGGAGGAGCTGAGCGACATGGTCAGGCCGGCCTCGATGAGCCGGTCCTCGATCCCCCGCGCCATCTCGGTGAAGAACGGGTTGGCGATGTCCAGCACCAGCACCCCGGCGGTCCGCGAGGCCCCTTCGCGCAGTTGCCGGGCGGAGGCATTGGGCACGAAGCCGAGTTCGGCGATCGCCGCGTGCACCCGGTCCCGGGTATCGGTGGAGACGATCTCCGGGCGGTTCAGCACATTGGAGACCGTGCCGACCGAGACGCCCGCGGCCCGCGCCACATCACCGATCCGCACCTTCGTCGCGCTGGCCATCACCCTCCTCCGCACCCCTCTTGCGGTTGTTCATCAAACCTGATTGAATCGTTTCATACCAACCGCGACACGGTCTGCGCGCGCCGCAACCGAACCGCTCGCCGCGGACCGTACGACGCCGAAGGAGCCGTCCATGACCGAATCCGCACCACGCCTCGCCGATCTGCCCGGCGAGGCCCGCGCCGCACTCGATGCCCAGACCATCGAGCTGCCGTCCTGGGCGTTCGGCAATTCCGGCACCCGGTTCAAGGTCTTCGGCACCCCGGGCACCCCGCGCGACCCCTTCGAGAAGATCGCCGACGCGGCCCAGGTGCACGCCCACACCGGGATCGCACCCCGGGTGTCGCTGCACATCCCCTGGGATCTGGTCGATGACTTCGACGCCCTCGCGGCCCACGCCAGCGAGCACGGCGTCCGGATCGGGGCGATCAACTCCAACGTCTTCCAGGACGACGACTACCGGCTGGGTTCGCTGTGCAATCCGTCGGCGGGGGTACGCCGCAAGGCGATCGATCACCACCTGCGCTGCATCGAGGTGATGCGGCGGACCGGATCACGGGACCTGAAGATCTGGCTGGCCGACGGGTTGAACTACCCGGGCCAGGACGATCTGCGGGCCCGCCAGGACCGGCTCGCCGAGGGCCTCGCCGAGATCTATGCCGGCCTCGGTGCGGAGCAGCGGTTGATCCTGGAGTACAAGTTCTTCGAACCGGCCTTCTATGCCACCGACATCCCGGACTGGGGCACCTCGCTGCTGCACTGCCTCGCCCTCGGTGAACGCGCCAAGGTGGTGCTGGACACCGGGCACCACGCCCCGGGCACCAACATCGAGTTCATCGTGATGCAGCTGGTCCGCGCCGGCCGGCTCGGCGCCTTCGACTTCAACTCCCGGTTCTATGCCGACGACGACCTGATGGCCGGCGCCGCCGACCCGTTCCAGCTGTTCCGGATCATGCACGAGATCGTCCGCGTCGGGGCCCTCGACCCCGCCGCGGGAATCAACTTCATGCTCGATGAGTGCCACAACATCGAGGACAAGATCCCCGGCCAGATCCGCTCGGTGCTCAATGTCCAGGAGGCCACCGCCAAGGCGCTGCTGGTGGACCGGGAGGCCCTCACCAAGGCGCAGGCCGCCGGCGACGTGCTGGCCGCGAACGGCGTACTGATGGATGCCTACAACACCGACGTCCGCGCCCTGCTGGCGGAGTGGCGCACGGACCGCGGGCTGCCGGCCGACCCGATGCGCACCTTCGCCGAGTCCGGCTATCTGGCCCGGATCGCGGCCGACCGGGTCGGCGGTACGCCCGCCGGCTGGGGCGCCTGAGGCCTCTCCCCTGTCCCCCCGAACTCCCTGTTTCGACACACCGGAAGGAAACCAGCGACATGACCCACCAGGCCGTCGCCGATCTGCTCGCCCGCTCGAACCGCCTCGGCAGCGATCCGCGGAACACCAACTACGCCGGCGGCAACACCTCGGCCAAGGGCACCGAGACCGACCCGGTCACCGGCGCCGATGTCGAACTGCTCTGGGTGAAGGGCTCCGGTGGTGACCTCGGCACGCTGCAGGAGTCAGGGCTGGCGGTGCTGCGCCTGGACCGGCTGCGGTCCCTGCCGAAGGTGTATCCGGGGGTGGAGCGCGAGGACGAGATGGTCGCGGCCTTCGACTACTGCCTGCATGGCAGGGGTGGCGCCGCACCGTCGATCGACACCGCGATGCACGGCCTGGTCGAGGCCGCCCACGTCGACCACCTCCACCCCGATGCCGGGATCGCGCTCGCCACGGCCGCCGACGGCGAGCGGTTGACCAAGGAGATCTTCGGCGAGCAGGTCGCCTGGGTGCCCTGGCGGCGGCCGGGATTCCAACTGGGATTGGACATCGCGAAGATCAAGGCCGAGAACCCGGCGGCGAAGGGGGTGATCCTCGGTGGTCACGGCATCACCGCCTGGGGGGACACCTCCGAGGAGGCCGAGGCCAACTCACTGATGATCATCGAGACCGCACAGCGCTACATCGACGAGCACGGCACCGACGAACCCTTCGGTGCGCCGCGGAGCGGTTTCGAGGCCCTGTCGGCCGAGCAGCGCCGCACCCGGGCCGCCGCCCTGGCACCGCTGCTGCGCGGCATCGCCTCCACCGACCGGCGGATGGTCGGTGACTTCAACGACGCCCCGGAGGTGCTCGAGTTCCTGGCCGGTGATCAGCTCGATCGGCTGGCCGAGCTGGGCACCTCCTGCCCCGACCATTTCCTGCGTACCAAGGTGAAGCCGCTGGTTCTCGACCTGCCGGCCGATGCCGAGCTGGACCAGGTGACCACCCGACTGCGGGAGCTGCACGAGGCCTACCGGGAGGACTACCGCGGCTACTACGAGCGCTACGCCACCGCAGACTCGCCCGCGATGCGCGGCGCCGATCCGGCGATCATCCTCATCCCGGGGGTCGGCATGTTCAGCTACGGCAAGGACAAGCAGACCGCCCGGGTGGCCGGGGAGTTCTATCGCAACGCGATCAACGTGATGCGTGGCGCGGAGGCGATCTCCACCTACACCCCGATCGAGGAGTCGGAGAAGTTCCGGATCGAATACTGGGCGCTCGAGGAGGCCAAGCTCGCCCGGATGCCCAAGCCACGCAGCCATGCCGGCCGGATCGCGCTGGTCACCGGTGCCGCCTCCGGTATCGGCCGGGCCATCGCGACCCGGCTGGCCGCCGAGGGCGCCTGTGTGGTGATCGCCGATCTGGACGCCGAGCAGGCCCGCGCCGCCGCGGCCGAGCTGGGCGGACCGGATGTGGCGATCGGGGTGGGCGCCGATGTCACCGACGCCGCCCAGGTGCAGGCCGCCGTCGACGAGACGGTGCTCGCCTTCGGCGGTGTCGACCTGGTGGTGAACAACGCCGGCCTGTCGATCTCCAAGCCCCTGCTGGAAACCAGCGAGGGCGACTGGGACACCCAGCACGCGGTGATGGCCAAGGGATCCTTCCTGATCGCCCGGGCCGCGGCGCGCGCGATGATCGAACAGGGCCTGGGTGGCGACATCGTCTACATCTCCTCCAAGAACGCCGTCTTCGCCGGCCCCAACAACATCGCCTACAGCGCGGTGAAGGCCGACCAGGCCCATCAGGTGCGGCTGCTGGCCGCCGAGCTCGGTGAGCACGGCATCCGGGTGAACGGCATCAACCCCGATGGTGTGGTCCGGGGTTCGGGGATCTTCGCGGGCGGCTGGGGTGCCAAGCGGGCCGCGGTCTACGGCGTACCGGAGAGCGAGCTCGGTGCCTTCTATGCCCAGCGCACCCTGCTGAAGCGGGAGGTGCTGCCCGAGCACGTGGCCAATGCGGCGGCCGCGCTGACCTCCGAGGAGTTCAGCCACACCACCGGGTTGCACGTGCCGGTCGATGCGGGCGTGGCCGCCGCCTTCCTGCGATGACCGGGCCGTCGGGCGCCCCGGCGGGGGCGCGGGTGTTCGGCGCGATCGACATCGGCGCCTCCGGGGGCCGGGTGATGGCCGGCGTCCTGACCGCTGGCCGGCCGGAGCTGCACACGGTGCACCGCTTCGGCAACCGGGCGGTACGCACCCCCGACGGGTTGCGCTGGGACTGGTCCCGGTTGGTCGCCGAAGTCGAACAGGGGTTGGGATCGCTGGCCGAGGCCTACCCGCAGACCGAGTCGATCGGCATCGACACCTGGGCGATCGACTACGGGTTGCTGGACGCCGAGGACCGGTTGCTCGCCGATCCGATGAGTTACCGCGATGACCGTGGCCCGCGGGCGGTGCCGGAACTGGATGCCCGGATCGATCGGCAACAGCAGTATGCGATCAACGGCTTGCAGCACCTGCCGTTCACCACCGGATACCAGCTGGCGGCCGAACGCTCGGGGCCGCTGTGGCCGCGGGCGGCGCGGATCGTGCTGCTGCCGGACCTGCTCGCCCACCACCTGACCGGTGTGCTGCGCACCGAGGCCACCAACGCCTCGACGACCGGCCTGGTCGATGTCCGCACCGGCGACTGGTCTGCCGAAATGCTTGCGGCGCTGGACATTCCGGCCGGCATGCTGCCGCCGATCGACCAACCCGGTGAGGTCCGTGGCCGGCTGCGGCCGGAGCTGGCCGAGCGCTGGGGGTTCGATGCGGTGGTGACGACGGTGGGGTCGCACGACACCGCGTCGGCGGTGGTCGGCGTGCCGGCGAGCTCGCGGAATGTGGCGTACGCCTCCAGCGGGACCTGGTCGCTGGTCGGGGTGGAGCTGGACGAGCCGGTGCTGACCGAGGCCAGCCGGGACGCCAACTTCACCAATGAGCGCGGTGTGGACGGCCGGATCCGTTATCTGCGCAACGTCGGCGGGCTCTGGCTGCTGCAGGAGTGCCTGCGGGCCTGGGACGCCGAAGCGGACCAGGCGGCGCTGCTGGCGGCGGCCGCCGAGGTCGCCCCCGGTGGGCCGCTGATCGACGTGGACGATGAGGAGTTCATCGCCCCCGACGGGATGCCGGAGCGGATCGCGGCCGCGCTGCGGCGTACCGGTGCCCCGGTTCCACAGGATCGCGCGGGTCTGGTGCGCTGCATCCTCGATTCATTGGCGGCGGCGTACGCGAACACCGCCAGCCGTGCGGCCGAGCTCGCCGGGCGGCGGATCGAGGCCATCCACCTGGTCGGTGGCGGTTCGCAGAACGAGCTGCTCTGCCGGCTGGTGGCGCAGGCCGCCGGGCTGCCGGTGATCGCCGGCCCCGTGGAGGCCACCGCATTGGGCAATGTCCTCGTCCAGGCGCGCGCCCATGGTGCCGCACCCACCACCCTGGAGGAATTGCGCCGCCGGTTGGCAACCAGCCAGGAACTCCGCCGCTACTGCCCCTGAGAGCTGAGACCATCGCCGCATGGATGCGTGGTGGCTCGTGGTGGTGCTGGTGGTCGGCATCCCGCTGGCCATCGCGATCACGATCGCGGTGCGCCGGCAGATCCGGATCAACAAGCTGCGCGGTCACGGCTGGGCCTTCGAGTCCGCACCGGGACCCGAGCCGGCATACCGGTTGAACTGCCCGCCGTTCGGTCTCGGCGAGCGGCGCCGGGTCAAGGATCTCATCACCGGTCAGACGGCCGGGGGGACGCCGTTCAAGGTGTTCCGCTACGACTCCGACGGTTTCGACAACCAGGTGCTGGTGCTGCCGCTGCCCCGATCGGTGCCCGAGACCCGGTTCACCGCCAACGGTTGGCAGGGTCAGGACCCGGCCTTCATCGATGCGATCCGGCCGGCGGTCGAGGCCGCCGCGGCCGGTTATCGGGCGGGCCCGCTGCACCTCAGCCTGGACGGCGCCGCGCTGGTCCTCTGCGGCGTACCGGTCGACCCGGATGAACTGAAGACGGCCGTCGAGCAGGCGTCGGCGATCCAGCGGGCCCTGGTGGCGGCGATCCCGGCGAATGCTCCGCAACCACTGGTACCGAATGAGCTGAGCGTCCACGGCCGGCCGCACTGGACCTATCGGGAGCAGGACGACTCCTGGCTCGACGTGGTCCGCACCAACGGCGCGCGCGGGGAGGCGGAGCGGGTGCTGTTCGGTGAGCACCACGGCATGCGTTGGGTGGCGCTGACCCATCACTGGACGACCACCACGACCACCACCTCGACCGATTCCGAGGGCCGCACGCAGACCCAGACCCAGACCCATCATCATCGCGAGGATCTCTTCGAGGTCTGGGTTCCCAGCGGATTCGGCAACCTGTCGCTGAACCGGTTCGAGCTCTTCGCCCGCCCGATCACCTTCGAGAGCGCGGCCTTCAACCGGAGGTTCAAGGTGCGCGGGGACGATCCCCGGTTCTGCCACGACGTGATCCATCCGCGGATGATGGAGTTCCTGATGGCCCGCGGGGCACCGGCCTTCGACATCGACGGCGGTGTCTACCGGACCGATTTCGCATACTCGCACGAGGCGATCGACCACCACCTGGAGTTCCTGCGGCAGTTCCTCAGCTGGGTGCCGTCCTTCGTCTGGGAGAACATCGGGCACCCCGATCCGCCAGACTTCGGCCCCAAACCGCTCCCGCGGTAATAGCATGCGAGTAACGCATCCACCGGAAGGGCGGTCATCATGTTGACCCTACGGACCTCCACCTCACTCATCATCTCCGGCATCCTCGCTATCCTCTTCGGCATCCTGGCGAGCATCTGGCCGGCCACCGCAATCCTCACGCTCGTGCTGATCTGGGGCGCCTACGCCCTGATCGACGGCATCATCATGCTGGTGCTGGCCTTCCGCCGCGGCGCCAGCGGCGCGGGCCGGGTCTTCCTGATCATCGCCGGCATCATCGGCGTCCTGGCCGGGTTGATCGCCCTGATCCGGCCCTTCCAGAGCGCGGTCGCACTCACCTGGGTGCTGGGCATCTGGCTGATGGTGCGCGGCATCATGGAGATCATCTCGGCCTTCAGCGCCGGCCGGGGCGGGCGGCGTTGGCTGCTGGTGCTCGGTGGTGTGCTCTGGTTGCTGGCCGGCATCCTGTTCGCGGCCAATCCCGGCGCGGCCGCGGTCGGCATCAGCCTGTGGATCGGCATCATGGCGATCATCTGGGGCGTCCTGCTGGTGATCGGCGGCATCCAGCTGCGGTCCGCGCTCAAGCAGGAGAACAGCCGCAACCTGAGCTGAGCAACCAGAAACCTCAGCCGTACGCCGCCGGCCGCCGGTCGGCGAAGACGTGGTTGTGCGGGCCGAGTCGCTTGTCCTCGGCGAGCGCCGGGTCGAGTTCGACCAGCAGCTCGGTCGGCACCGGGGCGGCTGCCGGACCGGCCAGCGGATAGCCATCCGGCCCGACGATCACCGAACCGCCGACCCAGTGCTGACCGCGTTCGACACCACAGCGGTCGGCCACCACCACGAACACCCGGTGCATGGCCGCCATCGCCTGGGCCCGGATCACATCGACCGGCCGCTCACCGGCCGGCGGTGCGCCATCGGCGGGCCAGTTCACCGGTGCGGCGAGCAGTTGGGCGCCGCGGCGGGCTGCCGACTGCACCAGCTCGGGGAACTCCAGGTCGTAGCAGACCAGCGGCGCGACCCTGCCGATCGTGGTCGCAACGACCGGTACCGGTTCGTCACCGGCGGTGAAGATCGCCGCCTCGGTGCCCCAGGCGTGCACCTTGCGGTGCACCGCGAGCAGCTCACCGCCCTCGACCAGCACCGCACTGTTGCGGAGCCGGTCACCGTCCCGTTCCGCCAATCCGGCGACCACCACGCACCCGTGCCGCCGGGAGCGTTCGGCGAGCGCGGTGACGAAGGGGCCGTCCAGGGGTTCGGCGAGCCGGAGCGCCTCGGCGCTGTCGGTGAACACGTAACCGCTGCTGGCGAGTTCCGGCAGCACCACCAGATCGGCGGCCGGTGCCAACCGGTCCAGGGCGTCGAGGACCCGGTCGCGGCTGCCCGCCTGATCGGTGATGTCGAGCGGGAGCTGGGCGGCGGCGACGGTGATCATCGCGCCGCGAGCCACTCCTGGCGGGCCCGCGAGGCGGCGAGCGCCGTCCGTGGCAGCACCGATCGGGGCGCCAGATAACCGTTGGGGTCGAGCACCCAGTCGTTGGCGGCGGCCTGTTCGACCACCTCGGGCGCCCAGTCCAGCAGCACCCGGCCATCACCGCCGCAGACGATCACCAGTTCCCCGGCATCCTCGCCGGCGGCCGGTTCCACCAGGCGGGCGCTGCGCCAGGCACCGGGGGGCACCGAGATCTGGTCGGCGGGGCCGACCCGCACGGTGCGTGCCTGCTCGGCCTCGTTCACCGTCACCTCCCAGACCCCGGTACGCCCGATCAGCACCGACGGCTGGTCGTGGCGATGCCGCAGGATGCCCTGCCCGGCCTCGGCACGCAGCACCGCCAGGTTGAAGCTGTGCGGTTCGGTGAGCCGGGGCGCCTGCCGCCGGTTCTCGCTGATCCCGTAGCCGATCACCAGATCGAGACCGGCCGCACCGCCGGCCGCCCGGGTGCAGAGCAGCGCGTCGGGGTCGAAGACCCGGTCGCCGACCTGCGAGACCCGGGTGCGCATCTCGGTCGGGGTGTAGTGGGTCAGCTGGTCGATCGACCGCTGCTCCATCGGGGTGATCAGCTCGGCGTCATCGGGTTTGGGCTGCCCGTTGACGGTGTCGATGAGCATGTTGTCCGCGCTCAGGTAGAGACCGTGGTTCTCGGCCTGGCGCAGCACCGAGGGGCCCCAGATGATGCCACCGGTGTCGTCGTGACCGAGCACGGTGAGCAGCACGCCGGAATCCTCGCCCTCGTTGGTGAATCCGCGGAAGATCCACGGCGGCACCGAGATGATGTCCCCGTCGGTGGAGAGATATTCACCCTCGTTGCCGTCGGCCCCCCAACGCACCCGGTAGGTGCCACCGAAGTTCAGGAAGACCTCGGCGGTGAAGTGCAGGTGCAGGCTGTTGGTGGTGCCGTGCGGCATGCCCGCCGCACCGGTCTGGAAGCCGTGCGGTTCGGAGAGGTTGATGAACTGCTCGGAGCTCTGGGAGACACCGACCCCGATGAAGGAGTAGTTGTCCTTCAGATCCGAACCGGGTGTGCGGCAGTCGATGAAGGCCGCCTTGCACGGCACCCAGTCGGTGCGGGCGATCGTCCGGCGCCGGAGCTCTTCGGCGCTGATGGTGGGAACTGCTGTGGGCATTGGCTTTCTCCGGATCAGTAGAGGTTGTCGAACTCGTGCACCAGGTCACCGCGGGTGGCGTTGATCTGGGCACGCAGCCCGATCTCGTCGTAGACACGCATCTCGCGCACGATCCGGCCTTCGTGCAGCTGGAACTGGGAGATGCCGAGCAGGTCGATCGGGGCACCGGTGAGCGGGCCGAACTTCGCGATACCGGTGTAGCTGCCGCGCATCTTCCAGAGCACCGCGATCCGCAGGCCGCCGTAGCGTACGCCGTTGTTGGTCTGCACATCGCGCACCTCGAAGGTGGCGTCGGGGAACGCCGAGACCAGGTCCAGGGTCGCCTGGCCGTAGCCTCGGGGCCGGATCAAGGTGGCGTCACCGACGGTGTGCAGGAACAGGTCCCGGTCGAAGAAATCCTTGATGGTGTTGAGATTCCGGCGGCTCCAGACGCTGTCGATCATCTCCAGCACCAGCTCGCACTCGCCCCGGTATTCATCCGGTCGCGGACCGGAATCACCGGCGGCGAGCACATCGGCGGGCGGATCGTCGGTGAGGCTCGGCTGATAGCCGACGAACTTCTGCCGACGCGCGACCTCATCGGGATCCAGCCCCCGGTTCAGGCACTTCGTCAGTTCGTCGCGGACCACCCATTCCTCCACCATCCGGCCGCGCCGATAGAGGCAGTTGGCGATGGTGCGGCTGCTGGTGATCCGGCGCCCGTTCGGGGTGTCCACCGGGTCGCTGGCGAAGACCAGGTGCGAGCTGAGGAAGGCGTCGTCACCGCGGGCCTCCCAGATGACGTCCTCGGCCTGCCCGACGTGGTCGTAGTCGGTGGCCATCCGCATCGTGCTGCCCTGGACCACCTGCTCCACACCGATCGCGGTCCCGAACGGGCCGTGCACGATCGAGTCCGGCTCGTAGTTGTCGTAGATGTGCGAGATGTCCTTGTCCACCCAGATCAGGTCGGTGACCTCCCGGATGAATGCGTCGGGATCTGCATAGGGCCGGTAGGCCACCTCATCGAGTGCCATGTCTTCCTCCTGCCCACCACGGGGCCGCCGAGTTCAGTCAACGTGACTGTATGCGTATGCATTGATGTGTGCAAGACCCTGCCCGGAATCCGAGGGTGCCCCGCCGACGATCAGCCGCGGTCGGCGGGGCCGATGCTGCCGCGCTCGAGGAACGAGCTCTCGAAGACCTGCTGGGTGAAGGTGTCCTCGGCGCGCCCCTCCGCCCGCTCGGCGATCAGGCGCACCGCGGCGCGCGCCATGCCCGGCAGGTCGAAGGCCACGGTGGCCAGGTCCAGCAGCGGCCAACCGGCCATCGGCAGGTCGTCGAAGCCGAGCACCGAGATCTCCTCGGGGACGCGGACCCCGCGCTCGCGGGCGGCGTTCAGCACCCCGACCGCCACCACGTCGTTGCCGCAGACGACCGCGCTCGGGCGTTCCGGCAGGTCGAGGATCTCGCTCATCCCGGCATGGCCGGAGGCCACATCGAAGGGTCCGCGGCGGCAGGCGGCCTCGTCGAGCACCAGGCCGGCGGAGCTCAGCGCGGCGCGCAACACGGCCTCGCGGTGCAGGCCGGTGCTGGTGTTCTGCGGACCCAGCACCGCACCGACCCGGCGATGCCCCAGCTCCGCCAGCCGGCGCGCCGCGGCGGCGTACCCGGCGGTGGCGTCGACGACCACCGAGTCGGCCGCCACCCCCGGTACCGTGCGGTTGAAGTAGACGAAGGGCAGCCGCCGATCACGGAGCCGGATCGGCAGCGCGGAGTCGGTGGTCGAGGTGGTGAGCACGACCCCGTCCAGCCCGTTGGCGATGATCCGCTCGGCCACCGGATCGGCCTCCTCGGACTCCGGCAGCAGCACCATCTCGTATCCGGTGGCGCGCAGCTCCCGGTACAACGGCGCGATCAGATGGGGATAGAACGCGTTCTCCACATCGGTGAGCAGCAGGCCGATCCGGTGCGAGCGCCCCACCGCCAGGGCACGGCCGGTGGCGCTGGGCACGTAACCGAGCAATCGGGCCGCATCGCGGATCCGGGTCTTGGTCGCCTCGGACACCTTGGGGTCGTCGCGCAGGGCGCGGGAGACCGTCGGCTGGGAGACGCCGACATAGCGCGCGACGTCCTGACTGGTGACCACAGCACCTCCCGTGTTGCTCATGGGCGTCGGACCACCACGTGCGGGCCAAGCCGTCACAGGCTAACCCACGGCGCGACCGGTCCACTCGGGCACGATTCCCGACCCGGGTCCCCGTTACCCCTTGACGGCGTCATCGACACCGCCTTCAATGTAGGGCATACGTATGCTATTGACGAGAGGTTCACGGTGTCAAAGGTTCTCAAGTCCGGACGCTCGAAGTCGTTCATCGATACCAATCAGGCGGACGTGCAGCAGCGCGTGACCGAGCTGATCGCCGAAATCCGCGGACGCGGTGAGGCAGCGGTGCGGGAATGCTCCGCGCAGTTCGACAACTGGGAGCCGGAGTCCTTCCGGTTGTCCGAGGAACAGATCCAGCAGATCATCGGCACCCTGGACCAGCAGGTGATCGACGACATCGCCTTCGTGCAGGAGCAGATCCGCGGCTTCGCCCAGGCACAACGGGATTCGATGACCGACATCGAGGTGGAGACCCTGCCCGGGGTGTTCCTGGGCCACACGCATGTGCCGGTCGCCTCCGCCGGGGCGTACATCCCCGGTGGCAAGTATCCGCTCACCGCCTCGGCGCACATGACGATCATCACCGCCAAGGTCGCCGGCGTCCCCCGGGTGGTCGCCTGTACGCCACCGATCCGCGGCGAGATCCCGGCAGCGACGATCGCGGCGATGAAGATGGCCGGCGCCGATGAGATCTACGTGCTCGGCGGGGTGCAGGCGGTCGCCTCGATGGCGATCGGGACGGAGTTCATGGAACCGGTGAACGTGATCGCCGGGCCCGGCAATGCCTATGTGGCCGAGGCGAAGCGGCAGCTGTTCGGGGAGGTCGGGATCGACCTGTTCGCCGGGCCGACCGAGATCCTGATCCTGGCCGATGAGACCGCCGACCCCTTCCTGATCGCGGTCGACCTGCTCTCCCAGGCCGAACACGGCCCGGATTCGCCGGCGGTGCTGGTCACCACCGATGAGGGGCAGGCTGCTCGGGTGCTCGAGCTGATCGAAGAGATCCTGCCCGGATTGCAGACCCGGGACATCGCCGAGGTCGCCTGGCGTGACTACGGCCAGGTGATCGTGGCCGACTCGATGGACGAGCTGTGGCAACTGGGTGACGAGTTCGCCTCCGAACACGTGCAGGTCTTCACCAGCGAACCCCGGGATGCGTTGACCCGGATGCAGGACTACGGCGCACTGTTCCTCGGTGAGAACACCTGTGTCTCCTACGGCGACAAGGTGATCGGGACCAATCATGTGCTGCCGACCCTGGGCGCCGCCCGCTACACCGGTGGCCTGTGGGTCGGGAAGTATCTGAAGACCTGCACCTATCAGGAGATCCGCGATCCCGCCGCCAGCGGTGAGCTGGGCCTGGTCTGCGGCCGCGCCGCCCGGGTGGAGCTGTTCGAGGGGCATGCCCGCTCCGGTGACGCCCGCGCGAATCGCCATCTGGGCAGGGATTTCGCCTGGATCGACGAGGTCGGTTCCCTGCAGGCGGTCCGGTGAGCGGCGACGATCCGCTCGCCGGGCGGACCGCGCTGGTCTCCGGTGGCGGCAACGGCCTGGGGGCGGCGATCGCACGGACCCTGGATGCCGCCGGCATCCGCGTCATCATCACCGGCCGGACTCTTGAGAAGCTCACCCGGGTCGCGGCGGAGCTCGGTGGCCGGCCGCGGGTGGAGACGGTCGACGTCTCCGATCCGGTGCAGGTCGAGGAGCTCGCCGAACGATTGTCCGACGAGCGGATCGACGTGCTGGTGAACAATGCGGGCATCGCCGGGCCGGTGGCGCCATTGATCGAGATCGAACCCGAACAGTGGGACGAGGTGTTCGACATCAACGTCCGCGGCACCTATCTGATGTGCCGCGCCTTCCTGCCGCCGATGATCGAGCGCGGCACCGGCGATGTGATCAACATCGCCTCGGTCTCCGGCAAACGGCCGCTGATCCGAAGGACCCCCTACTGCGCCTCCAAGATGGCGGTGATCGGGTTGACCCAGACCCTCGCGTTCGAGGTCGGCCCATCCGGGGTGCGGGTGAACACCCTCTCCCCCGGTCCGGTCGAGGGCGAGCGGATGGACCGCAACTTCCGGATGGAGGGCGAGCGCACCGGTGCCGGATCCGAGGCCGCTCGGGAGGCCTTCGTCTCCCGGGCCGCGTTGGGCCGGATGGTCACCGAACAGGAGGTCGCCCAGGCGGTGCTGGCGATGCTGCAGCTGCCGGGAATGACCGGTGCCGACATCGATCTGTCCGGTGGCATGGTCGCATGAGCAGCATCAGGCAGCGCCTGGACGCCGGTGAGCGGCTGATCGGGGCCCTGGTCCGGATTCCCAACGAGGAAACGATCGAGATGCTCGCGGTGGCCGGGATGGACTTCATCCTGCTGGACTGTGAACACGGCCCCAGTGAGGTGCAGGCGGTCCGCCAGCACATCGCGGCCGCATCGATGTATCGGGTGCCGGTGCTGGTGCGGGTCGGTGGTTCCGAACCCCAACTGGTGCTGCGCGCCCTCGACCAGGGCGCCGAGGGCATCGTCGCACCGCACACCGATTCGGTGCAGCTGGCCGAGGAGCTCGTCCGCGCGGTGCACTACCCGCCGCAGGGGAATCGCGGTTTCGCCACCTATTCGCGGGCCGGTCGCTTCGGCACCGTGCCACCCGAGGAACACCGCCGGCACCAGCTGGAGCACACCCTGGTGGTCGCGATGATCGAGTCACCGCAGGCCGCAGCCGACAGCGCGGCGATCCTCGCCGTCCCGGGGATCGACGCGGTGATGATCGGCACCGCCGATCTGGCCGCCGCCACCGGGGCGGATGATCCGACACCGGCCGAGTCGGTGGCCGCGGTGCATCGCGCCTGCGCGGCGACCGGCACCTGGCGGATGGACATCCGCAACACCGTGGACGCGGCTGTTGCGGCGTACGCCGAGGGCGCCCAGCTGGTCGTCTACAACCTGACCGCGCTGCAGCTCGAGCTCTTCCAGCGCGCGGCCGCGGTCCGGCCGGACTGAGCGTTCAGGCTCGCAGCCACTGCCCCAGGGCGGTGGCCACCGCGTCGGGAGCCTCCAACGGAGTGAGGTGACCGGCATCCGGCACCGGCACCAGCACCGCCCCCGGGATCGCTGCGGCGATCTCGTGGTGCCGAACAGCTGGGCAGAGGGCGTCCCGCTCGCCGTGCAGCACCATCGCCGGCACCGCGACCTGGTGCAGCCCGGGCAGCTCGGCCACCCGGGTCTGCTGGATCTGCAGCTGGCGGGCCAGCAGCGCCGAGCCGGTGCGCTCCCCCATGGCGATCACCGGCCCGGCGAGCCGGTCCCGGTGCTGATCGGTGATCAGCAGGTCGAGGATCTCCGTCTGGTACGCCGCAGCGGTCAGGCCACCGGTGAGCCGGTCGCGCACCTGCTGCCAGCCGGCCCGTTGCGCGTCGGTGGGGGCCAGCGCATTCGTGTCCAGCAAGGCGATCCGGGTGATCCGGTGCGGCGCGATCCGGTGCATCGCCATCGCCACGATGCCACCCAGGCTGAGCCCGGCCAGCGCGAACCGGTCCGGCAACCGGGCCAGCAACCGGTGTACCGAGTCCTCCAGATCCGCACCGTCGATGACCGGGGTCAGTGCCTCGCGACCCAGCCGCTGCAGCACCGGCGACCAGAGCTCCGCGGTGCAGTTCATCCCCGGCAGCAGGACCAGCGGCGTACCGGCCACCTCAGCCCTTCACCGAACCGGAGGCCAGCCCGGCGACCAGGTACTTCTGGGCGAAGAACGCGATCGCCACCACCGGCAGGGTGAGCAGGATCGTCGCCGCACCGGCCTGTTGCAGCATCGGCAGCGTCTGGCCGAGCTGGGTGGCGATGAACACCGGCACGGTCTTGGCGTTCACATCGGTCAGCACGACGGCGGTGAGGTATTCCTGGAAGGCGAACAGGAACACGAAGATCCCGGCGGTCAGGATGCCCGGTCCCATCAGCGGGATCATGATCCGGCGCAGCACCTGGAACCGGGTGCAGCCGTCGATCATCGCGGCCTCGTCGAGTTCGATCGGCAGCTCGGCGAAGAAGTTGCGCAGCAGCCAGATCGAGAACGGCTGGTTGATCGCGATCAGCGCCAGGGCCAGTGCCGGGGTGGTGTCATAGATGCCGATCGACTTGGTGAACTCATACATCGGCAGCACCACCGAGAATCGCGGCAGGGCACGGAAGATCAACGCGATCACCAGGATGATCGCCGAGACGTAGCTGGGGAACCGGGACAGCGCATAGGCCGCCGGCAGGCCGATCACCAGGGCGACCACGGTGGAGATCACCGCGACGACGATCGTGTTGATGAGGTATTTGTAGAAGTCGGTCGTCTGCCACAGGTCGACGAACGCCTGACCTGTCGGCGCGAAGGTCCACACCGGCGGGTTCGCGAAGGCGACATCGGTCGGCTTGATCACCGAGATCGTCGTCCACAGGAACGGGGCCAGCATGATCACGCAGGTGGCCAGCAGGAACAACCCGATCAGCACCGTGGTCGGCCGGGTCCGGCCGCGCGGGCGCGCGGTGCGGGTTGCATGGATCAGCCGATCGGCAGAGGCGAGCTCAGCCATTTCGTGCCTCCTTGAGGATTCCGCGGATGAAGGGCCACAGGGCGAGCAGGATCAAGATGATGGTGAGCACGTTGATCGCACTGCCCAGGCCGAGCTGGGGATTGCCCTCGGTGAACGCGATGTGGAAGACATAGAGCATGATCGACTCATTGCCGATCGAGGTCGCCTGCGGGCTGAGCGGGATCAGGTTGTCCATCACCCGCAGGATGTCCATCACCAGCACCAGCGAGACGAACACCATCACCCCGCGAATGGTCGGCAGGATCACGTGCCAGTGCAGGGAAAGCGGGCCGGCACCATCGATCTGGGCCGCCTCCAGCGACTCCTCGGGCACGCCCTGCAGGCCGGCCAGGATCATCAGCATCGCGAACGGCAGCATCGACCAGACGACGTTCAGCAGGATGACCAACCGGTTCGGCCAGACATCGGTGAACCAGAGCACCTCCTGGCCGGTCAACTGGCTGACGATCAGATTCGCGACCCCGCCGAAGTTGGTGTCGAAGAGCCAGGAGAAGGCGGTGGCGCCGACCACGTGCGGGATCACATAGGCGATCAGCATGATGCCGAGCACCACCGGCCGGGCCCGCTTCAGCCGGTTGATCATATTGGCCAGCACATAGCCGAACAGCAGGATCACCACCACCGCGGCCGCGGTGAGCAGCACGGTGAACCAGACCGCCTCCAGGAATCGCGGATCGGTCAGCGCACTGGTGTAGTTGTCGAAACCGACGAAGGTGCCGGGTGAGCCGTAGGTGACCTGCTGGAAGCTCCAGACGATGGTCCGGTAGACCGGCACCGCCAGGAAGCCGAACATGATCAGCAGGCTCGGGGCGATCAGCAGCCAGAATTCACGACGTTTCATTCCAGGTCTCCTCGCTTCGGCCGAGGGAGTACGCCGCAGCCCGGCGTACTCCCCCGAACGCTCAGCTCTTGGCCACCGCCGCTTCGGCCTCCGTCTGCATCTGCTGCACCGCCTCATCGACCGAGAGCTGACCGCCCACCGCCTTGGCGACGATCGGGGTGATCGCACTGGTCACCGCGGGGATGTAGGGGTACGGCTGCGGGGCCGGAACATTGCCCATCGACTCGTTGGCCGCCTTGGCGTACGGCGAGTTCTGCTCGGTCGCCATTCCCTTGCGGGCCGGGAAAGCCGCCGGAACCGAGGCCTTCGACGCTTCCTCGCTCACCGAGGAGGCCGCGATCTGGAACAGCAGATCCTTGTCCGCACTGGCATTCTTCGGGATCGACCAGCCATCTACTGACAGCGAGGCGATCGTCTTGCCACCGGAGGTCACCGCGGGCGGGGCGGCGAATCCGATCTTGTCGAAGTATTGCGAGTTCTTCTGCTGCACCAGATCGTTCATCCGGCCGGAGAACATCACCGAGATCGCCGCCGACCCGTTGTACATCTGCTGCTGCACCTTGGGCTGGTCGAAGGTGGTCACCTGCGGATCCATGTAGGGCAGCAGCGACTTCATCTCCTCCAGGGCCTTCCTGGCCTCCGGTGAGTCGAAGTTCGGCTTCTTGGACTGCGGATCGACGAACGGCTTGTTCTGCGCCAGCATCGTGTTCGCATACCAGGTGGCGATGTCGGAGCTCGCCAGCCAGGGCAGCGCGACCGGGTACTTGATCTCCCCGCCGGCCTGGATCTTCTGGGCGGCGGCCCGCAGCTCCTCCATCGTCTTCGGCGGCTGGATGCCGTATTTGTCGAGGATGTCCTTGCGATAGGCCATCACGTGCACCTGGGCCTGCATCGGCAGGTTGTACATCTTGCCGTCATAGGTGACCGACTCGATCATCTCCGGGGAGATCTCACCGAGCCCGTACTTGTCCTTGTACTTGTTGAAATAGTCATCCAGCGGTTCGAGCTTGTCCTGCGACCCGAAGGTCGGGACGACGAAGGAATAGGTCTCCAGGATGTCGTAGGAACCCTTGTCGCTGCCGAGGGTGGCCTGGGTCTTCTGCACCTGGCCGGCGAAGTCGATCGGGTCGTGCTTCACCGTCACTCCGTCCTTGGAGCAACTCGCCACCATCGTGTTGGTGTAGGGATCGACCGCCGAGGAGTTGTAGGCCAGCACGTTGATCGTCACCGGGTTGGCGGGCTTCGCGAAGTCGCAGGCGACCTTGGTGGCGGTGTTGGCGGCGGTCCGCGAACCGGCACCACAGCCGCTCAGCACCAGGCTGGTGGCCATGGCCGCACCGACGGCCACCAGCATCCTCTTCTGCACGCTTGGCTTGAACTTGCTCTTGGTCAACACAGTCGTTTCCTCCCTTGGCTGGCTGTGCATCCCGGTCGACATCGGTGGCGACCGGGTTTCAGTTCTGCTGCGCGATCAGATCGAGCCGCAGTTGCGCGGAATCCCGATGGGCGGGCATCTGCTCGAAGTCGGAGATGGTGACCACCGGCTCCGCCTGGGCGCGGGTGGCCTCCCGGCTGGCCCGCTGATAGGTGAGCTGTTTGAGGAAACCGAGCACCGACAACCCGGCGGTGTAGCGGGCGCCGCGGGCGGTGGGCAGGACGTGATTGGTGCCGGACATCCCCTTGTCGGCGTACGCCACGGTGGACCAGTCGCCGAGGAACAGCGAACCGTAGTTGGTCAGCCGCTCCAGCCACCAGTCCAGGTCCTCGGCGAGCACCTCCAGGTGTTCGGGGGCGAGGATGTCCATGATCTGGCAGGCGGTCTCGCGGTCCTCGGCCAGATAGACCGATCCGTAGTCCCGCCAGGCATTGCCGGCGATGTCGCGGGTGGCCAGGCCCGTCAACTGGCGGTCGACCTCGTCGAGGGTCTCCTTGGCGAGCCGCTCGGAGGTGGTGACCAGAGCGGCGGGGCTGGTCGGGCCGTGTTCGGCCTGGGCGAGCAGATCGGCGGCGACCATCTCGGCGCTGGCGGTGTCGTCGGCGAGCACCGCGACCTCGGACGGCCCGGCCAGCACGTCGATGCCGACCTTGCCGTAGAGCTGGCGCTTGGCCTCGGCGACGAAGGCGTTGCCGGCGCCGACGATCATGTCCGCGGGTACGCCGTCCAGCAGCCCGAAGGCCATCGCCGCGAGCGCCTGGACACCGCCCAGGGCGTACACCTTCTCCGCACCGGCCGCCCGGGCCGCGTAGAGCACGGCGGGGTGTGCCCGGCCGCCGCGGCTGGGCGGGGTGCAGGAGACGATGTTGGGTACGCCGGCCGCGCGGGCCACGCCGACGGTCATGAACGCGCTCGCCAGCAGTGGGAACCGGCCCGCCGGCAGATAGCAGCCGACGTTGCCGACCGGCACGTACTTCTGCCCGCAGACCACCCCCGGGGTCACCTCGGCGGAGAAGTCGACCAGGTGCTCGCGCTGCATCGCGGCGAAGCGGCGGGTCCGCTCCGCCCCGGTGTCGAGTGCGGCGCGCAGCGACTCCGGCAGCTCGGCGAACTCGGCCTCGGCGGCGGTCAGGTCGATCGCCACGTCGGTGCCGGTGAAGCCGTCCAGGTCGCGGGCGTAGCGCAGCACGGCGTCCATGCCCTGCTGCTCGATGGTGCGCAGCATCTCGCTCACCGTCGCGATCACCTGCGGGTCCTGCTGGGCAGGGGCGTCCCGGCCCGGCGGCTCCTTGATCACGGTGAAGCCACCGGTGATCAGATCACGGTCCTCAGGATTCAAGTGCATACGCATACAATGCACAGGTCAGGCCTGTTGGCGCAAGGGTGATTCGAAGAAATCTCACTACTGTCCGGCAACTCAGGTCGCCCTAACCTGTTGTTCCGCTGGCCGTCTGGGCATGGTGGTTCTACGTATGCATTCCCGTTTGCCGGTCGCCGACTTTGTCAGCAGTCCTGGCCGGTGTTCGGCGTACGCACCGGCCGATCGGCCCCAGGAGCCCGATCGGACGCTTGACCCACTGTGGCAGGCTTGCCCCGACCACCAGGGAGGGTGCGATGACGGGTTGGCTGCGGGCGACGCTGGCGACGGGGCTGGCAGTCGGGATCACCGGTTGCACCGCATCCGCACCCCCGCCGCCCTCCCCCGTGCCGTCCCCACCGGTCGCGCCTCCGGCGAGCACCGTGCCCGCGACGACCGCCGCGGCACCGACGACCAGCCCGTCCCCCACCCCGTCGCAGGAGACCCCGATGCCCGACCAGGCCGCCCTGAACCAGCAGTTGCGCGACGCGGCGTGGCGCAATGACGTGGCGGCGGCGCGGTCGCTGATCGAGCGCGGCGCGGACGTCAACGCCAAGGACGACACCCAGCAGTCGGCGTACCTGGTCGCGACCAGTGAGGGTTATGACGAGCTGCTCGAGTTGACGATGGCGAACGGCGCAGAGTTGAACGACAAGGATTCCTGGAACGGCACCGGGCTGATCCGGGCCGCCGAGCGGGGCCACGGCCCGGTGGTCGGCCGGCTGCTCAAGGCCGGGATCGACCGGGATCATGTGAATCGGATCGGCTACCAGGCGATCCATGAGGCGGTCTTCCTGGGCAAGAACACCGACAGCTATGTGGAGACGGTGCGGTTGCTGATCGCCGGTGGCGTCCAGCTCGACCGCCGCTCCGGGCGCGAGGGCCGCACACCGCTGCAGTTGGCGGAGCAGCGCGGTTTCGACCGGTTGGCCGAGACCCTGCGCCGGGGGTTGCAGGCGCCGCGTCCCGACAATCCCGATCGGGCGCTGCTGGAGGCCTCCCGCACCGGGGACGCCGACCGGGCGGTGCAGGCCCTGCGCGCCGGCGCGAACCTGGCGGCGACCGACGACCGCCGTCGTACCCCGCTGCTGCTCGCGGTGACCGGCAACCATGTCGAGGTGGCCCGGATCCTGCTGGCGCTGGGCGCCGATCCGAACGCGGTGGACCAGCAGCAGGACACCCCGTGGCTGGTCACCGGGGTCACCGGTTCGGTGCCGATGGCGGAGAATCTGCTGCGCTATCACCCGGATCTGACCAAGCGGAACCGCTTCGGCGGCACCTCACTGATCCCGGCCAGCGAGCGCGGCCATGTGGACTATGTACGCCGGGTGGCACCGATCCGCGAGATCCAGATCAACCACGTCAACAACCTGGGCTGGACCGCACTGCTCGAGGCGGTCGTCCTCGGTGACGGCGGGGAGCGCCACCAGCAGATCGTGTCGATCCTGCTGGACAACGGCGCCGATCCGCGGATCGCCGACAAGGACGGGGTACGCCCGCTGCAGCTCGCCCGCGACAAGGGTTACCGCCAGATCGCCGACACCCTCGCCGCCCGCGGCGGTTGAGCACTCGGCGAGCGTCGGCAAGCGCGCCCCCGCTCTGGAAGAGCACCAAGGAGAAATCCCCGCGTCACCGACGAAACCAGCAAGAAGATCCTCGCGTGGATTTCGACGACTGCGATGAAGAGCGGGGATTGGGCGCGCGGGCGCGAGCCGAGAAGATCAGGCGAGCGTCGGCAAGCGCGCCCCCGCTCTGGAAGAGCACCAAGGAGAAATCCCCGCGTCACCGACGAAACCAGCAAGAAGATCCTCGCGTGGATTTCGACGACTGCGATGAAGAGCGGGGATTGGGCGCGCGGGCGCGAGCCGAGAAGATCAGGCGAGCGTCGGCAAGCGCGCCCCCGCTCTGGAAGAGCACCAAGGAGAAATCCCCGCGTCACCGACATTCGCCACGCCGAACCTCCGCGTGGATTTCGACGACTGCGATGAAGAGCGGGGATTGGGCGCGCGGGCGCGAGCCGAGAAAATTACGCCGTCATGTAGTTGCGACCGGAGAAGGCCCGCCCGAGGGTGACCTCGTCGGCGTACTCCAGATCGCCGCCGACCGGCAGGCCGCTGGCCAGCCGGGCCACCTTGACACCCATCGGCAGCAGCAGGCGGGTCAGGTAGGTGGCCGTCGCCTCGCCCTCCAGGTTGGGGTCGGTGGCGACGATCACCTCGGTCACGGTGCCGTCGGCCAACCGCTGGCAGAGCTCGCGGATGTGCAGGTCACCGGGGCCGACGCCCTCGATCGGCGAGATCGCCCCGCCGAGCACGTGGTAGGTGCCGCGGAACTCGCGGGTGCGTTCGATCGCGACCACATCCTTGGACTCCTCGACCACGCAGATCGAGGTCTGGTCGCGGCGCGGATCGCGGCAGACCCGGCACCGCTCCGATTCGGAGACGTTGAAGCAGACCTCACAGAACTTCACCGTCTCCTTGACCCGGCGCAGCGTGTCGGCGAGCTGTTCGACCTCGGCCGGGTCGGCGGAGAGGATGTGGAAGGCGATCCGCTGGGCGCTCTTGGGCCCCACCCCCGGCAACTGGCCGAGGGCGTCGATGAGGTCTTGAACCGGTCCTTCGTACAAGGTGGTCCGCCGCTCAGAAGCCCAGGCCGTTGGCCATGCCGCCGAACTTCGCCTCGGTCATCGCCTGCACCTTGTGGTTGGCGTCGCGGATCGCGGCGATCACCAGATCGGCGAGTGCCTCGGTGTCGTCGGGATCGACGGCCTCGGGCTTGATCACCAGGGCCTTGATCTCCCCGGTGCCGCTCAGGGTCGCCTTGACCAGGTCACCGCCCGCGGTGCCCTCGAACTCGGCGGAGGCCATCTCCTCCTGTGCCTGCTGCATCTGGGCCTGCATCTGCTGTGCCTGGGCGAGCAGGGCGTTCATGTCCATGCCACCGTCGGGGGGAATCATCCGGTTCTCCTGTTGATCGTGGGTTCTTCGACCCAAGCCTATGCGCCCGAGTCCTCTTCGCCGATGAGCTGCGCGCCGAGGTGTCGGCTGAGCAGTTCGCTGTGCGAGCTCTCCGCGACGTCTTCGGCGGAATCGGGGTCGAAATCCTCGTAGGGATCCGGTTCGGGCTCCTCGTCGGCCGACCCACGGTCGGCGGCCTTGCGGGTCGGCCGGATGCTCTCCCGGGCGCGGGCCGAGAACTGGGCGGCCTCGGCACCGGAGGGAGTTGCCGGTGCCGCCGGTGGATCGGTACGCCCCTGCGGTTCAGCCGGCGGCCCGGCGGGCGCGGCCGGGGTTGCCGGGGTGGCCGGTGCGGGGGGTGTGGGTGCCGCCGGGGGCGGATCGGCCGAGGGCGGGCTGGCCGACGGTGCCGGCGTACCGGGTCCGCCACCGGCCCACGGATCCCGGTTGGCGGGTTCGGCGGGTGCCGGTGCCGGGGCGTCGTCGACCAGGGTCTGGATCCGCAGATTGCTGCCGAGCACCTGGACCAGGGCGTCGACGAGCACGTCCTCGTTGCCACCCTTGCCGAACGACTCGCGGGCTCCCGCATTCTTCAGCGCCAGGGTGAGCACCCCGTCGCGGACCTCGTGCACCTGGGCGTTCTGGGAGATCAGGATCCAGGTGAACCGGCGGCGGCCCTTGACCTCCTCCAGCACATCCGGCCACAACCGGCGGACATCGGCGGTGCTCAAGCCACCGGCCGACCCGGATGGTTGCGGGGTCGGTGGTTGCCGTTGCGGGGCCGGAGGTTGCGGCTGCGGGGCCGGCCGGGTCTCGGCCGCCGGTGCCGGTGCCGGGGGTGTCGGTTCGGCCGGGCGCGGTGCCGGTTCCGCTGCCGGGGTGGGCGCGGCGGGGCTGACCGGTTCGGGTGCGGGCCGCTCTTCGGGACGCGGCGCGGTGGCCGGCTCCTGCGCAGCGGGCTCCGGGGCAGCGGGCTGCGGAGCCGTGGGCTGCGCGGCGGGTTGCTCGACCGGCTGCTGCCGATCGGCCGGCTGGCCCATCCCGATCCGCCGTTCGAGGCGATCGAGGCGGGCGTGCAGGCCGCGGTCGTCCACGTCGGCACCGGGCAGCAGCACCCGGGCGCACATCAGCTCCAGGTGCAGCCTGGGCGCGGTGGTGCCGCGCATCTCGGTCAACCCGGCGGCGATCACCTCGGCGGCCCGGGTCAACTCGCCGGCACCGAGCGCGGCGGCCTGGGCCTGCAGCCGCTCGCCCTGGTCCTCGGCGGCCTCGACCAGCCCGGAGCCGAGCGCATCGGGCACCGCGGCGATGATCACCAGATCCCGCAGCCGGCGCAGCAGGTCCTCACCGAAGCGCCGCGGATCCTGACCGACCTCGATCACCTTGTCGACGCTGGCGAAGACACCGGCGGCGTCCCCGGCGGCGAAGGCGTCGAGGATCTCATCGAGCAGCGAGTCCGGGGTGTAGCCGAGCAGCGCGGTCGCCTGGGCATAGGAGACGCCGGTCTCGGCGGCACCGCCGAGCAGCTGGTCCAGCACCGACAGCGAATCCCGCACCGAGCCCTGACCCGCGCGTACCACCAACGGCAGCACGGTCTGTTCGACCGCGATCCCCTCGGCCTGGCAGAGCTCGCCCAGATAGGACTGCAGCACCTTCGGCGGCACCAGCCGGAACGGGTAGTGGTGGGTCCGCGAGCGGATGGTGCCGATCACCCGCTCCGGCTCGGTGGTGGCGAAGATGAACTTGACGTGCGGCGGCGGTTCCTCGACCAGTTTCAGCAGGGCGTTGAAGCCCGCCGTGGTCACCATGTGCGCCTCGTCGACGATGTAGATCTTGTAGCGGCTGTTGACCGGGGCGAAGAAGGCCCGCTCGCGCAGGTCGCGGGCGTCGTCGACGCCACCGTGCGAGGCGGCGTCGATCTCGATCACGTCGATCGATCCGGGACCGCCGCGGGCGAGATCCTGGCAGGACTGGCAGACCCCGCACGGGGTCGGGGTCGGACCCTGTTCACAGTTCAGGCAGCGGGCCAGGATCCGCGCCGAGGTGGTCTTGCCGCAGCCGCGCGGGCCGGAGAAGAGGTATGCATGGTTGACCCGGTTGTTGACCAGCGCGCGCTGCAGCGGTTCGGTGACATGCTCCTGCCCGATGACCTCGGCGAAGGTGTCGGGGCGATAGCGCCGGTAGAGCGCCAGCGGCGCGGTCGGAGGCGGCGCGGGCGGCGTACGCTCGGCGATCGGCTCCGCGGGCGGTGCCACGGGGGCAGGCTCGGAGGGCGCATCGGTCGACTCGGGTGCAGCACCGGCGAACAGCGACTCGCCCTCCTGTTCGAAGGGCTCGAAGCCGTACTCGTCGTCGGTGAATTCGGTCTCGTCCTCCACGCACTGCACCCTAGTGCGGGCCCCTGACATTTCCCACCGGCAGCCGGGGCCCGGTCATCGACCGCACAGCTCGACGGCCGCGCTGATCGCACCGTGGCAGACGGCATCCGAACCCAGCGCAGTCCGGCGGACCCGCAGCGTCCGACCCGACACCAGCGGGTTGGCCGCCAGCGCCTGCTCCAGACCGGGTTCGAGGAGGTCCCAGGACGCGGTCACGCCGCCGCCGCAGACCACCCGATCGAGGTCGAACAGGGTGCCGGCCATGGCCAGCGCCCGGCCCAGTGCGTCGCCGGCTTCGGTGAACACCGCGCGCGCCTCCGAATCGCCGGCGTGGGCCGACTCGGCGACCTCGGCCGCACCGCGGGTGGGCCGGCCGGTGCGCTCCTGATAGCGCAGCGCGAGACTGCGACCGGACGTCAGGGTCTCCAGGTGGCCGCGGCCGCCGCAGGTGCAGGGCAGGTCCCCGAAGCCGGGCATGTGGCCGATCTCGGCCGCGCCGCCGAGGTCCCCGGCGTACAGCTGCCCGGACAACTGCACCGCGCCGCCGACCCCGGTGCCGAGCATCACCCCGAGCGCGGTGTGGGCACCGTGCAGGGCGCCCCGGTCGATCTCGCCGAGCAGGAAGGCGTTGACATCGTTCAGCACCGCGACCGGCAGCGGTTGGGCGCCGCGCAGAATCGTCCCCAGCCGGTGCCCGGTCCATCCCGGAATGGAGTCGGAGGCGGTGAGTACGGTGCCCGAGCGCGGGTCGATCACCCCCATCGAGGCCACGCCGATGCCCGCCAGCGCGCCTCCTGCGGTATTCGCGGCGATCTCGCGCAGCAGCACCTCGGTGATCGCGTCGGGCGATCCCGGTGTCGGTACCGCGCCGCGCCCCAGCACCCGGCCGTCGTCATCGGCGAGCAGCCAACCCGTCTTCGTACCGCCGATGTCGAAACCCAGCCACGTCCTCATGCCGACACCTCCCGGACGGCCGCGACCAGGGCCGCCACCCGCTCCGCCGCAGTCACGCTGCGCCCGGTCGCGGCACCGGGGCCGGTCGGCCCGCCGGTCACCGACCGACTCGCCGAGGCGTGCACCGCGCCGACTCCGAATGCGGCCAGCTCCGCCACATCAGCCACCGCGAGCCCGCCACCGGCGATGATCCGATCACCACCCAGCAACCCGGCCAACCGGCCGAGACCGGTCATCCCCTCGGCGACGGTGCTGCCGCCCCCGGAGGTGAGCACCTCGGCGATCCCCGTCTCGGCAAGGGTTTCTGCGGTGTCGGTCGGCCCCACCACGTCACTGGCCCGATGCAACACCGTCGGCAATCCCTCGGCCGCGCCGACCAGGCGACTCAACGCCGCCCGGTCCAACCGCGGTCGGCCGCCGAGCCGATGCACCGCACCGACGACGACCCCGCTTGCACCCAGGTCGCGGGACCGCCGGATGTCCTCAGCCATCAGCCCGATTTCCTCATCCAGATAGGCGAAATCGCCCTCTCGGCAGCGGATCAGCACCCGGACCGGGAGTCCCACGGTGACCACCGACGCGATCAGACCGGCGCTCGGGGTGAGCCCGCCGGTGGAGAGCCCGGTGCAGAGCTCGAGGCGATCCGCGCCGGCCTCGGCGGCGGTCGCCGCACCGGCCAGGTCCTGCACCGCGATCTCAACCAGCATGGGCGCCTCCGGGACAGATCGCGACCGCGACGGGGCTGTCCCGCAGCACCGTCGGCACGGTGAGCAGGCCGTCGGCCGCGGGCATCGCCGCGGTCCCCGGTGCGCCGAGCCAGTGCGCCGGGTGCGGGACATCGGTGGGCAACGAGATGACCCCTCGTGCGGGGTGCAGCAGATGCACGAACAGGTCCCCATCGCGTTGCGTGTAACGGAAATCATCGGCATCACCGAACCGGCGCCACGGCCTGGTGCCGTGGATCGCGTCCACATTGTCAGCCATCCACACCCCCAGTTCGTCGAGCACCCGGGTCTGCGCGGCCGGCAACTCACCGGCGGCGTCGGGGCCGACGTTGAGCAACAGATTGCCATTCTTGGCGACCACATCGACCAGCAGCCGCACCAGGTCGGCACCGGTGAGCGTGTGCTCGGGTGCTTCGTCGGTGTTGAGGCCGAAGGACAGGCCGATGCCCCGGGTCGCCTCCCATGGTTCGGGGAGGGTGTCGGGGACGTGGCTGTACTCCCGGGTCAGGTGACCGTGTGCGGGGATGCCCCAGCGGTCGTTGACGACGCCGTCGGGGACGAGGTTTCGATACTCGGTGAGCAGGGTGGCCAGTGAGTCGGGGCCATGGTCCTTGCCGGCGTCGGGCCAGTCGATGTCGTTCCAGAGGATGTCGGGTCGGAAGCGCTCGATCAGTTCCCGGAGCTGCCCGGCGGCGTACCCGGCGAACTCCGGATCATTGCGCCGGAACACGAACAGCTCCGCATCACCGGCGATCGGCGGGAAGTCGCTGACGTGCCAGTCCAGGGCACCGGAATAGTAGAGGCCCAGGCGCATCCGGTGCGCCCTGGCCGCGCGGGCCAGCTCGTCGATCAGGTCGCGGCGAGGACCACGGCGCACGGTGTTGAACGGGGTGGTCCCGGTGCCCCACAGGCAACAGCCATCGTGGTGCTTGGTCACCGGGACCAGATAGCGACCACCGGCGCGGGTCAGTCGGTCCACGAATTCCGTTGCGTCGAAGGATTCGGCGTGCCAGTCATCGAGGAGGTCCGCATAGCTCGTCCCCGTCCCGTAACGGTATCGGTGCAGTGCCGCGGTGGGGCCATCGGTGAAGCGCACCGTGTTGGCGTACCACTCGGCATAGCGATGCCAGTGGTAGGGGTTGTCGGCGGGGCGATCCGGGCCCGCGTACGCCCAGGCCGGCACCGAGTAGATCCCCCAGTGCACGAAGAAGCCCAGCTTGGCGTCCCGCCACCACGCGGGCACGGTGAGGTCCGGGTAGCGCACCGGTGGATCGATGACCGGGCCGGTGTGATGCTCGAAGTTCAGCACCCGCGGACCTCGGCGAGCGGGAAGTGGCAGGCGACCTGGTGGCCGTCACCCCGCAGCGGTGGTTCGGTGCTGCGGCACAGCTGCTGGGCCCTGGGGCAGCGGGCCGCGAATCGGCAGCCCTGACCGGGATCTCGGGCGTCGGCCGGTTCGCCGATGATCTCCGGTTGCTCCTCCACCGACTGGTCGATTTCCGGAATATCTGCCACCGAAGGGATCGCGTCGATCAGCGCCCTGGTGTAGGGGTGCAGCGGATTGGTCACCACCTGGTCCGCGGCACCGATCTCGACGATCTTCCCCAGGTACATCACCGCGATCCGGTCGGCCATGTAGCGGACCACCGACAGGTCGTGGGAGATGAAGACGTACGCCAAGCCGAGCTCGTTCTGGAGATCGTGCATCAGGTTCAACACCTGCGCCTGGACCGAGACGTCCAACGCACTGACCGGTTCGTCGCAGACCACCAGATCCGGTTTGAGTGCCAGCGCCCGGGCGAGCCCGACCCGCTGCAGCTGCCCGCCGGAGAACTCGTGCGGGTAACGTTCCAGCGAGGTCCGAGCCAGTCCGACCGAGTCCAACAGGTCACCGGCCTGCGCCGCCCGTTCCCGAGCGGTGCCGATCCGTTGGATGGCCAGCGGTTCGGTGAGGATCTCATCGACCCGCATCCGCGGATCCATCGCGGCATAGGAATCCTGGAACATCAGTTGGATCCGGCGATGCAACCGCTTGCTGCGCGGTGCCGAGTCCCGATCCCCGACGACCGCACCGTCGAACTCCATGGCCCCCGAGGTCGGCTGCTCCAGGCGGGCGATCATCCGACCGAGGGTCGACTTGCCGCAACCGGACTCCCCCACGATGCCGAGCGTCTCCCCGCGGGCGACGGTCAGCGACACGTCCGACACGGCATGGATCTCACCGCTGCGGCGGCGCAGCACCGTGCCCGACATCGCCGGATAGATCTTGGAGATCTCGCTCAGCCGCAGCAACGCCGCCGGATGGGCAGGCTCGGTGGCCGCGCTCCCCTCGGTGACCTCGACGACCGCGGGCGGGGTCGGTCGCCGGTCCTGTTCCGGGCGGGCGTGCGGATGGTGGCAGAAGAAGCGATGCTGCGGGGTGCCCTGCTCACCGGGGTCCTGTTCGCACTCGCTGGTCGCGGCCGGGCAGCGGGGTGCGAACGAGCAGCCGGTGATCGGCCGGGCCAGGTTGGGCGGCATCCCCGGAATCGACAGCAGCCGCTGGCCGCGGTCCTGTCGATGGTCGGGTACCGCGCCGAGCAGGGCGCGGGTGTACTGGTGCCGGGGATCGGCGAAGATCTCCACCGCCGGGGCGCTCTCGACGATCCGGCCGGCATACATCACTGCCACCTTGTCGGCGCGACCGGCGACGACACCGAGATCGTGGGTGACCAGCATCACGGCGGTGCCGAACTCGGCACGGATCTCATCGATCAGATCGAGGATCTGCCGCTGGGTGGTGACGTCGAGGGCCGTGGTCGGTTCATCGGCGATGAGCAGCTTGGGTGAGCAGACCAGCGCCATCGCGATCATCACCCGTTGCCGCATCCCACCGGAGAGCTGGTGCGGATAGTCATCGACGATCTTCTCCGCGCGCGGCATCCCGACCCGGCGCAGGATCTCGATCGCCCGATCGCGGCCCTCGGCCCGGTTGGCCTTCTCGTGGATCCGCAGGGGTTCGGCGACCTGGTTGCCGATCTTGAGGGTCGGGTTCAAGGAGGTGAGCGGGTCCTGGAAGATCATCCCGATCTCGGTCCCGCGGATGCGCCGGGACTCGGCAGGGGTGAGCCGGGTGATGTCGCGACCGGCGACGGTGATCGACCCGTCGGTGACCCGACCGCCGGACGGCAACAGGCCCATGATCGACAATGCGGTCATCGTCTTGCCGGAGCCGGATTCACCGGCCACGCCGATGATCTCACCGGGATCGACGGTCAGGTCCACGCCACGCAGCGCGTGCACCGCACCCCTGCGCAGGGCGATGTCGACCGTGAGCCCGTCCAGAGCGAGCAGGGGCTGGGGGCTGGGATCAGTCATGTCTCACCGTTTCCGCAGTCGGACCTCGAAGGCGTCCCGCAGTCCGTCGCCGACGAAGTTGAACGCGAGAACCAGAACAATGATGAGGATTCCGGGCGGGTAGAGCAGCCACCAGCGTTCCGAGTACGCCTCGGAGATGCCGGTGGAGAGCATGCCGCCCCAGTTGGCCGCGGGCGGGGGTACGCCGAGACCGAGGAAGCTCAGGTAGGCCACGTAGAGCACCGCATCGGCGACCTGGAAGGTGGCGTTCACGATGACGGTGCCGATGGCGTTGCGGACGATGTGCGAGCGCACCGCCCGGACCGGCCCGCCACCCATCCCGCGCATCGCCAGGATGTATTCGCGGGACCGCAGCGCGATCGCCTCACCGCGAACCAACCGGGCGGGGTTCAGCCAGGCGAAGGCGCCGATGATCAGGATCAGCAAGCCGATCGTCGGGGTGACCATGGTCGCGATGAGCATGAAGAGGAAGAGTGCGGGGATCGACATCAGGGCGTCCACGACGCGCATCATCGCGGCATCGATCCAGCCACCCAGGAAACCCGCGACCGCACCCCAGATGGTGCCGATCAGGGTGGCCAGCAGACCTGCGGCCAGGCCGACGATGATCGAGGTCTGGCCGCCGAGCATCAACCGTCCGAGCTGGTCGTAACCCAGACCGTCGGTGCCCAACCAGTGCCCCGGTGCACCGGGGTCGAGATAGGCGGAGGCGAGATCGGTGTGCACCTGCTCGGTGGGCCGCAGCAGCGGGCCGAGGAAGCAGAACAGCACCAGGCCGATGATCAGCAGCGCACCCACGACGGCGAGCCGATTCTGGGCGAACACCTCCAATCCCTGCCGCCACAGGGATTGCCGACGATCTACCTCGACGCTCTCGGCGGGGACCGGGGTCGTCCCGGGTGCGGGGGTGGCGTCAGACATCGGCACCTCCGAGGCGTACCCGCGGGTCGACCGCGGCATAGAGCAGATCGGCGATCAACGCACCGACGACGGTGGCCAGCGAGACGATCACGGTCACCGCCAGCAGCACCGGATAGTCACGGTGCTGGGCGGCCTGCCAGAACATCAGACCCATCCCGGGGAAGTTGAACAGTGACTCCACCACCAGGGCACCGGAGAACAGCGCCGGCAGATACATGCCGAGCAGCGTGATCACCGGGAACAGGCTGTTGCGCAGGGCGTGGCCGAAGATCACCCGGGATTCGGCCATCCCCTTGCTGCGTGCGGTGCGGATGTAGTTCTCGTTGAGGTTGTCCACCATCGAGGAGCGGACATAGCGGGTGTATGCCGCCAGGGTGCCGATGGCGAGCGTGACCACCGGCAGGATCAGCGCCTGGGAGTCGGCGAACATCTCGGCCAGGGTGAACCCCTGGGGTGCCTCCGGCGGCAGGATCGGCCAGGTCTGGGAGAACAGGATGATCAGCACCAGGCCGGCGAAGAACAGCGGGGTGGCGTAGGTGAGCAGGGCGACGGCGGTCACCAGGTAGTCCTGCCACCGGTTGCGGCGGACCGCCTGCAACACCCCGAGCGGGATGGCCAGCAGCACCGCCACCCCGGTGCTCAGCAGCGACAGCACCATCGTCTTCGGCAGCCGCTGCGCGATCGCCTCGGCCACCGGTTGGTTGTAGAGGTAGGAATAACCGAGATCACCGGTGAGCAGCCGCCCCAGATAGCGCAGATACTGCACCGGCAGGATCTGGTCGAAACCGTTGTCCCGGTTGAACTGGGCTATCTGCTCCGCGGTGGCCTCCTTGCCGAGCGCGGCGCGGGCCGCTCCACCGGGCAGCAGATGCAGGATGGTGAAGGCGATCACGGTCACCAGGAAGGTGACCGCGACCGCCTGCAGCAGCCGCTTGAGTACGTAACGGACCACGGCTCAGTTCGTCCTCGCCCAATCCTGGGGGTAGACCTCGAGGGTCGGGTCCTGCGGTTCGATGCCGGTGATGTCGGACTTGTACGCCGACACCTGCGCGACCGGGTTGGGCATCCAGAGCACCGGCAGTTCCTTGGCCAGGTAGTCGTTGTAGGCCGTCATCGCCGATTCGTCACCGGAGAACTGGGTCTCATCGATCAGCTGATCCGCCTTCGGATCGCTGTAGCTGCCCAGGTTCACCGCACCGGTGCTGGCGAACAGTCGCTCCCCGGAGGCGTACACCGGGAAGTACCAGCTGGACTGCGATCCGAAGAAGGACAGGTCCCAGCTGCACCCTGGATCGGCCGGTTCACACTTCTGGGTGACCGAGACCGAGTCGGGCACCTCCTTGATGGTGAGCTGGATGCCGGCGCCTGCGAAACGCGACTTGAGTTCGGCCATCATCTTGGTGGTGGCCGAGAACCCGGACTGGCTGGTCACCTCGAACTGCAACGGTGCGCCGGCCGCGACACCTTCACCGCACTGCCCGGGGCCGGTACCTGGCTTCTCACAGGTGGTCACGCCGTCGGGGACGACCTTCCAGCCGTTCTCGGTGAGCGTCTGCTTCGCCTTCTCCGGGTCGAACTGGTAGGCGCAACCGTCCATCGAACCCGCCGATCCGGGCTTCTGCGGCACCGGGCCGCAGGTGGGTGCGGCCTGTTCCTGCCACACCACCCGGGAGATGGTCGGCTGATCGATCAGCATCTGCATCGCCTGCCGGACCGGCAGCTGCTTGAAGATCGGCCCGGTCTTCGGGTTGTTGAAGTTGAACGGCATGTAGCTGATCGACCAGCCGTACCACGGGGAGACCTTGTAACCCCGGGACTCGATCGTCTTGCGCTGGTTGATGTTGCCGGCCGGGATGTAGCCGTAGTCGATGCCGCCGGAGCGCAGCACGTTGAACTCGGCGTCGTCACCGGTGAACGGGCGGAAGACCACGTTGTCCAGCTTCGGCTTGTCGGCACCGGTGTAACCGGCGTTCTTCGCCAGTTTCACCTCACCCTGTGGCACATAGGACTCGAGGGTGAAGGCACCGGAGACGGTCTTCCACAAGGGATTGGTGCCATAGCTCGCGGTGTCCTTGGCGGCGGCCTCCAGGGTGCCGAAGACCTCCTTGGCACCCTCGGGGGTGGCGGCCTTGCCCTCCGGATCCCAGGCGTGCGCCGGGAGCGGATAGATCTTGTCGAGCTGGTTGTCGACGAACCAGGTGGGGGCGTATTCACGGGTGGTGGTGATCGAGAAGGTCTGCTCGTCGATCACCTTGAACTCGGCGACGTTGTCCGGCAGCGCACCCTTGCGGTAGGAGGACCACTTGTCCTTGTTGGCGTTGACCAGATTCCACCAGAACTGCACATCCTTGGTGGTGATCGCGGTGCCGTCGGACCACTTCTCGTCCTTCAGCTTGACGGTGTAGGTCTTGCCGTCGGCGGTCACCTCCGGGACGCCGGCGATCGAGCGCTTCTCGTCGATGCTGTATTTCCCGCCGCCGGACAGCGCGTAGGAGTAGACCGAGCGGTACAGCGTGGAGATGAAGATCGCGTTCTCGCCCTGGGTGTGGCCGGGAGTGGCGATCGGCAGGATCCAGCTCGGCGTCTTGAGCGCCATCGACACGCTGCCGCCGTCCTTGGCCGGGCCCTGCCCGGTGCTCCCGGCGCCGGCACCACCGGAACTGCAGGCGGTCAGTGCCAGGACGGCCGCGGCCGAGATCGCGACCAGTCTGGCCGCCGACGTGCGCTTGATGCTCCCCATTGAGGCTCCTCCGAAGGTCTGGGCTCTGCTGGGAAGCTAACAGGAATTCGTCGGAAGTTGCGAGAGTTTCAGCGTTTTTTCGCTAACTTTCTTCGTTATCGGCTATAAGTGGACCAACCGCGCGTCGTAAGTGGCGTGACAGGATGAGCGATGAACCAGAGGGAGGCGAGGGCATGGCAGTTCCGTCGGCGCCGGTCAGCGACCGCATCAAGCAACTCATCGGCGAGAGCGAAGGCCTCTCCCGGACCGACCTGGCCAGTTCGTCGGCCCTTGCCCCATCGACGGTCTCGCAGCTGGTGCGCCAACTCATCGAGCAGGGTGAGGTGGAGGAGACCGAGGGTGAGTCGACCGGGGGCCGGCGGCCCCGGTTGCTGCGGCTGCGGCGCCGGCCGGGCACCCTGGGAGTGGCCGAGATCGGTTCGCAGCACGTCCGCCTGGGTGTGAGCGACGGGCAGGGCCGGTTGCTCGGCTCGACCGAGCTGCCGATCACCATCGCCAACGGCCCGACACAGGTCTTCGACACCCTGGCCGAGGGGTGGAGCGTGCTGCGGAACGAACTCGACACGGACGAACCCCTGAGGGGAATCGGGCTCGCACTGCCCGGCCCGGTCAACGTGCAGCGCACCGCGGTGAGCGGTGCCGCCCGGATGCCCGGCTGGACCGAGGTCGACCTGCCCGCACTGTTGACCGAGCGCTTCGGCGTACCCGCGGTGATCGAGAACGATGCCCGTGCCGGCGCCATCGGCGAGTTCAGCCAGCGGCCCGACCTCGGGGATTTCCTGTATGTGAAGGCCGGATCGGGTATCGGTGGTGCGTGGATGAGCGAAGGCCGCCCCTATCGGGGGGCGCTCGGTTTCGGCGGCGACCTGACCCACACCAGGGTGCCCGACGCCGGCCAGCTGGTCTGCTCCTGCGGCAACACCGGCTGCCTGGAGACGGTGGGCAGCGGCGCCGGGATCAAGCGATTGCTCGCCGCCGAAGGCATCGACGCCGACTCGTTGGATGAGTTGTTGACGATGAGCCGGAACGGCAATGCGCAGGTGACGACGCGGCTGCGGACCGCGGGCGGCCAGCTCGGCCAGGTGCTGTCGGCGATCGTCAATTTTCTCAACCCACACACGATCGTCGTCGGTGGCTCGCTGTCCAGCGTGGGCGCCTACGTCGCCGGGATGCGGGCGGTCATCTATGCCGACAGTCTGCCGATCTGCACCACCGACCTGACCATCACCGAATCCCACAGCGGCGCCGACGCGGCCCTGCTGGGGATGACCGCGATGATCCGCCAGACCACCCTGACCAGCTAGTTCGAGGAAGTCCTGTGAGCCGACCCAGGATCGCCATCTGCGGCGTCCACATCGAATCGAGCACCTTCTCCCCGCACCGCTCGACCGCCGATGATTTCGAGGTACGCCGCGGCGCGGCCGTGCTGGAGCGCTACCCGTGGATCGGTGGCAATGACTGGGCCGACCGGGTCGAGTGGCTGGGCGTGCTGCACGCCCGGGCCCTGCCGGGTGGGCCGGTGGTGGCCGAGGACTACCAACGCTGGCGCGCGGAGATCCTTGCGGGGCTGGCGGAACTGGGTGAGCTGGACGGGTTGTTCTTCGACATCCACGGTGCGATGAGCGTCGAGGGGATGACCGACGTGGAGGGTGAGCCGATCACAGCCATTCGATCGGTGATCGGCACCGAGGTGTTGGTGTCCACCTGTATGGACCTGCACGGCAACGTCTCGGAGGAGTTGTTCGCCGGGCTGGATCTGCTCACCTGTTATCGGATGGCTCCGCACGAGGACGCCTGGCAGAGCCGCGAGCGGGCCGCCCGCAACCTGGTGGACCGGTTGATCGACGGCTCCGGCAAGCCGCACAAGGCACTCGTGCACGTTCCGGTGCTGCTGCCCGGGGAGATGACCTCGACGCGGATCGAACCGGCGAAGTCCTTGTACGGGAGGATTCCCGGGATCGAGGCGAAGGACGGGATCCTGGACGCCG
Organism: Enemella evansiae; assembly: GCF_004362375.1. NCBI lineage: Bacteria > Bacillati > Actinomycetota > Actinomycetes > Propionibacteriales > Propionibacteriaceae > Enemella > Enemella evansiae. Next base: position 59,985 of record NZ_SNXA01000009.1, read on the forward strand.
CGATCTGGATCGGCTTCGCCTGGGCGGATGAACCGCGCTGCTGCGGTGCGGTGGTGGTGACCGGGGACGATCCCGAGCTGGTCAACCGATGCGCCGAGGACCTGGGCGCCGAGTTCCTCGACCGGCGCGAGGAGTTCATCTTCGTCGCGCCGACCGCGAGCTATCCCGACGGGTTGCGGACCGCGATCACCTCGGAACAACGACCGTTCCTGCTGTCGGACTCCGGGGACAATCCCGGCGCCGGCGGGGCGGCGGACTGCACCGTCACCCTGGCCGAGCTGCTGTCCTGCCCCGAGATCACCGACGGCTCGGTGAGCGCTGTGCTGGCCGCGATCGTCGACCCCGAAGCCGCCCGGCGGGCCGCCGAGCTCGGTGTCGGCGCCCCGATCGACACCCTGGTCGGCGGCCGCATCGACGACCGCCCGCCCGGTTCCGTCCGGGTCCGCGGTGTGGTCGGCGCGGTGGTCGAGGATCCCGACGGTGGTCTGGTCGTCCGGCTCGATGTGGGTGGTCTGCAGGTGGTCGTGACGAGTCGCCGCTCGCAGTATTCGACGCTGGACAAGTTCCACCGGCTCGGCATCGACCCGGCCGCGGTTGACGTGATCACGGTCAAGATCGGCTACCTGGAACCGGAGCTCTACGACCTGGCCGCCGACTGGCTGCTCTGCCTGACCCCGGGCGGGGTGGATCAGGATCTCGTCCGGCTCGGACACCAGCGGCTGCACCGGCCGATGTTCCCCTTCGATCGGGACCTCGGCGGCGTACGCCTGCAGGCGATCACGTCCTGACCTCGGGCACCGCCCCCGGGAATGAAAAGGGCCCCCCGCGTACCCGACAGAGCCCACTTACCCTTGCTGCCTTCCGGCCCTGGGGGGATTGGGTGAGGTAACGCCACACGGGGGACCTGCGGGCAAGTGTAGGCCCCTGTCTGCCCGGAATCCAAGCTGGGTATTGTCGATCCATGGACACCATCCCCCACAAGGTCACCGGGAGCGGTGATCACACAGTGTTCTGGCTGCACGGTTGGTTCGGTTCGAGCTCGGCCTGGGGCAGCATGCCCCGGATGCTGGACGGCGACCGGTTCCGGCACATCTTCGTGGACTACCGCGGCCATGGTCAGCGCCGGACCGAGGGTGGGGACTACACCCTCGACGAGATCGCCGCCGATGTGCTGGCGCTGGCCGAGGATCTCGGCGTGGACCGCTTCTCGCTGGTCGGCCACTCGATGGGTGGCGCCGGTGCGCTGCGCGTGCTCTCACAGGCCCCCGACCGGGTGCACCGGATCGTCGGCATCGCGCCGGTCGGTGCGACCCCGACCCCCTTCGACGAGCCGACCCGTGAGCTGTTCTTCGGTGCGCCCGATGATCGGGAGAAGCGGTACGCGATCGTCGACTTCACCACCGGGAACCGGAACACCGAGTCCTGGGTGAACCGGACCGTGGCGCATTCGATGGAGCAGTCCTCGACCGAGGCGTTCCGCGGCCATCTGAAGTCCTGGGCCGAGGCAGATTTCGCCGACGACCTGGCCGGTGTCACGGTGCCGGCGCTGGTCATCGTCGGTGAGCACGACCGGGTGCTCGACGAGGAGACGGTACGCCAGACCTGGGGTGCGGTGCTGCCCGATGTCCGGATCGCGGTGATGGCGAACGCCGGCCACTACCCCGCCGACGAGACCCCGGTGCAGACCGCGACCGTGGTGGAGCGCTTCTTGGCCGAGGCCGACTGATCCGATCCCGCCGACCGGGCGATCTCGGTTCGCGTCCGGGCGCCGCGCACGGTACGCTACCCGGCGGAGGATTCGCCTAGTGGCCTATGGCGCTCGCTTGGAAAGCGGGTTGGGTGCAAGCCCTCAGGGGTTCGAATCCCCTATCCTCCGCCAGTTGACAACCAGGAGCGCCGCCCGACCCGAACCGTGGTCGAGGCGGCGTTTCGGACCGATCCGAGCGAGTGATCCCCGATGGGACTGAATGGCGAGCAGCTCCGGCTGGCGCGTGGCGACTGGGAGGCCGTGGTCAGCACGGCCGGTGCGACGCTCGTCCAGCTCCGCCATGCGGGTCGCGACGCCATCTGCTCCTTCGACCCGGCGCGCGGCGTGGGCGGGGCGTCCTACATGGGCCGGGTCCTCGCACCCTGGCCGAACCGGGTCACCGGAGGTCGCTACTCCTTCGCCGGTCGCGAGTTCGCCCTGCCGATCAACGAGGCGACGACCGGCGCCGCGCTCCACGGGTTGGCCATCTGGTCGGACTGGCGCGTCGACGCACGGAGCGCCGACGGTGTGACGCTCACCCTCACGCTGCCCGGTTCGCTCGGTTATCCGTTCGCGCTCGCCCTGTCGGTGACCTACCGGTTGACGGCCGACGGCCTCGACGCGACGATCGGCGCACAGAACATCGGGCCCGAAACCGCACCCGTGGGCCTGGGGGTCCACCCCTACCTCACCTGCGACAACCTGCCCATCAACGACTGCGTCGTGACCTGTCCGGCGTCACAGATCCTGAGCGTCGACGAGCAGTTGGCACCGGTCGGCCTGTCCGGCGTCCTCGGCACGGCGTACGACTTCACCCAGCCGACCGCGATGCGCGGGCGAAGCGTGGATCACGCCTTCACCGGCCTGCCGGATCGGGGCTGGTCGGTCGCCCTGTCCGGGGGCGGCATGACGGTGTCCCTGCGCGCCGCCACACCCTGGCTCCAGCTCTATTCGGGCGAGGAGGTGGGCCGGCGCGGGCTCGCCGTCGAGCCGATGACCTGCCCACCGGATGCCTTCAATGGGCCCGACACCGCAACGGCACTGGCCCCCGGTGATCGCCGGGGGCTCGGTTTCACGATCCTGGCGGAGTGAGCCGTCAGGTTCGCGTACGCGTCAGCAGCGTGACCCGGTTGGGTCCCGGTTCGAGCGAGTGGATCGGGCCGGCGGGTGCCGATTCGCCGGAACGGTCGCCGAGCAGGTCCTCGTCGAGGCTGAGCGGCGCGCCGTCCGGTGCGTCGAACTCGGCGTCCACCATGCGTACCCGGCCCAGGTTCTGGGTGGTGGCGGTCGCCACGACGTGGTCCGCGAAGCCCTCGGGCAGGGTGAGCTCCAGCTCCACACGCCCGTCGGTGGCATGGATGCGGACCCCCGGGTCCATCGGGTCGGTGAGGGCGCTTTCCTCACGCTCGAAGGATTGCGCGCCGTTCAGATAGATGTTGTCGCGCGGATAGACCGGATTCTTCAACCCATCGAAGATGTTGACGTCACCGGGCAGCGCCGCCTCCACGTTGTCCAGGAACTCCTCGAACGACGCGGGGTGACCGTCATAGGCCAGCGATCCGTATCCCACCCGGGTCTGCGGCTCGATGCCCCACTCATACACCCCCCGCACGTCACGCGGATCACCACCGTTGCCCACGAAGACATTTCCGACGATGCGGTCGTCGCCCGCGAAGTTGCCGGCATATCCTGCCACCTCGGTGGAATGGGGTACGTGATAGGGCGTCGGTCGCTCCGGTACCGGACGCACCATGAACGTGCCCGCCACCAGATTGCCCACGTAGGCGCCCCCGTCACTCCAGACCTCGATGGCCGCGGGCGATGCCAACACGTTGTGGTCGACGATGTAGGGGCCGTGGGAGACCTCCACGTAGAGGTCGCGATTGTTGTCGTGCAAGACATTGCGGCTGATCCTCGTGCCCTGGGTCTGCCAGTCGCTCCAGATCCCCAGCGCGCAGTCATGGATGTGGTTGCCCACGATCTGGACGTCGATGGCCGCGTGCAGCTTGATCCCGCCGATCTCGTGGCCGTAGAACTCCCGCTTGGTGGCGATGTCGTGGATCTCGTTGTTGCGGATCTCGCTGAAGACACACCCCAGGTGTCCGACGATGCCGTTCTGCCCGCAGTCATGGATCACGTTGTCACGGACGATGTGGCTCCCGATCTGCTCCTTGGACCAACCGATCTGCCGGGCCCGGAAGACGGCCTCGAGCTGGTACTGGTAACCGGGCTTGTCCCGCCGCTCGGTGAACCAGTTGTCACCCGTGCTCGCCTCCTTGCCCAGGGAGACGGCAGAACACTTCGCGTGATGGATGTGGTTCTGCTCGATGATCCAGCCCTTGGCCCAGTTGGGTCCGATGAGGCCCGGCTGGTCCCCCGGTGGGGGGAGCCCAGGGCGTGGCGGCGTGCGCGAGTTCGAAGCCGCGCACGGTGATGTAGTCGATGTGGTTCGCCTCCGGCTGGAACACCGAGCGGCGTACGCTCACTTCCACCAGTTCCCGGTTCGGATCGGCATCGTGGAAGGTGGCCCACACGGTGGTGTTCTCCGCGTCCACCTCGGCGAACCAGAGCCGGGTCGTCTGGTCGGGGTCAGCGATCGCGACCTCCTGACCCGTGCGGTCGTCCACGATGCGATCGCGCCGCTGTGGAGACGCCAGCTGGTCGAAGGAATCCGCCTCATAGAAGGCTTTTCCGTCAAGATAGACGTCGCCGAGGTGTCGGACGGGTTCGTCACCGACGGGCCGGACGACCCAGTCGCCGCGCAGCTCCAGGGCGAAGGGGTTCCAGTCACCGAACATGCTGTTGGACAGGACGGCCTTCCAGACGTCCCCGTCCTGCCGTTCCCAGGAGTCGACCCGCTCCGATCCCAAGATGGCGACATGGTCGCCGTCCGCGGCCGTGTAGGTGATGCGGCGCTGGTCGCTCAGCCCACCGCGCCGGGGCTTGACCCACTCGCGGTATTCCCCGGCGTGCACCACCACCGTGTCACCGGCGCGGGCGATCTGGGCCGCATGATTGATCGTGCGGAATGGGGTGGACTCGCTCCCGTCGGCGGCGTCCGAGCCGTTCGGGCTCACGTGCAACTCGGTCACTGTCTTCTCCTCAGCTCGGTCGGTCATCGGTGATGATCAGCTCGGTCAGCTGCGCCGCCACCCGGTCGTAGCGTTGTTGGATCCACGGTGTCGGTTCCCCCTCGAACGACTCGGTCCCGACCCGGCCCCATTCGGGCGGGGCCGCCGACGACGAAAGCACCCAGGCGGCCTGCCTCGCGGCGCCGAGGGCCACGTACTCCCCCGGTTCCGGCACGGAGACCGGCACACCCAGCACGGCGGGAGCCAACTCCCGCAGGACCCCCAATCGGGCGCCTCCCCCGATCAGGGTGATGTGATCGATCTCGACCCCCTGGGCACACTGGGCCTCGACACCGACGCCCAACAGACACAGCAGACCCTCGACCGCCGCGCGGGCCAGGTTCTGCTGGGTCATGGTGGCGAGGGTGAGCCCCACCAGACTCCCCGAGGCCTCCGGCAGGTTCGGCGTACGCTCACCGTCGAGGTGGGGAACGAACACCAGGCCGCCCGCTCCCGGTTCCGCTGCTCGGGCGAGGGCACTCACTCCCTCATGGTCGGACCCGAGGACCGCCGCCGTGGCATCGATGATGCGGGCGCCGTTGATGGTGGCGATCAGCGGCAGGAAGGCGTCGGTGGCATCGGCGAATCCCGCCACCAGCCCCGACACGTCGCGGATCGGGGTCTTCGACACCGCGGACACGACGCCGGACGTGCCGACGGACACGATCGCCTGCCCGGGCGTACGCTCCAGCCCCAGCGCGGCCGCAGCGTTGTCGCCACAACCGGGACCCACCAGCGCATCGGGCGACCCGACAGCCGCAGCGAGCCGGCCGGCGGTCTCGTGCGGTCCCAGCACCCGGGGAAGGACGATGTCGGCGACCTCCGCCTCCGTCCGGCGGAGTGCCCGCGCCAGCAGGTCCCGGCGGTATCGACCCGACACGGGGTCGAAGTAACCCGTCCCGGATGCGTCGGAGCGATCGGTGACCAGCGTCGACAGATCGCCACCGCCCATGAGCTGCCAGGTCAGCCAGTCGTGCGGCAGACAGATCGCTGCGATGCGCGCGGCATTCTCCGGCTCGTGATCGGCGAGCCAGCGGAGCTTGGTGATCGTGAACGACGCCACCAGTACCCCCAGACCGGTCGCCTCCGCCCAGGCTTCCGGACCCAGCTCCCGGGTCAGCTCCTCGGCGGCGGCCGCGGAGCGCGTGTCATTCCACAACAGGGCAGGTCGGATGACGGCGCCGTCCGAGTCGAGCGCGACGAGACCGTGCTGCTGCCCGCCCACACTGACCGCACTGACGTCGTCGAGGCCACCGGCCTGTTTCGCGGCCTCGCGGAAGGCCGTCCACCAGGCATCCGGTGGGCACTCCGTTCCGGCCGGATGCCTGGCTGCACCTTCCCGCACGACGCGCCCCGAGGCCGCGTCGACGACGAGGACCTTGCAGGACTGCGTCGAGGTGTCGATCCCTGCCACCAGTGCCATGATCCGCCCCGTCAGCCGATCAGGTGGCGCAGGGCCAACTGGTGGAGTTTCACGAAGTGGTATTCACGGTCCGCGGCCGCCGCCACGTCGAAGTCCTCCTGCTGCGCCAGGAAGGCCTCGACACTCTCCCCCTCCGAAAGGGTGGGTTGGGCCAGCTCGAGGACCCCGGACGCCTTCATGGTCTCCTGGACCTCGGGATCGGCACGGAACGCCAGGGCCTTGTCCTTCAGCATCAGGTAGGTCTCCATGTTGGCGGCCGCGGATTCCCAGACACCCTCCATGCCCTCGGTACGCGACGGCTTGTAGTCGAAGTGGATGGGACCGGTGTAGCGCGGCCCGTCGGGGCTCGCGGGGAACCCGTTGACCAGGAGGTCCACCGTGAAGAAGGCGCTCAACAGATCACCGTGGCCGAAGACCAGATCCTGATCGAACTTGAGACCGTGCTGGCCGTTCAGGTCGATGTGGAAGAGCTTTCCGCTGAACAGCGCCTGGGCCAGCCCGTGGTTGTAGTTGAGCCCCGCCATCTGCTCGTGACCCGTCTCGGGGTTGAGCCCGACGATGTCGCCGTTGTCCAGTTCGGCGATGAGGGCGAGAGCGTGTCCGACCGAGGGCAGGAAGATGTCACCGCGCGGTTCGTTCGGCTTCGGTTCCAGCGCGATGACGAGGTCGTAGCCCTTGGCCTTGATGTAGGCGGCGACCGTGTCGAGGCCCTCCCTGTATCGCTCGAAGGCGGCGTGGAAGTCCTTCGACGAGTCGTATTCGGACCCCTCTCGCCCACCCCACATCACGAAGGTCTCGGCGCCGAGTTCGGCAGCCAGGTCGACGTTCTTGAGCACCTTGCGCAGGCCGAACCGGCGCACCGCGCGATCGTTCGAGGTGAACCCGCCGTCCTTGAAGACCGGGTGGGTGAAGGTGTTCGTGGTCACCATCTCGATGACCAGACCCGCCTTGTCCGCCACGTCCTTGAGCTGGGCCACCCGCTTGGCGCGAGTCGCGTCGTCCGCGTCGAAGGGAAACACGTCGTTGTCGTGGAAGGTGATGCCCCAGGCACCCAGTTCGGCCAATCGGGCGGCGTACTCCCAGGGATCGAGGGCGGCTCGGGTCTCCACGCCGAACGGGTCGGTACCCGTCCAGCCGACGGTCCAGAGACCGAAGGAGAACCTGTCGTCGGGCGTAGGGTGTCGGGACATCGGGGCGCCTCCTCGTAATTTGTTCTTTTGCACAACATATGATTCGGGTGGTAGCCCAGTCAAGAGTCAGGAGACGCATGCCCAGCCCGAGTTCCGCCCACCCACACCGGATCCAGCCATGAGCACGGTGGCTCGTCAGTCGGGTCTGCGATCGCAGAACCTGTCCACCGTCGTACGCCAGGTGCTGGCTGCCCCGGAAGCACCTTCCAGGGCAGACATCGCGGCGAGAACCGGACTGACCCGCTCCACGGTGTCCCGCCTGGTCGATGAGCTCATCGCCGAAGGATTCCTCACCGAGAGCCCACCCCTGTTCGACGGTCACCGGGGCCGGCCGGCCGTGCCACTGCTGCCCCGCGCCGAGGGGTGGGTGGCACTCGGCCTCGAACTGAACGTGGGGCACACGGCCGCACGACTGGTCGACCTCACCGGCACCGTGCTGCAGGAGTCGCGCGTCGAGGCCGAACTCTCCGGATCCGATCCTGCCAAGGCCATTCGGGGCCTGGCGCGGCAGTCCCGCAAGCTGCTGAAGGTGGCACCGCCGGACGCGATGCTGGCCGGTGTGCACCTGGCACTCCCCGGGCTGGTGGACACCTCCCGAGGCATCCTGCTGCGCGCCCCCAACCTGGGTTGGCACGAAGTCGATGCGCGCAGACATCTGAGCTCCGTCTTCGGCTCGAGCGTCCCCGTCGGCATCAGCAATGAAGCCGACTGCGCGGCGATGACGATCTCCTGGACCGCCCCCGGGCGCCCGTCGGAGCACCAGGACTTCCTCTATGTCTCCGGTGAACACGGCATCGGCTCGGCGCTGGTCAATGCCGGTGACGTCAGGACCGGCCGCAACGGCTGGGCCGGTGAGATCGGACACGTCTGCGTCAGCAGAAGCGGGCGCCGGTGCGGGTGCGGGGCAACCGGTTGCCTGGAGACCTACGTCGGGCAGGCGGCACTCTGCGCGTCTGCCGGCGCCGACGACGCGGTGCAGCTCCGGTCCCTGCTGGCGGCCGGTGACCAGCGGGCCCATGCGGCCGTGTCCGACGCGGCCACCCGGCTGGGCATCGTGCTGGCCGGGGCGCTCAACCTGCTCGACGTCTCCGAGGTGGTGCTCGGTGGGCACCTCGCGGTCATCGCAGAGTTCCTCATCCCGCCGGTGCTCGACGAACTGCGCCCTCGCGTGCTCTCCGCCCCGTTCGCTCCCCCGCGGGTGTCCGCGGTGACCAGCGACCCCGAGTCGGCATCGCTGGGGGCTGCGTACACCGCACTGCAGAGTCTGGTCCTCGAACCCGCCCGCTGGATGACTGCGGGCGTCGACGCGCCCGCCTGAGGAGAACCCGAGGAGTCCGAGGCCGGTTACTTTCCCACTCCCGCGGTCATCCCGGCCACGAGCTGGCGGCGCCCGACGGCGTACAGGAACACGATGGGCAGACTGGAGACGAAGACGGCCGCCAGCACCGCCGGGATGTTGGTGGCGAACTCGCCCTGGAAGTTCCAGAGGAAGAGCGGCAGCGTACGCCGTTCCGGCGACTGGGTCAGGATCAGCGGGAACAGGAATCCGTTCCACTGCATGAGTGCCTGATAGACACCCACCGTGACCAGGGCCGGCCGAACCATGGGGAAGGCCAGTCGCCACATCATCTGCCATTCGGAACAACCGTCGACCATCATGGACTCGAAGAGCTCCTTGGGGACGTCCCGCAGCGAGTTCGACAGGATGAGGATCGTCAACGGCAGCCCGAATGCGATCGCCGGAAGCATCAGCGCCGGCAACGTGTCGTAGAGCCCCATCTCGATGATCATCAGATAGACCGGGACGATCGTCGCCTGAACCGGAATCGCCAACCCCAGCAGGAAAAGCCGCCGGGCGACCGAGAACGGCCAGCCCACCCCGCGGATGATGGCATATGACGCCATGAAGGCGATCAGGACCAGTGGCACCACCGAGCCGAGGACCACGATCAGGCTGTTGGCGAGGTAGGAGCCGAAACCCGCCTCGACGACGGCCTGGAAGTTTTCCAACGAGGGTGGGGAAGGAAGCGCGAAGGGGTTGCCACCCATGTAGGTGGAGAGCGGTTTGAACGCGGTGATCACCACGTAGTAGATGGGCAGCAGGATGACCAGGAGCCAGAGGATCCCGAAGGCCCCGCCCAGATAGTTGCGCCGGGCGCCCATCTCACACGCCTCCCTCGAGCTGACTGGACGTGGCGTCGGTTCCGCCCAGCCGCTGGATCCCCATCGCCAGCAGGAGACCGAAGACCACCAGGATCACCGCCAGGCAACTGGCGACCCCCATTTCGTTCCCGCGGAAACCGGTGAGGTACATGTCGAGGGGAAGGATTCGCGTCGCGACACCCGGACCGCCGCCGGTGAGCACGAAGATGATGTCGAAGTAGGTCAGGGCACCGATCGCCATCAGGGTCGAGGAGGTGATGATCGTGTACTTCAGCTGCGGCAGGGTGATGTGGAAGAACTGGCTGATCCGGCCAGCCCCGTCGATCTCGGCGGCTTCGTAGAGCTGCCTGGGAATCTGCCGCACCCCACCCTGATAGATCAGTGTGTGGAAGGGGATGAACTGCCAGGCGATGATGAACACCAGGACGTACCAGACCAGCGTCGTGTCCCCCAGCCAGTCCTGCGCGAGAGCAGGGATGCCGAGCCCCGCGGACAGTCCGAAGTAGGGGTCCAGCAGGGTCTTGTAGGTGATGGCGATGGCCGCGGAACTCAGCAGGAGTGGCAGGAAATAGAGGATCGCGAGCACGTTGCGGTACTTCTGCTGGCCCGCGATGAACGTCCCGAGCAGGATGCTGATCGGCGTCTGGGCCAGCCACGACAGCACGATGATCTTGATCGTCAGCCACAGGCCGTTCCAGGTCGACGGCCGAGCGAGCGCTTCACGCCAGCTCTCCAGGCCCGCCCAGGTGATCTCACCGATCCCGTTCCAGTTGGTGAATGACAGCGCGACGACCCCCAGCAGCGGGATCAGCGCGAAGATCAGGAAGAACAGCAGGGCCGGGAGGGCGAACAGGAGGACATGGGTACGCTGCACACTCCGCGGCTCGGGAGGTTCAGCGTTGGACGCGACGACATCGGTCATGATCCGCTATACCTTGACCGCATTCATCTTCTGGGCGAACTCCTGGGGTGTGATCTTCAGCAGGAACAACTCCTCGATGTTGACCAGGAGCGCCTCCGCCGCGGTCGGGTCGAGAGCCTGGTCCCAGGACTGGGTGAACGAGGAGGCCGAGTTCAACGAGTCGTAGAGGAACTTCAGGTAGGGCTCGTCCGGCGTCCCGGTGAACTTGCTCTCGACACCCTTGAATCCGGGGACGACGCCGGTGGCGATCCAGTCATCGATCGTCTGCTCGGCCCACAGGCCTCGGATGAGCGAGTCCTTGGCGATCTGGCGCTGCTGTTCGGAATGCTTCGCATAGATCGAGATGTAGTTGCTCGGGTTGCCGACCAGGGCGTCCAGCTTCCCCTTTCCGCCCGGAATCGTCGGGAACGAGGTGAAACCCAGATTGCCCCCGGAGACGAAGTCACCGCCACTCTGCTTCATCACGCCGTAGGTCCAACCGCCCTGGAGCATCATGGCCGCCTTGCCCGTCCACAGGAGCGCGACGTCGGTGTTGCTGTCCGCCGCCATGGACGCGAACCCCTTGGGGAACGCCTCGGCCCTGACGAGCTCCTGGGCCCGCTGAGCGGCCTGGACGACCGCATCGTCCAGCCAGGCGTCCGGCCGCTTGTCGAAGATGTTCCGGAAGACCTCGGGTCCGCCGACCCGGTCGAGCAGATATTCGAGCCACATCATCGACGTCCACCGCGACTGACCGGCCAACGCGAAGGGGGCGATGCCCTTGCCCTTGAACACCTCCACCAGCGCCATCAACTCGTCCCAGGTCGTCGGCGGCCTGGCCCCGGCATCGGCGAAGATCTTCTTGTTGTAGAAGAGAACGATCGGCTGGGTGCCATTCACCGGGATGGCGTAGATCTTTCCGTCGGGGGTCGTCGCGGCCTCCCAGAGGGTTTCGGTGAACTTGTTCTTGAAGTCCGCGTTCTGGTCCAGCCATGGGGTGAGGTCCTCCACCTGGCCGTCCTGGGCCCAGGTACGCATGCTGCCGCCGCCCCAGCCGTAGATCATCGTGGGTGCCTGACCGGCGCCGAGTGCCGTGCGCAGCTTCTGCTTGTACGCGTCGTTGGCGAAGAACGTCGTCTGGACCGTTCCGAGTTTGTCCGACAGCCCGTTGTAGCGGGTGAACGCATCCTTGTGGACCTTCTCGTTGGAGGTACCCGACAGTGACCACCACGTCGCCCCATCGGCTGGTGGCGCTCCGCCGGCACCGGCCTGACCGGTGGGTCGCGCGCCGCCACCACAACCCGCGACGGAAGCGAGTACGCCTCCCGCGGTCAGTCCGAGCAGAGTCCTACGGCTCAGCGAAGATTGCATCATTGCCACCCCCAGTAGGTATGGCGAAGGGAGACCCACGCCATTTGTTTTGATGCGCAACTATAAAGCGAGGTCGATGCCGCGCGTCAAGGGGTGTGTCACCCAGGCATGGATCCAGAAGACCGGCCGCAAGCGCGACTGTCAGAGCCCATCCCTAGGTTCGTGAACATGGGGGATATCGAGGGCAGCGCCGCCTTCGGCGAACTGATCGACGCCATCGTTTCCGCACTGGACGCCCGTCGCGCGCGGGCCATGGCATCGGTTGCTCGGGAACGCTTTGCGACCTATCACGCGATCGGCTCCGCGATCCTGGCTCGCCAGCAGGCGCAGGGTTGGGGCAGCCAGGTGATCAAGCGGTTGGCGGCCGACCTGCGAATGCGCTTCCCGGACCAGACCGGGTTGGGCGTCCGCAACCTGCACTACATGCGCAAGGTGGCGCTCGCCTGGCCCGATCCAAATTGTGCAGCAGCTGCTGCACAATCGCCCTGGGGCCGCGTAATAGTCTTGCTGGACCGACTCCCCGACACGAGCCGACGCGATTGGTACGCCGCCCAGGCGTACGCCGGAGGCTGGAGCCGCGGAGCACTTCGCCGACCGATTACCGGCACCGGACAGCGATCTCGCCCAGCAGGCCACCCGCGATCCGGTCGTGCTGGACTTCCTCGGTCTCGCGGCGCCGGCCAGAGAACGGCTGGTCGAGGACGCGATGATGGACAACCTCACCCGCACCATGCTCGAACTGGGCAATGGCCTCGCCTTCGTCGGGCGACAGGTGCCGTTGCGCGTCGGTGAACAGGAGTTCTTCGCCGATCTGGTCTTCTTCCACTACCCGAGCCTGCGGTTCATCGTGTTCGAGATCAAGGTCGGTCGCTTCGATCCCCAGGACGCCGGTCAGCTCGCCTTCTATGTCGAGGCGGCAGACCGCCTCCTGCGCGATCCGGCCAGTCATGCGCCCACGATCGGCGTCCTGCTCTGTACCGGCCGCGACGACGAGGTGGTGGAGTACTCCCTGGCCTCGACAACCGCTCCGGTCGCGGCCGCCACCTATACCTATGACCAGCTCCCCGACGACGTGCGCGAGGTGCTGCCGCCGGAGGAGTCGATCACCCGGGCCATCGAACCGGTCGACGAGCCGTGACACCAGGGGCAGACTCATCACATAGGCAGACGAGCGGAGGGACAACGGGATGAAGTTCACCAGGAGCGGCGGGAAGACCGGTGCGGGGCCCTCGGAGTGGTTCACGGGGAACGTGTTGATGGAGCCGATCCGAAATCCCGACGAGCAATCGGCAGTGGGTGCCGCGCACGTGCGGTTCGCGCCGGGGGCGCGGACCGCCTGGCACCGCCATCCCAAGGGCCAGACGCTCTATGTGACCGACGGCATCGGGCTGGTCTGCCTCCGCGGCGGCGAGCCGCAGGAGATCCGCCCCGGTGATGTCGTCTACATCGAACCGGGTGAGGAGCACTGGCACGGTGCGACGCCGGATCGGTTCATGGCGCATGTCGCGATCCAGGAGGCCGACGGCCAGGGCGAGGTGGTGACCTGGCTCGACCACGTCACCGACGAGGATTACGGCGTCTGAGCGCGTGGGGCGAGTGGATCAATGGCAGTCGGATCAATGACGGTGATGCCGGTCGGGGTGGCGGAATCCAACCTGGGTAGCAATTCGGCCGCCTCGGCCAGTGAGATCGTACGCTCCAGCAGCCGCTCGGGTTGCAGGATGCCCGCACTCACCAGCTCCAGCATGGCCGGATAGTCGGCGGCTGCCATCCCGTGGCTGCCGAACACATCCAACTCCCAACCGATGACCCGATCCATCGGGATCCGCGGATGCTGCGGGGTCGGCGGCAGCAGGCCGACCTGGACATGCCGTCCGCGGCGGCGGAGTGATCCGATCGCGGTCGCCGCGGCCGCCTCGGAGCCAACCGCATCCACCGCGATCTGTGCCCCACCGTCGGTCAGTTCGACAACGCGCTCATGCAGGTCCGCGTCGGGCACCAGCGCTGCTGCCGCACCCAAGGAGACGGCCAGCTCACCGGCCGCGGGATTGGGGTCGACGGCGATCACCCGAGCACCCAACGCGGCCCCGATCATGACCGTCGACAGCCCCACACCGCCGGCTCCGACGACCACCACCCACTCCCCCGGCCGCACGACCGCCCGCGCCACCAGGGCCCGATGGGCGGTCGCGAACCGGCAGCCGAGACTGGCGGCGGCCGCGAACCCGACCCCGTCGGGCAGCGCAACCAGGTTGGTGTCGGCGGCGTACAGGGCCACCTTCTCAGCGAACGAACCGGGGTGGGTGAATCCGGGCTGCCGCTGATCCGGGCAGACCTGGCCATTGCCCTCGGCGCACCAGCGGCACAGCCCGCAGCCCTCGACGAACGGAACGGTGACCCGGTCCCCGACCCGCCAGCGGCGTACGCCGGTGCCGACCTCGGCAACCACCCCGGCCAGCTCGTGCCCGGGAACGTTCGGCAGCGGCACCGCCTCATGCCCGGCCCAGGCGTGCCAGTCGCTGCGACACAGGCCGGTGGCCCGGACCTCGACCACGACTCCCCCATCCGGCGGAGTGGGATCGGCGACCTCACGCAGTTCGACCGGGCCGCCGACGTCGTCATAGACCAGTGCGCGCACGCAGCCAGCTTAGAACCGGGCCATGAACAGCCGGTACCGGCCGAGCCGGTCCACCAGCCAGCCGCCGACCAGTGCACCGATCATGATCGGCAGCGCCACTTCGAGTCCGGCGGGTATGCCGGCATTCCAGGCGTCCGAACGCTAGGACATGCAGTAGTCCGCGGAGTCCATGATCAAATCCAGTGGGACTGGGTTTCGGTGCGGTCTGGTTTCGACTAGTGCATGTCCCAGCGCACGGGACCCGGCGGGGACATGCGTCACGGTGGCTTCGACTCGCTCGGGCGTCATGGGCTCATCTCGACACGGTCGCTGCGCGACCTACTCGATGAGCGTGCGAATCAGAGGACGCGGTCGGCGTAGAAGATGACCCGGGAGTCGTATTCGCCGGTGCGTGGGTTGCGATCCCAGCAGGTCATGATCGCCAGCTGCGGCCGGCCGGTGGCGTTGTGGTAGATCCCCGAGCGCGGATCGTAACTGGCCACCGGGAACTTGATCTTCTCCCGGAACCGGTAGCAGGCCACCTGGCCGCCCTCACCGATGATGCGGATCGTGTCACCGGCCTTCAGGCCGCCCGAGAGGTAGAGGTTGTTACCCAGGGCCGAACCACTGGCGAAGGAGTGCACGTTGATGATCACGTTGCCCCGGCTGCTGCCCGGCGGGGGCGAACCGCGGTACCAGGCGGTGCTGAACATCTGTGACAGCGGGGGCGCCCCGGGGTTGCCCTTGCTGTCCTTGCCGACGGTCAGCAACGGGGCATCGACATTCATCCGTGGCACCTGGAAGCGGGTCGGCTTCACCGCGGTGCTGCTGCAGCGCTGCGCGGCCGCGGCCTGCCCAGCACCGTTCGATCCGGCCGGCGGGGCGTTGTTGGCCGGCTTCTTCGTCGGTGCCGGTTCGGGCGCGGGAGCCGACGACGGCGGAGGCGGCGGGGGTGCCGGTGCGGGCGGCGGTGGCGGAGGCGGGGCCGCATCGGGTACGCCGCCCAGTCCGGCCTCGGTGCCCGGAGAGTCGTCCGGGACCTCCGCCAGCTCCGGTTCGGCGGTGGGCACCGGGGCCGGCGTCGCGGCCGCCGCCGGCGGGCTGGTCTGATCCGTGCTGTCCGCGGGTGCGAAGGTCACCCACGCGAGCGGCGGGACCATCAGCAGGGACAATCCGATCCCTGCCGCGATCCGCACCTTGTTGGCCATCACTCCCCCGATCTGTGCCAGCCCTAGAACGGTAACCCCGCGACCGGCCTGTTGTCCCTCCCCGGAGGCCGGAATCTTCCCCCAACCCGGCCTCTCGATACCGTCGCACCATGCACAGGCAGCAGCGACCGATCCGGGCACTGCTGGGACCCGCTTTCGTGGCCGCGATCGCCTACGTCGACCCGGGCAACGTCGCCGCCAATCTGAGTGCCGGAGCCCAGTTCGGCTACCTGCTGCTCTGGGTGCTGGTGCTGGCCAATCTGATGGCGGTGCTGGTGCAGTACCTGTCGGCGAAGGTCGGCCTGATCACCGGGCAGAGCCTGCCGGCCCTGCTGGGGGTACGCCTCGGCCGACCGGCCCGACTGGCCTACTGGGTGCAGGCCGAACTGGTCGCGCTGGCCACCGATCTGGCCGAGATCGTCGGCGGTGCGCTCGCCCTGCATCTGCTCTTCGGGATCGACCTGCTGCTCGCCGGGGTGATCATCACCGTCGTCTCCCTGGGCCTGCTCGCGATCCAGTCCCGGTTCGGATTCCGGCCCTTCGAGTTCGTCGTGATGTGTTTCCTGGCGGTGATCACCCTGGGCTTCATGGCCGGGCTGCTGGTGACCCGATTGGATCCGGGCGCGGCCCTCGCCGGACTCCGCCCCCGGTTCCAAGGCAGCGAGTCGGTGCTGCTGGCGGTGAGCATGCTCGGTGCGACGGTGATGCCACACGCCGTCTACGCCCACTCCGGATTGACCGGTGACCGGTTCGGCGGCGCCGATACCCGACCGGCCGCCGACACCCGGCGGCTGCTCGGCGTGCAACGCCTCGACGTGCTGCTCTCCCTGCTGATCGCCGGATCGGTGAACATCGGCATGCTGCTGCTCGCCGCGGGCAGCCTGTTCGGCAGCCAGATCGACAGCATCGAGGGCGCGCACGCCGCGATCGCCGCCAGCCTCGGCCCATGGGTCGCGCTGGCCTTCGCCGTCGGGCTGCTGGCCTCCGGCATCGCGTCCTCCTCGGTGGGCGCGCTGGCAGGGTCGGTGATCATGGCCGGGCTGCTGCGGCTGCGGATCCCGCTACTGGTCCGCCGCGCGGTCACCGCGATCCCGGCCCTGGTCGTGCTGGCGCTGGGCGCCGACCCGACGCGGGCCCTGGTGATCAGTCAGGTGGTGCTCAGCCTGGGCATCCCGTTCGCGCTGATCCCGCTGGTCCGGCTCACCGCGAACCGCGACCTGATGGGCGCCCACCGCAACGCCCGCTGGCTGACCGCGCTGGCCTGGCTGGTCGTAGTGATCGCCTGCGCGCTCAACGCAGCCTTGGTCGTCGGAGCAGTCGCTGGCTGATCCGCACCAGCAGCTCCACATAGGTCGCGGTCCAGGCGATCAGCACCAGCAGCTGACCGAGGAACACCGGCCCCGGCGGCAGGGCATCGTCGTCGGCGAAGAACTGGTAGAAGATCAGCAGCACCGCCAGGATCATCAGGATCCGCAGCACCGCCCGGCCCGGCCAGCCGACCAGCGGGCGGACCCCGCTCTCCTCGCCGATCGCGCGCAGTGACCGCCCGGGCAGCAGCAGCGCATCACTGGCCCGGCCCTTCCACAACATCGTCAGGAACACCCCGGGCAGCGGCGTCCAGCCCAGCAGGATGATCGCGCCGAAGGCGATGATCGGCCCACCGCTGTCGGCCTGCGGATAGCGGCGCAGGCTGTCCACCACACCCGCCGCCATCATGGCCATCAGCGCCAGGGTGAGACTGCCGAACACCGTGCAGCAGATCGTGACCGTGGTGAACGCCTGCGATGGTGCGGTGGAGCGCAGCGACGATCGAGCCATGTCACCAGTGTCGGCGCGAGAGGGTCGCGGGCAAGCCCGGGCGGCTCAGGACAGGATGGTGATCACCACGACGGCCTCGGTCGGCGTCCGGCCGAGCAGCCCCTTCGCCCTGCTCATCAGCTCATCCAGGCCCGAGCCGAGCGAATACTTCTGCTCGACCAGCCGGCGCACCTCGTCGAAGCGTTCGCCGTCGGTGAGCACCTGGGCCCGGCCCTCCCAGACCGGTTCGCCGAGATCGGGCCTGCCGCGCTTGTCGCTGGCGCGCAGGCTGACCACCGGGGCGGTCTCCAGATCGGCGACCTTGCTCAGGTCGTTGACCCAGAAGCCGATCGTGTTCTCGGCGAGCTGCACGATCTGGTGCAGTTGTTCGTCGGGCTCGTCGCGGCTGGCGTACGAGGTCACCAGCACGTATTCGGCGTCGGCGACCCGCACCTCACTCCTCCACCGGATCGGTTGCCCCGGCAGCGGTCCGGGTCGCTCCCCCGGTCGGCTGGTCGATGCGATTCGAGTCGGCCGCGGCCCGGGCTCGTGACTGGATCTCGGCCTGCTGCTTGTCCGCCATCCGTTGCTGGGCGGCGCGCTCGATCGAGGTGCTGGTCCGCCCCGGCAGCCCCAGGCCCAGGCCGAGCAACAACCCACCAGCGCCGGCGCAACCGGCCGCTGCCAGCACCGGGGTGCTGGTATCGGTCTGGCCGAGGAAATAGCCGCCGACACCCAACCCGATCAGCCCGATCACGCCGAGCACAATCTTGAGGAACTTCATGGCGCCAACTCTAGGGTCTCGGGTCAGTCGGCGGTGGCGTACACCCCGGAGCGCTCCAGCTCATCGATCAGTGTCAGCCCTTCCCGGGCCCAGGCCACCTGTTCCTCGGCCTGGCGGATCATCCCCGCGTAGGCGAACGCCTTGAACGCGACCACCGCCTCGTGCTGTTCGGCCGGCAACCGGGCCAACCGGGCGGCGAGGACCGGGTGGCTGCGATCCAGCAGGCTGTCCCGGGTACGCCGCAGCAGGTCACGCTGCTCGGTGTAGTGCCGCACATACTCCTCCAGCTGGGCCCGGGCCGCCGCCGGATCCGCCCACTCCAGATAGGCCGCCCGCAGATACTGCGGGTCCCGGGAGCGCACCGGCCGGTCGGGCGCGGAAAGCCAGTCCCGCAACGCTCGCTCACCGGCGGCCGAGACGGCGTACACCTTGCGTGTGGTCCGCCCCTTGGCCTGCTCGGTGCAGTCCAGCAGCCCGTCGGCCTCCATCCGCCGCAGCTCGGGATAGATCTGCGAGTCCGCCGCGTGCCAGACATGGCCGACCGAGCTCTCGAACGCCTTGCCGATCTCGTACCCGGTCTTGGGCTGCCCGGTGAGCAGCGAGAGCAGCGCGTACCGAAGCGACATGAGAGAAACCTCCCCTCCAACCCGTTGCCAATCACTATAGCCATAGGTAAATTACGTGGAACCACCAGATACCTATGGCGATAGGTAAATCGGACGAGGGAGTCAATGGTGACCGAGAGCATGGTGAGCACGACCGCGAAGCTGTTCAACCACCCGCTGAACGCCTGGTACGTCGTCGCCTGGGATCACGAGGTGACCCACCGCGGCATCCTCGCGCGGCGGATCTGCAACACCCCGATGGCGCTCTACCGGACCGCCGACGGCACGCCCGTCGCGCTGGCCGATGCCTGCTGGCACCGGCTGGCGCCGCTGTCCCAGGGCACCCTGGTCGGCGACGACCAGCTCCAGTGCCCCTATCACGGGCTGCGCTACAACCCGGCCGGCCGCTGCACCCACATGCCGGCGCAGCGCACCGTGAACCCGAGCGCGGCGGTGCCGAGCTATCCGGTCGTCGACCGCTACCGCTACGTCTGGGTCTGGCCCGGTGACCCCGACCTGGCCGATCCGGCGCTGATCCCGGACATGCACCAGATGGACAGCCCCGAGTGGGCCGGTGACGGCGAGACCATCCACGCCCAGTGCAACTACCAGCTGGTGCTGGACAATCTGATGGACCTCACCCACGAGGAGTTCGTGCACTCCTCCTCGATCGGCCAGGACGAGCTCAGTGAGGCCGGCTTCGACACCACCCACGACGAGAACAGCGTCACCGTCACCCGCTGGATGCGCGACATCGACCCGCCGCCGTTCTGGCTGAAGAACATGAACGACAAGTTCCCCGGCTTCTCCGGCAAGGTGGATCGCTGGCAGATCATCCGCTACGAGGCCCCGGGCACCATCTGCATCGACGTCGGGGTGGCCGAGGCCGGCACCGGGGCACCCGAGGGTGATCGCAGCCGGGGTGTCAACGGGTTCGTGATGAACACCATCACCCCCGAGACCGACGAGACCTGCCACTACTTCTGGGCGTTCATGCGCAACTACCGGCTGGAGAGCCAGACCATCACCACCCAGCTGCGCAACGGGGTGCACGGGGTCTTCGGTGAGGACGAGGTGATGCTGCAGGCGCAGCAGGAGGCGATCCGCGCCAACCCGAAGCACGAGTTCTACAGCCTCAACATCGATCTCGGCGGGATGTGGGTACGCCGGATCCTGGAGCGGATGATGGCCGCCGAGGGCCGCCAGGCGGCGGTCTGATGGCTGCCACCGTCCATCGGGTCTGGCAGACCGCCGAGGTGGTGGCGACCCGTCAGGTCGCCGAGCGGGTACGCCGGGTGGAGCTCTCGCTGCCGATGCCGACCCGGGTGCCGGCCGGCTCCCATCTGGACCTGATGGTGCCGCTCCCCGGCGGTGAGGACCTGCGCTCCTATTCGATCGTCGACGCCGACGCCGACGGCTCCCGGGTGGCACTGTCGGTGCAGCTCGCCCCCGCCAGCCGCGGCGGTTCGGCGTACCTGCACTCGCTCCAGGTCGGTGACCGGATCCGGGTCACCCAGCCGGTGCAGAACTTCCCGCTCGGGGTCGGCGCGCCGCGCTACCTGCTGCTCGCCGGCGGGATCGGGATCACCGCCCTCTGCGCGATGGCCGAGGTGCTGCGGCAGCGCGGCGCCGACTATGAGCTGGTCTATGTCGGCCGGTCCCGGCGGGTGATGGCGTACGCCGCAGAGCTCGCCGAGCAGCACCCGGACCGGATCCGGCTGCATGTCGACGACGAGGGCACCGGACTGTCGGTGGACACCCTGCTCGACGAGCTCGCCGCGAATCCGCTGGCCCAGCGCACCGAGGTCTATCTGTGCGGGCCGATCCGGTTGATGGATGCGGTCCGCCGGGGCTGGGTCAGCCGTGGGCTGCCGGTGACCAACCTGCGGTTCGAGACCTTCGGCAACTCCGGCTCCTGGGAGCCGCAGCAGTTCGAGGTATCGGTTCCCCGTCTCGGCGTGACCGCCACCGTCGACCGGGACACCACCATGTTGGAGGCCCTGGAATCGGCCGGGGTCGAGATGATGTGGGACTGCCGCAAGGGCGAGTGTGGGCTCTGCCAGGTCCGGGTGCTCGAGGTCGAGGGCGCGATCGACCACCGCGATGTCTTCTTCAGCCCCGACGAACAGGAATCGGGCGGCGGCCTGTGCGCGTGCGTCTCCCGGATCGCCGCCGAGAACGGTGACCGGGCCCGGGTCCGGATCGACGTCACCTAGAAACCATCACCGACGGGCGACAACGGAGTCGTCCAGCAAGGAGAGACCCATGAGCGGCACGCAGGCTCGTGACGTTCGCGACATCGTGAGCACCGGGCGGATGACGCCCTCCCAGGCCGCCGCCGTGCTGGTGGCCATCTTCCTGAACACCGTCGACGGTTACGACGTGTTGGTGATGGCGTTCACCAGCACCTCGGTGAGCCGCGAGTTCGGCATCGGCCCGGGCGCATTGGGCACCCTGCTCAGCGCCAGCCTGTTCGGCATGGCGATCGGCTCGATCGTGATCGCCCCGCTCGCCGACCGGATCGGGCGCCGCACCATCACCCTCGGCGCGCTGACGGTGGTGACGATCTTCATGGCCGCCTCGGCGCTGGCGCCGAGTGCGCTGACGCTGGGCGTCTTCCGCTTCCTGACCGGGATCGGCATCGGTGCGATGCTGCCGAACCTGAGCACCTTCGTCTCGGAATACTCCACCAGGCGCTGGCGGGAACCGGCGGTGGTGCTGAACTCCGCGGGGTACGCGGTCGGCGGCACCGTCGGCGGATTCGCCGCCGCGGCGCTGATCCAGGCGAGCGGCTGGCGGTCGGCCTTCTGGCTCGGCGCCGCGGTCGGCCTGGTGGCCCTGATCGCCTGCTGGGCGCTGGTGCCGGAGTCGATCCACTATCTGGTCGAGCGGCGGCCGGCCGACGCGCTGGCCAAGGTGAACCGGGTGCTGGCCAAGATGCGCCGCGAGCCGGTGGCCGAACTGCCGCTGGTCTCCGAGCACGAGCGGATCGGCATCCGCGACATGTTCACCGGCCGGCTGGGGCGGACCACGATCTTGTTGTGGGTGGCCTTCTTCGGTCTGATGTCGGGCTTCTACTTCGCGAACTCGTGGACGCCGCGGCTGCTCAACCAGTCCGGTCTGCCGGAGAACCTGTCGGTGATCGGCGGGGTGCTGATCAGCCTGGGCGGCATCGTCGGCGCGCTCACCCTTGCCGCATTGGCGATCAAGCTGCCGGCCAAGGTCCTGGAGATCGCCGCGCTGATCGGCTCGGCACTGATCTTCCTGGTGTTCGCCGCCTCGCTCTCCTCGCCGACCTCGGCACTGATCACCGCGGTCGTCGTCGGCTTCTTCATCAACGCCTCGGTGGCCGGCATGTACGCGGTCGTCGCCACCCGCTATCCGCCGTCGGTCCGCTCGACCGGTGTCGGCTGGGCCGTCGGGATCGGGCGGGTCGGTGCCATCCTGGCGCCGCTGGGCGCCGGGGCGATGCTGGCCGCCGGCTGGACCCCGCGGCAGCTGTTCTTCGTGTTCGCGATCCCGATGGTGATCGCCGGGATCGCGCTGCTGTTCGTCGGCCGGCCGGTGGACAGCAGCGCCGAGGTGGCCGCCGAGGAGTCAGCCCCCGAGCCGGGGGCGCCGCTCGCTCCCGAGCGCCAGTGACACCTGCCGGGCGCATTCCTGCAGCGCCGCGAGGTGGTCACGGGCCCGCTCGTTGTTCGGCACGATGAGCGACAGCGCGGCCACCACGCGCCGCCCGCGGCGCAGCGGGACGGCGAGCCCGGCGGTGTCGGGGTGCACGAAACCAGGGGTGTAGGCGTACCCGATGCGGCGGATGTGGGCCAGCAGCGCGCGCAGCCGGTCCGGGTGCACGACGGTGTTGGCGGTGGCCGCGGGCAGCGGGCCGCTGAGCACCCGGTCCAGCAGGTCGACTTCGGCGTGGGCGAGCAGCACCAGTCCCGAGGACGACTGGTGCAGCGGCATCCGGCCGGCGATCCGGGAGTAGTTCACCGCCGCCCCCGGTGCGGCCAGCCGCTCCAGGAAGATCACCTCGACCCCGTCCAGGATGCCGAGCTGGGTGTGCTGACCGACGCCGGCGTGCAGCACCTGCATGAACGGCAGCGCGGTGTCCCGCAGGTCGAGCACCGGTTGGGCGCGCGCCGCCAGTTCCCACATTCTCAACCCCAGTTGGATTCCCTGACCGGTACGCTCCAGCAGTCCCTCGGTGACGAGCTGCCCGACCAGCCGGGAGGCCGAGGGCAGTGGCAGGCCGGTGCGCCGGGCGATCTCGGTGACGGTGAGCCGCGGGACCTCGGGTGAGAACACCGCCAGGATCCGCACCACTCGGCCGATCACCGAGGGCGGCGGTTCCTCATCCGGGCGCGGCCCGCTGCCAGCCATGTGCCGATGGTGTCACGCCGCGTGCAGCCGCAGCGGCAGGCGCTGCCAGGAACGCAGGGTGTTGTTCAGCTTGCGTACCGGGTCACCGACCAGCTCGATCTTCGCCACCCGCCGGGCGATCTCGCCGAGCAGGATCTCCGCCTCCATCCGGGCCACGTGCTGCCCGGCGCACTGATGGATCCCCATCCCGAAACCGACATGGCCCGACGGGTCGCGGGTCAGGTCGTAGCGGTCCGGGTCGCTCCAGTGCCGCGGGTCCCGGTTCGCGCTGCCCAGGAAGACCAGCAGCTTCTGATCGGCCGGCACCTCGGCACCACCGAGCGGTACCGGTTCGGTGGCGGTGCGGAAGAAGGTCTGCACCGGCGACTCCCAGCGCACCGCCTCCTCGAACGCCAACCGGCCGAGCCCGGGATCGGCGCGCAACCGGTCGTATTCACTCGGATTGCTCGCCAGCGCGTACAGGGTCGCGGCGATCCCGTTGACGGTGGTGTCCACGCCGGCGGTGAGCAGGGAGCGGACCATCAGCGGGGCCTGCTCGTGGGTGATGTCGCCGCGGTCGGCGGCCTCCCAGATCTGGGCACCGAATCCGCCGGGTGCGAGCCGGTCCCGGGCGGTCTGCTCGCTCACCCAGTCGACGTGCGGCTGCACGGTCTTCGCGGCCTCGGTGACGATCTCGTTGCGCGGCCCGAAGGCGTTGAACGCGAAGGATCCGTATGGCAGCAGGTGTTCCCGGCCCTCGGGGGTGAGCCCGACGGCGTCGGGGAAGACGCGCAACGGGAACGCCTCGGCCAGGTCGGTGACACCGTCCAGCTCACCGCCGCCGGCCAGGGCGCGGTCGACCACGGCGGCCGCATCGGCCTGCCACTGCTCGCGCAGCCGGCGCAGCGCGCGGGCACTGAGCACCTTGGTCAGCACTGCCCGCGGGGCGTCGTGGCGCGGCGGGTCGGCCTCCAGCAGCAGGCTGGGTGGCCGCCACGGCTTCTCGGTGCGGAAGTCGGCGAGTCCCACGCCGGCGGAGGAGATGCAGCGCTGCCAGTCGACCAGCGCGGCGTACGCCTCGGCGTACCGGCCGACGGCGAGCACGTCGTAGCGGGACAGCCGGACCAGCGGCCCGGCCTCCCGCAACCGGGTCAGGAAGTCGTGCGGGTCGGCCAGGATCTCGGGGCCGAACGGGTCGTCGTCGAGGACCGGCAGCTCAGACATCGAGCACCAGCCTCGGGCCGGCGGACCGCGATACGCAGACGAACATGCAGTCCCCGCGGGCCTGCTCCTCGTCATCGAGCAGCGAGTCACGATGATCGGGAATCCCTTCCAGGACACCGGTTTCGCAGGTTCCGCAGAGCCCCTGGGCGCAGGAGGAGACCACCGGTACGCCGTTGCTCTGCAGGGTCTGCAGGATGGTGCGTTCCGGGGTGACGGTGAGGGTGCGGCCGCTGCGGGCCAGGCAGATCTCGAAGGATTCGGCGCGCACCGGGACCGCGGGATTGGCGGCCACGAACCGTTCGGTGCGGACCCGGCCCGGAGGGCGGTCCGCGGTGACCTCACGCAGCGCGGCGAGCAGCGGACCCGGCCCGCAGGCGTAGACGGTCGCCGCCGGATCCTCGGCGAGGTAACCGGCCAGCGGCAGCAACCCGTGCTCGTCCTGGGGATGCAGCCGGACCCGCTCGCCGTATCGTTCGGTGAGCTCGGCGGCGAAGGCCATCGAGGCACGGCTGCGGCCGCCGTAGAGCAGCTGCCAGTCGATGCCGAGCCGCTCGGCCTGGTCGATCATCGGCAGGATCGGGGTGATCCCGATGCCGCCGGCGATGAATCGGTACGCCGCGGCGGGCACCAGGGCGAAGTTGTTGCGCGGTCCGCCGACACCGACCTGATCACCGACCCGGAGCTGGTCGTGCACGTAGGCCGACCCACCGCCGCCCGCGGTCTCGCGGAGCACCGCGACCCGGTAGCTGGTCGGATCCCAGCGGTCCCCGCACAGCGAGTACTGGCGGGTGTGGCCCGAGGGCAGATGGAGGTCGATGTGCGCACCGGGCGCCCAGTCGGGCAGCCGGCCCCCGTCGGCCCGGCCGAAGACCAGGCTGACGACCCCGTCGGCCTCCTGGCGGCGTTCCCGGAGCACCAGGAATTCGGTCTGCGGTGATGTCTGCGGCAACACTGCCGCGGCTGCATTGGCCATGCTCCAGCATGAGCCGAGCACCCCGCAGCCGGAAGCTGCCCTCTCACTGAGCGAGAGGGCAGCTCGGATCTCAGCGGCGCCGGCGGGTCCCGAACAGCGAGCGCATGATCTCCCGGCTGGCGGTGCGGGCGATGTCGCGGAAGACCGGCGACCCGACGACCTGCTCGACCACGCTCTTCTCCTTGCCACGGGACTTCTCCGCGGCCCGGGTGTCGCGTTCGGCCTGCTGCTGGGCGGCGGCATCGTTCTTGGCCTGTTCCTCGGCGGCCTGCGCCTCGGCGGCTGCCCTGGCACCGTCCTCGACGCGCTTGGCGAGGATCTCGCGGGCCGATTCGCGGTCGACGGCCTGGCCGTACTTGGCCTGCAGCGGCGAGGCCTGCACGGTACCGGCGATCTGCTGCTGCGGGGTCGGCGCCATCAGTGACTGGGGTGCGTACATCCGGGTCCAGGCGACCGGGGTGGGCGCACCGTCGGGATCCATCACGGTGACGATCGCCTCGCCGATTCCCAATGTCTGCAGGACTTCCCCGAGGTCGTAGGCCGACTTGGGGAAGGTGGCGACGGTCTGCTTGAGCGCCTTCGCATCGTTCGGGGTGTGGGCGCGCAACTGGTGCTGCACCCGGGAACCGAGCTGGGCCAGCACGTCGTCGGGCACGTCCTTGGGGGTCTGGGTGACGAAGAAGACACCGACGCCCTTCGAGCGGATCAGGCGTACGGTCTGGGCGATCGCATCCAGGAACGCCTTGGACGCGTCGGCGAACAGCAGGTGCGCCTCGTCGAAGAAGAAGACCAGCTTGGGCTTGTCCACATCGCCGACCTCGGGCAGGTCCTGGAACAGCTCGGCGAGCAGCCACATCAAGAAGGTGGAGAAGATCGCCGGCCGGTCCTGCAGGTTCGGCAGCTCCATCAGCGAGATCACCCCGCGTCCGTCGTCGGTGGTCCGCAGCAGGTCGCCGGTCTCGAACTCCGGTTCGCCGAAGAACTTGTCCGCACCCTGCTCGGAGAGGTTGATGATCGCGCGCAGGATCACCCCGACGGTCGCCGGGGAGAGGCCGCCGATGTCCTTCAGCTCCGCCTTGCCCTCATCGCTGGTCAGGTGGGTGAGCACCGCCTGCAGGTCGGAGAGATCCAGCAGGGCCAGGCCCTTGGAGTCGGCGTAGTGGAAGACCAGGCCGAGCGAGGACTCCTGGGTGGCGTTCAGGCCGAGCACCTTGGACAGCAGGGTCGGTCCGAAGCTGGTCACCGTCGCCCGCACCGGGACCCCGTCGCCGATCCCGCCGAGGGCGAAGAACTCGACCGGCGACGCGGTCGGCTGCCAGTTCTGGCCGATCTTCTGCACCCGTGCGGTCAGCTTGTCGTTCGGCTCACCGGGGGAGGCCAGCCCGGACAGGTCGCCCTTGATGTCGGCGGCGAAGACCGGTACGCCGGCGGCGGAGATCTGTTCGGCCATCCCCTGCAGGGTCTTGGTCTTGCCGGTTCCGGTGGCGCCGGCGACCAGACCGTGCCGGTTCAGCATGCCGAGCGGGATCTGCACCTTGGCGGCCGGCACCGGCGCGTCGTTCTCCATCAGGACGCCGAGACCGATCGCCGGGGCGTCGAAGGTGTAACCCTGCTGGATCTGCGTGGCCTGCTCCGAGAGGGCGGATTCGGGGGTTGCGGCGGGCGCGGAGGGGACAGCGGGGGCGTCGGTGGCCTTGTCCTGCGGGGTCTCGGTCATGGTGCCTAGATTGGCATACGGCGTGTCGGCACGCACCAGCCATCGGGTCCAAATCGTAATGAAGGACACCCGGGAACCGCCGATGCCCTTGACTATTGTGGCCGGGTGATCTTCAAGCGAGTCGGTGACACCCGCCCGTACCCCGACCACGGCTACGTGCAGAAGCAGTGGGCCGCCATCGCGCCCCACCAGGTGCGGCTCGACCAGCTGGTGACCACCAAGCGGACTCTCGACCTGGAAGCCCTGCTGGAGGAGGATTCCACGTTCTATGGCGACCTCTTCGCCCATGTCGTCTCGTGGCGCGGGGAGCTCTATCTCGAGGATGGTCTGCACCGTGCACTGCGCGCCGCGCTGCAACAACGCCAGACGATGCACGCGAGAGTTCTGGAGCTCAAGTAGGCTGGCCCGGTCCGTGGCGCCGAACAAGGAGTGGATTGCGTGCTAGGCCGGATCTGGCGGGTCGCCAGGACCCCGCTGACGCTGCTCGCCCTGTTGGCCCTGCTGGGCTTCGCGGCCAAGTGGGGTTACGAGAAGGTCGTCGCCCCATTGCCGCCGCCCTATGTCGCGCCGTGCGTGCAGATGCAGGTGCAGGACAGCACCCTGAAATCCGAGATCGTCTCGGTCCGGGTGCTGAACGCCAGCAACAAGCGCGGCAAGGCGGCCGAGGTCTCCCAGCAGCTGAAGAAGCAGGGCTTCAAGGTGACCAAGGTGGCGAACGCCGACGCCCCGCAGGACAAGTCGCAGATCCGCGGTTTCGGCGCCGACGCGCCCGAGGTGAATCTGGTGAATTCCCAGTTCAAGGGCTTCGAGAAGGTCGGCGACGGCCGGGCGGACCGCTCGGTCGAGGTCATCATCGGCGACAACTACGACTCGATGATCGACAACGCCCCCACCTCGATCAAGGTCGAGGGCGACACCGTCTGCCTGCCGACCCCGCCGACCGCGAACCCCGTCTGATTCCGTCCTTCCGCGGGTTCGCGACCGCCTGACCAGTCGGCCGCTCAGCTGAAGTCCAGCGGGTCCT
The DNA here is from genome assembly GCF_004362375.1 of Enemella evansiae. Classification (NCBI taxonomy): domain Bacteria; kingdom Bacillati; phylum Actinomycetota; class Actinomycetes; order Propionibacteriales; family Propionibacteriaceae; genus Enemella; species Enemella evansiae. The sequence continues at coordinate 88,219 of NZ_SNXA01000009.1, forward strand.
TCTCCTTCTCGCCCCACTCGCCGCGCTCGGCGGCGTGCAGCGCGCTCTCGCGGCGGGTCAGCACCGAGATCGAGAATCCGCCGAGGAGCAGCACCGCGAGCACCCCGGGAGTGGCGAACAGGACCGCGATACCGGCGGCTGCGGAGGTTCCGATATCGCGGGTGACCTCATGCGTCGGAAGGATCTGCCATGGATCGCGACCGACCAGCACCTCCTCGCCCAGGCCCGGGTACGAGTGGCGCTGGCTGACCGAATCCCAGTCGCTCGAGCCGCTGCTGAAGCCGCGCTCCCGCGTACCGTCGGCGAAGCGAAAGGTCATCGGCTTCGGATCGCCGCTGTCATCACGGACCCGCTCATGCACCGCGACGACCGTCGCGGCCTGCGGGAGAGCGACGAACTGTTCGTGCAGTTCACTGGCCGCCACCCGAACGGAGAAGACGCTCGGGGTGAGCAGCAGCGCACCCAGCACGGCCCAGATCGGTGGGATCCGCTTGCTCAGCTGCGGGCTGAGGATCCAGAGGAGCAGCGCGAACGCCGCCATCAGGAACCAGTTCGGCTGCCCGATCGCGAAGAAGCCGCCGGCATCGCCCAGATCGGGGCGCAGCCCGGTCCACACACCCCACAGCAGCGCGATCCACATGGCGATCACCAGCGCGATGCGCACCGACAACCGCACCGACTTCTGCTTCGGAAGGACTCTCGCCACCCGGTGAGGTTAGTCGAGGTCGGGGTCCTCCTGGGGTGGCTGGCCGCGCCGCCAGCGGGCCAGCCGCCCGTACTGGCCGACCTCGCGGAGGCGTTCCTCCACCTGCACCCGGAACCGGGTCGGGGTGACGATCAGCAGTTCGTCACCGGTGTGCAGCGGGGTCTGCGCGGACGGCGCGAACGGCGTACCGTCCCGGATCACCAGCGAGATGACGGTGTCGCGGGGCAGCCGCAGCTCGTGCACCTCGACATTGTTCAACTTGGACCCGACCGGGATCCGGATCTGCAGCAGGTCGGCCTGGATCCGCTCCATCGGCGCCGCCTCCACCTCGACATCGCTCGGGCCGTGGTCGGCCACCCCGAGCAGTCGCGCCACCAGCGGCAGGGTCGGTGCCTGCAGCAGCGTGAACACGACCACGAAGACCAGCACGATGTCGAAGAGCATCTCCGCATCCGGCACCATCGCCACCATCGGCACGGTGGCCAGAATGATCGGTACCGCACCGCGCAGCCCGGCCCAGGACAGGAACGCCTGTTCCCGCCAGGGCACCTTGAACCAGCTGGCGCAGGCGAGCACCGACAACGGCCGGGCGACGACGGTCAGGACGAGCCCGGCGGCCAGCGCGATGAACACCGCATACCCGGTGATCCGGCGCGGTTCAGAGAGCAGCCCGAGCATCACGAACAGCCCGATCTGGGCGATCCAGCCGATCCCCTCGGCGAAGGAGCGGGTGGCGGCGCGGTGCGGCAGCCGGCCGTTGCCGAGCAGCACCGCGCAGACGTAGACCGCGGCGAAGCCGGAGGCGTGCGCGGCGGTGCCGACGCCGTAGGCGAGGACGGCCCAGAAGACCGCGGCGATCGGATAGAGGCCCGAGGACGGCAGCGCGATGTTGCGCAGCAGTTTCACCCCGATCCAGCCGAGCACCACCCCGATGATGACGCCGGCGGTGAGTTCGAAGGCGACGGTCGCCAGGAAGCCGAGTACGCCGCCCTCGGCCTCTCCCCCGGCGGCCAGCCGGCTGAGCTCGGCGACCAGCAGCACGGTCGGGGCGTCGTTCAGCCCGGATTCGGCCTCCAGGGTGGAGCGGACCCGGGATGGCAGCGGCACCTTGCGCAGCACCGAGAAGACCGCTGCCGAATCGGTCGGTGAACAGACCGCGCCGAGCAGGGCGGCCAGCCACGGGTCGAGGCCGAGCACGAAGGTGCCGAAGGCCCACATCACCCCGACGCTGACCCCGATGCCGACGGTGGCCAGCAACCCGGCGACCGGGATCGAACCTCGGATCTCGACCCAGCGGGTGGTCAACCCGCCCTCGGCCAGAATCAGTACCAGGGCAGCGAATCCGAGCGAATGGCCGAGCCCGGCGTCGTTGAAGGAGGGGAAGACGTTGGACAGCTCGATGGCCATCCCCAGGCCGAGGAAGAGCAGCAGCGAGGGCAGCCCGAGCCGGGCCCCGATCCGGGAGGAGATGATGGCGACGAGCACGACCGCGGAGCCGATCAGCAGCCACGTGTCGAGCTCCATCCGATACCACCTCCCGAGGTGGCACAGATCGTTTCACAGGTCACCGCGGTACGCGGCCCGGTGACCGCGTGCGCTGAGACATGCAGTGGTCATGAAGTTCCATGATCAAACCCAGTCGGACTGGGGTTGCCGACCGGTCGATTCCGGCTACTGCATGTCCGTGCGTTCGGGTCAGGGGGCGTTCGGGTCAGGGGGCGTGCACGTCGGGGTCGTCGCGGAGCACGTCGAGCAGCAGGGCGAGGATCCGGTCGGGGCGCTCCAGCGAGGGCAGGTGGCCGGCCCAGTCGAGTTCGACCAGATCCGCCCCGGGGATCTCCGCGGCGAGGGTCCGCGCGACCTGCTGGAAATGCGGCTGGTCGCGCGCGCCGACGACGACGGTGGTGGGTACCGCGATCGCACTGGGGTCGACCTCGACGCGTTCGCGTTCGGGGAGCGGGCCGTGCCGCTCGGCCTCGAGCTGCAGGTCGTACGCCCGGCGCTGCATCACCGCGACCAGTTCGCGCGCCCGGTCATCCGCGTCGGGGCCGAGCCAGGTCCGCACATTCAGCGCGACGGCGCCGTCGAGGTCACCGGCGGCGAGCAGTTGTTCCTCCTGTTCGTCGATGGCGGTCAGGTCCGCATCGGGGGGTGCGCCCCGGTGGGCCGGGGCGAGCAGCACCAGCTCCTCGATCCGATCCGGGTGCCGGCTGGCCAGCTCGAGCGCAACCCGGCCACCCAGCGAGGCCCCGACCACGCGTACCCCGTCGAGGTCGAGCTCGTCGAGCAGTTCCGCGAGATCGTCGGCGTCGGCGTACCGCTCCCCCGGCAGCGGCGTGTGCCCGAAACCGCGCAGGTCCGGGCGTACCACCGTGAACGCGTGGCCGAGCGCGGGCAGCAGGGGTGCCCACATCCGCCGATCGGCGATCCCGGCATGGATCAGCAGCACCGGCGGGCCGGAACCGGCGATGTCATGAGCAAGCAGCATGCCTGACGGTAACCCCGTCAGGCATGCCGCAACAATGGATCAGCCGAGCCGGCTCCCGGTCAGGTGAGCACGGTGGTGAAGCGCTCGTTCAGCTCCCGGTCGACGTAGAAGATGCCCTTGCCGAGCTGGTCGACGGTCCAGCGGACCACCGGGCGGTCCCGGTAGGCGTGGTAGCCACCGGCGAACACCTCGTTGCGGTTGCCGCAGGGATCGAAGAAGTAGACCGTGGTGCCGCGGGTGATGCCGTGCTGGGTCGGGCCGATGTCGACCGAGACGTCGTCCATCGAGAACAGCGAGGCGGCGCGGCCGACCTTGGACCAGTCGTCGAGCTGGAACGCGAAGTGGTGCAGCTTGGCCTGCGGGCCGCCGATGATCGCGATGTCGTGCACCTTCTGGCTGGCCGACATCCAGGTGCCGGCGAGCTGGTGGTCGTCCTCCAGGGAGGTCTGCACGCGCTCGGTGGGGAAGAAGTCGAGCACCTCACCGAAGAACTTCTCGGCGAGCGCCGGGTCCTCGGCGGTGATCAGCGCATGGTCGACCGCGGGTACGCCGACGCCGACGAGTTCGCGGGGGAAGACCTCGGGGTTGATGAAGCCGACCTCGTTGGAGACCTCGGTCATCTCCTGGTAGATCTCGATCACGTGGTCGCTCGGGGAGATGATCCGGATGCCGTCGCCGACCTCGTGGTTCTCACCCTTGCTCATCCGCTCGGTGATCGCGCCGAACTTCTGCGCCTTCTTCTCGATCTCGTCGATGTCGGTGCTCTTCTCGACCTTGTAGCCCAGCTTGACCAGGCCGACACCGCCCTCCTCGAGGACCAGGCTGTGGTGATCCCACTCGTCCCAGCCCTTGAAGTACGCCTTGCCGTCGACATCACCCTGGGACTTCATGCCGAGCGTGCGCTCGTAGTGGTTCTTCGCCTCATCCATATCGGTGACGCGTGCGTGCACATAGCCCAATCGAAGTACGCCCATGACGCCCAGCTCCTTTGCTCAGTTGCCCCGTTCCGACCGGGTTCGCCGGTCGTCGTTTCAGATAATGATGCGCTGCACCGCCAACTCGCGGAATAGCACGTTCCTCAGAACGGAACGGCGCAAGGGTACGGGTTCCTTCAGCACGGGCCGCACGAGAAAGCTCCGCCCCCGAGCGGGTCGGGGGCGGAGCACCGGCGGTGACGGCGGGATTTGAACCCGCGGTAGGTCTCCCTACACTCGCTTTCGAGGCGAGCTCTTTCGGCCGCTCAGACACGTCACCGTCGACCAAAATACCAACCCCGGGCCGGTGTACGCCAATCGTTACGTCTGCGCGCATCTCGACACGGCCCGCCTACTCGATGTGCGGGAAGCCGGGTCCCCGCGAAGTCCCGGATCCAGCGCGCGTGCACGACCGTGGCCCGCAGACCCGCATCCGTTCGTCGGTACTCGGCGACGCGTGCTGGATCTGGGACTTTGCGCCTGCGGCACTGGTGGCTTCGACTCGCTCGTACCTCGCTCGCTCAGCCAGCGTGGGGGTGGTCGCTCAGCCGACGTGGGGCGCGCATCTCGACACGGCCCGCGCTGCCTTGCTTCGCTGCGGCACCGCGGGCCTACTCGATGAGCGTCTCAGGCGACGGTGGCGATGGCCTCGATGACGTAGGGCAGGTTCTTCTCGTTCAGGGCGGCGACGCAGATCCGGCCGGAGTCCAGGCCGTAGATGCCGTACTCCTCGCGCAGCTTGCCCATCGCCTCCTTGGACAGCCCGGAGTAGGAGAACATTCCGTTCTGGGTGGTGATGTAGGACCAGTCGACATCCGGGCGGGCCTTCTCCAGCCCCTCGCGCAGCCCGGTGCGCATCGCCTTGATCCGGTCCCGCATGGCGCCCAGCTCGTCCTCCCACTGCTGGCGCAGGGTCTCATCGGCGAGCACGGTGGCGACCACCTTGGCACCGTGGGTGGGCGGGTTGGAGTAGTTGGTGCGGACCACGATCTTGAGCTGGCTGAGCACCCGCTTGGCCTCGTCGTCGTCGCCGCAGATCACCGACAGGGCACCGATCCGCTCGCCGTAGAGGCTGAAGGTCTTGGAGAAGGAGGTGGTGACGAAGGTGGTCACCCCGGCCTCGGCGAACAGGCGCACGGCGTACCCGTCGTCCTCGATCCCGGACGCGAAACCCTGGTAGGCCATGTCCAGCAGCGGCACCAGCCGCCCCTCCTGCACCACCTGCAGCACCTGCTGCCACTGCTCGCGGGTGATGTCGTAACCGGTCGGGTTGTGGCAGCAGGCGTGCAGCACCACGATCGTGCCCGGGGCCGCGGCCTTCAACCCCTCCAGCATTCCCGCAAAGTTCACCGCCCGCTTCGCCGCGTCGTAGTAGGGGTAGCTGCCGACGGTGAATCCGGCCCGGGTGAACAGCGCGCGATGGTTCTCCCAGCTCGGGTCGGAGATCAGCACCGGGGCGTCGGGATCCAACTGGTGCAGGAAATCCGCCGCCACCTTGAGCCCGCCGGTACCGCCGAGGGCCTGCACCACGGCCAGCCGTTCGCGCGGCACGCTGGTCCCGAAGACCAGCTCGGCCACGGCGTTGTCATAGGCCTTCAGCCCGTCGATCGGCAGATAGCTCCACGGCGTACGCCCCTCGGCCAGCTGCTTGTCCGCGGCCTGCACGCAGTCCAGCAGCGGCACCTTGCCTTCGGAATCGGTGTAGACGCCGACGCCCAGGTTGACCTTCTGGTCGCGGGTGTCGGACTGGTACGCCTCAGTGAGGCCGAGGATCGGATCGCGCGGTGCACCTTGAACGCTGCGGAGAATGCTCATGCCCCGAATCCTGTCACCGTTTCGGCGGGCACCGCACCCCCGTTTCATCGCTCGGTCAGCCGGAGCGCTCGGCCGGCTCGAGCAGGACCGCCGGGCCGACGACCCGGAAGTTGATCTCGGCTCCGGCGACCAGGTCACGCGGATCGTGGTGGCGCATCATCAGCGTCAGCCCACCGACCTCGAGATGGCCGACCACGTCATGACCGAAATAGTCGGTACGCAGCACCCGGGCGTGCAGCGGCCCGGTCGGATCGACACGGAGCTGTTCGGGGCGGAGCAGCACCTCGGTCGGCCCCTGATCGGCTCCGCCGACACAGTCCAACTCGCCCAGCGCGGTGCGTACCCGGCCCCCGGACACGGTCCCGGACAGCAGCACCGCATCACCCAGGAAGAGCGCGGTGGCCCGGTTGTCGGGGCGGGTGTAGAGGCTGACCGGATCGGCGACCTGGGCCAGCCGCCCGCCGTCGAGCACCGCGACCTGGTCGGCGAAGGAGAGCGCCTCGTCCTGGTCGTGGGTGACCAGCACGGTGGTCACCCCCTCCGAGCGCAGCACCTCACCCATGGCGGAGCGAGTCTGGTGCCGCAACCCGGCATCGAGGCTGCTGAACGGTTCGTCGAGCAGCACCACCCCCGGGCGGCGGGCCAGTGCGCGGGCCAGCGCGACCCGCTGCTGCTGGCCGCCGGAGAGCTGGTGTGGATAGCGATTGGCGAGCTCGGGTGCCAGCGAGACCAGTTCCATCAGCTCGGCGACCCGGCGCCCGCTCCGGCGTTCGGCCCGGTCCAGGCCGAAACCGATGTTGCCGGCGACACTGAGGTGCGGCAGCAGCGCACCCTCCTGCGGCACGTAGCCGATCCCGCGGCGGTGCACCGGCAGCGCCAGCAGATCGCGGCCGTCGGCGCGGACGGTGCCGGCGTCGGCGGTCAGGAAGCCGGCGACGATCCGCAGCAGGGTGGTCTTGCCCGAACCGCTCGGCCCGACCACCGCGGTGGCCAGCCCGGCGGGGATGTCCAGATCGATCCCACGCAGCACGGGCGTGTCGGCGTACGCCTTGGTGACGCCCCGCAGCTCCAGTTCCATCAGCTCGCTCCCGCCCCCGTGGCCGCTGCCGGTGAGAGCCGGTGCAGCAGCCAGGTCATCGGCGCCGAGAGCACGATCATGCACAGTGCGAACGGCGCCGCGCCACGATAGTCGATCTCGCTGCTGGCCGACCAGAACGCCATCGCCAGCGTCCGGGTGCCGGTGGGAGCGAGCAGCAGGGTGAGGGTCAGTTCGTTGACCACACCGAGGAAGACCAGCGCGAAGCCGGCGCCGGTGGCCGGGCGGGCCATCCGGGCGGTGGTCGACCAGAACGCCGCCAGCGGTCGCCGGCCGAGGGTGCGGGCGACCTCCTCGTGCACGGTCGGGATCTGCGCCAGCCCGGCACGCAGCGTGACCAGCACCCGCGGAAGCAGCAGCACCAGATAGGCGACGACCAGATTGGCCACCGTCTGATAGAGCGGCGGGACCAGGTCGAGGGCGGCGACGACGAAGGCGAGCCCGACCACGATCGAGGGCACCGCGGAGGCGACGTAGGCGATCCGCTCGGCCAGCCGCGACCAGAACCCGGGATGGCGGACCACCAGATGCGCGACCGGCCAACCGGCGGTGACGGTGACGGCGGCACCCAGCACGGCCAGCCCGAGGGTCTGCAGCAGCGCCTCGACCACCTCCGGCGTCCAGACCTCCGCGCCGCCGGAGATCAGCCAGCCGACCAGCACCCCGATCGGCGCGCCGACGGCGAGGAACACGGTGCCGGCGGGCAGCGCGAGGGCCGCGGGCAGCCAGCCGCCGAGGCGTACCGGCTCGGCGGTCCGGGCGGAGCCGCTGCCGACCCGGGCCAGAGCGGTACGCCGCCGCAGCCGGCCGTCGAGGGCCAGGATCAGCAGACAGGCGAGCACCAGCACGCCAGCCATCGTGGTGGCGGCCTCGGAGGCGAAGGTGCTCTGGTACTGGCCCATGATCGCGGTGGTGAAGGTGTCGAAGCGCATCATCGCGAAGGCGCCGTATTCGCTGAGCAGGTGCAGCGCGACCAGCAGCAGGCCACCGGCCAGCGGCAACCGGATCAGCGGCAGCACGGTGCTGAAGAATCGCCGCCAGGGCCCGTGGCCGAGGCTGGCGGCGGTATCGGTGAAGGAGCCGTCCAGGGTGGCCAGGGTGGCCGCGACCGGGATCATCACCAGTGGGTAGTAGGAGAGCACCGAGACCAGTGTCCCGCCCCAGACCCCGCCGATCGAGGGCACCACCGAGACCCAGGCGTACGCGTTGACGAAGGCCGGGATGGCGAGCGGGGCGGCGAGCAGCACCCGCCAGACCCGCCGGCCGGGCAACCGGGTGCGCTCGGTGAGCCAGGCCAGCCCGACGCCGAGCACGCCGATGATCGGCAGCGCGAACAGCAGCAGCGCGCCGGTGTTGAGCAGCAGTTCGGCCACCCGTCGGGTGCCGAGCACCTGGGCGAGCAGCTCCGGCGGGGTGCGCAGTGCCGCGACCGCCACGAACACCAGCGGCACCAGGCTCGCCAGCAGCACGACCGCGGCCACCGCGATCAACGACAGCGGTGGCCGGGGTGTGCTGCGGGGCCGGCGCTCGGTGCGCCGGGGTGGGGCTGGTGCGGGGACGGTCACCTCAGATCAGGCCGGCATCCGTCATCAGCTTGGTGACCTCGGCGCCGTTCAGCTTGTCGATGTCGATGGTCGGCGGCTGCAGGTCGGCGATCGGGACCAGCCCGGGGGCGAGCTTGGCCTGCGGGTTCACCGGGTATTCGAAGTAGTTCGCCATCTCCGCCTGCCCCTCGACCGAGGTGATGTGGGCCAGGAAGGCGTTCGCCGCGGTCGGGTTCTTCGCCCCCTTCAGCACCCCGCCGCCGGAGACGGACACGAAGGCGCCCGGATCCTGGTTGCGGAAGTAGTGCAGCTTGACGTTCTTGGAGTTCTCCTTGGTCTTGGCCTGATCACCGAACCAGTAGTAGTGGTAGATCACCGCACCATCGACCTCACCGGCGTTCACGGCCTTCATCGCGGTCGAGTTTCCCTTGTAGGGCTTGGATCCCGCCTTCATCGCCTTCAGCCAGTCGGCGGTCGCCTGGGTGCCCTTGAGCTGCAGCAGCGCCGAGACGATGGCCTGGAAATCGGCACCGGTCGGCGAGGCGGCCCAGCGGCCGTTCCACTTCGGGTCGGCCAGGTCGAGCAGCGACTTCGGCAGCTCGGCCTCGGGGATCTTGCTGGGGTTGTAGGCGAAGACGGTGGCGCGGGCGGCGATGCCGGTCCAGGCGCCCGAACCGGGACGCAGGGTGTCCGGCACATTGGCGGCGACCTTGGCGTCCACCGGCGCGAACAGGCCGGCATTGGCGACCTGCACCATCGCCGGGGAGTTCTCGGTGAGGAACACATCGGCCGGGCTGCGCTCGCCCTCCTTGAGGATCTGGTTGGACATCTCGGTGTCCGAGCCCTGCCGGATCTCGACCTTCACCCCACTCGCCTTCGTGAACGCCTCGGCCCACGCCTTGCCGAGGCTCTCGTGCTGGGCGTTGTAGAGGGTGATCGTGCCAGTCGGGGTGCCACCACCGCTGGCGGCGCCGGCACCGGGCTGGGTCTGCGTCTGGCCACCGCAGGCGGCGAGGGCGACGACCGGGCTGGCGGCGAGTACGCCGAGCAGACCGCGGCGGGAGAGCTGGGACATCGAGGTGCCTTTCACTGGAATGGTGCCAACATGCTGAGGTTAGCCTTACCAACCCCGGACGTGAAGTCGGCGCGGTTCCGCGAGACTCGGCGCTCAGCGCTGCCCGGCGAAGAAGTCCCGCAGCAGGGCGGCGCTCTCCTCGGCGCGGATCCCGGAGATCACCTCGGGCCGGTGATTCAGCCGCGGATCGCGGACCACGTCGAACAGCGACGCCACCGCACCGGCCTTCGGGTCGAAGGCGCCGAACACCAACCGGCCGACCCGGGCGGCGACCACCGCACCGGCACACATCGTGCACGGTTCCAGGGTGACGACCAGGGTGCAGTCGATCAACCGCCACAGATCCCCGACGGCCACCGCGCCGCGGCGCAGGCAGAGCACCTCGGCATGGGCGGTCGGGTCACCGGTCAGCTCGCGCTCGTTGCCGGCCGCCGCGATCGGCGTACCGGTCCCGTCCAGCAGCACCGCACCGATCGGCACGTCACCGTGCGCGCGCACCGCCCGGGCCCGGTCCAGCGCCAGACCCATCGCGGGATCCCAGCGACTGGCCATCCCGGCGTACGCCCCCGATCCTCAGTCGAACGACTCGACCGCGCGCCGGAAGGCCGGGCCGACCTTGATCTTCTCGGCGATCTCGGCGAGCAGTTCGTCGGAGTCGGAGTCGTAGTCGTCGCAGAACGCCTCCATCTCGAAATCGCTCACTCCGACATCGGCGAGCAGGCCGAGATCACCCATCGGCTCGGACTCGTCGTCGGGGTCCGGGATCTCTTCCACACCGAGGAAATCGGCGATGTCGCGGGCGATCGGCCAGTCCCCCGCCGCGGCGGCGTCGGAGAGCAGCACCTGCACATTGGCGCCGCGGACCCGCACGATCACGAACACCTCGCCGACCAGCGAGACCATCCCGATCGCCCCCGCATCGGCGGGCTGGCGGCGCAGCTGGGAGATCAGCTCGTCCAGGTCGTTGGCCAGGTCGAGCGCCAGCGCGGTCGCGACCGGTTGCCCGTCCTCGCGATAGACACCGACGACCAGGTCGATGTCGTCGGCGGTGGCGTCCTCGATCTCGTCGAAGTCGTCATCGTCGTCGTCATCATCGGAATCGTCGCCGAGGTCGAGTTCCTCCAGGTCGTCGTCGAGATCGTCCCGGTCGTCGCGGGACGGCAGCTCGAACTCGGTGAGCTCTTCGTTGTCTCGGTTCGACATGGGGCGTCCTCCTGCTCGGCAATCCGGCTCCAATGGTGTCAGAGATCGCCGCCTCGCGCTGCCCCACCCATCCGGTCCCGGACGCGCTCATTAGCATGAAGGAATGGAGCAGCAAGCAGCCGAGAAGACCAGCACGGACAAGAAGAGCCCCGGTTATGTGACCGGTCCGGAGTTCAATCGCGATACCAACTACATCGACGACCGGATCGTCGCCGATGCGGCCGCTGGCACCGATGAGCAGGGCCGCCCGCTGTGGCCGGTGGAACCGGATCGCTATCGCCTGGTCGCCGCACGCGCCTGCCCGTGGGCCAACCGGACGATGATCGTGCGTCGGCTGCTCGGCCTGGAACCGGTGCTCTCGCTGGGGATGCCCGGGCCGACCCACGACGAGCGCTCCTGGATCTTCGATCTCGACCCGGACGGCAAGGACCCGGTGCTCGGCATCCATTTCCTGCGCGATGCCTACAACGCCCGGATCCCGGACTACCCGCGCGGGGTGACGGTGCCGGCGATCGTCGAGGTCTCCTCGGGCAAGGTGGTCACCAACGACTTCGCCCAGATCACCCTGGACTTCTCCACCGAGTGGACCGCCTACCACCGCGACGGTGCACCGGAGCTCTATCCGGAGCGGTTGCGCGGGGAGATCGACGAGGTCGCCCAGCGCGTCTACACCGAGGTCAACAACGGCGTCTACCGGTGCGGCTTCGCCGGCTCGCAGGAGGCGTACGACAAGGCCTACGACCGGTTGTTCACCGCCCTGGACTGGCTGGAGGAGAGGCTCAGCGGGCAGCGGTATCTGGTCGGTGACACGATCACCGAGGCCGATGTCCGGCTGTTCACCACCCTGGCTCGCTTCGATCCGGTCTATCACGGGCATTTCAAGACCAACCGGCAGAAGCTCAGCGAGTTCCCGGCGCTGTGGGGGTACGCCCGCGACCTGTTCCAGACCCCCGGTTTCGGCGACACCACCGACTTCGTGCAGATCAAGCAGCACTACTACGTGGTGCACGGCGATGTGAACCCGACGCGGATCGTGCCCTCGGGCCCGGATCTGCGCGGTTGGTTGAGCGAGCACCACCGCGAGCAGCTGGGTGGGCGGCCGTTCGGCGACGGTACGCCGCCCGGTCCGGTCCCGCCCGGGGAGCAGGTGCCGACCGGCCACGGCCCCGAGGGCGGCATCCCGACGCCCGAGGAGACCGCGCAGGCGCTGGAGGGTCTCAAGGGCGACTGAGGGGGCCGCCGCGGCCGGACGCCGATAAGCTCTCCGGCGTGGAGGTAACCGTCGTCGACCACCCGCTGGTGGCACACAAACTGACCGTGCTGCGCGACCAGCGCACCGATACCCCGACGTTCCGGCGGCTCACCGATCAGTTGGTGACGCTGCTCGGCTACGAGGCGACCCGGCAGGTCCGGGTCCGCCCGCACGAGGTGACCACCCCGGTGACCGCGACGACCGGCGTACATCTCGATTCGCCGCCGCCGCTGGTGGTGCCGATCCTGCGCGCCGGGCTGGGCATGCTCGATGGGTTCCTGCGGCTGATCCCGACCGCCGAGGTCGGTTTCGTCGGGATGGTGCGCAACGAGGAGACGCTGCAGCCGGTGACCTATGCCGAGCGGCTGCCGAACGATCTGTCCGGGCGGCAGTGCTATGTGCTCGACCCGATGCTGGCCACCGGCGGGTCGCTGGCGGGCTGCATCAACTTCCTGGTCGAGCGCGGCGCGGACCACATCACCTGCATCTGCCTGCTCGCCGCCCCCGAGGGGGTGGAGCGGGTCCAGCAGCTGCTCGCCGATCTCGAGGTGCCCTGTCATCTGGTGGTGGCCGCGGTCGACGACCACCTCAATGACGTGGGTTACATCGTTCCCGGGCTGGGCGATGCGGGAGATCGTCTGTACGGCACCGCGGAGTAGCGCGGGGTAGTAACGTCGGGCCTCCACCCGCTGTAGTTGGAGGTGCACCGATGCCCCGCAAAATCATCCTGGACTGCGATCCCGGTCACGACGACGCGATCGCGCTGCTGCTGGCCCACGGCAATCCCGAGATCGATCTGGTCGCGGTGACCACCGTCGCCGGCAACCAGACGCTGGAGAAGGTGACCCGCAACGCCCAGTCGGTGGCGACGGTGATCGGGATGCGCGGGGTGCCGATCGCGGCGGGTGCGGACCGGCCGCTGGTACGCAGCCAGGAGGTCGCCGAGGACATCCACGGCGAGTCCGGGATGGAGGGCCCGCGGATGCGGGAGGCGACCACCCCGGTGGCGCCGATGCACGCGGTGCAGCTGATCATCGACACCGTGATGTCGCACGATCCGGGCGAGATCACCCTGGTACCGACCGGTGCGTTGACCAATATCGCCCTGGCGGCGCGGTTGGAGCCGCGGATCATCGAGCGGGTACGCGAGGTGGTGCTGATGGGCGGCGGCTACCACACCGGAAACTGGTCGGCGGTGGCCGAGTTCAACATCAAGATCGATCCGGAGGCCGCGCACATCGTCTTCGGTGCCGGTTGGCCGGTGACCATGGTCGGGCTGGACCTCACCCATCAGGCGCTGGCCACCCCGGAGGTGGCCGAGAAGATCCGCGCGGTCGGCACCGAGCCGGCGGAGTTCGTGCTGGACCTGTTCGACTATTTCGGCAAGGCGTACAAGGAGAATCAGGACTTCGACTCCCCGCCGGTGCACGACCCGTGCGCGGTGGCCTATGTCATCGACCCGGCGGTGCTGACGACCCGGAAGGCGCCGGTGACGATCGAGCTGACCGGCACCGAGACCCTCGGCATGACGGTCGCCGACTTCCGTGGCAAGCCGCCCGCCGACTGTCCCACCCAGGTGGCGGTGCAGCTCGATTTCGACCGCTTCTGGGGCCTGGTCACCGATGCCCTGGAGCGGATCGGTGAGGTGAAGTCATGAGTGAGGTCGCCGGGCGGCAGCGGGTCGGCGCCGGGGTGCTGCTGACCGCATTGCTGGCCGCCTGCGTGGCCTTCCAGCTGAACGCCTCGATGCTGTCGCCGGCGCTGGTCTCGATCGAGCGGGAGCTGGGCACCACCGCCGCTGCGGTCGGTACCACCCAGACGGCGTTCTTCACCTCGGCCGCCCTGTTCTCGCTTTTCCTGCCCCGGTTGGGAGATCTCTTCGGTCGGCGGCGGGTGCTGGTCGGGATGCTGGCGCTGATGGCACTCGGTTGTGTGCTCGCCGCCTTCTCGACCGGGATCCCGATGCTGTTCGTGGCCCGGGTGATCCAGGGGGTCTCCGGGCCGACCGTTCCGCTGTGTCTGATCATGTTGCGCCACGAGATCCCCGACAACCGGACCTACACCACGCTGATGGGCGTGGTCACCGCGGTGAACGGTGGCGTGGCCGGGGTGGATGCGCTGGCCGGTGGCTGGTTGGCCTCGACCTACGGTTTCCGGTCGGTGTTCTGGGCGATGGCCGCGGTGGCCGGGTTGGCGGCGGTGCTGGTGCTGCTGCTGGCACCCGAGTCGCGCGGTGGTGAACAGGTGCCGATGGACTGGCTGGGGGTGCTGCTGCTGGTGATCACCGTCGGCGCCGCGCTCACCGCGATCAACGAGGCGGGCAAGCTGGCCGAGGCGAACTGGGTGCTGGTCGGTGGCCTGCTGGTGCTGGCGGTGGTGGTGTTCGCGGTGTTCTGGACGCTGGCGAAGCGGCGTCCGCATCCGTTGATCCGACCCGCCCAGTTGCGGCGCCGAGAGACCTGGGCGCTGCTGTTGACGACCCTGCTGACGATGACCGGGGTGTTCGCGATGATGAACGGCCTGGTACCCGGGCTGGCCCAGGACGCCGAGGTCGGCCCCGGGTTGAGCGCCGACGCCGCGGCCCTGTGGACCCTCACCCCGTACGCCCTGGCCGGGTTGGCGATGGGCCCGGTGGCCGGGCGGTTGGCCTCCTCGGTCGGCTATCTCGCGGTGCTGCGGGTCGGCATGATCGGCACCCTGGTCGGGGCGGTGGTGCTGGCGTTCACCTCCGGCAACGCGTCGGCGGTGCTGCTGCTGGTGCTGTCGATCTTCATCGGCCTGACCTATGCCGGCACGGTGAACATCATGCTGAACGGGCTCGGAGTGGCGCTCTCCCCGCCGGAGGCACCCGGGGTGCTGCCGGGGTTGAACGCCGGTGCCTTCAATCTGGGCGCCGGGCTCAGTTTCGCCATCCTGCTGGCGATGCAGACCGCCTTCACCGCTCCCGGTTCGGCGGCCGGTTACCAGGCCGGCATCATCACCGGTGCGGTGCTGCTGCTGGTGGCGATGCTGGTCTCGATGCTGATTCCCCGCCCGACCGAGGACAGCGCCGCAGCCGTCGGCACCGAATCTGTTGCAGACAAGACGAAGGAGTGAGCATGGCCCGCATCGCCGTGGTCGGTTCGATGAACGCCGACCTGACCGTCCGTACCGAGCGGCTGCCCCGTGGTGGCGAAACGGTGTCCGGTTCGGAGCTGGAGATCAACCCTGGTGGGAAATCCAGCAATCAGGCGGCAGCGGCGGCCCGGCTCGGCGGCCGGGTCGGGTTGCTCGGGCTGGTCGGTGACGACCCGCACGGTGAGCTGCTGCGCGCCGCCTCGGAGCGGGCCGGGGTGGAGCAGCGGTGGATCCGCTCGGTCGCCGGCGTGGCCACCGGGACCGCGATGATCGCGGTCGACGATGCCGGGGAGAACTTCATCATCATCTCCCCCGGTGCCAACGGGAAGCTCGCGGTGGAGCACGTGCTCGAGGCGGACGAACTCTTCGCCGACGCGGCGGTGCTCTGCCTGTGTCTGGAGGTGGATCAGCGGGTGGTGCTGACCGCCGCACAGGAGGCGAGCCGCCGGGGCGTACGGGTGCTGTTGAACCTGTCGCCGTCGGCGCCGGTGGGCCCGGAGCTGCTGGCGGCGACCGAGGTGCTGCTGGTCAACGAGCACGAGCTGGCCGACCTGGTCGGTGAGGAGGCGGCGTTGGAGCGTGCCGCGGAACTCCTTGCCGGCAAGGACATCCGGCGGGCCGTGATCACCCTGGGCGCGGAGGGTGCGCTGGTCATCGACGGGGACCGCTCCGAGCATGTACCGAGTGTGCGGGTCCGGGCGGTGGACAGCACCGGTGCCGGCGATGCGTTCACCGGCGCGCTGGCGTACCGGCTGGCCGAGGGCGACGACCTGGTCGAAGCGGCCCGCTTCGCGGCCCGGGTGGGTGCCTTCGCGACCACCCGGCACGGTGCGCAGCCGTCCTATCCGACCCCGGCGGAGCTGGCGGATTTCCTGGCTGAACAGGAGAAGTCGGGGCAGGAGCAGTCCGAGTCCTGAGGATCAGTTCAGCAGTGTGTCGGTGTACGCCTCGGCGGCCGGCACCGGCTTGGCGAGCAGGCCCATCTGCTGCATGAACTCCGCCATCGACTCCCACCGGGCGGGGTCCTGCTGGCCGGCGGTGGCCGGGTCTCCGAACAGCGGAATGGTTGCTTCCAGGGTGGCCAGTGCCGCCTGTTGCTGCGCCGGTACCGACAGGTTCGGCACATATTTCTTGGCGGCCTCGACCGCCTTGTTCGGGTCGGCGACCAGGTCGTCGATCCCGCGGCGGACCGCGTTGATCACCTTCCGCAGATCCTCCGCCCGGGTCTGCAGCACCTGATCGGCGGCCCCCAGACCGACCCCGACCAGCGGCACCGCGGCCTGCTCCTCGGCCAGCGGCAGCGACCGGATGGGAATCCCGGCCTGGCTGAAGCGGACGGCGTCGTTGTTGGCGTACCCCATCACCACCTCCACCTGGTTGCTGGTCAGGGCCGCCTGCTGGGTGTAGCCGATGTTCTGCACCTGGACGTCGCTCTGCTTCAGTCCCGCTGTTTCGAGCAGCGCGAGCAGCCCGAACCAGGTCTCGCCGTAGGGGCCCGGGACGCCGATGCGGCGGCCGCGCAGGTCGGCGGCGGAGCGGATCGGGGACTCCTCGCGGACGATCGCGACCACCGGGTACTCCTGGTAGAGGGTGGCGATGTCGGTCACCGCGACGCCCTGGGAGCGGGCCTGCAGCAACTCGTCGCCGCCGGCGTAGACGAGCTGCTCGGTACCGGCCTGGAGGGCGCCGAGAAGTTGCTCGTTGGCACCGTGGTGACGCAGTGTCACGCGTACTCCCTGGGCCTCGAAATGGCCCGCGGACTCGGCCAGATAGAAGGGCGCGAACTGGATGTCGGGGGTGTAGGTCAACCCGATGGTCAACGGCACACCGCCGCCCGCCGGAGCGTTGCCGGGGGTGGCCTGGTTGCACCCGGCCACCGTGGCCGCGAGTGCCGCGGCCCCCAATGAGGCAAGGAAATGCCGACGATTCATGCTGTCTCCTTCGGTCGTGCGGTGGTGCGTGGACGGCGCGGATCGCGCAGCGGGTCGCTGGCCCATTCGATGGCGACCAGCAGCAGGTAGATGGCGACGGCGAGCAGGCAGAGCATCAGCAAGGTGGCGAACAGCCCGGTGGTGTCGACGGTCGATGCCTGCACCGAGAGCAGCATCCCCAGCCCGTTGCCGCCCATCACCAGTTCGCCGACGACGGCACCGGTGATCGAGAGGGTGAAGCCGTTGCGGATGCCGGTGAGCACGGCGCGCAGGGCGAGTGGCCACTCGATGTGGCGCAGCATGCGTACGCCGGCGGCGCCGTCCAGTTCGGCGGCCTCGATCAGCTCGCGGCGGATGCCGCGGATGCCGAGGACCGTGGACAGCACGACGGGGAAGAAGACCAGCAGGGCGCAGAGCAGCATGATCGGCAGCAGTCCGTAGCCGACCCAGATGACCAGCAGCGGCGCGACGGCGACGGCCGGGATCGCTTGTGAGGCAGCAAGATAGGGCGACACCGCGGCGTCGAAGACCCGCCAGTGGGCGATCAGGTAGCCCAGCGGCAGCGCGATCACGGCGGCGAGCAGGGAACCGAGCAGCGCCTCGACCAGCGTGGTACCGGTCAGGGTGAGCAGCTGGCCGGCGGCCAGGTCGTCGGCGAAGCGGGTGAAGACCGCCGCCGGGCTGGGCAGCAGCGTCGGCAGGATGCGTCCGCCGGCGGTGAGCAGCTGCCAGATCGACAGCACGACCAGGCCGAGCAGGACCGGTGCGAACACCCGCAGCACCGGTCCACCGCCGCGTCGCTGGGATGCGACGGTACGCAGCGTGGTGTGGTGACTGTCGGTCACGTCCTGCTCTCTCCTCCGGTCCTGGTGACCCGGGGTACGCAGAACGCGGGCATACGCCCCGAGGTGCCGGCGCCGAGCACCGAGCCGCCTGGTGGCGTACGCGAGCGAACCGTGCGCCTCCCATCCGGACTTTAACCGTCGGTGCCGGAATTCCACCGGCTCAGCCGCCTCCTGTGAGGGACGCGGGTCGCGGACTGTCACCGCCGGCTCGGACTTTCACCGACCCCGGAGCACGTTGCTTGCACAGACGACGATACAACACCCACCCCGCCCCCCTCCCCCACGTTCATCGAACAGGTCGCGCAGCGAGGACTCCCCCCACGTTCATCGAGTAGGTCGCGCAGCGACCGTGTCGAGATGAACCCGGTCCACCGGTGCGCCGGTTGAGCGAGGAGCGCAGCGACGAGTCGAAGCCAAGCCCTCAAACGTTCATCGAGTAGTCGGCCATGCGCAGCGAAGCGGAGCAATGGCCGACGTGTCGAGATGAACCCAGAAACTTTCCTCAAACCCCTTGAGTTATTCGAACACAGTGACTAATATTGGATGTAGCAGATGAGAGGAGGTGACCAAAGATGACCACCGAACGAGCCGAAGTGTTCGCAGCGATCCGCGCCGAAAGCGAGCAGATCGCCCAGACCGAAGCCCGCCGCCTCGTTGCGATCGCCGCCGCCTGCGACACCTACTCCGGCCTCAACACCCACACCGACGAACTCACCGCCCGCGTCCTCCACGGCGAACAACTCGTGTTCCCCGGTGCCGACGGTACGCCCGGCATCACCGAGTTCTTCCACCTCGAACTCGCGATGTCGCTGGGCTGCTCACCGGAGACCGCGCAGGTCTGGACCGCCGACGTGCTCAACCTGCGGCATCGGCATCCGATCCTGTGGCAGGCCACCCTGGACTGCGACATCCCCGTCTGGGTCGCCCGCGACATCTCCCGCGCCGCGTTGCAGTTGAGCTTCACCCAGGCCCGCGAGTTCGACTCCCTCTGGTCACTCCGTCTGGTCAACCTCACCCCGAAACGCGCGGTCGCGACGACCGAGGCCCAGGTCGGGGCGTTGATGCTCAACGACGACAAAGAAGCCGAACGGCAGGCCGCGAAGAAGCAACGCCGCGTCGAGTTCACCCCCAACCGGAACACCCCGGGAATCACCGACCTCTACGCCAACCTCGACGCCGGTGACGCCGCCCAGTTGAACGGCACCCTCGACCGTCTCGCCGACGTGCTGAAAGCCGGTGGCTCGACGGCATCCAGGGACGAACTCCGCGCCGAAGCGCTCGGCCACCTCGCCCACCCGGACCGGGCGCGGCAACTGCTCCAACCCTCGCTGTTCGACAGTGCGACCGTCACCCCTGCTGGTGAGGTGGTCAACAAGCACGGCGAGATCGCCACAGCCACCTCCGAGCGCTGCCGGCACGGTGCCGAACTGATCCTGCACGTCCACCAGAAGGACCTCGCCAACCGTCGCGGCGGTGAAGGCGAAGCACTCGGACCGGTCACCCTCCAGCACTTGAAGGAGCTGCTGGAGCGCTGCACCGGGACCGTGAAGGTGCGGCCGGTGATCGACCTGGCAGCACCGGTGATGGTGAACACCTACCGACCCAGCGACGAACTCGCGCAGAGGGTGAAGCTCCGCGACCGGTATGTGATGTTTCCTCGATCGAATCGCTCCGCGTTCGGCCGCGGGATCGATCTGGATCACACGATCCCTGCCCCGGAGGGGCCGACCAGTTCGGGCAACCTGGGTCCGTTGAACCGGGCCTTGCATCGGGCCAGGACCCACGCCGGATTCCGGGTCGAGCAACCCTCCCCGGGGGTGTTCCACTGGAAAACCCCGGCCGGGCAGGAGGCCTGGGTCACCAGCTACGGGACCTGGAATCATCCACCACCCGACCACCTGATCAACGACCCGGCCGCTTCACTCTCTCGGACCGAAAAGCTGCTTCGGGAGACCCTGTGCAACGGCCAGACCCAGCTGGAGAAGGAACAGGCCGAAGCCGAACAAGCCGCCGACGAAGCCCGCGAACGCGAACGACTCCGCCGCGCCCGCAAGAACCAACGCCTCCGCGACCTACGCCAGGCAGCCCGCGAACAAGCCGAGGCAGCCAAGGACAACACGGTCAAGCAGAAGACGGCGAAGAAGCCGGTTCGCCCGGAGCAGCAGCCTGCCCTGATTCCCAACCAAAGCAGCGAATCCGTCGAACCCGCACCCTTCTGAATCGGTCGGGGCATCGTCCTTCGGTCCGAGCATGGTGTGCCATGCCCCAACCGAACTCCCATGCCCCGACCACGGGAGCGCGGCCCCACGTTGGTTGAGCGAGGAGCGCAGCGACGAGTCGAAACCATCGTCACCCTGAGGCCGTGGCTTCGACTCGCCGTTCCTCCTCGCTCAGCGAGCATGGGATTCCTCTCGACACGGTCGCTGCGCGACCTACTCGAGGAACGTGAAAGGGAACGGTCGCTGCGCGAGGTACTCGAGGAACGTGAAGGGCAGGATCAGAAGTAGTACGGGAACTTCGACCAGTCGGGGTCGCGCTTCTCCAGGAAGGCGTCGCGGCCCTCGACGGCCTCGTCGGTCATGTAGGCGAGCCGGGTGGTCTCACCGGCGAACACCTGCTGGCCGACCAGCCCATCGTCGACGGCGTTGAAGGCGAACTTCAGCATCCGCTGCGCAGTGGGTGACTTCTGACAGATCTTCGCCGCCCAGTCCAGCCCGACCTTCTCCAGTTCGTCGTGCGGCACGACCCGGTTCACCGTGCCCATCCGGAAACCGTCCTCGGCCGAGTATTCCTCACCCAGGAAGAAGATCTCGCGGGCCACCTTCTGGCCCACCTGGCGGGCCAGGTAGGCCGAACCGTAGCCGGCGTCGAAGGAGCCGACGTCGGCATCGGTCTGCTTGAAGTGTGCATGCTCGGCGCTGGCCAGGGTGAGATCGCAGACCACGTGCAGCGAATGCCCGCCGCCGGCCGCCCAACCGTTGACCAGCGCGATCACCGGCTTCGGCATGAACCGGATCAACCGCTGCACCTCCAGGATGTGCAACCGGCCCGCGCGGGCCTGCTGCACCGTGTCGGCGGTCTCGCCGTCGGCGTACTGATATCCCGAACGCCCACGGATCCGCTGATCGCCACCCGAGCAGAACGCCCACACCCCATCCTTGGGGGCCGGCCCGTTGCCGGTCAGCAGCACACAGCCGACGTCCGGGCTCATCCGGGCATGATCCAGCGCGGTGTAGAGCTCGTCGACGGTGTGCGGGCGGAAGGCATTGCGCACCTCGGGCCGATCGAAGGCGATCCGCACCGCGGGCACCTCGCGCGCCCGGTGGTAGGTGATGTCGGTGAAGTCGAAGCCCTCCACCGGCTGCCAGTCTTCGGGATGGAAAGTCACCCGACCACCGTAGTGGCTCCACCGGATAGTTCCGCTCCGCTCAGCCTCCTCCAGTGACCGGTTGGCGCGGTAGAAAGGGGGCCGGTTGACCGTTCGGGGGCTGACCAGAGGGGTACGCGTGGAGAAGATCTTCGTCTCGACAGCGGCGCTGCGTCGTTCGTCGGAGGCGCTGCGCGCCGACTCCGGAGGCACCCAGAGCGCGATCGTCGCGGCCCTCACCGATATCCGCACCGAGTCCGCCTGCTGGGGCCAGGATGCGCCCGGCAACGCCTTCGCCCTCTCCTATCTGCCCGATGCGCTGGCCCTGATCATCGCCGCCGTGACCGCCGACGCGCAGGTCGAGGACCTCAGCGAGCGACTCGATGCCACCGCCAACGGCTACGACCGCACCGAGGCCGAGAACAGCGGACCCGGCGCATGACGATCACCGCGGAGGCCGGACCGCTGATTCCGAAGTGGGTGTACGCCGACAGCTTCCCGGAGGCGGACGAGGACGCGCTGCGTCGACTCGGCACGGCCTGGCGAGCGCTCGCGACCGCCGTGGCCGAGCGCGGCACCGAGGTCACCGGGACCGGGCGATCCCTGGCCACCGAACACCAGGGCACCGCCGGTGACGCATCCCAGCAGCGGATCGGGTTGATCGGCGGCTGGCTGGGGCGTACCAGTGCGGGCTGCACCTCCGCGGCGCAGGCCTGCGAGCAGGCCGCCGAACTCGTCACCGCCGCCAAGAACGCGATGAACACGATCCTGCACTCGCTGCTGATCGCCAGCGTGAAGGCCGTGGCCACCGCCGCCCTGCTGGGTCCGCTCGGACTGGCGGAGGTGCCGACCAAGCTGCGGCAGTTGCAGGTGGTGGCCCAGGCCCGGTTGCAGGCGCTGTCCCGGGCACTGACCCGCCGGCTGGGCGGCCTCACGCTCGAACTGGATCTCGATCCGGCACCCGGGCCGGCTCCGAAGACCGACCAGGGCGGACTGGACGCCCTGGTCTCCGACATCGGCGGCCGCACCGAACACGAGCGTCGGCTGGCCTCCCGGCCGCCGGCGGATCCCCGCAGCGGCGCGGCCGACCAGGCCTTCGACCCCACCCAGCGTGAGCAACTCGACCGGTCGGCGGACAAGTTGCTCGACGGGCCCGGGGTCGAACAGGGCCCGGACACCTTCGACGGGGCGCCACCGGCCGGTTTCGGCGGGCAGGACGGCACCACCATGCCGGGCCCGGACACCGCACCGATGCCGCTGGACAGTGGCAGCCTGCTCGAGGACACCGGTGAGGTGACCAGCGAGGAGATGGAACAGGGCGGCGTGCTGCCCGGAATGCCGCCACCGACCGGCCCAGCGCCCGGTACGCCACCCCCACCGGGCGGGGCCGGTGGCGCGGGCGCCGGTCCCGGTGCGGAACCGCCACCGGTGGCACCCGGTCCCGAACCCGCGGCCGAAGAGCCCACCGCACCCACACCGCCGCTGCCGGGCGACCCGGGACCGACCGCACCGGCACCCGGCCCCGCACCGGCACCCGGCAACGACCCGGACCCCGCGCCGGAACCCGCGCCCGCACCCCCGTCCACTTCGGATCCCGAGCCGGCACCACGGCCCGGACCGGGCTCAGGCCCCGAGCCGGCACCGCGCCCCGAACCGGCACCGCGCCCCGAGCCGGCACCTCGGCCGGACCCAGCGCCGCGGCCCGACCCAGCGCCGCAACCGGGGGAGCCAGCACCACGACCGGAGCCGACCCCGCGTCCCGAGCCGGCCCCGCGGCCCGAACCGGCCCCCTGGCCGGGACCCACGCCGCGGCCCGAACCCGCCCCGCACCCCGATCCGACGCCGATCGTCGACCCCGAGCCCGAACCGCGGCGGTCCTACCCGGATCCCGACCCGGGGGTGGAGGACCGGACGATCCCCAGGCCCGCGCCCGAGCCCCCCGACCCCCTCCCCTCGGTTCCCCCGGCGCCCGATCCGGCTCCGGCACCGGAGATCCCCGTCGGTACGCCCGAACCCGGTGGCCTGCATGCCGAACCGATCGCCCCGCCACGGATCGGCACCGAGAGCGCCGGGTGGGCCGACCCCTCACTGGTCGGCCCCGGCAGCGGCGCACCACCCGGTGCGCTCGGTGCGCTGGGTGCACCCGGTGCGCCCGGCCCCCTCGGGGCGTCAGCTTCCGGCCCGGGTGCGCTCGGGGCACCCGGGGCCGGAACCCCCACCGGAGTTGGCGGGTTCGGCGGCCCGGCCGGCCCCGGTGGTCCCGGCGGCCCCGGTGGCGCCGGTGGATTCGGCGGCCCACCGGGCGGGTTCGCCGGTGGCGCCCCGGCCCCCGCTCCCGCACCCGTCCCCGCTCCCTCCGGTGCTCCCCCGGCGGTTCCCCCGGCCGGCAACCCCGGGGTCCAGGCCAACCTCGGCCAGAACCAGCCACCGGCCAACCCCGGCACCGCCGCCGTCGCGCCGGTCGCCCCCGGGCGTACCGACGCACCCCGCATCGCCCCGACCAATCCGGCCAATCCGACCGGGGTCGCGGCCACCGCACTGGCCGGCACCTCGCTGGCGGCGGCCGGGTTGCGACCCGCCGGCCCGCGGACCGATCTGCACACCACCGGGATGGTCGCGGTGCGCCGCTTCGGCCCCGAGGAGTTGCGGTCCCAGCTGGTCCCCGACGATCCCTGGCTGATCGTCTTCCAGAAGGTGCTCCGCCCCGGTGAGGCCGATGAACTGCTCTCCGGCCGGCGCCGCACCCTGCGCGGTCTGCTCAACCCCGCGCACCAGGTGAACCATCTGCGTACCCCGGCCGAGCACCACGACGCGCTCGGCCTCGGTTTCGCCGTCGACGACGGCACCGGCCGCCTCGAGATGCCCTTCCACCGGGGTGCGGAATCGGTGGATCTGCTGCGCTGCAACGGAATCCGGTCCGATGACCTGATCGTCCCGGTGAGTGTGGACTGGTCCGGCGAGGCGGCCGGGAGCCTGCCGGTGCAGCGCGAGCACCGCGCGCCGTGGACGGGCACCGGACACGCCCCGGGTTCCTCCTCGACCGCGCCGATCGAGGAACTGGAGCTGCTCGGTCATCTGCGCACCCCGATCCCGCACGCCGCCGAGATCTGGCGCCGGTACGCCGACGGCAGCATCGAATGGGTGGCCAGCCACGACGCCACCACCGGTCGTTGGAGCAGTGGACCGGAGGCGCCCGAACCGTCGGGTTCCCCACTGTGCAACGGAAAATACCTGCTCGGCAGCGATGGTTCGGCGACCCCGGTCCAGGAGCTCGACGACGAACAGCTGCTGCTGCTCGACGGACCCGTACGCCGACTGGTGCCGCGGGCCGAATACGGCCGCCCGGTGGCGCTGACCACCATCGGCCGCTGGGGTTCGGCCCGGGTCCAACTGCTGCGCACCGAGCAGAACCGGGTGCTCGTCGACTATCTCGGCGACTCCCTGGACGAGGCCTCCGCACTCGGTTTCGTCCAGCTCGGCCAGGGCGAATGGGAGCCGCGCTGGGTGCCGGAGGCAGCGGTCACCGACCGTACCGAGTACCGCCGCGCCTACCGGGCCTGAGACCCGCCCGGACATTGCGCACCTATTGACGGTCGCAACACAAGCGCTATAAGTTGGCCGGCGATCCGGAACCCCGGGCTGAGGCGAGCAATGGAGCGGCCATGTCCCCGTCCCCTTCCCGAACACCGAATGCGACCGACCAGAGCTGGCCGGTACCGCGGCGCACGACGGCCCTGGTGCTGTTCTGCTGCTGGCTCGGCATCCTCGCCGAGGGCTACGACGTCGGCGTCCTCGGCGCCGTGCTGCCGGCACTCGCCGAATACCGCGAGTGGGGCCCGCTGACCAAGCTGGAGCTCGGCGCGCTCGGCTCCCAGGCGCTCATCGGCATGCTGATCGGCGCCCTGTTCATCGGCACGCTGAGCGACCTGATCGGCCGCAAGAAGATGCTGCTGCTGTCGATGCTGATCTTCACCACCACCCAGCTCGGCGCCGCCTTCGCGCCGACGCCGGAGATCTTCGGGCTGTTCCGGCTGCTCGGCGGGCTCGGCATGGGCGGCATCATCCCGGTGGCCGCCGCGCTGACCATCGAATACTCCCCGCCCCGGCGCCGCGCGCTGAACTACGGGATCATGTATTCCGGCTACTCGCTGGGCATCGTCGCCGCGGCGCTGGTGGCCCTGCTGGTGCTGGACAGCCACGGCTGGCGCTGGGTGATCGGCATCGGCTCGGTACCGGTGCTGCTCATCCCGATCCTGGCGCTGATGCTGCCCGAATCGATGGAATACCTTGTGCAGAAGGGAAAGATCGACCAGGCGCGGACCCTCGCCGATCGGCTGCGGATCCGCCCGTTCCGGGAATCGGACTGGGTGCACCCGCCGGCCGCGGGCGAGTCGGTACGCCGCGGCCCGCGTGAGGTGATGGGCATCCTGTTCTCCCGCCCCTTCGCGGCCGCGACCGCCTTCTTCTGGATCTCCCTGTTCTGCGGGATGCTGCTGGTCTACGGGCTGAACACCTGGCTGCCCTCGATCATGAAGGCCGCCGGCTACCAGCTCGGCTCCTCGCTGATGTTCCTGCTGGTCTTCTCGCTGGCCTCCGCGGCCGGTGGCCTGCTGCTCGGCTGGATGGCCGATCGCTGGGGCCGCAAGCTGGTCCTGGTGGTCTTCTTCGCCCTCGGTGCGGTCTGCATCCTGGGGCTGATGAACAAGAACAGCCTGCTGGTCAACTACGGCCTGGTCGCGATGGCCGGCATCGGCTCGATCTCGGTCTCCCTGGTGCTGACCGCCTGGGTCGCCGACTACTACCCGGCGTACGCCCGGGCGACCGCGGTCGGCTGGGCGCTCTCCTTCGCCCGGATCGGCGCCATCGCCGGTCCGATCGTCGGCGGCTGGATCGCCGGTGCGCAGCTGCCGTTCCAGTACAACTTCGTGCTGTTCGCCGTGGTCGGGCTGGTCTCGGCGATCGCGATCGCGCTGATCCCCCGCCCCCCGGGCGACCAGCGCCGCAGCGATCCGCCGGTCAGCGGCACCGATCCGGATCTGGTCGACGAGGAGCGCGTCCAGGTCTGACCCGGCGGCCTCAGCCCGCGTCGGCGGGGGCGAGCACGATGTCGAACCGGGCCCGGGTCCAGGTCTTGTCACCCAGGTCGCGGCCGTCCGGGGTCGGCGTACCGGCCGGCTGCTCGTCGAAGTCGACGATCAGCGACTCCTTCACCCCGAAGACGCTGTCCCGCTCCAGATAGTCGTCACCACGGACGAAGATGTGGGTGACCAGGGTGCGCAGCTCGGGGGCGCTGACCATGAAGTGCAGGTGCGCGGCCCGCATCGGCGACCGGTTGGCGGCGGCGAGCAGGCTGCCGACCGGGCCGTCGTGCGGGATCGGGTACGGGGTCGGGGTGACCGCCCAGAAGCGGAAGTTCCCGTTCTCGTCGGTGTAGAGATGGGCGCGGCCGGCGGTCCGGTCGCCGTCGTACTGGACGTCGTAGAAGCCGTCCTCATCGGCCTCCCAGGCCTCGATCTTCGCCCCGACGACCGGGTTCCCCTCGGTGTCGCGGACGCTGCCCTCGACCCAGGACGGCTGGCCCGCGGCCGGTCCGGCGATATCGCCGCCCTGGTCGATCTCCGGGGATCCCTCGACGAAGAACGGGCCGAAGACGGTGGCCTCGGTGGCGTCGGCGTACGCCTCGTTGTTGATCGCGATCACCTGCATCGAGGCGCCGAGGACGTCGGAGAGCAGGATGAACTCCTGCCGCCGGTCGTCGGTGATGTGGCCGGTGGCGGTGAGGAAGTCAATACCGGCCTTCCACTCCTCCTCGGTCAGCCGCACGTCGCGGACGAAGGCGTGCAGATGGGTGGTCAGCGACTTCAGGATCTGCTCGACCCGGGCATCGTGCGTACCGTCGAAGGAGGCGCGCACGGTCTCGATCAGCGCCTCCTCCCGGGCCCGCTGCTCGGCGTCGATTTCCCTGTGCTGGTTGACTTCTTCGGTGCTGGTCATCGGGGATCGGTTCCTTCCTGGGCGCCGCGCAACAGGCGGGCCAGATCGTCGGCTGTGACAGGTGTGGGGTTGGTGTCGGGCACCACCGGCAGGATCGCGGCGACCGCATCGGGGATCTGCTCCGCGGTGAAACCGACCTCGCGCAGCGCCCGCGGCGCGTTCGTCCGGCGGCGCAGCTCCTGCAGCCCGTCGAGTGCCGTCGCGCTGCCGAAGGCGGCGGCGATCCGCTGCTCGGCCTCCGGTGCCTCGGGTGCGTTCAGCGCCAGCACGTAGGGCAGCACGATCGCATGGGTCGGGGCGTGCGGCAGGTCGTAGCGGCCCCCGAGCACATGGCAGATCTTGTGGTGCAGCCCCGAACCGGCGGAGGCGAAGGCGACCGCGGAGAGGTACGCCCCATAGAGCGTCTGCTCGCGGCCGGGCAGCCCGGCCGGGTCGTCGACGACCTGCGGCAGCCCCTCGGCCAGCGCCCGGATGCCCTCGCTCGCCAGCGCCCGGTTGATCGGGTCGGTCCGCGGCGCCCACATCGAGTCCACGCAGTGCGCCAGGGCGTTCAGCCCGCTGGCGACGCTGAGCTCGACCGGCAGCCCGGTGGTCAGCTCGGCGTCGTAGACGATCGCCTTCGGCAGCACCCGGGGATCGCTGCCGGTGGTCTTCTTGCCGTCCTCGGTCAGCCCCCAGACATCGGTGGCCTCCGAGCCCGCATAGGTGGTGGGGACCGCGACGATCGGTACGCCGGAGGTCAGCGCGACCGCCTTCGCCAGCCCGGTGGTGGACCCACCGCCGACCGCGACGATGGCGTCCACCCGGTGCTCCGCGGCCGCCGCCCGGGCCCGCTCCGCGACCTCGACCGGGACGTGCATCCTCACCTCGTCGTATGCCAGCGCGACCGGCAGCTCGGCGCTCACCCGCTCGGCGAGATCCCGCTCGGAGTTCCCGGCGATCACCATCACCCGTTCGGCGCCGAGCCGGCCGACCTCATCGGCCAGGGCGGCGGCCGCGTCGCCGCTGGCGAAACGGACCCGCTGGCCGAGGGTTTCGTGTGCGAAGGACATGGTCATGCGAGGCTGCTCTCCCTGGTCGAGACGGGCACGGTGAGGCGGTCGGCGAGTTCGTCGATGGTGGTGCCGAAGGTGGCGAGCACGGTCACCGCGTCCCGGCCCGGTCCCACCTCGAAGATGCCGAGGTCGGTGTAGACGCGGCTGACGCAGCCGACGCCGGTCAGCGGATAGTCGCAACTGGGCACCAGTTTCGGCGTACCGTCGCGGCCGAACAGCGACATCATCACCAGCACCTGTTTGGCGCCGATGGCCAGATCCATCGCGCCGCCGACCGCGGGAATGGCGTCCGGGCGGCCGGTGTGCCAGTTGGCGAGGTCACCGGTCAGCGACACCTGGTAGGCGCCGAGCACACAGACGTCGAGATGGCCGCCGCGCATCATCGCGAACGAATCCGCCTGATGGAAGTACGCCGCCCCGGGCAGTGCGGTGACCGGCACCTTGCCCGCATTGGTCAGGTCGGGATCGATCTGATCGCCGGTGGCGGTCGGGCCCATGCCGAGCATCCCGTTCTCGGTGTGCAGGATCACGCCCTGGTCGGCGGTGAGATGGTCGGCCACCTTGGTGGGCTGCCCGATGCCCAGGTTCACATAGGACCCCTGGGGGATGTCGGCCGCGATCAGCGCGGCGAGTTCAGCCATCGACAGCGGGTGCTCGGCGGAGGGATACGACATCAGCGGGCTCCTTGCACGGTGTAGCGGCGGGCCGGCACCCGGACCAGCCGGTCGACGAAGATCGACGGGGTCACCACGGCCTCCGGGTCGAGGTCGCCGGGATCGACGATCTGGTCGACCTGGGCGATCGTGGTCGCGGCCGCGGTGGCCATCACCGGTCCGAAGTTGCGAGCGGTCCGGCGATAGACGAGATTGCCGAGGCGGTCCGCGCGGTCGGCGGAGATCAACGCGACATCACCGCGGATCGGATGCTCCAGCACGAACTCACGGCCGTCGATCTCGCGGGTCTCCTTGCCCTCGGCCAGCGGCGTACCCACCGCGACGGGTGAGAAGAAGGCGCCGATCCCGGCCCCGGCCGCGCGCATCCGCTCGGCCAGATTTCCTTGTGGGACGAGCTCCAGCTCGATCCGGCCGCTGCGATAGAGCTCGTCGAAGACATAGGAATCGGACTGCCGCGGGAAGGAGCAGATGACCTTGGCCACCCGGCCCGCCTTGAGCAGCGCGGCCAGCCCGACCTCGCCGTTGCCGGCATTGTTGGACACGATCGTCAGGTCCTGCGCACCCTGTCGGATCAGCGCGTCGATCAGGTCGAACGGCATCCCGGCCAGTCCGAAGCCACCGACCAGCACGGTCGAACCGTCCGCGATCCCGGCCACGGCCTGATCCGCGGTCTCGAGCACTTCGGTGCGCGCCATCAGACACCTGCCTCGAGATTTTCAAGCACCACAGCAAGTCCTTGGCCGACACCGATGCAGATCGCGGCCACACCCCAGCGCTCGTTGCGTTCACGGAGCACCGCGGCCAGGGTACCGACGATCCGCCCGCCCGAGGCGCCCAGCGGATGCCCCAGGGCGATCGCGCCACCGCGGGTGTTGACGATCTCCGGGTCGATCGGCCAGGCGTCGATGCAGGCCAGCGACTGGACGGCGAAGGCCTCGTTGAGCTCGACCGCACCGACCTGGGACCAATCGATCCCGGCGCGGGCCAGGGCCCGGTTCGCGGCCTCGACCGGGGCGTACCCGAAGTCCTGCGGTTGCAGCGCGTACGCCGCCCGGCCGGCGATCCGGGCCAGCGGTTCGCTGCCGATGGTGCCGGCCGCGGCCTCGGAGCCGAGGAGGACCGCCGCGGCGCCGTCGCTGAGTGGGGAGGCGTTGCCGGCGGTGATGGTGCCGTCGGGGCGGAAGGCGGGTTTCAGTTCGGCGAGCTGGGCGGTGCTGCTGTCGGGGCGGATGCTCTCGTCGCGGGTCAGCTCGGTGTCCGGCACGGGGACGACCAGGTCGTCATGGAAGCCGTCGGACCAGGCCCGGTCGGCGAGCCGGTGGGAGCGGGCGGCGAACTCGTCCTGCCGCTCCCGGGAGATGCCGAACCGTTCCTGCAGCTGCTCGTTGGCCTCACCCAGGGAGACCGTCCACTCCTTCGGCATCCGGTGGTTGACCAGCCGCCAGCCGAGGGTGGTGGAGACGGCGGCGACGTCACCGGCCGGGTACGCCCGGGACGGTTTCGGCAGCACCCAGGGCGCCCGGGTCATCGACTCCACCCCGCCGGTGAGCACGATGTCGGCGTCCCCGGTCTCGATGGTGCGGGAGCCGATCAGCACCGCGTCCAGGCTGGAGCCGCAGAGCCGGTTCACGGTGGTGGCGGGCACGCTCACCGGCAGTCCGGCGAGCAGGGCGGCCATCCGGCCGACGTTGCGGTTCTCCTCACCGGCGCCGTTGGCGTTGCCCCAGACGATGTCGCCGATCGCGGCCGGGTCGAGCTCGGGGGTACGCCCCAGCGCGGCGGTGATCGCGTGGGCGGCCAGATCGTCGGGTCGGACCCCGGCCAGGCCGCCGTTGAACCGGCCGAACGGGGTGCGCACCGCGGCGTACACGAAGGAACTCACGGCCCCAACGCTAGGCCGACCACGCCATATAGTGAAGGATCAATATCAGACACTTCTAGGTATGATCCGGATATGAATCTGCTGCAGCATCTGCGGTACTTCGTTGCCGTCGCGGAGGAGCGGCACTTCGGCCGCGCGGCCGAGCGGTTGCAGATGGCGCAACCGCCGCTGTCCCAGCAGATCCGCCGACTGGAGCGCGAGGTCGGGACGCCGCTGTTCACCCGGACGACCCGACGGGTCGACCTCACCCCCGCCGGCGCCGCCTATCTGGAGCGGGCACGGGCGATCCTGGCCGCCGTCGACGAGGCCGCGGAGGAGGCCCGCCGGGTGGCCGCCGGACTCGTCGGGCACCTGGTGATCGGCTGCGTCGGCTCGGTCACCTACAGCCTGCTGCCTGCCCTGGCCCGCCGGCTCGCCAGCGAACTGCCCGGGATCGACGTCTCCTTCCGCGGTGAGATGCTGGCCGCCGAGCAGATCGAGGCCGTGCGCACCGGCACCGTCGACCTGGCCCTGCTGCGGCCACCGGTCACCGACGGTGCGCTCGCGGTCACCCCGCTGCGCGAGGACCGGCTGGTGGTGGCGATCCCGCAGGGGCACCGGCTGGCGGAGCGGGACCGGATCCGGATGGCCGACCTCGCCGAGGCCGAGTTCATCGTGCACTCGGCGGATCGGAAGTCGGCGATGTACGGGGTGGTCCAACGGCTCGCCGCGGCGGCCGGCTTCACCCCGCGGATCCAGCACGAGGTCGGTGAGACCTCGACGGTGATCACCCTGGTCGCCGGTGGGCTCGGGATCGCGGTGGTACCCGAACCGGTCACCGCACTCGCCCTGGCCGGGGTGGTCTTCCGCCCGCTGACCCGCCCCCCAGCCGGCGTCGAACTGGTCGCGGCGCACCGGGCGGACCGGCTCGAACCGCACCTGCAGCGCACCCTGGAACTGGTCCGCGAGCTCACCGGCGAGGAGCCAGGATCTCCCGTGCCTGGTCCACCGACGGCAGGGGCGGCAGCGGGCGGCGGGCGACCTCGTACGCCTCCTCCGCGGGCACGCCGACCATCCTGAGCAGCAACTCGGCGACCGTGGAACTCGGGTCCGCGGACCGGTCACCGGACAGGTGCACGTGCATCGCCGACAACAGGGCGCCGAAGGTGACCGCGGTCGCCACGTCGAGATCGGGGATCCGGAATCGGCCGGCGTCCAAGCCGATCTGCAGATCCCGCCGGGCGCGCGGCCCCAGGGCTGCGTTCAGCTGGTCGTGCGCGACCCCGAGCCGCACCACCATCCGCCCCCACAGCGGGTCGGTGACCGCCATGCCGACCAGGTGGCGTACCGAGAACGAATAGATCTCGGCCGCATCCTGGAGGTCCCTGGTGAGGGCGTCGAGGCGGCCGCCGAGGGTCTCGACCGCGTCGGCGACGACCGCGGTGATGATCTCCTCGCGGGAGGTGAAGTAGTTGTAGAAGGTCCCCGCGCCCAGGTCGGCTCCCTCGGTGATCGCCGAGATCGTCAGCGCCTCGGCTCCCCCGGTCGCCATCAACTCGGCGGCGGCATCGACCAGTCGTTTCCGATTGCGCGCGCGCCGCCGGGCACCTCGATCCGGCCCGGCGCTCGCAGCAGTCGTCACGGGCGTCACGCTAGCAGCGCGGATCCACCCCGATCCGAAAATGAAGGTTGCTTCATTTGTGAAGCTGTGTTCATACTGGGTTCCTCGGACTTCAACGGAGAAGGG
Organism: Enemella evansiae; assembly: GCF_004362375.1. NCBI lineage: Bacteria > Bacillati > Actinomycetota > Actinomycetes > Propionibacteriales > Propionibacteriaceae > Enemella > Enemella evansiae. Next base: position 120,963 of record NZ_SNXA01000009.1, read on the forward strand.
GTTCCAATGACCGCAACCCAGACACCCGAACACTGCGATGTCGCGATCGTCGGACTCGGCCCGGTCGGTCTGTTCGCAGCGATCCTGCTCGGCCGCCGGGGCCACCGCGTGATCGCACTCGACCGCTTCGCGACCCCCTACCCCCGCCCACGCGCGGTGACCTTCGATCACGAGATCGCGCGACTGCTGAACTCGATCGGCGTGAATGCCGATTCCGATACCGCGATCGACTACTACGACGCGATCTACCGCTGGCGGAACGCTGCCGGTGACGTGCTGATGGACGTCGACTGGGCCAGCCGCGGGGTCGACGGATGGCGCAACCGCTACTGGTTCAGCCAGCCCGTCCTGGAGGAGCGGTTGCGCCAGATCGCCGAGTCGCTGCCCGGGGTCGAGCTCAGGCAGGGTCACCGCGTCGAATCGGTTGACCAGGACGAGTCCGGGGTGACGCTGCGGTACCGCGCATCGGCACCCGACGATGAGGCGGGGACCATCCGGGCGGCCATGGCGATCGGCTCCGACGGAGCCAACAGCACGGTCCGGGAACAACTCGGGCTGGCGATGACCGATCTGAAGTTCCACTACGACTGGCTCGTGGTGGACATCCTGCCGACCGAGGAGCTGGCGTACGAACTGCCGCATTTCCAGATCTGTGACCCGGTCCGGCCGACCACCGTGGTTCCCGGCGGGCCGGGGCGGACCCCGGGCGCCCCGCCGAGGCGGCGCTGGGAGTTCATGGCGCTGCCCGGTGAGACCGCGGCCGAACTGGAGGACCCGGCGAAGGTGTGGGAGTTGCTCGCCCCCTTCGGCGTGACGCCCGCGAATGCCGAACTGGAGCGCGCGGTGTTCTGGCGATTCCAGGCGAAGTATCTCGAACAGTGGAACGTCGGCCGGGTCGCGCTCGCCGGCGACGCCGCCCACCTGATGCCGCCGTTCGCCGGCGAGGGGATGTGTGCCGGGCTGCGCGATGTGGCCAATCTCTGCTGGCGGATCGACCTGGTCCTGCGCGACCTCGTCCCGGTGACCAGCCTCGACGGTTACACCAGCGAACGGAAGACCAATGTGCAGTGGTACATCGACTTCGCGATCATGATGGGCCGCACCATCTGCGTGACCGATCCGCAGGAGGCGATGGAACGCGACCAGCGGATGACCGCCGAGCACCTGACCCAGGACGGGCCGATCCACGCCCATCTGGCGACCCTCGGACCGGGCGCCTGGGTCGCCGACGATCCGCACGCCGGACGACCCGCGATCGAGGGCCGGGTGGCGTACCGGGGCCGGTTCGGGCGCTTCGACGACGTGGCCGGTGCCGGGTGGAACCTGCTCTCCACCGTCAATCAGGGTGATCCGCTGGAGGCCGACCAGCGGGCCGCCTTCGAGCGGATCGGCGGGCGCACGTTCACCGTGGGACCGCCCGGCAGTGGCGCCGAGGTGATCGACATCGAGGGGCGGTACGCCGACTGGTTCGCCGAGAACGGCGTCCGCCACCTGCTGGTCCGGCCGGACTTCTGCGTCGCCGCCACGGCGGCCGATCGGACCGGCCTGCGCGACGGGATGGAGCAGGTCCTGGGCGCCGTCGGACTGGCCGGGACGGACGCACTGGCGGCACCCTGACGACCTGCCGACCCGACGATTGACAGCATTTTGACAGCATCATGACTTGATTTTGACATTGCTATGACGTCACATTGAGGTCATGGAACTTTCGCAGTATGTCGAGTCGGTGCAGGAGCAGGTGGCCCGCGCCACCACCCTGGCCGACGACCGTGCCAAAGAAGTGGCGCAGCAACTCGGATCCTCGCTGGACTCCGCGCTGCGCCTCGCGCTGATCCAGGCCCTCAGCGATGCGGCGGCCGAGCTCAGCACTCAGACCGGGGACCGCATCGAGGTGCGGATGTCCGGTGGTGACCCGGAGTTCGTGGTCAGTGCGGGTGAGACGACCGATCAGGACCCCGAGGCCGAGGAGGAGGCGTACGACCCGGAGGAGCCGCAGGCGCGGATCAGCCTCCGCCTCCCCCAGCCGCTGAAGAAGCGGATCGACGAGCTCGCCGCCACCGAGGGGGTCTCGGTGAACACCTGGCTGACCCGCTCCGCGATGCGTGGGGTACGCCGGGCGAACCGACCCGGGCGCGGGCCGTGGGGCCCGGGCTTCGGCCCGGGTGGGCCCGGTGGGCCCGCTGGGCCCGGAGGTCCCGGTTTCGGCCGGGGTCCGGGCTTCGGTCCCGGCCCGGGGTTCGGCCCCGGGCATCGCGGGCGCGGGGGCCGGGGACGGCGCCGCGGCGGTCCGGACGGCGACGATCTGCGCTGAGCACCCTCGCGGCGGGCCGGCACCGTCGGCCCGCCGTGGCAGGCTTGGCTGGTGCGTACCCAGGCCTCCGTCATGCACCTGGACCTGGATGCGTTCTTCGCCTCGGTGGAGCAGCGCGACAAGCCCTCGCTGCGCGGCAAACCGGTGATCGTCGGCGGGATCGGGCAGCGCGGGGTGGTCTCCACCGCCTCCTACGAGGCGCGGGTCTTCGGCGTCCGCTCCGCGATGCCGACCCATGAGGCGCGCCGCCGCTGCCCGCACGCCGCCTTCCTGGCCGGCCGCTTCCACGCCTACCGGGAGGCGAGCCGACAGGTGATGGCGATCCTGCGTTCGATCTCCCCGCTGGTCGAACCGCTGTCCCTGGACGAGGCCTTCGTCGATCTGGCCGCCGCCACCGACCCGCTCCCCGATTTCGGCGAACGGACGCTGCGCGAGCTGGTCGACCGGGTCAAGGACCGGGTGGCCGCCGACACCGGTGGACTGACCGCCTCGGTCGGGATCGGCAGCAGCAAGTTCATCGCCAAGCTGGCGACCGAGCTGGACAAACCGGACGGCTGCCGGATCGTGCCGGCCGGCACCGAGGTGGAGCTGATCGCACCGATGGCGGTCGGCGTGATCCCCGGTGTCGGCCCGGTCTCCCGGGAACGGCTGGCCCGCATCGGCGCCCGCCGAATCGCGGATCTGCAGGCGATGAGCCTGGCCGAGTTGACCCGCGAGCTGGGCAAGGCGGCCGCGGCGAATCTGCATGCCCTCGCCTACGCCCGCGACGACCGCCCGGTGCAACCGGACCGGGAGGCCAAGTCGATCTCGGTCGAGGACACCTTCGAACACGACCTGCGGGATCCCGCCGAGCTGCGCCGGCTGATCGAGCGCGACGCCCAGGAGGTCGCCTCCCGGGTCCGGGCCGGGGAACTCTTCGCCCGCACGGTCACCCTCAAGGTCCGGCTGCCGGACTTCACCACGCTGACCCGCTCCCGCACCCTCGACGGCGCCACCGACCGGGCCGAGGTGATCGCCCGGGTGGCCCGCGAACTGCTGGCCGGATTGGATGTCTGGGAGGGGGTACGCCTGCTCGGCGTCGGCGTCGCCGGGCTGACCGGCATCGCCCAGGAGGAACTGTTCACCACCGAACCCGATCCCGAACCAGCCGAGGAGGCGACCGACCAGCCCGAACAGCAGGCGGCCGGCATCGTCGAGGCCGACACCCGTGCCCGGCGGCGGCCGACGAGCTGGCTGCCCGGGGTCGACGTGGAGCACGACGAACACGGCCGGGGCTGGGTCTGGGGCGCCGGGCTGGGCCGGGTGACGGTCCGCTTCGAGACCGCGGAGACCGGGCCGGGCCCGGTACGCACCCTGGCCGCCGACGATCCCGCGCTGCACCTGGTCCAGGCCTGAGAACCGCTGAACCCGGCCCCCGGCACACTGGTGGCGTGAGCGAGGACAGCAATCCCACCCGTAAGCGGATCGTACTGACCGACATCTCGAGCCGGGCCTGGGAGCATCCCGCCGACCGCGGCGCCCTGGTGGCGCTGCGCAAACTGCACGGTTTCGACCTGCTGGTCCGCAAGCTGTCGGGCTTCGTGAACGAGCGGATGGTGCGGATGCTGCTGCTCGGCTCGAACGTCCGGGTCAGCGAACGACAGTTCCCGCGGGTGCACCAGATCTACACCGAGGCCGGCCGAACCCTGGATCTGCCCCGGCTGCCGGAACTGTTCGTCGCCGCGAGCCCCTATCTGAACGCGTCGACGATCGGCGTGGACACCCCGCGGATCGTGATCAACTCCGCGGTGCTCGACATCATGGACGACGACGAGTTGCGGTTCGTGCTCGGCCACGAGCTCGGTCATGCCGAGAGCGGCCACGCGCTCTATCGCACCCTGCTGTCCTATCTGATCCAGGGTGGCACTATGCTCGCCGGCGGCGTCCCGTTCGGCGCCTGGGGGATCCGCGCGATCATCGCCGGGCTGAGCGAATGGGCGCGCAAGGCCGAGCTCTCCGGCGACCGCGCCGGGCTGCTCGCCACCCAGGACATCGGTGCGGCGGTCCGGGTGCAGCTCAAGCTCGCCTCCGGCGGTCATCTGGCGGACCTCGACCAGACCGAATTCCTTGCCCAGGCGAAGGAATACGACGCCACCGAGGATCTGCGCGACTCGATCCTGAAGTTCCTGCTGGTCGAGGGGCAGAACCATCCGCAGGCGGTCGTGCGCGCCGGCGAACTGCGCAAATGGGTGGACTCCGGGGAGTACGCCGACATCCTGGCCGGTGACTATCCGCGCCGACAGCAGGACCGCGACGCGAAGATCTCCGAGGAGGCCGCGGCCGCCGCCGACTCCTATGCGAGCGCGTTCGCCAGCAGCCAGGACGCGATGGCACGGCTGGCCCGCGATCTCGGGGACGGGCTCACCGACCTCGGCCGCCGGCTCGGCCAGCGCTTCCGGCAGCCGCCGCGCGACTGACCGACTGAGCTGTTACGACCGGGCCGCGATCAGGCGGACGCCGGCTCCGGCGAGGCCTCGCCGACCGGCTCCGGCTTCGGCGTCGAATCGCGGAGCAGGAACGCCAGCACCACCGCGACCGCAGCCATCCCGGTGGCCAGCAGGAAGGTGGCGTGGGTGCCGGCCAGCTGGGCGGCGATGTGGTCGGTGCCGGTGGCCATCAACGCCTTCGCCCGTTCCGCCATCACGGTGACCAGCAGCGCGCTGCCGGCGGCGCCGGCGACCTGCTGCAGCGTACCGACCAGAGCCGAGCCATCGGCGTACAGCTGCGGCGGCAGATCACCCAACGCGGTGGTGAAGATCGGGGTGAACATGAACGACAGCGACAGGCTGAGCAGCACGTGCATCGCCAGCAGGATGCCGACCGGGGTGCTGGTGCTGGTCAGCATGCTGAGCGCGAACACCCACACCGTCATCGAGATCGCCGCCGGGATGACCAGCCGGCGGGCGCCGAAGCGGTCGTAGAGCCGGCCGATCACCGGGCCGAGGACACCCATCGCCAGCCCACCGGGCAGCATCAGCAGGCCGGCGTCCTGGGTGTCCAGACCGCGGACCTGCTGCAGGTAGATCGGATAGACCAGGAAGACGCCCATCAGCGCCATGAAGCCGATCATCATCACGCCCAGGCCGACGCTGAAGTTGCGATAGCCGAAGGTCCGCAGATCCAGCAGCGGCTGGGTGAGGGAGAGCTGGCGCCAGACGAACAGCCCGAGCGCGACCAGCGCGACCGCGAAGGAGCCGATCATCACCGGCAGCTGGCCCTCGGCACCGATCTTGTTCAGCGCGTAGACCAGCCCGCCGAAGCCGATCGCGGACAGCGGCACCGAGATCAGGTCGATCGGCTTGTCGGTCTGCTCACCGACGTTCTTCATCCGGATCGCGCCGATGACCAGCATCACCAGGGCGATCGGCAGCATCACCCAGAAGATGGTGCGCCAGTGCGAGTAGCGCAGGATGACACCGGAGATCGTCGGGCCGAGCGCCGGGGCCATCGAGATCACCACCGAAATCAGGCCCATCACCTGGCCGCGGCGCTGCACCGGGACCAGCACCAGGATGGTGGTCATCAGCAGCGGCATCATGATCGCGGTGCCGGAGGCCTGCACCACCCGGGCGAGCAGCAGCGGGCCGAAGGACGGCGCCAGCGCGGCCATCGTGGTGCCGACCGAGAACAGGCCGAGGGCGGCGATGAAGATCTGCCGGGTGGTGAAGCGGTTCATCACGAACCCGGTGATCGGGATGATCACCGCCATCGTCAGCATGAAACCGGTGGTCAGCCACTGGGCGGTCTGGGCCTCGACGTGCAGATCAGCCATCAGGGCGGGCAGCGCGACGGCCATCGTGGTCTCGTTGAGGATCACCACGAAGGCGGCCCCGAGCAGCAGGCCGATCACACCCCACGGGGTCGGTTGGTCGGTCGCGTGCGGATCAGTCAGGGATGTGGAGTCAGCCACGGTCACTCTTTCAATCTGCGGTGGGCGATGGTCCAACTCCACCGAGGAGTGAGTTTATTCCAGCGGTACGCAAACGGCTCGGCCTTTTCTGCGGGCCGGGCCGGCCTCAGTCATCGTCGTCGGCGTCGCTGTCGTAGTTGTTGTTGCCGCCATTGCCGTTGCCGTTGGAGATGCTGCCGTTGGTGTCATTACCGTTGCCGTTGCTGCCGCTGTTGCCGCCACTGTTTCCCGAACCGCTGTTGCCGCTGTTGCCCGAACCGTTGCCGCCACTGTTGCCCGAGCCGTTGCCGCCGCTGTTGCCACCGCTGTTGCCGGAGCCACTGTTGCCGGTGGCCTCGCTGGTCGGCGGCTGGGTCGTCTGGGCCCGGGTGGTCGGGGCCTGGGTGGGCGCCTGGGTGGTCTGTCGGGTGGCCCGGGTCGTCGGTGCCCGGGTCGGTTCCTGGCTGGCCTGGCGCGTGGTGGTGGTCCCGGCGCGGGTCGGGCTCGGGGTGGCGCTGGGGGTCGCCGCGCCACCGGGCAGGGTCAGGCTCGGCAGCAGCGACAACCCGGCGGCGACACCGGAGGCGAGCAGCATCAGCACCACGACCAGCCAGGGCCAGCGGGATTTCTGCCGCGGGCCGACGGGTGGTTCGTAGGGGCGTGCCCCGGCCGCCGCCGGTGCCGGAGCCGGAACCGGGCGCGACTGGGGATAGGGGCCGGGTTCGCTGGGCGTCTCGGCGAAGGAGGCCCGGGTCGGTGTCCGCGCTCCGTACGCCGCGGTCGGCGGCATCGCGGCGGTGGCCGCGAGCACGGTCGGGGCACCCGGGTCGACGGCCAGGGCGCGCAGCTGCTGCTGCACCTGCTCCCCGCTCGGGCGGCGGGCCGGATCCTTGTCGAGCAGCCGGGCGACCAGCTCGTCGAGGGCGGGCGGCACGTCCGGGCGGCGGGCCGACAACCGCGGCGGGGTGGCATTGATCTGCTGGTTCGCGACCGCCAGCGCCTCCCCGGTGAACGGCGGTTTCCCGGTCAGCATGGTGGTCAGCAGGCAACCCAGGGCATACCAGTCGGAGGCCGCGGTCGCACCCCGGCCGCTGGCCTGTTCCGGTGACATGTACGCCGCCGTGCCCAGGGCGGTGGCCGGTGCGGTCAAGGTGGCGCCGGCGTTCTCGGAGAGCTGCGCGATACCGAAGTCGACGAGCTTGATGTCCTTGTCATGGAACATCACGTTGCCGGGCTTGATGTCGCGGTGCACCACACCGATCCGGTGGGCGGCGAGCAACCCGCGGGTGACCTCCTGGGCCACCCGCAGCGCCTCGCCGACGGCGAGCGGCCCCTCGGCGTGGATCAATTCGGACAGGCTCGGCCCGGTCAGCAGCTCCATCACCAGGAAGGCGGTGTCGCCGTCGAAGCCGGCGTCGTAGACCTGCACCACCTGGGGGGTGGAGAGTCCGGCGGTGGCCACCGCCTCCCGCCGGAAGCGTTCCTTGGCGGTCTGGTCCTGCCCGCTCAGGTCGACGGTCTTGATGGCCACGATCCGCTGCAGCACCCGGTCCCGGCCACGCCACACCTGCCCCATCCCGCCACCGGCGAGTCGGGCGGTCAGCTCGTAGCGGTCGGCGAGCAGATCGGGCGTCATGGGCCCCATGGTACGGACGCCGCCGGGTGCGACTCACACGCTCGCTGAGCGAGGAGCGCCTCCCCCGCGCTCAGCCAGCGGATGGGGTCGCTGTCAGGATCCCTTCGACTCGTCGCTGCGCTCCTCGCTCAGGGAACGGGCGGGGTCGTCGCTGTGCTCCTCGCTCAGGGAACGGGCGGGGTCGTCGCTGCGCTCCTCGCTCAGGGAACGGGCGGGGTCGTCGCTGCGCTCCTCGCTCAGGGAACGGGCGGGGTCCTGGTCGAGGGGCGGGTGCGCATTGCGCTTCCTGGACCAGAGCCAGAGGGCGGCGCCGCCGATGATCATCGGTACGCAGAGCCACTGCCCCATCGACAGACCCAGCGAGAGCAGACCGAGATAGTCATCGGGCTCGCGGAAGTATTCGGCGGCGAAGCGGAACACCCCGTAGCCGAAGACGAAGGCACCGCTGATCTCACCGCGCGCCCGCTCCTTGCGGGCGTACAGCCAGAGCAGCACGAACAGCAGCAATCCCTCGCCGAGGAACTGGTACAGCTGCGAGGGGTGCCGCGGCTCCGGGCCGGCGCCGGGGAAGATCATCGCCCAGGGCAGCGACGGATCGGCGGGTCGGCCCCACAGTTCACCGTTGAGGAAGTTGCCGATCCGGCCGGCAGCCAGCCCGGTCGGCACCGCCGGGACGAGCAGGTCGGTGACCTCCAGGAACGGTCGCTTGCGCCGCCAGGCGTACACCGCCAATCCGACGACCACGCCGATCGCGCCGCCGTGGAAGGACATCCCGCCCTCCCAGACCTTGAGGATGTCCAGCGGATTCGCCAGATAGTAGGCCGGTTTGTAGAACAGGCAGTAACCGAGCCGGCCGCCGAGGATCACCCCGAGGATCGCGGTCAGCAGGAGATCCTCGACGCTCTCCCGGGTCCACGGCGCGGGCTGGGTGATCCGGGCGTACGGCTGGTGCTTCAGCCGGCGCAGCAGCAGCCAGTAGCCGAGCCCGAAGCCGATCAGGTACGTCAGCGCGTACCAGTGCACGGCGAGCGGTCCGAGCCGGAACGCGATCGGATCGATCTCGGGGAATCTCAGCACCAGGGGGACCACGAGGCCCAAGTCTCCCACAGCCGTCCCAGTCCCGCCGGTGTCGAACGTCCGGTCAGCAGACCGCGTCGATGCTGCTGGTCTCGCCGCGGAAGCTCACCGAGTCCCCGGCGCGCTTGCCGCGCAGTTCGGCATAGAGCGGCGCATCGGTCCCGATCCCGGCGTACGTCGCACCGCCGGAGGTGAACTCGTCGCTGGCGACGCCGACCACATAGCGATCACCGGCCAGGGTGATGATCGCACCGGGTTCGACGGTGTCCTTGGGCGAGAAGTCGAGCCCGCGGGCGTCGGCGACCAGGTCGGCCTGGGCGTCATCGACCTGCTGGAAGGCGGCGTGGGTATCGCCGGCCTCGTCGGCCTGGACCTCGTCGTCGATGGTGTACGCCCCGTCGTCGGTCGGGGCGGCGTCAGTGGCGCGCACCTGGACGGCCTCGTCGAGCACGTCCTCACCCCCGCGCAGGTGGCTGAGCAGGTCGCTGCGCACCTGCTCCTTGTCGATCCTCTGCTCGCTCATGTGCCGACTGTAGTCTCCGGCGCTACCGCTAACGTGAGGACCGAGGAGGCAGCGATGACCACAGCAGGTTTCGCCGGGTTCACCGAACTCAGCGCCGAGGCCAACGGGATCACGCTGCGCGGGATCGCCTCGCTCGACGGCCCGGAGGTGGCCACACCCCGCCCGCCACTGTTGCTGCTGCACGGCCATCCCGAGACCCATCTGATGTGGCGCAAGGTCGCCGACCGGTTCGCCGAGGATTTCCAGGTGGTGGCGCCGGATCTGCGCGGTTACGGCGCGAGCGACAAGCCGCCGACCGAACCCGACCACGCCTCCTACTCCTTCCGGGCGATGGCCCAGGACCTGGTGGAGCTGATGCGCGGGCTGGGCTTCGAGCGGTTCGCGATCGCCGCCCACGATCGGGGTGCGCGGGCCACCGCCCGACTGCTCGCCGACCACCCCGGCCTGGTCAGTTCTGCTGTGCTGATGGACATCGCGCCGACCCTGGACATGTACGCCGGCACCGATCAGGCGTTCGCCACCGCCTACTGGCACTGGTTCTTCCTGATCCAGCCGAGCCCGCTGCCGGAGGAGCTGATCAACGCGAACCCGAACGCCTACGTGGCCCGGCTGATGGGGATGCGGCACGGCAACCTGGATCCCTTCGCGGGCGCGCTGGCGGCGTACCAGGAAGCCGTCGCCGATCCGGAGGCGGTGCGCGCGATGTGTGAGGACTACCGCGCCGCCGCGAGCATCGACCTGACGCACGACCGCGCCGACCGGGAGGCCGGGCTGATGATCGGCACGCCGCTGCGGGTGCTCTGGGGCCGGCACGGGGTGGTGCACAAGCTGTTCGACCCGCTGCCGCTGTGGCGGCAGGTCGCCACCGGCGTCTCGGGGCGGGCGCTGGACTGTGGGCACTACCTGCCCGAGGAACAACCCGACGAGGTGTACGCCGAGGTGCGCGAGTTCACCCTGGCGCACTGGAACGCCAGCACACCGGACAACTGAGAGGACGACGATGAGCAACCGTTACCGCATCGCGGTGATCCCCGGCGACGGCATCGGCACCGAGGTGATGCCCGAGGGTGTGCGCGCGATCCAGGCCGCCGCCCAGGCGTACGACTTCGAGCTCGAACTGACCGAGTTCGACTTCTCCTCCGCCGCCTACTGGCAGCAGCACGGCCAGATGCTGCCGGACGACTGGTTCGACACCCTCAAAGGATTTGACGCGATCTTCTTCGGCGCGGTCGGCTGGCCGGAGGTGCTGCCCGACCATGTCTCGCTGTGGGGTTCGCTGCTGCTCTTCCGGCGGCAGTTCGACCAGTACGTCAACCTGCGTCCGGTGAAGCTGCTGCCCGGCGTACCGGCGCCGCTGGCGAACCGGAAGCCCGGGGACATCGACTTCCTGGTGGTCCGCGAGAACACCGAGGGCGAGTACTCCTCGGTCGGCGGGCGGATGTTCGAGGGCACCGACCGGGAGACCGTGCTGCAGGAGACGATCATGACCCGGCACGGGGTGGACCGGATCCTGAAGTTCGCCTTCGAGATCGCCCAGGGCCGGGAGCGGCACGTCACCTCGGCGACCAAGTCCAACGGCATCTCGATCTCGATGCCCTACTGGGACGAGCGGGTCGCCGCGATGGCGAAGAACTACCCTGACACGAAGGTGGACAAGTTCCACATCGACATCCTGACCGCGAATTTCGTGCTGCACCCGGACTGGTTCGACGTGGTCGTCGCGTCCAATCTGTTCGGCGACATCCTCTCCGACCTGGGCCCGGCCTGCACCGGCACGATCGGGGTGGCACCGAGCGGAAACATCAACCCCACCAAGGAATTCCCGTCGCTGTTCGAGCCGGTGCACGGCTCCGCACCGGACATCGCCGGCCAGGGCGTGGCCAACCCGATCGGGCAGATCTGGGCGGGTGCGATGATGCTGGACCACCTCGGCGAGACCGCGGCCGGCGCGGCGGTCACCCGCGCCTTCGAGGAGACCCTGGCGAGCGGGCGTACGCTCACCCGCGACCTGGGCGGTACGGCCTCGACCACCGAACTCGGTCAGACGATCGCCGCCGCGATCCGCTGAAGGCTCACGCTCATCGAGTAGGCAGCCATGCGGAGCCTGCGGAGCAATGGCTGCCGTGTCGAGATGACCGGGACCTGGCTTCGTCTCGCTGGCGCTCGCTCAGCCGGCGTACGCCCCGGCTACGCTGAGGCGTACCGAGAAGTAACCCACGCACTGCCCGACGACGTACCGATGCGAGGAACCGATGCGCGAACCACTCCCCTACCGCTCCCCCTGGATGGATGAGGAACTCGACGATCTGGCCGAGATGGCCGGGATCTTCTTCGACCGCGAGATCGTGCCCAACATCGACCGGTTCATCGCCCAGCACGCGGTGGATCGCGAGGTGTGGAACAAGGCCGGTCAGCAGGGACTGCTGCTGCCCAGCGTGCCGGAGGAGTACGGCGGGGCGGGCGGCACCTTCGCCCACGAGGCGGTCATCCTCACCGCGCAGGGGTATGCGACCGACGACTCGCTGGGGCATGCGATCCACTCCGGGATCGTGCCGCACTACATCATGGAGTACGGCACCGAGGAGCAGAAGAAGGAGTGGCTGCCGAAGCTGGCCAGCGGCGAATGGGTGGCCGCACTCGGGATGACCGAGCCCGGTACCGGTTCCGATGTCGCCTCGATCCGCACCAGGGCGGTCCGCGACGGCGATGAGTATGTGATCAACGGTGCCAAGACCTTCATCACCAACGGCGGGCTGGCCGATTTCGTGCTGCTCGCCTGCCGGACCGGTGAGGCCGGTGCGAAGGGCATCTCGATGATCGGCGTCCCGGTCGACGGGCTGGCCGGCTACGACAAGGGCCGCGATCTTGCCAAGATCGGCATGCAGGGCTCCGACACCCGCGAGCTCTCGTTCACCGATGTCCGCGTACCGGTCGCCAACCTGCTCGGCGGCGAGGAGGGCAAGGGGTTCGCGCAGATGATGCAGCAACTGCCCCAGGAGCGGCTCTGTGTCAGCGTCTCCGCGGTCGCCAACATGGAGAAGGCCGTCGCGCTGACGATTGCCTACACCAAGGACCGGGAGGCCTTCGGACAGCCGCTGATCGACTTCCAGAACACCGGTTTCGAGCTGGCCGAGGTGTCCACCGACGCGCTGGCCGCGCGCACCTTCCTGGACCACTGCATCGGGCTGCACCTGCGCGGTGAGCTGGACGCGGTGACCGCCTCCCGGTTGAAGTACTGGACCACCGACATGCAGGGCAAGGTGCTGGACCGCTGCCTGCAGCTGTTCGGCGGTTACGGGTTCATGGCCGAATACCCGATCGCGCGGATGTATTCCGGCGCGCGGGTGCAGCGGATCTACGCCGGCAGCAACGAGATCATGAAGGTGCTGATCCACCGCTCCCTGTGACGCCCCCAACGCTCATCGAGTAGCTCGCGCAGCGAGCGTGTCCACGCCCATCGAGTAGCTCGCGCAGCGAGCGTGTCGAGATGGCCGGCCGCCACCGAAATCTGCGGCTCGATCGCCATTCGGTGCCCAGATCGGTCGATTCTGCGATCGAGCCGCAAATTTCGCAGGCCGCGCTGGTGGGGCGGGCCCAGCCCACCAGGGCCGGTGGCCGTGAAGCCGTCCCAATCACCAGCCGTACACCCCGCGCAGCTTCACGAACTCGAAGCTGTCGCCGACAAGGTGCTGATCCACCGCTCCCTGTGACGCTCAGAAGAACGCGCCGGAGACCCACCAGCCGACGACGCCGCTGACCACGAAGAGCAGCACCGCCAGCAGCACCAGGACCCCCGGGGTCAGTCGCCGGACCTCGGACGCCGGCTCCGGCTCCGGTTCGAGCGGGGCCGGCTGCTCGGGTTCGATGATCGGCTCCTGCAGGCGCGGGATCACCTCGGTCACCACCTGGTCCGCGGGCAGCGGTTGCTGCGCCCCTGCCCCCTGCGGAGTGACCGGGGGCGGGGGCTGCAGTGCCGCGGTGAACTCGGCGGCGAAGGCGGCGGCGCTGGCCGGGCGGTCCTCCCGTTCGGTGGAGAGGGTACGCCGCAGCAGCACGTCCACCGCGGGTGGCAGGCCCAGCTCTTCGGCCACCGCCACCGGCGGCTGACCGGGCGGCCGCTCGGCCACCTCGGTCACCGTCCGCATCGGCAACGGTTTCTGGCCGGTCAGCAGTTCGTAGGTGAGCACCCCCAGGGCGTACACGTCGGCACGCGCGTCGAAACCGCCGGTGCCGAGGACCAGCTCGGGGGCCATGTACGCCGGCGTACCGGCCGTCAGCGTCACCCCGGAGGCGTCCGCCGCCAGCTTCGCGGTGCCCAGGTCGGCCACCGCGACGAACGGGTCGGGCAGGCCCTCGCGGAGCAGCAGGTTGCTGGGCTTGAGGTCCCGGTGCAGCACACCGGCGGAATGCAACGCCTCGACCGCCGCCGATGCATCCAGGGCCAACCGGATCGCCTCCGGCACGGTGATCCCGCGCTGCATCAGATCGGCGACCGTGCCACCGGGCAGATGGTCCATCACGAAATAGGGTTGACCGTCAGTGATGTCGACGTCATAGACACCGACGACACGGGGACTGGAGATCCGGCGCATCAACCGCGCCTCGTTGAGGAACCGCTCCCGCACCTCGGCATCCCGGGCCCAGTTGTCGGCGAGCACCTTGATCGCCACGGGCAGTTCGAAGTTGTCGTCGTGGGCGAGCCAGACGGTCGCGAAGGCACCGGTCCCCAGCGGGGAGACCAGGCGGTAACGGCCGAGTGTCTTCATGGGGACATTCTCACGCAACCGGGGCCCATCCGTTGCCAGAACCCCCGGAGATGGCAGACTCGCCCCCGCACCACAATGAATCGACCACGGATCGGGGGGCCGTGCAGATGGACACGTCCTGGGAGGAGAACCAGGCGGTCGACCTCGCCCAGCGCGTGGCCGCCGGGGATCAGTTGGCGCTGGAGGAATTGCTCGCGCTGCTGCAGCCGCGGGTGCTGCGGATCTGTCGGCGGATGCTGCCGCACCCCGCCGATGCCGAGGAGGCCGCGCAGGACGCGCTGCTGGTGGTGGCCACCAAGCTCGACCAGTGGAGCGGGCGCGGCAGCCTGCTGGGCTGGGTCGGGGTGATCGCGGCGAACAGCGCCCGGGCCACCTATCGCTCACTGCGTCGTCGTTTCGCCGAGTCCGCGCAGACCCCGGCACTGCCCGAGGCGGCCGACCCGCGAACCACCAGCGTCATCGCCGGATCGCGGCTCGATCTGCTGGAAGCCCTGGAGGGGTTGGAGAAGGATCGGCCCACTGCGCTCGAGGCATTCGTGCTGCGGGATCTGGGCGGGCTGTCCTATGAGGAGGTCGCCGAGCAGACCGGGGCCAGCCTGAGCGCGGTCAAGACCAGGATCCGCGACGCCCGCGAATATGTCCGCGAGCGGCTGCGGCTGCGGCTCGGCTGAGACCGGTCAGCAGGCGCGGACGGCCGTGCGCAGCAGGATCGGTTCGCGCTGCCCGCCGACGTGCACCACCTCGGTTCCGTCCACCTGGACCTGGCTGGCGTGCTGGTGCAGGGCTGCGGTCACGGTCGGCAGTTCCGCGGACAGGTCCAGCACCGTCGCGCCCTCGGTGCCGGGGGTGACGACCTCGGCCAGGCGTACGCCGGTCCGCTCGGCCGCGCGGGCGCACAGGTGGTGCAGGGCGACGTGATCCGGGTGGCCGTACCCGCCGGCGTCGTCGTAGCTGATCACCAGGTCGGGGCGGACGTGCTCGACGGCGGCCACCAGGTCGGCCAGCGGCTGGTCCTGGTCCACCGTGCTGAGTGCATCCGGCCCGGTCACCTCGGCCGGGCCGGCCACCCCTTCGGCGACCCAACGCATCCCGGAATCGCTGTACCGGTGGGGTTTGCGGCCGGGCGCCAGCGCCGGCGGTTCGCCGAGCCAGAGCTGTTCGGTGACCCCGAGGGCGGTGAGCGCACCGGCGAGTTCGCGCTCGCGGTGGGCCGGGAAATCCTCGGCCGGCCCGGTGAAGGTGCCCGGACGCACCTCGCCCTGCTCGCCGCGGGTGGCGGTGAGCAGTACGCATTCGACACCCTGGCCCACCAGGTGGGCGATCAGTGCACCGGTGGCCAGCGTCTCATCGTCGGGATGGGCGTGCACGAACAGGATCCGGCGGGCACCGGTGAGTGGATCGGTCATCGCGCGGACACCTTTCGCCGGCTGTCGGCGTAGATATCGGTCAGTCGGGTCGCGACCTTCGTCCAGTCGAAGCGGCGGGACCAGCTCCGGGCCTCGGCACCCATCCGGGCACGGGTGTCCCGATCGGTGAGCAACCCCTGCACCGCGGCACCCCAGGCGCCCGGATCTCTTGTCTCCATGAGGATTCCGGTCCTGCCATCGGCGACGGCCTCACGCAACCCGCCGGCGGCGGAGGCGACGATCGGGACACCGGAGGCGGCCGTCTCCAGAGCCACCAGGCCGAAGGTCTCGGAGTGCGAGGGCATCAGCACCACCTCGGCACCGCGCATCATCGCCGCGAACTCATCGCGCGGCCGGGCGCCGGAATAGACGACGTCGTTGGCGATCCCGAGCCGGTGCGCCAGCCGCTGGACATGGTCGTGGTAGTCGGCGAAGTCGGCCGAGACGTCGCCGGCCAGCACCAGGTGCGGGCGGTGTTCGGGGTCGATCCGGGCGAGCGTCTCCAGCGCCAGATCGGGTCCCTTGAGCGGCTGCAACCGGGCGGCGAAGAAGAGATAGGGCCGGCGCATCTCGCAGCACTGCCAGTGCTCCTCACCGGGGGCCAGTGGTCGGAAGAGTTCGGTATCCACCCCGGGCGGGACGACCACCACCCGATCCGGATCGGCACCGCAGCGGCCGACGATCGTCTCCGCCTCGGCGCGGCTGATCGCCACCACCACATCGGATTCGCGCGCCACCAGCACCTCACCGGGCACCCGGCGCGGCGACTCCGGCGGCTCCCCCTCCGAGAGCGGGTCGTCGGCGCGGACTGCGGCGACCGAGTGATAGCTCTGCAGATGCGGTACGCCCCAGGCGTGCGCGACCGGCAGCGCGGCCACCCCGGACATCCAGTGGTGGGAGTGCACCACATCGGCCGGCGTACCACGCTCGGCGAGTGCGGTGGCGAACTCGGCCAGGTGCTCATCGATCCGGCTCTTCGGCAGCGGTTTCGGCGGCCCGGCGGGCAGGTGGTGCAGGCGTACCCCCGGTACGGTCTCCTCGACCTCGGGCTGGTCCGGATCGGAGCGCCTGGTGTAGAGGTCGACCTGATGACCGAGGCCGGCGAGGGCCTCGGCCTGGGAGCGGACCACGACATTCATGCCGCCTCCGTCCCCGGTACCCAGCACCGCGTAGGGCGAGGTGTGCAGGGAGATCTTGGCGATACGCACCCGGTGAGCCTACCGAGTAATGTCGGCGCTCACGGTGCGGCGAGGAGGTGACGTGCTGGCCACGGTCCTCGGTGTGCTCGGGGTGGTGCTCAATCAGCTGTTCATCTGGCCCCAGGTCGCCCGGGCGCGTCGCTCGCTGATCGGGATCTCCCCCGGGACGGTGGTGGCCGGCTGGTTCGCCCGATTGCTCTGGTCGGTGTACGCGGTGGTCATCGCCGACTGGACGCTGGCGCTCGGGCAGCTGCCGATCGCGCTCGGGTTCGGGTTGCTGGCGCTGTTGCTGGCCCGGGGCCGGCCGGAGACCCGGTGGTTCCTGCTGATCGGGCTGCTGGCGACCGGCGCGGTGACGCTCGCCGCGGCGTACTCGCGGCCGCTGCTCGCCGCGCTCGCCGTCGGGGTGGCCGCGGTGGTGAACCTGCCGCAACTGGTCGGCGTGCTGCGCGACCCGCACCGGGTCGGCGGGGTGTCCCCGCTGATGTACTGGTTGGTCGCCGCCGCCAGCGCCACCTGGCTCGGTTACGGACTGCTCACCGACTGGGTGATCTCGCTGCCGCACTTCCTGCTGCTGCCCAGCGGCATCGTCGTCGCGGTGATCGCCACCCGCGGCCGGCGCGAGCCCGAGGCCGAGACCGACCTGCCGGGGCCCGCGTAACCGGACGTGCAGTAGTGCTCGGAACGGCGTAGTTCCCCCGGGGTTTGACCGCGTTCCGGCGGCTACTGCACGTCCGGTTACGCAAGGCTGGCCTGTGGACAAGTGGGTACCGCGGCGCAGCGGGACGCGGAAGCATTGACCGCATGTCGGTGGTGCAGGTGCTCGAGGACTGGGGTGGAGTCGCCCGGCGGTCGACGTTGATCAGGGCAACCGCGCGGGTCGACGTCGACCGGGCACTCAAGGCCGGGGATGTCGTCGTCGATGCCCGCGGGCGTTATGCGTTGCCGACCGCCGATGCGGATCTGCGCACGGCCAACCGGTTGCACGCGGTGCTGTCGCATCGCAGCGCGGCGGCGCACTGGGGCTGGGAGCAGAAGTTCGGCCCCAAGCGGACCGAGGTGACGGTGCCGCGCAATCGGAAACTCCGTTCCGCACCCCGGGCCCACGTGCACTTCGCCGATCTGGGCCCGGATGACCTGGCCGGCGCGGTCACCTCGCGGAGGCGCACCCTCACCGATTGCCTGCGCAGTTGCGTCTTCGCTGAGGGACTCGCAATCGCGGACTCGGCCCTCCGCAACGGGGACATCAGCCCGGGCGAGCTGCTCCGGCTCGCGAATGCGATCCGTGGGCCGGGCGCCGCGGTGGCCAGGCGAGTGGCGCGGCATGCGAGTCGGCAGGCGGCGAATCCGTTCGAGTCGGTGCTCCGCGCGATCGCCCTGGATGCCGGCCTCGATCCGGAGCCGCAGGTGTCGATCCTGCGCGACGAGACCCACGAGCTGATCGGGATCGTCGACCTGTTCGATCGCGAGCACCGGCTGATCCTGGAGGCCGACTCCTACCAGTTCCACAGCGGACGGGCCGAGTTCGCCAACGACTGCCAGCGGTACAACACCTTCGTCCTCGCCGGCTTCCGGGTGCTGCGCCTGTCCTGGGAGGCGGTGATGCATCACGCCGATGAGGTGCTCGCGTCGCTCCGGCTGATCGTGGACGGCGCTCGGCTGCCGGTCTGCTACCTCGAGTCCGCGTAACCGGACGTGCAGTAGTGCTCGGAACGGCGCAGTTCCCGTGGGTGTATGCGCTTTCTGGCGGCTACTGCACGTCCGGTTACGCGCTCACTCGGGGCGCGGACCCTAGTTCTGCAGCGGCGGGTGCAGGTCCTTCATCGCGAACCGCTGCCGGGAGGCGACCGCGAGCACGTCGAGCACGATCGCGACGGCGGCGATACCGAGCAGCACCAGCACATCCCGCCAGAAGTTCGACCAGAGACCGCCGGAGATCACCACCCGGAAGGCGTCGATCGAATAGGTGATCGGCATGATCGGGTTGATCGCCTGGAAGAACGGTGGCAGCACCTCCTTCGGATAGGTACCGCCGGTGGAGGCGAGCTGCAGGATCAGGATCACCAGCAACGCCGCCGAACCGGGCAACCCGAGCGCCATCCGCAGCAGGTGCGCGATCAGCGAGAACGTCAACGCCACCAAACCGGTGAGCAGCACCGCGGCGAGCGGGTGCACCGGGTTCAGCCCGAGCCCCACCCAGACCGTGCCCAGCATCAGCATGCTGCCGATCAGCGCTACGGTGCCGAACGGGATCCAGGCCGACAGCATCAGATGCAGCGGATGCAGCCGGCCGGCGAGCAGCCGCCCGGAGATCGGTCGCATCACCAGGAAGCCGGAGATCCCGAACACCCACAGCGCGATCGAGAAGAACAGCGGCGCCAGGCCGCGGCCATAGACCCCGGCCGGGTTGAGCACATCGGTGGTCACATCGGCCGGTGAGGACAGCACCTGGACCGCATTGTCGGTCTGCTGCTCGTTCAGCACCGGCAGCCGGTTCACCCCGTCGTCAAGCCCGTTGACGAGCTGGTTGGCACCGTCGAGGAGCTGGGCGTTGCCGTTGTCGAGCTGGGCCGCCCCGTCCTTCAGCTTGACCAGTCCGTCGGCCAGCTGCCCGGACCCGGTGGCGAGCTGCTGGGCGCCACCGGCAGCAGAGTTGATGCCGGCCTGCAGCTGACCCGCGCCCTGTCCGGCGGAGTCGATGCCGCGGTGCAGCCGGTCCGCCCCGCTGGCCACCTGCTGGGCGCCGGAGTTGAGCTGGTTCAGCTTCGACTCGGCGTTCTGGATGTCACCCGACAGGTTGCTCTGCTGCACCCGGCTGTTCAGATTGGCCGAGCGCTGCCCGATCGCCGCGGACCGCTGGGTGACGTTGTCGGCGCGTTGCTGGCCGTCGCGGAGCCGTTGCCGCGCGTCCTGGTACGCCTGCGACTGGGTCACCTGCGGGTCGGCCGCGGCCAGTTGGTCCAGCGCGCTGGAGAGCTGGGACAGGTCGTCGGAGATCGATTGGGAGCGGCCGCCGACAGTGCTGGTGACCGACTGCACGTCGGTGTTGATCGCGTTCGCATCGGACTGGATCGTCGGCAGGGTGCGGTCCACCCGCTGCAGCGCGGGCACCACGGTGTCGCGCAGCTGCTGGGTGCCACCGGCCACCTGGCTGGCGCCGTTGGCCAGGTCCTGGGAGCCGGTGGAGAGCTGCCCCATGCCGGTGCTGAGATCGGCCGATCCCTTCTGCAGCTGACCCATTCCATTGGACAGCTGGCCGGCGCCGTCGCGCAGCTGACCGCCCGCGGTCGCGGCGTCGGCGCTGCCGGTGGCCAGCTGGGCGGAGCCGTCCTTGGCCTGCGCCAGGCCGTCGCGGAGGCGTACCGACCCGTCGCGGGCCTGCACCATCCCGTCGCGGATCTTGTTCAGGTTGCCGAAGACCGCGCGGAAGTACGCCTCGACCGCGGTCTGGTTGACCGACTCGGTGATCGAGTCCTGCGCACGGGCCACCAGCGAACCGATCACGAAGCCGTTGGCGTCGTTGCGGCGCAGGGTGATCCCGGCGCGCTGCGGATCGGTACCACCGCCGGAGACCAGGTTGGCCGAGAAGTCGCTGGGCACGTGCACGGTGAGGTAGTAGTCACCCTCGCGGAGCCCGCGTTCGGCCTCGGCGTCGTCGACGACATGCCACTGGAAGTTCTTCTGCTCCACCATCGTGTCGGTGAAGTCCTTGCCCGCCTGGACTCGTTCGCCCTCGTAGTCGACGGGCTGGTCGTCGTTGACGACCGCGACCGGCAGCTGGTCCATCCGGGCCCCCGGATCCCAGTTGGCGCCCAGGTAGATGGCGCCGTAGAAGACCGGCACCAGCGCGGCGAAGATCAGCGCGAGCTTGGGCAGCAGGCCGCGGAACCGTTTCAGTTCGAAGCGGGAGAGCATCAGGCCTCCTCGGTGTGCGGGTGGGGATCCAGGCGCAGGATGATCGCCCCGGGTGGTGCCTTGGTGGTGTCCAGCGCGGACACGATGAAGGTGTTGCCGGCCTCGGTGAGAACGTCCAGCTGGCGGTGGATCCAGAGCTGCTGGTCATCGGTGAGCGAGGCGTCGATGTCGTCCAGCAGCACGTACGCCGCGGGGCGCAGGCAGCCGAGCATCGCGGTGAGCAGGGTGCGCCGGAAGGCCGGCAGGTGTTCGACGACCTCCTCGGGGTCGAACCATTCGCCGAGGGCGTTCTGCAGTTCGGTGAAGCGCTGCTTGCCGCGGCGTACGCCGATCGCCTCGGTGAGTGAGCGTTCGTCGCGGCACTCGCCGACGGTCAGGCTCGGTTCGAGCTCGGCCAGCCCGCTGATCCGGGCGATCGAGGTGAGCTGGCGGAGCTTGCGCGGGTGGGCGATGCCGTCGATGCCGTCGACCCGGAGTTCGCCGGTGACGCCCTTCATCCGCCCGCCGAGGGCGAGCAGCAGCGCGGATCGGCCGGTGCCCTGCTGGCCGACGACGACGGCCCGCTGGCCGGCGTACAGCTGTGTGTCGAGTGGGCCGAAGACCGGCCCGCGGCCGCCTTCGAGCTGCAGGTCGCGGGCGCGCAGCAACGGGCGTACGTCGTCCTCGGACGCCGGATTCTCCTGTGTGGCTGGGGATTGCGGGGACCGCGGGGAGCGGCCGAGCATGTCATCGAGCATTCAGGGCCCCCTTGAGGACGAGTTCGACCTGGTTGGCGACGAGTTCCCGGTTCGGCGCGGTGCGGCCGCGGCGGATCCGGTTCAACTCGATCAGCACCACCGAGAGCACCGCGCGGCCGACCGCCTCGGCGTCGAGTTCGCTGCGGTGACCGGGGGCGCGCTGCACGACGGCTCCGATGGAGGTGGTCAGTTGATCGATCGCCGCCTGGGATTCGGCCCGGTGCTCCCCCTCGTTGCCGAAGAGCACCTCGCGGACGAAGAGCACGAAGGTCTCCCGGTCGGCGGCGGCGAGTTCGAGCAGCGGGGTGAGCAGCGTCATGATCCCGGCCAGCGGGTCGGTGACGTCCTCGGCGGCGGCCATCCCCCGGGCGAGCTCGGTGCGCAGTCGATGGTTCATCACCATCATCAGCAGTTCCGGCTTGCTGGCCGCATAGGTGAAGACGGTACCGGCGGCGACGTCGGCGACATCGGCGACCTGCTGGGTCGTGGTGCCGGCGTACCCCTGCGCCCGGAACAGTTCGTCCGCGGCGGCGCAGATCCTCGCCCGCTTCTGGGCCTTCGCCTGGGCGCGGCGTCCGGTGATCGTCATGGTTGCTCCCCTCACTCATTTTTGAGTGTACTCAATATTGAGTGGACTGGAAACTCAGGTTGGCCACGTACACTCCGGGGGCATGGCTGAGGTGCGCAAGCATGGCAAGGGTGGCGGTGGACAGATCGCCGCGGCGATCGAGCGGGCGATGGCCCAGGGGGTACGCCCCAGCGGTGCCGGTGCACCACCGGAACCGGGCCAGCAGTCCGAACCCCCGCGCAACACCCAGAACCTGGTGACCGCCACCTCCTTCCTCGGCAACGACCCGTTCCTGGTCACCGCACCGAAACCGGTGCAGCCGGCGGAGCCGGAGGGTGAGACCGCCGAAGCGGCCCCGGACGAGGACCCGGATGACCATCCGGACGCCGCCGAGGGCGAATCCGAGGACTGACCCCCACCGACACTGTTAGCGTTGAGGGCTCCTGACCCAGCCCAGAGGAGCCCCCGGTGAGCGAACTCGCACCGGCCAACGATCCGGCACCCCACGTGCAGTTGCGCAAGCAGCTTCGCCATCCCGGTGAGATCCCGTGGCTGGTGGTCGCCGCGGTGTTCTTCGTGATCGCCTATGGCGCGCTGATCGGGATCTCGATCGCCGCCGGACTCGGTGCCGATGAGGGACTGACCCGCGACCAGACGGTGGGCCAGGTGATGGTGCTGCTGGCGGTCTCGCCGCTGGCGGTCCTCTTCTTCCGTGGCTTGATGTACGCCCAGCTGCGCACCGGGTCGGTGCGGATGTCCCCCACCCAGTTCCCCGAGGGCTACCGGATGCTGGTCGAGGCCGCTGCCTCGGCGGGATTGCCGAAGGTGCCCGATGCCTATGTCACCTCCGGCTCCGGGGTGATCAATGCTTTTGCGGCAGGACACGGATTCCGCCGCTTCGTGAATGTGAACAGCGACCTGTTCGAGGTCGGTGGCGCGGCCCGCGATCCCGACGCGCTGCGGTTCGTGATCGGCCACGAGGTCGGTCACATCGCGGCCGGGCACACCTCCTACTGGCGGATCGTGGTGATGCAGGTGATGTCGCAGATCCCGATCCTGGGTGGCTTCCTGTCGCGGGCCCAGGAATACACCGCCGACAACTACGGCTACCGCTATCGGCCCCAGGGCGGTGCGGGTGCGATGCAGGTGCTGTCCGGTGGGAAATACCTCAACCACAACGTGAACATCAACGAGTTCGCCGACCGGGCGCAGTCCGAACGCGGCCTGTTCGTCTGGTGCGCGAACCTGGCCTCCACCCACCCGGTGCTCACCTGGCGCGCCCAGGCGTTGCGGGATCGCAGCCGCGCCGGTTCGCTGTTCACCGTCCCGAAGTTCCAGCCCTATGGTCCGCCGGCACTGCCACCCGGTGGCCGCCCGACCAAGGAGGCCCCGAGCCCCGCGGAGGCGCTGGACTATCTGGACACCTTCCCGCCGCTCGGCCCACCGCAGTTCGGCACCAACTTCCCGGTACCGCTGCCGGGCAACGAGATCGGATGGGCCGAACCGAGCCGCTATGGCCAGCACACGCTGTATCACGGTTGGCGCGCCCCGGCTCTGCCGCCGGACGAGGCCGACGAGCCGCGTGGCCCCGCCACCGGCAGCTGATCGCGGACCCGCTCGCGATTCCTACCGGGGCAGGTTCAGCGGGTGATCAGTTCGATCACGGTGGCGTCCAGCTCGGCATCGCGATGGACCACGGTCTCACCGCGCCCGACGGCCGCGGTGCGCAGCAGCTCGGTCGCGGTCGGCACCTGATCGCGGGCCACTTCGAGCAGGAAGATCCCCTGCTCGGCGAGGATTCCGGGCAATCCGTCGGCCCAGCAGCGCAGCGGATCGAGTCCATCGGCACCGCCGTCGACCGAACCGCGAGGCTCGCATTCCCTGGCCTCGTAGGGCATCAGCGCGATCGCACCGGTGGGCACATAGGGCAGGTTGGCCGCGATCACCCGAAACCGGGAACCGGTCAGGTCGGCCGCCGACGCGGCGCACCGGACCTCGCAACCGGGCAGATTCCGGCGGGCCACCGCCAGTGAGCGGTCATCCCGATCGACGGCGGTGACGACGACCCCCGGCGCGTGGCGGGTGATGTAGGCCGCCACCGGGCCCGCGCCGCAACCGATGTCCAGGAAGGCATCCCCGGCCACCAACCGGTCGACCGCGAGCCGGGCCAGCAGTTCGGTACGCGGCCGCGGGATGAACACCCCCGGCTCGATCCGCAGCCGCAGTCCCGCGAAGTCGGCGTACCCCACCAGGTATTGGATCGGCTCGCCGGCGACCCGCCGGTCGACCAGCCGCCGCAGTCCCTGCTCGTCCCCCGCCGCCTCGGCGAGCGCGGCCAGCTCGTCCTCGGCGAACACCGACCCCGATCCCCGCAACGCGGTGATCAGCTCCGCCCGCAGGTCATCGGCGCCGATCATCCAACCCTTCGCCCGGTCGCGGCGAGTTCGTGCACGATGTCCTTGGTCTGGGCGTAAAGCCGCAGGTATTGCTCGAACAGCACCCGATACGCGTCAGCCGCAGCAACGTCGGGGGTGATCGTCTCCACGATCGGATTCCAGGAATCGATGTCTGGCTTGGCATTCTCGTCGGCGACCGCGCCGGCCGCCACGAACGCACCGCCGTAGCTCGCGCCGATCGTGGTCCGCGGGAGCTGCTGTTCCAGACCGGTGATGTCGGAGACCAGCTGCAACCACAACTGCGCCTGGGCGCCGCCACCGACCGCGACGATCCGGGTGATCTCGGCACCGGCATCGCGCATCGTCTCGACGTTGTGCCGGACGGCCAGCGCGGTGGCCTCCAGGGTGGCGCGGTAGAGGTCGCCGCGGCCGTGGTCGAGGGTGAGCCCGGCGATCACACCGCGGGCATCGGGGTCCTGGATCGGCGTACGCTCCCCCGCGAAGTAGGGCAGCATCAGCAGGCCGCGGGCGCCGATCCCGGAGGCCTCGGCCTCGGCGGTCAACGTCGGATAGTCGGCGTCGGTGAGCTTGCTCAGCCAGGTGGTGAGGGCGCCGGAGGTGGCCAGCCCGCCGGCCAGGTTCCGGGTGCCGGGCAGCGCTCCGGCGGTGGTCCACATCGAGGGGGTACGCAGGGTCTGTGCGCCGGTGGCGATGAGGAACATCGTGGTGCCATACATCAGCATCAGGTCGCCGATGCCGTGGGCGCCGACGCTGATCGCCTCGGCCCAGGCGTCGATGGTGCCGACGATGACCGGTGTGCCGGCCGGCAGCCCGGTCACCTCGGCGGCCGCGTCGGTGACGGTGCCGGCGACCTCGGTGGACCAGGCCAGCTCCGGCGCCTCGATCTCACCGGCGTACCGCTCCCACCAGGGGGCGTACCAGGATTCCTGCTCGATGTCGTAGAGCGGCGAGGTCTGGCTCGCCGACTGGTGGTCGAGGACGTAGGCGCCGGTGAGGTGGCGAACCAGCCAGGAGGCGGGCATGAAGAACCGCCGGGCCCGGGCGAAGGCGTCGGGTTCCTCGTCGGCGATCCAGGCGATCTTGGCACCGGCGGCCTGTGAGGTGAGCACCGAGCCGCCGACCCGGGTGATCTCGTCGATGCCGAGCTCCTCGGTCAGCCGTTCGATCTGACGGCCGGCGCGGGTGTCCACGCCGTAGAGGATCGCGGGGCGTACCGGCTCGTCGTGCTCGTCGGCCAGCACGACGCAGGGACCCATCCCACTCACCCCGACCGCGACCACCTCCGCGTCGTCGACGGCGGCCAGCAGTTCCCGGGTGATCTCGACGAACTCGTCCCACCAGATGCGGGCGTCCATCTCCACCCAGCCGACCTGTGGCCGGTCGACCTCATGCGCACGGGTCGCACTGGCGAGGATCGCACCATCCTCGCCGGCCAGCACCCCCTTGCTGCTCGAGGTGCCGATATCCACACCCAGGGTGCACCGCATGCCGATCCTCTCCACGACGGGTTTCGCTTCACCCTAGACCGTTGCCGAGCGCAATCACCTCCGGCGGCAGGGGTTCCATCAAGCGGTCGTCGATGGCGGTGATCGGGACGATGCCCGAGAGACTGCTGGTCCAGAACGCGGACCGGTATCGACCATCGAGTCTCGGGGGCTCGATGGCGATCGGTACGCCGAGGTGCGGCGCCCGCTCGAGGATGATCCGGCGGGTCACCCCGGGCAGCAGGTCGTCGCGCAGCGGCGGGGTGACCCAACTGCCGTCTTCTCTCTGCAGGAAGAGATTGCCGCGACTGGTCTCCAGCAGGACCCCGTCGTCGGCGACGAACAGGGGGAACGCGTCACCGGCCTCGCGTTCGGCCCAGTCCAGCCAGGCGCGGTCGATCCACTTGTGCCGCCACAGGCCGTCGGGGCGCGGCATGGTGACGGCCGAACCGGCAGTGGAGCCGCCGGCGAACGGGGACCGGGTGACGGTGACCTGGAGCGTCCCGGCGTCCGGGCGGGCGAGCACGCGGACCGCCTCTGCTCCGGTTCCGGGAGCGCCGTCCCGGTGGAGTTCGGCGGCGAGCGCCTCGGGCAAACCGCATCGATAGAGCTCGCGGCAGGAGCGATCCAACCTGGCGAGATGCTCGGCGAGCCAGGGAATCCGACCGTCGATCGCGAGCATCGTCTCGAACACCCCGGCGGCCGGATCCACCTGCGTGGGTGAGGATTCCGGGAGATCGAGGCCCGGCGCCAACCGGGTTCCGGCGGCGGTGATCAGGGGCACAGCCTTGTGCAGGCATTCGCGCCACTCCAGCATCGGCACGCTGTCGGTGGTGATCCCGCCACCGACACCGAGCTCGATCAGGTCACGTGCGATCTCGAAGCTGCGGATCACCACATTGAACTCGGATCGGATCGGTCCGCTCAGCCCGAAGGCACCGGTGTAGGCACCGCGCGGCTCGGTCTCGATCACCGCGATCCCTTGCAGGGCACCGGATTTGGGGGCACCGGTCACCGATCCCGGCGGGAAGGTGGCGTGCAGCAGGGCGGCCGGGTCGACCGTCGCCGCCAGCTGGGCGCTGACGGTGGAGACCAGATGCCAGACCCCGGGATGCGGTTCCAGCGCGAGCAGATCGTCGACGCGTACCGTGCCGGGGACAGCGACCCGGGCCAGGTCGTTGCGCATCAGGTCGAGGATCATGATGTTCTCCGCGCTGTCCTTGGCGGAGGCCCGCAGTGCGGAATCCTGCTCCCCCGGTCGCCTGGGTGCGGTGCCCTTGATCGGTGAGCTGCGGACGGTCCGCGTGCCGTCGGATCCGGAATCGACGGCCAGGAACAGTTCCGGGCTGAAGCTCGCCAGCGTCTGTTCGGGCGTGGCGATCAGGCCACCGCGCACCGGCTGCAACTGCTCGGCCATCGCGGCGAACATCGCCGGTGCCGAGCCGGTGAAGTCGGCGTGCAGGCGGGTGCAGAGGTTGAGCTGATAGAAGTCACCCGCCGCGATCCGCCGGATGGTCTCCTCGACCCCGGACAGGTGCTGGTTGCGGGCCTGCTCCGGTGCGATCCGGGTGGCGAACTCACCGCAGGACCAGGCCGGCGCCGCCCCCGGTGCCGCGAGCCGCTGCCGCCAGTCGGCGAGCGCTGCGGCGTACGCCTGGTCGCGGCCGGGCAGCCCGAGCGCCTCGAAACACCAGCCCCCGTCGGGCGACCAGCGCAACAGGGAGTCGTACCAACCGAGCATCGAGGTGCCGCCGTCGAAGCCGACCACCCCAAGCCAACCGCCACCGACGAGATCACTCGTCCGGTCGACCTCCACCAGCAGCGGCTGATCGGCGAGCAGCTCGATCGCCTCGGCCGATCCCAGCCCGGCGCCGAACCGTTGCGGCCGCAGCCCGATCAGCACCCCGCCGCCGAACCAGCCATCACCCCAGAGCACCGCCGGATGGTCCTCGATCGCCAGACCCGCGACGACCGCCGCGGGCGGCGTACCGGAATCGAGCGGGACGCGGAAGGGCTGCACCGCTCCATCCTGCCGTCTCCGGACGGGGTCCCGCCTGCGACAAATGTCGGGTTCGACCTCCCGGCCGTCATGCGACGTCCCCCAACGACGAAGCCCCTGGCGACTCTCGTCTGCCAGGGGCTTGCTCTGCGCGCTCGGAGGGATTCGAACCCCCAACCTTCTGATCCGTAGTCAGATGCTCTATCCGTTAAGCTACGAGCGCTCGGGAGGATCACGTCACCGTGAACCGAGGACACACCTTACCCCACCGCATCACCCCGGTCCAATCGATATCCGGGGGCTCTCGGCATGCCCTCGGCGCAAACCTACTCACCGGAAGCGTAAGCAGTCTCACACCGACCACTGGTCTGTTTTTGATAAGACCAGTAGGTTCGCTGGGCTAGGGTGATACCACTCGGCGCACTGGTATCTATCCATCGTCGCCACCAAGACAACATCCATCTACCGCAGGAGTACGACGACGTGACTGCCACCGTTGGCCAGGCCGCACCCACCAAGCACCGCGAACTGCTGGAGTGGGTCGAAGAGGTCGCCGCCCTCACCAAGCCGGACGCCGTCCGCTGGTGCGATGGGTCGGACGCCGAGTGGAAGGAGTTCACCGACGCGCTCGTGGACAAGGGCGTGGCCACCCGGCTGAACGACGAGGCGAAGCCCAACTCCTTCTACCTCCGCTCCTCCCCCGCCGATGTGGCGCGGGTCGAGGACCGCACCTACATCTGCACCGAGACCGAGCAGGGCGCCGGCCCGACCAACAACTGGGTCGCCCCGGCCGAGATGAAGCAGACCATGACCGAGCTCTACGACGGTTCGATGAAGGGCCGCACCATGTATGTGGTGCCGTTCTGCATGGGCCCGATCGACGCCGACGACCCGAAGTTCGGCGTCGAGATCACCGACTCGGAATACGTCGTCATCTCGATGAAGATCATGACCCGGATGGGCACCCAGGCGCTCGAGGCGATGGGCACCGACAAGCCGTTCGTGAAGTGCCTGCACTCGGTCGGCGCCCCGCTGGCCGACGGCCAGGAGGACGTCGCCTGGCCCTGCAACGAGACCAAGTACATCTCCCACTTCCCCGAGACCCGCGAGATCTGGTCCTACGGTTCGGGTTACGGCGGCAACGCGCTGCTCGGCAAGAAGTGCTACGCGCTGCGGATCGCCTCGGCGATGGCCCACGACGAGGGCTGGCTCGCCGAGCACATGCTGATCCTCGAGCTGACCTCGCCCGAGAACAAGAAGTACGTGATCTGCGCCGCCTTCCCGTCGGCCTGCGGCAAGACCAACCTGGCGATGCTCGAACCGACCATCCCGGGTTGGACCGTGAAGACCCTGGGCGATGACATCGCCTGGATGCGGTTCGGCGAGGACGGCCGGCTGTACGCGGTGAACCCGGAGAACGGCTTCTTCGGCGTGGCGCCCGGCACCGGTTACCAGACCAACCCGAACGCCATGCGTACGATCGAGAAGGGCAACTCGATCTTCACCAACGTCGCCCTCACCGACCACGGTGACGTCTGGTGGGAGGGGATGACCCCGACCAAGCCGGAGCACCTGACCGACTGGCACGGCAACTCCTGGACCCCGGAGTCCGACGCCCCGGCGGCCCACCCGAACAGCCGCTTCACCACCCCGATCGACCAGTCGCCGATCCTGTCGGAGGACTTCAACAACCCCAAGGGCGTACCGGTCGACGCCATCCTCTTCGGCGGCCGCCGCGCCACCACCGTGCCGCTGGTCGCCCAGTCCCGCGACTGGAACCATGGCACCTTCATGGGCGCCACCTGCTCCTCGGAGACCACCGCTGCCGCCACCGGCGCGGTCGGCGTGGTCCGCCGCGACCCGATGGCGATGCTGCCGTTCATCGGTTACAACGCCAACGACTACCTGCAGCACTGGATCAACGTCGGCGAGCAGGGCGGCGACAAGATGCCCGCCATCTTCTACGTGAACTGGTTCCGCAAGTCCGATGAGGGCAAGTTCCTGTGGCCGGGCTTCGGCGACAACAGCCGCGTCCTGGAGTGGGTGATCAACCGCCTGGAGGGCACCGCCGAGGCCGTCGACACCCCGATCGGTGCGATCCCGGCGCCGGGCTCGCTCAACGTCGAGGGTCTGAGCATCGACGAGGCCGATCTGGACGCCGCCACCCGCGTGGACACCGAGGAATGGCAGCGTGAGCTGCCGTTGATCGAGGAGTGGTTCGCCAAGCTCGGTGACGTGCCGCAGGCCCTGCGCGACGAGCTCGACGGCCTGAAGCAGCGCCTCGGCTGAGTCGTACGCCGCCAGCAGTCACGGCTGCTTCGAGGGCCCCGGGCGATCGCCCGGGGCCCTCGTGCTGTCATCGCACATCGTTGTCGCGACCCGATCTGGTGCGGCCCGTCCGCATTGGGTGACAATGTCTGGCGGGTGCGACGAGGCACCCCAACACGATCGGAGCCCACCCCCATGGCGACGCGCGGAACCCAACCCAACCGGCCGGTGCGGCCGGAACTGACCATGTCCCGTCGGCGGATACTCGCCCTGGGTGCCGCTGGAGCGGTGACCGGTATCGGCCCAGCGATGCTCTGGAGCCCGTCGGCCCAGGCCGCGGTCGATCCGTTCGACGATCTCCGGCAACGCTGGGTGAGTCTGCTCACCGGCGGCGCTGAACTCGATCGCACGCACCCCCGGATCGCCTCGCAGATCAAGACCCTGTCGGACCGTGCCGCTGATTTCCTGGCGACGGGGGCGAACCCGCCGCCCGCGGCCGCCTCGATCTGGGCCGACCTGCCGATGTCCGGCCCGAAGGAGAGCAACATCGCGCTGTCCTACCAACGGATCCTGGCAGTGGCGACGGCGTGGGCGACGCAGGGCACCGCGCAGTACGCCGACCCGGCCGTCGCAGCCACGCTCGTGACGTGGTACCAGCACATGACCGCGTGGTGGTACAACCTCACGGTCCCCAAGGTCGGGAACTGGTGGTTCTGGGAGATCGGGATCCCCCGGACCCTCGGTGACCTGTCGATCCTGATCGATGGCCTTCTCACGCAGGATCAACGAGACGCCGCCATGGCCGCGGTACGCCGGTTCACCCCGGACCCGAACTTCCGAGGGACGAGCACGAACTTCGCCGAGACCGGAGGCAATCGCGCCGACAAAGCGCTGGCATGCCTGTTGCGCGGAATCACCGCCCGCTCCGAAACGGACATGACCCTGGGCAGAGACGCACTGAGCGACCGGGCCGGCAGTGGTCGCAACAGCCTGTTCCGACTGGTCACCTCCGGTAACGGCTTCTACGCCGACGGTTCCTATATCGACCACGGCAAACTCCCCTACGTCGGCACCTACGGCAACGTCGCGTTGAGCGGCGTCGCCCGCTCCCTCGTCCTGCTCGCGAACAGCCGGTGGGCGGTGACCGACCCGCAGCTGACCACCATCCTCGACGCTCCTGAGCGGTCCTTCGCGCCGTTCATCTGGAACGGCCGAATGCTCGAAACAGTTCGCGGCCGGGCGGTCTCACGCGAGCGGGAACGTGACTTCCACGACGGATTCAACACCGCCAACTCCCTCATCCTGCTCGCCACCCAGATGGCAGAGCCGTATGCAACCGCCTATCGCCGGCTCGCCAAGGGATGGTTGACCCGGTGCAGTGCCGACTACGCCGAGACCGCCGGCATCCCGGAATTGTCACGGGCGCTGCCGTTGCTCGCCGATACCTCGGTGGTCGGCGCACCCGAACCACTGGGCAATCGGCAGTTCGGCTCGCAGGAACGAATGGTCCACCGAGGTCCGGGCTGGGCCTTCAGCGTGGCCACCTCATCGAACCGGATCGGTCGCTACGAATGGGGGAACGATGAGAACAACCTGGGTTGGCACCAGGGCGACGGTGCGGCGTACCTGTACCTCGACGGGGACCAGGGCCAGTTCGCCGACGACTACTGGCCGACGGTGGATCCGTATCGGTTGCCCGGCACCACCGCCTCACTCGCCCCGAGGGCATCGGGTGCTGACGGGGCCGGGACGGGTATCCCGGCCGCGACCAATCCCTGGAGCGGTGGCGTCGGCCTGGCCGGGCGGTGGGGTACCGCAGGCATGGATCTCGTCAATACGCTCGGCAATCTGTCCGCCAAGAAGTCCTGGTTCCTGCTCGATGACGCCATCGTCGCGGTCGGTTCGGGAATCAGGGTCACCGGCTCCGGAGCCGAAACCACGGTGGAGAACAGGGGATTCCCCGCTGCCGGCCGGGTGGAGCTGACCGTCGATGGCGCGGATGTCAGCGGCGCGGTGGAGCACCTCACTCCGCGGTGGGCGCACCTGGCGGAGGTCGCGGGTTACCTGTTCCTCGGTGAACAGAGCGTGCGCGCAGCGGTGGCCGAGCGGAGTGGGACCTGGCGAGACGTCAACTCCGGCGCCGACACCGGTGGCTCCACGGCGCTGAAGACCCGTCGGTACGCCACGCTCGGGGTACGGCACGACGCGGGAACGACGGACGGGCGCTACGGGTACGTCATCCTCCCGGGACGCAGTCGCGAGCAGACGATCGAAGCAGCGTCGGAATTCGCGATCGAGGTGGTACGCCAGGACGACAGCGCACACATCGTCCGCGTGAATCGGCGGGGCACCTGGTTTCTCTTCGCGCACCTCTTCGCACCGGTATCCGATGGGCCCGTCACCTCGACGCGACCCTGTGCCCTGCTGGCCGCGGGCAGAGGTCGGACCGCTCAGCTGGCGGTGTCGTCACCGACCCGGATCGGTGACCGGGCGCAGATCTCCGTGGACCTGACGAGGCCCTTCCGCACGGTCGTGTCCGCACACGAGCGGTTACGGGTGTCCGGCGGCCGGATCGTCACGATCGACGCGAACCTCGCTGCCAGCGCCGACGCCTCGTTCGAGGTGCAGCTGACGAACTGAGCCCGAGGTCAGAGCAGGCCGCGGCGGCGGGCGATCGCGGCGGCCTCCTGCCGGTTCGCGGCACCGAGCTTGGCGAGCACGTTGGACACGTGCACGCTGACGGTCTTGGTCGCGATGAACAGCTGCTTGCCGATCTCGCCGTTGGAGCGGCCCTCGGCGACCAGTGCGAGGATCTCCCGTTCCCTGGGGGTGAGCACGTCGGCGGTGGCCGGCCGGTCCGCGGCGAGCTGCGCCAGCAGCGGGCGTACGCCCAACCGCTCGGCGACGGCGCGGGCCTGCTCGGCCAGCTCGCGGGCCGCGGCCGACCCGGGATCGCGGGCCCGCAGCACCTCGGCGTACCGGGCCCGGCAGCGTGCCAGTTCCAGCACCTCACCGTCCCGGTCGAAGGCCGCGCAGGCCGCCGCCCAGGCCGCATCCAGCTCCTCGGCGTCGACGTCGGCACCGGTGGCCAGTTCCAACCGGAGGGCCTCGGCCCGGGTCCGCAGCAACCACGCCCGGGCCTCCGGCCCGACCAGGTCCCGACCCGCACCGCCGCGTTCGAAGGAGGCCTCCGAACCGGTCACCAGGGTTTCGCCGAACCGCCGCAACTGCTGGCCGCGGCGCCGCAACCGGTCCCACTGCCCGCTCGGTGCGGTGGCCGCCGCATCGGCCAGCAGCCCGAGCAGGACCGCGCTGAGCCGGATGCCGACCAACGAATGCCCGCCCCACAAGCGATTCAGGGTGTCCAGCGCGTCGGTGTAGAGGTTCTCGGCGGCATCGAGGCGGCCCTCGCGGGCGAACAGCTCCATCCCGGGCTGGGCGGTGAGCACCACCAGCAGGCTCTCCGCGCTCCACCACTGCCGCAACCGGGACAGCTCGGCCGGCGTCCCCTCCCCGGCCGCCACCCGCAGCCCGAACGGCACCGCCTCCAGCAGCGCCCTGGCCGGTTGCGGGGGCGGGTCACCGGTCACCGCGACCCGGCGGCGCGCACCCGGCCAGTCACCCAGTTGGGCGGCGACGAGCGCACCGAGCAGGGCACAGTCCAGCGCCCACGGTGCCCAGACGCGCCGTAGCCGGTGGGCCGCGCGGATGCCGGCGTCGAAGTGCCGCAGCGCGGCCGCCAGCTCGCCGACGCGCTGTTCCAGTGAACCGAGCTGGTGCCAGGCCCGGATCTGGGCCGGCTGGTCGGTGCCGTCCAGCTCGGCGGCGAGTTCGGTGAGCCGGGCCCGCTGCTCGGCCACGTCGGCACCGGCCTCGTAGGCCCGGGCGAGGATGGCGCGCAGCTCCCCCGCCTCACGTGGCAGACCGACCTCGTCGGTGAGCGCGAGGGCCTCCTCGCCGAGCTGCAACGCCTCGGCGTACCGGCGGGCGTCGACCAGGGCCTGCACCCGGGAGCGCAGCACCCACAACCGCAGCTGGTCCCGCTCCGGGCCGAGCAGGCCGACGGCCTCCTCGGTGAGCCCGAGCGCGTCGATCTCCTGTTCGGTGGCGCGGGCGTCCATCACCAGATCCGCGATCAGATGGGCCCGGTGCACCGGGTCGAAGGGCGCGGTCGGATCCTCGAGCCGCTCCCGGCGCAACTGCACCGCACGATTCGGGTCACCGGACTGGCTGGCCGCGGTCGCGGCCCGCAGCGTGGTCCAGTCGCGTCGCTCGTCGTCGGCGGCCAGCAGACCGAGGGCGCGCTCGAACCGGCGCAGGCCCTCCTGCGGCGCCCCGAGCCGCATCGCGTCCTCACCGGCCTCGAGGTTGGCGGTGATCGCGGTCGCCAGATCCCCGGCCGCGGCGGCATGCCGGGCCAGCGCGGCGGCCCCGCCGAGACCGGGATCGGTGCGCAGCGCGTCGGCGTAGCGGCGGTGCGCTCGTCGTCGCTCTCCGGGCAGCTGGTCGGCGTACTCGGTCTCGGCGATCAGCGCATGCCGGAAGGAGTAGCCGTCGGCGGTGGTCTCCAGCAGGTGGTGCGATACCGCGGCACGCAGGGCCTCATCGAGCTCGTCGTCGGCCAGGTCGCTGACGGCGGCGAGCAGGTCGTGGCTGACCCGGCGGCCGGCGACGGCGGCGAGCCGCACCACCGCGCGGGCGCGCGGTTCGAGCTGGTCGACGCGGACCCGCAGCACCCGGGCCAGGTCGGCACCGACGGGTTCTCCCAGCCCGGCGGCCATCGTCAGTTCCTCGGCGAAGAAGGCGTTTCCCTCCGCCCGCTCGATCACCGCGGCCACCTCGTCCTCGGCCAGATCGCCGCGCACCGAGCCGACGATCCGGCGCACCTCGGCTGCCGGCAGCGGACCGAGGTCGAGCCGCTGGGCGAGCCGGGACCAGTGCGCGAGCGTACGCCCCAGCGGGTGGCCGGGATGCAGGTCGTCGCTGCGGTAGGAGAGGACCATCGACACCGGTTCGGCGAACCCGCGGGTGAGCAGCAGGGTGAACAGGTCGCGGGAGGAATCGTCGATCCAGTGCACATCCTCGATCACCAGCAGCACGGGCCGTTCGCGGCCCAGTCGGCCGAGCAGGGCGTGCACACCTTCGGCCAGCCGAGCCGGTTCGGTGACGGTGTCGGCACCACCACCGGCGGCCAGCTCGGCCAGCCGCGGGTGGGTCTCGGCGACCTCGGCGAACACCTCCGGTGCGGCTCGTTGGACCCGGGTGACCACCTCGGTGACCGGCAGATAGGGCAGCTCCTGACCGCCCTGGCCGAGGCAGTGCCCGATCAGCACCAGCCGGCCCTGGGCGCCTGCCCGCGCGGTCAGCTCGCGCAGCAGCCTGGTCTTGCCGATCCCGGCATCGCCGGAGAGCAGCACGCTGATCGCGGCCTCGGGATCGAGGGACTGCTGCAACCAGGCGAGTTCGTCGTCGCGTCCGACGATGGCGCTGGCAGCAGGCATGGGTTGATTATTGCGGGCCGCGGTGACAGCAGCGATCGGATTCCGCGGTGGGCGGAGCGCGCGCCTGCGGTCGGCACCGGACACCAAAAAACTCCGCCCAGATCAGCTCTGCGACGGAGTCGGTTGGCGGAGGCGGCGGGATTTGAACCCGCGATGGGGTTTAAGCCCCAAACCCGCTTAGCAGGCGGGCGCCATAGACCGGACTAGGCGACGCCTCCACGGCCACCGGCGATGGTGACCGAGGAGAACGTTACTTGGTCGCACGCCCCGCGAGCAATCTGGATGACGGCCACCGGGCCGGTGCAAGCCTCCAGCACTGGTCGAGATCTGCCCCGGTGGGATTTGGGCCCTCGGCAGGCACCCCCGGTACGCTGCGTGCTGGCCGACGAGAGAAGGATCCCCCACGTGAGCACCCTTGGCAGCCGCAGCGAGGCGTCCGCGGGCTCAACCGCGTACGTTCCCGGCGGCACCACCCATGCGTTTCGACGCAGTGCCCTGTGGACCGCGATCGGCACCTATCTGCCCGGCCTCGGACTGGCCCGAGCCGGTCGTCGGCGTACCGGGGCGATCATTCTCGGTGTCTTCCTGGCGGTCATCGCCGGCCTGCTGATCTGGGCCCTGGTCGACAGCCGCTCGCTGCTCACCCTGGCCATCAACACCGCCTTCCTGAAGACGATGGTGATCGTGCTGCCGCTGATCGCGCTCGTCTGGGCCGGTGTCGTGGTGGTCACCCATCTGCTGCTCCGACCGCGCCGGCTGACCAACCTGCAGCGCGGTCTGGGCGCCGGTCTGGTCGGGGTGCTCTGCTTCACCGTGACCGCACCGATGGCGGTCGCCGCGCGCTACTCGTTCGACCAGAGCCAACTCGTCGACACCATCTTCCGCCGCGGCGACAGCATCCGCTCCGGCACCGCACCCGGCCTGGACACCGTCGATCCGTGGCGGAACAAGCCGCGGGTCAACCTGCTGCTGCTCGGCGGCGACGCCGGCAAGGACCGCACCGGCACGCGTACCGACACCGTCATCGTCGCCAGCATCGACACCCGCACCGGTGACACGGTGCTGATCTCGCTGCCGCGGAACACCGCCCGGATGCCGTTCCCGGCCAACTCCCCGCTCAGCCAGTACTATCCCGACGGCTTCACCAGCGGCGACGCCGACGACCAGGAGTTCATGCTGAACTCCATCTACGACAACGTCCCGCAGAACGTCCCCGCCGACGTCCTCGGACCGACCGACGATCTCGGTGCCGATGCGCTCAAGCTGTCGGTCGGTGAGGCCACCGGGCTGAAGATCGACTACTACGTGCTGGTCCAGCTCGAGGGCTTCCACAAGCTGGTGGACGCCCTCGGCGGGGTCACGGTCAACATCAACACCTGGATCGCGATCGGCGGTCAGACCGACCTCGGCATCAAACCGAAGGGTGCGCTGCGCCCCGGCCCGAACCAGCACCTGAACGGCGATCAGGCGCTCTGGTACGCCCGGGGGCGCTACGGTTCGGACGACTTCCAGCGGATGGATCGCCAGCGCTGCGTCATCGACGCGGTGATCAAGCAGGCCAATCCGGCGAACATGCTGACCCGCTACGAGGCGGTGGCCCGGCAGAGCAAGGACATCGTGAAGACCGACATGCCGCAGGAGATCCTGCCGGCGATGGTCGACCTGTCGCTGCGGGTGAAGAACGGCGGGAAGACCCGCAGCATCGTGCTCAAACACGGCCAGGACGGCTTCTTGTCGAACCGACCCGACTTCGAGCTGATCAGGCAGCGGGTCGCCACCGCCACCAAGCCGCGACCGGCGCCCACCACACCGCCGCCGGCCCCGCAGACCCAGGCCCCGGGGGCGCCAGCGCCGCAGCCGCCGACCTCCCAGGCACCCCGGACCGAGGCCCCCGTCACCCAGGCACCGACCACTCAGGCGCCCGCCAGCCAGACGCCGTCGCGGCGGGCGAGCACCCCGGCTCAGGGCTCGGGTTCGGCGACTACGCCGAGCGCCGCGCCCAGCACCGCGACCGCGCCCGCGGAGGACCTGTCGGATTCCTGCGCGTACAAACCGGAGATCGCGGAACAGCAACCGCCCGTCCCACCGTGGGAGCAGTGATGAGCGATCCGTCGCAGAACCGTGAAGTCAGCGTGCACGTCCTCCGCCCCGCCCCGCCGATCCGCGCCTTCGGGCTGGCCTCGGTGTTCACCGTGCTCGGCGCGGTGCTCTTGGTGACCGCGTACGCCCAGGGCTGGTCGACGGTGTTGAAGGTGCTCTTCGGGATCGTCCTGGTGCTCGGGCTGGCCCTGCTCGGCGCGGCGATCGCCACGGTGGTCCGGATGCGGGTCCGCGCCGAACTCACCCCGACCGGTTACAGCTTCCGCACCCCGGCCGGCGTACGCCACGGCACCTGGGCCGACACCGCGAAGGTGACCACCTCCGAATCCGGCCACCGGCTCAGCTTCGTCGACAACGACGAGCGGGTGCAGCACGTGATCTCCCCGGTCGGCGGCGAGTCCCCGGAGATGTCGGCGCTGACCACCGAGATCATCGAGCGGCTGGAATCCAGCCGGGACTGACGTGGCGGCGAGAGTGGGATTCGAACCCACGGAACGGTCGCCCGCTCGGCCGCTTTCAAGGCGGCTGCACTAGTCCACTATGCGATCTCGCCAGCACCCCGATCGGGGCGCAGCGGCCATGGTACCGACTGGGGGCGATGACCGCTGTCGGATCGGGCATCTAAGGTGTGGTCCATGGTCGATGCGGACGTTCCCGAGCAGATGAAAGCGGTCGTCGCCGAGGGGTCCGGCGACCCGGATGTGTTGCGGGTGACCGAGGTCCCCACACCGCGGCCGAAGCCCGGTCAGGTGTTGATCAAGGTGATCGCAGCCGGGGTCAACCGGGCCGATGTGATGCAGCGCCGCGGGTTCTATCCGCCGCCGCCCGGCGAGTCCGAGGTGATCGGGCTGGAGGTCTCCGGCAGCATCGCCCAGGTCACCGACGGGGTCGAGGGCTGGCAGGTCGGCGACGAGTGTCTGGCGCTGCTCGCCGGCGGCGGGTACGCCGAATACGTCGCCGTCGACGCCGGCCAGGTGGTGCCGCTGCCGCCCGGGGTGGATGCGGTGACCGCAGCCGGGGTGCTCGAGGTCGCAGCGACCGTGCAGTCCAATACCGAGATCGCCCACCTCTCCCCCCGTGACGCCTATCTGGTGCACGGCGGCGCCGGTGGGATCGGCAGCTTCGCGATCCAGTACGCCAAGGCGCTCGGCTGCACCGTGTTCACCACCGCCGGATCCGCGGAGAAGCTCGCATACTGCCGCGACCTCGGCGCCGACCACGCGATCGACTACCACGACGACTGGGTGACCGCGGTTCGCGATGCCGGTGGGGTCGACGTGATCCTGGACAACATGGGTGCCAAATATCTCGAGTCGAATCTGGCCGCGCTGCGCCCCGACGGCCGACTGACCGTGATCGGGCTGATGGGTGGCCGCAAGGCCGAGCTGAACCTCGGTGAGCTGCTGGCCAAGCGGGGCTCGGTGGCCGCCACCTCGCTGCGCTCCCGGCCGGCCGAGCAGAAGGCGGCGATCTGCGCCGGGGTCGTCGAGCGGATCTGGCCGATGTTCGCCGACGGGCAGATCAAACCGGCACCGACCGAGGTGTTCCCGCTCGCCGACGTCGTCGCCGCGCACGAATACTTCGACTCGGGTGAGCACCGCGGCAAGATCGTGCTGACGGTCTGAGCGACGCGATGCCGACCACCGCCCACCCCGAGGTGCTCGCCACCCTGCGGTTCATCACCGAGCACCAGAGCGAGCCGCTGACGCTCGCCGAGGTGGCGGATGCGGTCGGTTACAGCCCGTTCCATCTGGCGCGGCGGTTCAAGGCCGAGGTCGGCCTGGCGCCGATGCAGTGGCTCGCCGCGCAGCGCTTCCTGCGGGCCCGACAGTTGCTGCTCGACTCGGACGCGAGCGTCACCGACATCTGCATGGAGGTCGGCTTCTCCTCGTTGGGCACCTTCACCCGCCGGTTCACCGGGGAGGTGGGGCTGGGCCCGAGCGAGTTCCGCCGGTTGCCGGATCGGTTGCACGACGAGCCGGCGCGGTTCGCACACGTGCCCGGGCTGGACCCCGCAGGCGGTCGACTCAGCGGCCGGATCCGATTCACCGAGGCGGCGCGGGCCAGGGTCGGTCGGGATCCGGTGATCTACATCGGATTGTTCGCCGAACGAGCGGCCCGCGGCCGACCGGTCTGCGGTTCGCATCTGCGCGGCACCGACGTCTTCGGTTTCACCGATATCCCGCCCGGGCAGTACTGGCTGCTCGCCTCCGCATACGCCGACGACGACCCATTGCGCCCGCTCACCGATGCATGGCCGGTGGCCGGCGGCACCGGCGCCCCGGTACGGATCGGACGCGGGCTGACCAGCGGCCAGCAGGTGCTGATGGCCACGCCCGGGGAGTGGGCCACCCCGATCACGGTCGCGCTGCCCGCGCTGACCGCCGAACGGACGGCCGCCCGGCCGCCGATCCCGCTGCCGGTGCCGATGCACGACGGCGTCTGGCAGCCCCGATGATCAGGAGGATTCGATGAAGGTGGGCGTCTGCATCCTGCCGGAGTACGCCTGGGCGGAGGCCGCACCGCGCTGGCGGGCGGTCGAGGAACTGGGGTT
This sequence comes from Enemella evansiae, assembly GCF_004362375.1. Taxonomy (NCBI): domain Bacteria; kingdom Bacillati; phylum Actinomycetota; class Actinomycetes; order Propionibacteriales; family Propionibacteriaceae; genus Enemella; species Enemella evansiae. Next base: position 161,352 of record NZ_SNXA01000009.1, read on the forward strand.
CGACCACGCGTGGACCTATGACCATCTGGTCTGGAGCGGTCTGCCCGACGCGCCCTGGCACAGCACGGTGGTGACGCTGACCGCGGCGGCCACCGTCACCGACCGGATCCCGCTGGGCACCTGGGTCGCCTCCCCGAACTTCCGGCACCCGGTGCCGTTCGCCCGCGACCTGGTCAGCCTGACCGACGTCGCCGGGCCGGGCCGGGTGATCTGCGCGATCGGCTCCGGCGGCGACACCGACGCCGAGCTGCTCGGCGAGCAGCTCAGCCGCGGTGAGCGGACCCGGCGCTTCGGAGAGTTCGTCGGGCTGCTGCGGCGTGCCCTGGTGGAGGATCCGTTGAACCACTCCGGCCCGCGCTACACGGTGCACGGCTATCGCAACCTCGCCGGGGCCGCCGCCGAGCCGCCGCGGGTGGTCGTCGCCGCCACCGGCCCGCGCGGGATGCGGCTCGCGATCGAACAGGGCGACGGCTGGGCCACCACCGGCATCGGCGGGGATGACAACGAGGCCTGGTGGCAGGGCGTACGCCAGCTCACCGAGGCCCTGGCCGAGGCCGGCGGCCGATCACTGGATCGCTATCTGAGCATCGACGCCGGGCCCGAATTCTCCTTGCAGAGCAAGGAATTCTGCCTCGATCAGCTGGGCCGCGCCGCCGAGCTCGGCTTCACCGACGTGGTGCTGCACTGGCCGCGACCCACCGACCCCTACCGCGGATCGGAGCAGGTCCTCGAGGCCGTCGCCGCCGAGCTCCCCCGGTTGCGCTGACGTCCCGATCATCCCCCTCGCCCACCCGCCCGAACGATGCACCTTTGATGCCCGTGAGGCATCAAGGATTCGCTTGATGCCGGGTGAGCATCAAGGATTCGTTTGATGCCCGGTGAGCATCAAGGATCCGTTTGATGCCCGGTGAGCATCACGAAATTCTTTGATACCTCCTTGGCATCAGAACCGGACCGGTTGGCGCCCGTCCATTGGGGGCGAAGAACTCGTTAGCGGCCGTCGGACACCGCGGCTAGCCTCACTCGGGTGAGGAGATATGCCGAGGTCTGGGCGATCCCGGTGGTGCGTCAGGTGCTGCTGCTGGGCGCGCTCTGCCGCATCCCGATGTTCGGGGCCTCGGTGCTGCTCACCCTGCATGTGGTGCAACGTCTCGACCCGCGCTACACCGCCGCGGGCGTGATCGCGATGGCGGCCACGCTGGCCATCGGGATCGCCGGTCCCTGGCGCGGCCGGATGCTCGATCGGTTCGGGCTGCGGCGTACCCTGCTGCCCTCGCTGATCGTGATGCCGATCTGCTGGGTGATCGCGCCGTGGGTCGGTTACTGGCCGCTGCTGGTGCTGGTCGTCATCTCCGGGCTGTTCACGGTGCCGGCGTTCTCGATGGTCCGGCAGGCGCTCGCCGGCGCCACCTCCGGGCCGCAGCGCAACACCGCGATGGCATTGGACTCGGTGATCGCCGAGATCTGTTTCATGATCGGTCCCGCGGCCGGCGTCTTCGCGGGCACCCAGTGGGGCACCACCTGGACGCTGATGATCTTCCAACTCTGCCTGGTGCTCGGTGGTGTGGTGATGTTCTGGGTGAACCCGCCGCTGCGCTCGGAGGGCGAGGACACCGAGCAGGCCCCGCCGAGCCGCTGGGTGACGCCGGCGGTGCTGGCGATCTTCGCCGCCACCGTGGCCACCATCGTCGCGGTCACCGCGACCGACCTCGGCGTGGTCGCCGGGCTGCGCGAACTCGGCGCGCAGTGGGTGATCGGCCCGGCGATGGCGGTCTGGGGGCTGGGCTCGGCCATCGGCGGACTGTTCTACGGCGCGATCAGCCACCGGGTGCCGACCTGGGTGCCCGTGCTCGGCCTCGGCGTCACCACCGCCCTGATCGCGCTGGCCACCGATCCCTGGTCGATGACGTTGCTGCTGCTGCTCGCCGGCGTCTTCTGCGCGCCCGCCTTCGTGGCCACCACCACCGCGCTCTCGGTGCTCGTCCCGGCCCGCTTCCGCGGTGAGGCATTCGGCTGGCACGGTTCCATGATCACCGCCGGTGGTGCGCTCACCGCCCCGACGATCGGGCTGGCGATCGACAAGGCCGGCTGGCCGGCCGGCTTCGTGGCCGGCGGGGTCGTCGCGGTGATCATCGCGCTGGCCTGGCCGCTGGTCCGCCGGGTGCACCGGCGCCGCGCGCACCCGGTGTCCGAACCGGTCGGTTGAGCCCCTCCTATGCTGGCCCGGTGCTCATCCTGCTGCCCCCCTCGGAGTCCAAGACCCCGGCCCGTCGCGGCCGCCCGATGGACTGGGATTCGCTGAGCTTCCCCGCGCTCACCTGGGCCCGGCAACAGGTCGCCGATGCGCTCGCCGAGCTCGGCGACTCCGCCGCCGCGACCCGCGCGATCGGCGTACCGGAAGGAAAAGCGGACGAACTGTCCCGCAACCTCGAACTGGAGACCGCGCCGGCCAGCAAGGCCGCGGACCTCTACACCGGCGTGCTCTTCGACGCGCTCGATCTGGCCGGCATGGACACCGCCGAACGCCGCCGGGCCCAGCAGCGGGTGCTGATCTTCTCCGCCCTCTACGGGGTGGTACGCCTGGGCGATCGGATCGCGCCCTACCGGTTGTCGATGGGCGCCAACCTGCCCGGAATCGGGAGACTGTCGAGCTTCTGGGCCGAGCAGCTGGACGGTGTGCTGAGCTCGGGCGGTTGGTTCGTCGACTGCCGCTCGGCGGCCTATGTCGCCGCCTGGCGGCCGCCGGCCGAGCGCTGGGTGCAGGTGTCGGTCCGCGGCGCCAGCCACAACGCCAAGCACAATCGCGGGGTGTTCGCCCGGTTGCTCTGCCAGAGCCAGCCGGCCCCGCGCAGCCTCGACCAGGCCCTCGACGTGGCCAGCCGACGCTGGGGCCGCGAGGTGGCCGTCGAGGGCGGGGGCCCGCATCGCCTCGAGATCCCCGCGACCTAGACTCTGCCCATGAGCGAACAGCGGCCGGAGCAGTCCAATCAGGGATCCGAGCAGGGCGAGCGCGGGCGGGTGGTCGCCGGTCAGACCGACGACGGCCGGGTCTATGTGGTCTCGCCGCAGGCGATGGCCGTCGAATCCGCCGAGCCCGACCAGGACCGCGAATCGGTCACCGACATGGTGTCCCAGCCGGACAAGGTGATGCGGATCGCCACGATGACGCAGAAGCTGCTCGATGAGATCAAGGCCGCACCGCTCGACGACCCGTCGCGCAAGCGGATCTCCGAGGCGTACGGCACCTCGATCGAGGAGCTCAAGTCGGGGCTGGATCCGAAGCTGGCCGCCGAGTTGGAGCGGATCACCGAGCCGTTCGCCGAGGGTTCGACCCCCTCCGATGCCGAACTGCGGATCGCCCAGGCCCAGCTCGTGGGCTGACTGGAGGGGTTGTTCCAGGGCATCCAGACCGCGATCTTCGCCCAGCAGATGGCCGCCCGCGCCCAGTTGGAGCAGATGCGCCGGGCGCTGCCGCCCGGGGCCGGCCCGATGCCGGGCCAGCCGGGCCAGCCGGGCCAGCCGGGTCAGCCCGGGCACGACCCGAATCAGCCGGGTAGCGGCGGCTCCGGCATGTACCTCTGAGTGCCCGATCCCGTCCCGATCGCCGTCGCGGCGCTGGTCCGAGAGGGCCGCGTCCTGCTGGCGCACCGGCACCCGACTGGGTGGGCGGGCCGGTCAACCGCGCACCCGATGAACATGATGATCTGCGGTGGTTCGCACCCGCCGAACTGGCCGGGCTGACGCTCGCCGACCCCGCCGCGTTGCCAGATCTGATGAGAGTGCTCCCCGGCTGAAACGCCCCGACTCCATCGCCTGTCGAGTAGCACTCCCAGCAAGCATTTCAACGCTCAACGAAGCGCTGACCCGCACTGCTGCAGGGGTGCTGAGCCGAACTACTCCCGGACCCTGGGTACCCGTACCTAGATTTGCTTGTGCGAACTACTCAGCCCAACTCTGGTAGCGCTGCCTACGGATCCGCCTTTACCCCCGATTTCGTTTTGCGAAGATTGTGGTGCGGATAAGAAACCGCACATCGGGGGAATCCGAGGGGAACCACGGACCCAACTCTGAGCGTCGGTCTCACCGACAAGGCACGGAAGGGGATTGGGGAAGAAAGATGGCCAGCAACGTGATCGAGCAGAGCACCAAGCAGCGGGGTTGCCTGGACAACGCCGACCTCTTCCAGCACCGCCTGCTGGAGGAGCCGCCCACCGCCTCGGCACCCGCCGACGAGCGCCGCCAACACCTGATGATGACGCGCAAGGCCGAGAACCTGTGCATCGAGTGCCCGATCATGACCCAGTGCCTCTACAACGCCGTGGTCCGCTACGACGTCGCGGGCTTCGTCGCCGGTACCACCGTGCGGCAGCGCCACGAGATCCGCGCCCGGCTCGGCATCACCGTCACCCCGGAGGACTTCGACACCCTGGCCGGGGTCACCGCTCGGCATCGCCAGGTCGACCATGACGAGGTCGTCCGACTGCGCAACGCCAACCCGCACGAGAGCCTGGAGACCCTGGCCCACCGCCTCGGCTGCTCGCTGTCGACCGTCAAGCGGCACCTGCGCCGACACCGCCACGAGGCCGCCAGCAAGGCCCCGGCGCCGAAGAAGCACACCCCGACGATGACCGAGGTGCTGACCGCCTACCGCGAGGTCACCCGCGGCATCCCGGCCCGCCGCGCCGCCTGAGCGCACGCCGGCCCGCGGCACCACAAGACGAACGGACCCCGTCGACGCGACCCGTCGGCGGGGTTCTGCAATTCCCACGCCGACCCCTTGAAGTTGTCAGGGGTTATGCACAGTTCCGGTGTCGGAAACTGTGCGATCCCCCGCACGCGTTCAGACGCGCCGCGCCCAGGGCTCAGAACCAGCGGGCCAGTTCGGCCGGCGTACCGCCGTCGTCGAAGAGGCCGGTGACGGCATCGGCGGCCTGCTGGACCTCACCGGGGGCATCGCCCAGAGCGACCCCGCGACCGGCCCATTGCAGCATCTCGATGTCGTTGCGGCCGTCGCCCATCGCCAGCACGTCGGCGCGGTCCACGCCGAGCCGGTCGCAGACCTCGGCGAGCCCGGTCGCCTTGTGCACGCCCTCGGGGGCGATGTCCAGCCACGCCGAGTAGCCGATGAAGTAGCTCACCCCGTGCAGGCCGAGCTGTTCGGCCAGCGCGATGAAGTCCTCATCGGAGCTGCCGGGATCGCGGATGATCACCCGGGTGACCGGTTCGCGTCGCAACTGCTCGGCGCTCTCCACGGTGATCTCACCGTCCAGGTCGCCGGCCGGGAACTGGGCGGAGACGCGGTAGCCGTGGCCGACCACCTCGGTGGCGATCAGCGCATCCGGTGCGAACCGGGTGACCTTGTCGATCACATCGGCCGGGTCGAAGGTGACCTGCCGGATCACCTCACTCGGCGGGTACTCCACCACCACCGCCCCGTTGGAGCTCACCGCGTACCCGGGCGGGAGACCGAGCGCATCGAAGACCGGGCGGGTGGCGTGCCAGCTCCGGCCGGTGGAGAGCACCACCGGTACACCGGCCGCCAGCACCCGCTGCACCGCATCCCGGACCGGATCCGGCAACCGGCCGGCGTGGTCGACGACGGTGCCGTCGATGTCCAGTGCGACCAGCTTCGGGCGCCAGCCGTCCTGCTGCACCTGCTCAGCCACCGGTCAGCCCGCCACCGGCACGAGCGCTTCGCGGCCGCCGAAATAGGGCCGCAGCGCCTCGGGCAGGCGTACCGACCCATCGGCCTGCTGGTGGTTCTCCAGCACCATGATGATCATCCGGGTCATCGCGCAGAGCGTCCCGTTGACCGTCGCGGTGGGCCGGACCCCGTCGGCGAACCGGCCGCGGATCTGCAGCCGGCGGGCCTGGTAGTCGGTGGTGTTGGAGGTCGAGGTGATCTCCCGGTACCGCTGCTGGGTCGGCAGCCAGGCCTCGCAGTCGAACTTGCGGGCCGCCGACAGGCCGAGGTCACCGGAGGCGACGTCGATGATCCGGAACGGCAACTCGAGCGAGGTGATGAAGTCGCGCTCGTAGTCGAGCAGCTTCTGGTGCCAGGCCTCGGCGTCGGCGAGATCGCAGTGCACGAACATCTCGACCTTGTCGAACCAGTGCACCCGGAAGATGCCGCGGGTGTCCTTGCCGTAGGAGCCGGCCTCGCGGCGGAAGCACGGCGAATAGCCGACGTAGCGGCGCGGCAGGGTGTCGGCGTCCAGGATCTCATCGGCGTGGTACGCCGCCAGCGCCACCTCCGAGGTGCCGACCAGATAGAGATCGTCGGCCTCCAGGTGGTAGACGTCCTCACCGGCGCCCTGCCCGAGATACCCGGTGCCGTCCATCGAGCTGGGGCGTACCAGCGCCGGCGGGATGATCGGGGTGAAGCCCCACTCGGTGGCCTTGGCCATCGCATGGTTGAGCAGCGCCAGCTCCAGCTGCGCGCCCTGCCCGGTGAGGAAGTAGAAGCGCGAACCTGACACCTTGGCGCCGCGTTCCATGTCGATCGCGCCGAGCAGCTCACCGAGCTCCAGGTGGTCCTTCGGTGTGATGCCCTCGCTCGCGAAGTCCCGCGGCGTACCGTGCTCCTCGAGCACCACGAAGTCGTCCTCGCCGCCACGCGGCACCTCGTCGAAGACCAGGTTGGGCAGCGACTTCAACAGCTCGTCGAAGCGTACGCCGGCGGCGTCGGCCTCGGCCTGCGCGGCCTTGACCTGGGCGGCGAGCTCCTTGGTCTGCGCGAGCAGCTGCTGTTTCTCCTCGCCCTGGGCCTTCGCGACCTGCTTGCCCATCCCCTTCTGCTCGGCGCGCAGCTTCTCGAAGGCGGCGATCGAGGCACGCCGGGTCTCGTCGGCGGTCAGCAGTTCGTCGACCGGGGCGGGGGATTCGCCGCGGGCCTCCAGGCTCCGCCGGACGCGGTCGGGGTCGGTACGCAACAGCCGGGGATCAATCACCGGGACAGCCTAGCGTTCAGCGGCCGCCCGCCTGCCGGATATCTCGGTGACCCCGGACCAGGCCTCCTCGACGATCTCCCGCATCGCCCGCTCCGCGGTGCCGGCATCGCCCGCGGCGACGGCGCGCGCCACCTCGACATGCAGCCGACGGGCGGCGGCGGTGGGTTCGGGTGGCATCAGCTCGTAATGGTGCCGGGCGGTGAGCACCTCGGTGACGATGCCGGACAGGGCCATCATCAGCGGGTTGGCCGAGGCCTGCAGCAGCGTGCTGTGGAAGCGGATGTCGTGGTCGAGGTAGCTGTCCAGATCGCCGTTGGCCACCTCCATCGCCGTCGCACTGTCGACCAGTTCGGTGCGTTGGTCGGCACTCGCCCGCTCGGCGGCGAGCGCGGCCGCGACCGGTTCGACCCCGCGCCGCAGCTGGCTGATCGCCTGCAGCTGGTCGAGCCGGTAGGGCCCGGCGAGTTGGTGTTGCAGCACGAACGGCGAGAGCGCGTTCCATTCGGTGGCGGGCAGCACGCGGACCCCGACCCGGCGCCGGCTGGTGACCAGGTTGTGCGACTCGAGCACCTTGACCGCCTCGCGGACCACGGTCCGGGAGACGCCGAACTCGGTGCCGAGCAGCTCCAGCCGCAGCACCTCACCGGCCTCCAGCTCCCCGTTGATGATCCGGGCGCCGAGGACGCCGGCGATCTGCTCGGTGAGCGGCGTGGGTGACATGGTCAGGATTCTAGGGCCCGGACGGGGCTACAATCGCCAAAAGTATTATCAATGCCGGCCCTGGGGTCGGCACCGTCACGATCGGACACCTGCGATGACCGCACCCGATAGCGCGCCCCTGGCCGTGGTGATGGGGGTGTCCGGCTGCGGCAAGAGCACCATCGGGGCGCTGCTGGCCGAACGCCTGGCGGTGCCGTTCGCCGACGCCGACGCCTTCCACCCCGCCGCCAACATCGCCAAGATGTCGGCCGGGATCCCGCTCGACGACGCCGACCGGCGGCCCTGGCTGGCCAGCATCGGCGAGTGGTTGGCCGAACACCGCGCCCGGGGCGCGGTGATGGCCTGCTCGGCGCTGAAACGTACCTATCGCGACCAGATCCGCACCCCGGCACCGGGCACCGTCTTCCTCCATCTGGACGGCCCGTTCGAGGTGGCGCTGACGCGGGTGCAGTCCCGGCCGGGGCACTTCATGCCGGCCTCGCTGCTGCGTTCCCAGTACGCCGACCTGCAACCGCTGGAATCCGATGAGGCCGGGACGACGGCCGACTTCGCCCGCCCGGCCGATGCGCTGGTCGGCGAGTTCGCCGCCTGGTTGGACCACACTCGCTGAGCAGGCGTCGACACCTCGAAGCCACCCCTAGACTGCTGCCACCATGGCCCGCAGACCGCCCAGTCCGACCGCGTCGGTGACGCTCGTCGTGCTCACCCTCGCCTTCCTGGGCTGGACCCTGCTGGTCCTCTCCGGGGCGCTGACCGGATTCGACCGCTCCACCACCTATGCCGGGTTGACGCACAACTCCCCGGCCGCACAGATCTTCGAGGCGATCGCCCTGGTCAGCTGGCCGGGTGTGCTGTACGCCGTGCTCGCCGGGCTCGCGCTGTGGGCGTACCAGCGTCGGCTGCGCAACCTGGCCGGCGCGATCGCCCTGTCCATCCCGCTGGGGTGGGGCAGCCAGGTCGTGCTGAAGCTGCTCATCGCGCGGCCGCGACCGGAGACCCCGCTGGATGTGATCACCGGGACCGGGTACGCCTATCCCTCGGGGCACCTGGTGGCGGCCACGGTGACGGTGATCATGATCGGTGCGGCCGTGGTGGTGACCCGGCAGTCGTTCACCCGACGGTTGGCGTCCCGGGTCGTCGGCGGGGTGGCCATCGTGCTCGTCGCCATCGACCGGTGGGCGATGAACGCGCACTGGATCTCCGACCTGGTCGGCGGGTTGCTGCTCGGGGCGCTGGTCTCCGCGCTGTCGCTGGTCGCGGCCGGGGTCCGGGTGCTGCCGAGCAATCCGCTCGAGCTGGCACTGCCCCGGATGCGGGCCGAGGCCGTGCCGGAGGGTGAGGAGAAGCGGTGTGCGGTGATCTTCAACCCGACGAAGGTGCTGGACATCACCACCTTCCGCCGGCATGTGGAGTACGAGGCGAGGCGGCGGGGCTGGGATTCCCTGCTCTGGTTGGAAACCAGCAGTCACGACCCGGGTTATGAGATGGCCCGGGTGGCGCTGTACCGGGAGGTCGACCTGGTGCTCGCGGTGGGTGGTGACGGCACCGTGCGGGCGGTCTGCGAGGTGCTCGCCGACAGCGATGTCGCGGTGGCGCTGATCCCTGCCGGGACAGGGAATCTGCTCGCCCGGAACCTGGAGATCCCGCTGGATGAGTCGGAGGCGCTGCGGGTCGCCTTCCTGGGCCGGCGGGAGCGGATCGACCTGGTCCGGTTGACCACCGACCGGGGCCTGGAGTCGGAACAGCAGCACGTCTTCGGGGTGATGGCCGGGATCGGGATCGACGCGGCGATCATGGACCGCACCGACAAGGAACTGAAGCGTGCGGTCGGGACGGCGGCGTACTTCATCGCCGCGGCGCAGAATGCCAACCATCCCCCGCTGCCGGTGAGCATCCGGGTGGACGACGGCGAGTGGTTCAAGCGGAAGGCGTCGGTGCTGCTGATCGGCAATGTCGGGGTGCTCACCAACAACATCCGGATCATCCCGGATGCCTCCGCCACCGACGGCCAGCTCGATCTGCTGGTCGCCTCCCCGCGGACCGCGGCCGACTGGGTGCGCCTGACCACCAAGGTGCTGACCCGCGCCCGCGGCGCCGACCCGCGGATGGACCTGCTCAAGGGCCGCCGGGTCGAGGTCCGTGCGGAACGCAGTGATGCCTACCAGGTCGACGGCGACACCGAGGGCCGCTGCCGCACCCTGGAGGCCGAGGTGATGCCCAGCGCCCTCACGATCCTCGTCCCTTGAGTGTCAGATCGCTGCAGCGGCTTCTGCACGACGCATGACAGTCGTTACCTCCTCATCGACAGGCGCGGCGCACCACACGTTCGAATCAGGGACGAGTCCGGATCGGCAAAGACAGGATATCTGCTGGCTCATCCCCGAACACCGGTTGCGATGCGGACTCTGATGGCAATCGCGCGGCGAGATCGATCACCTCACCTGTTTGATCAGTTTCCCAGCGGGTCCACGCTCGAACGACCTCCCCATCAACACCAAACCGCTTTGCAGCAGCCGCGGAACTTTGAAACTGGCGACTCAGCGTCTTTGTCAACCAGTGGGCACCCTCGTTACCGACCTCAACAGGTTCACGAGTATTCCACCCCCGGGCTGAGATCTGTCGATAAAGACTCGTCGCGTGCGCATCGTCAATCCTGTTTAGCTGCCTGAACCTAACGACCAATGCCTTTATCGAGAGGCCCCACCTCTGTTTCAGATGGGCGAGAGTGTTGAGCGTGACGCGACCACCTAGCTCCTCGAGTCCGGCTAGCAAAGCTTCCGCCGGAGCGAGGAACGAGCCAGCGAACCTGTGAGCTTGCCGCTCCACAATCTTCGACTCATGACTACTTGCCGGGGCAGGTTGTTCGCAATGCAGCGCGAGATGCCCGATCTCGTGAGCGACAGTGAAACGCTGACGGTCTCCAGGGAGACCGCCTCCAGCCCGTGGTCGCGCCACCCGCAAAACCGGCACGCCATCTAACACCATGGACATTCCCATGTGGCGCCCAAGCTCGTCGTCCATCGGGATTACAAGACACCCTAGACGCTCGGCCGCTCGCGTCGCATTGCCGACGACCGAATCATCAGATATGCCGGCAGCCGCGCGCACCTCCTGCGCGAACACCTCGATTTCGTAGTCATCTGCAGGATCAGCGGTGAACGTGGGAAACCGATCGGGCAGTCGTCGAAGACCCAGCTTCTGAACGAACTCGACCATTAGTCGTGTCTCTTCAACATGGGCATCAACTCGCCGCCTAGATGCGTCGGCGTATGCCCGAAGCCAAGGACCTGCCGACCGATACGTAGGCGTGGGTGTTGCAAGCAGTTCAAGCGAACACCCGAACTCAATCGCAACGGCCTCCTCTAGCGCTGGAGCGAGCTGACCAGCTCCGGTCTCGAAACGATTAAGTGACGCCGTGCTCGTGTTCACCCTTCCAGCAAGAGCTGCTTGGGAAAGGCCCAGAATCGTACGCAGTTGTCGTACCCGTGTTGGTGATGCGGTCACCGTGTCAGTCCTATCGCAATGAACGTAGAGAGGCCAGTAGGACAGCGATCCCACCCGAAGGCTTGAGGTCGCGCACGAGCTCAGGCACCAGGTGCCATCTCGTCACCGTCGTCATCAAGCCCATCCAGTGCTTCATCGAGATCCTCATCGTCTGGCATGAATGTCCCATTAGGCGGCGGAACAACTGCATGTCCCAAGGGGATCTCCGGTCCGAGGACGAACATCGGTACTTTGCGGTCAGTCTGGCCCAAGACCTTGGCGATACACAGGTCAGTCAACGCGCAGTCGTCATCAATATCGAATCCGAAGACCCAGAACTCCTCCGGGATGGCGGCCTCATCCATGGGAGGAACGTCCGAGGCGATCACGGCCAACCTTCCATGCCCATCACGGTGCACTCGTCGGACCCGCAGCCGGAGGAGGACTCCACCAGCCATTGCCATCACCTCGACGGCGGTCGCGTTACCGTCCGAGACCCACACCGAGCAACGACTGGCGGACCGCCGGATCAGATCCTTGAGGAGGCTGCGCGCGAGTGCGGACCGGGCAGTTCCGTCATCACCGAAGGCGGCATGCCTATCCAGAGCTTCGGCGATCTGGTGACCCTCAGCGGACCACGCGTCGCGAATCTCGTCGGCCAGATCATGTAGAGGATCTAGGTCCTCACTGAATGACATGTTCATGAATATACTTCACGGAATAGTCACTTTGCAATAGGCACCGCGGTCTTGACCGGGCCTATTGCCACACCCGGCGTGCGCAGCTCACTCGCCGTCCCGGTCGATCAGGCCGTCCAGCCACTCGTTGGCGGCGCGGTAGTCGCCGTCGGTGTGGCCGCGGTCGACGGCGGGGCGGACCTTGTCGGCGCGCGGGTAGGAGCCCAGGAAGACGACCTCCCGACTGGTCCGCTTGATGCCCTTCAGGGCACCGGCGACGCGTTCGTCGGCGAGATGGCCGTGGGCGTCGATGGAGAAGCTGTACGCCCCCCGCACGAGTCGGCTGGGGCGGGACTCGATCCGCGACAGGTTCACCCCGCGGGAGGCGAACTGTTCCAGCATCCGCATCAGCGACCCGGAGTCGTCATCGTTGAGGAAGACCACCACAGTGGTCTTGTCGGCGCTGGTCCGCTCCGGTGGCGGCCCGGGCCGGGTGACCAGCACGAAGCGGGTCACCGCATCGGCATTGTCGGCGATCTCGGTGGCCAGCGCGGTCAACCGGTTGGCCTCCCCCGCCACCGCCGCACAGACCGTCGCGTCGAAACCGGATTCCGGATCGGCGACGGTGACCGCACCGGCGGCGGTGCTGCCCTCGGTGACGATCTGCACATCCGGCAGATGGGTGGTCAGCCACTGCCGGACCTGGGCGATCGCATGCGGATGGCTGACCACCCGGTGCACCTCGCTCAGCTTCGTACCCGGCCGTGCGTACAGATTGAACTGCACCGGCAGCAGCACCTCGCTGACGATCCGCAGCGGCCTGCCGTAGGTCAGGTCGTCCAGGGTCGCCGACACCCCGCCCTCGACGGAGTTCTCGATCGGCACCAGGGCCGCGGCGATCTCACCGGCCCGGACCGCCTCCAGCGCCAGCAGCACCGACGGATAGGGCACCGGGTCCGGCGGAGCGTCCGGAATGCTGAGCAGGGCCTGGTGGCAGAACGTGTTGGCCGGCCCCAGATAGCCGTACCTCTCCTCCGCTGACATGGCGGTCACGCTAACAGCGCGGGCCGCCGCACCCGGTTCAGCCCACCAGCCGGATCGTGGCCTGCGATGCGGTCAGCGAATCCCGCACCTCTGCCGGTGCGTTGGTCGGTACCAGGGTCAGCCAGACCCCCATTCCCGACGCCCGCCCGTTCTGCCAGGGCAGCACCAGCATGGTGACCTCCTCGGCGACCAGCTCGGGATCGGGGCTCTGGTAGCGCACCTCGGCGGTGACCCGGGTCGCCCCGGGCAGCCCCGGCCACGGCTCGATCCGCGGCGAGCTCCACTCCAGCGGCACCGAGGCGGTCAGCTTCACCCGCATCTGCTCATAGGTGCGCCGGGCGGTCGCCGCCGAGTCCCCGGGCACCACGAGCGTCGGATCGAGATAGCCGAGCACCTGCTGCGCGGACTGCTTCTCATCGGACCGCTGCTGGGCGGAGGCGATCCAGCAGTGCTGGTACAGCCCGGACACCTGCTGCACCGACAGATCCGGGGAGGCGACCTCGGCCAGCGTCATCTCCAACCGCTCCCCGAGAATCACCGTCCGGTCCCGGAACCCCCAGGCCGCAGCCGTCCGCTGCGGCGTACCCAGCGAGGACGGGGTCGGCGCCTCCGGCACCGCCTGCGGCAGCGATCGCCCATAGATCGAGAGCGCGGTCAGCCCGAGCAGCAGCGAGGTGAGCACCAGCACCGCGAGCAGCCACCGGGCCGAGCGCGGCCGACGCAGCTCCGCCCGCGGCAGCACCGAAGGAGCCGGCCCGCGCGGCGACGGGGCGTAGGGGGTGTCGGCCAGCCAGGCCGTCCAGGCGCGGCCGTCCCACCAGCGGTACGCCGGTTCCGGGTCGGGATCGTCGAGTTCGCGCGGGTCGGGATACCAGCCGGGCCGGGGCGGCGGGTCGGGGCGCGGGCCCAGCTCCGGATCGAGATCCTGACCTACGCGTACCGGCATCGTGACCTCAGCTGTTGGCCCGGGCCGGTTCGTCGGTCTCGTCGCTGACGTGCGGGGACTTCGTGTGGCTGCCGACCTTGAGACCGTGCTCGTGCCACCAGAGCACCACCATCACGATCACACCGATCGCTGCGGAGGTGGAGAAGATCTCGCGGAGCCGCTGGTTCGCCGCCGACATCAGCGGCGGGTAGGCGATCACCCGGCCGAGCACGTACGCCAGGTTCAGCACGGTGACCCGGAAGAGCCCGATCAGGTCGAGCTTGGTGGCCCCGATCAGCGCCATCGGCAGGAAGTAGATCAGGTCGTACCAGGCCAGCGAATACGAGGAGGTGATCACCCAGCCGGCGGCCAGCCAGACGCTGGTGCGGATCGCGACGGCCAGCGGATCCCGCTCCGGGCCGACCCCCTTCGGCGCCCCGGGCAGCGCCCGCCAGGGCAGCACCCGCGACAGCATCCAGCACAGCAGCACCGCCGAACCCCAGGACAGCACGCTGACGATCGAGGCGACCACATCGCCGTCCAGGAACGGCTCGAGGAGCCGGCGTACCGGATGGATCCAGGACGAGCCGGCGACGTAGGAGGCGTTCTTCGACGCCAGTTCCAGCGCCCGCGGATAGAGGAAGATGTAGACGATCACGTTCGGGATGGCCGCGCCGAGCACCGAGAGGAAGAGTTTCTTGATCTCCCGCCGGTACGCCCAGGCCATCGCCAGGCCGTAGATGCCGACCGTCGCCTTGCCGGTGCAGGCGATGCCGATCAGCAGGCCGGTCAGGAACGGGTGGCGCCGGATGAACAGGAACGCGGCCATCGCGAAGAAGATCGAGATGCCCTCGTTGTGGGCGCCGGTGACGACCGCCCAGATCATCGCCGGGGAGGCCAGCGTCCACAGGATCGCGCGGCGCTGCAGATAGGGGTTGCCGCGCGCGATCCAGATGATCACCGAGCAGGCGCCGATGAAGCCGAGGGCGCAGAAGAGCTGCAGCCAGAAGACGATGTCGTGCAGGTTGTCCCCGCCGAGCACGTTCGCGAAGTAGTTGAGCCAGTGCAGCAGCGGGCCGTAGACCTCGACGGTGTCCTGCCAGGGTCGCTCGGTCCAGCGCAGCACCGGGTCATAGAACTGCCGGAACACCTCCGCCGGGGAGGTCACATAGGGATCGAAGCCGAGCTTCGCCAACCGGCCGTAGGCGGCGTACATCAACGTGTCGGCCGAGGTCTGCGGCGGGGTGAGGATCGTCAGCAGGTTCAGCAGGACGCCGCCGATGTAGAGGTTGCGGACCCGGGGCGCCCAGCCGACGGCCAGTGCGCGCAACCCGATCCAGGTGCCGGCCACACCCATCAGCACGATCACATAACCCAGGAACGCGACCAGCCACGGGTTCGGCTCCAGCATCCCCGGCAGGTACCAGGAGGGCATCAGCGTCTCCCGGGGACCCAGGGTGAGGGTGGTCACCGAGGGGCCGAGGAAGCCGACGAACATCGTCAGCACCGTCGAGCCGGCGATCAGCAGCAGGGCCAGCCGGGGGCTACGGTGCCAGGGGGTGTCGGCGGGGGCCTCGGCCAGCTGGCGCACCGCCGCCCAGAACCGCTTCGGCACCGATGCGCGGGTCGGTGAGGAGCCAGCTGGTTCCTCACCGGGGGGCGCGCTGGGTGTGTCGACGGTCCGGGTCACGGGCGCAAGGTTATCCGTTCTCGCCCATTACGCACCTTTTCCGGCGCCGCGCATGCCGTACGCTCGCGCGCATGGTCGACTCCACCCTCACCAGCATCCCGGACAGCACTCCCGCCGCGGCCCCCGGCGTACGCTCCGAGGTCGGCCCGCTGCAGACCGTGCTGCTGCACCGGCCCGGCAACGAGTTGCGCCGGCTCACCCCGCGCAACAACGACGACCTGCTCTTCGACGCGATCCCGTGGGTGGACCGCGCCCAGGAAGAACACGACGCGTTCGCCGAGCTGCTCACCGGCCGCGGTGTCGAGGTGCTGCGGTTGACCGATCTGCTCACCGAGACCTGGACCGATCCCGAGGCCCGCCGGTGGGCGATCGCGATGACCTGCGACGACCTGCACATGGGCGCGCAGCTGCAGCGCTACCTGACCGAACGGCTCGCCGACCTCTCCCCCGCCGAGCTGACCGAGATCCTGGTCGCCGGGCTGCGCAACGACGAGGTCACCGGGGTGCGCACCCTGGTCACCGCGCTGAAGCAGCCGGAGGAGTTCGTGATCAACCCGCTGCCGAACCTGCTGTTCACCCGGGACTCCTCCACCTGGGTCGGCGACCGGCCGGTGGTGACCTCGCTGGCGATGCCGGCGCGGGCGCGGGAGACCCGGTTGACCGGGCTGCTCTATGACTTCCATCCGCGGTTCGCCGGGCTGCGCGATGGTGGCATCTCGCCCTTGCACGGTTGGGATTCGGAGCATCTGGAGGGTGGCGACGTGCTGGCGCTGGCCGAGGGTGTGCTGGCCGTCGGCGTCGGTGAGCGGACCAGCCCGGCCGGGGTGGAGCGGTTGGCCCGGGCGGTCTTCGAGCTGGGTCTGATCCGGCGGATCGTGGTGGTACCGATCGATCAGCGGCGGGCCACCATGCACCTGGACACCATCTGCACGATGGTCGACACCGACACCCTGCTGATGTATCCGAACGTCGCCGACACCTTGACCGCCCTGGAGGTACGCCCCGGTGAGGCCGGTGATCTGGTGGTCGGCGAACCGGGCCCGTTCCTCGAGATCGCCGCGGCCGCGATGGGCATCGATCGGTTGCACCTGATCGACACCGGGCTGGATCCGGTGACCGCGGAGCGCGAGCAGTGGGACGACGGCAACAACACCCTGGCGCTGGCGCCGCGGGTCGCGGTGGCCTACGAACGCAATACCGAGACCAATGCCCGGCTCGAGGACGCCGGCATCGAGGTGCTGCGGATCGCCGGGTCCGAGCTGGGCTCGGGCCGGGGCGGCCCGCGCTGCATGTCCTGCCCGATCGTGCGCACCGACCTGGGCAACGCCGGCTGAGCGAATGGGACCCCAGCTGCGGAACACTGAACCCATGTGGTCGCGTACCGAATCCATCGAACTCGCCCTCCCGATCGATGCCGTCCGGGCGGTCCTCGACGATCCCGAACGACTGCCCGAGTGGCACCACTTCTTCGCCACGGTGCAGTTGGTCGACCACGTGCACGGCCACTACCGCCCGCGCGGCTGGGCGAACCAGGTGCATGCCCGGACCGCCGGCGCGTTCCGGATCGAGCGCGGTGACCGCGCCCTGGAGCTGGAGCAGCCACAACCGGCCGGCGGCATGCATCGGTTCCGCTGGTCGCTGGAGCCGAGCGAGATCGGCTGCCGACTGACCCAGCAGGTCACCGTCACCGGGACCGCGGCTCCGCTGTTCTCCCGGTTGGCCGGTCGGCCCTCGGCGCAGCAGTTCGGGCTGGACGCGGTCCGGCTCCACCGGTTGGCCGGTGGCGAGGTGCACCCCGACGCCGCGCGGGTGGTGATCGCCGGCGGCAGTGGATTCCTGGGCCGGGCGCTGGCCGCCGATCTGGTCTGCCGCGGCCAGGAGGTGGTGCTGCTCACCCGCCGGATCTCCCCCGATACCGAACCGGGTGCCGGGCTGCCGTTCGCACAGCAGCGCTGGGACGCGCGCAGCGGTACCGGTGAGTGGACCCAGGTGTTCGACACCGGATCAACCGGCCGCCCACTGGATGTGGTGAACCTGGCCGGCAAGCTCGTCGACTGCCCACCGACCGCGGCCAATGTCGCCGCGCTGCGGGATTCGCGGGTCGACGCCACCCGGGCCCTGGTCACCGCGACCAGGGAGCATCGGGTGCGGCACTGGTTGCAGGCCTCCACCACCGCGATCTGGTCCGATGCCGGGGATGCCCGGCTCGACGAGTCCAGCCCGTTGCCGACCGGTGAGGCGGCGCTGCCGCAGATGACCGGGGTGGCCGCACCGTGGGAGCGGGCCGCCGACGACGCGAACGCCGACCACCTGGTCTGGCTGCGCACCTCGATCGTGCTGGCCCAGGACTGCCCGGCCTTCGACCGGCTCGCCGGGCTCGCGGCGTTGGGCGCCGGTGGCACCGTCGGCGCCGGTGACCAGTGGTTCTCCTGGATCGAGCTGGACGACTGGTTGGCGATCGCCCGCTCCACGCTCGGCCTGGGCCCGGTCGACCTGCCGTCGGGGGTGGTGGTCGCCGCCACCCCGAATCCGGTCGGCAATGCCGAACTGATGCGGCTGCTGCGCGAGCGGCTGGCACCCGCCGGGCTGGGCATCCCGACCCCGGGACCGCTGCTGAAGGTGGGCGCGAAGGTGATCCGCACCGATCCGGCGCTCGCACTGACCGGTCGGCACGTCACCTCGACGGTGCTCGCCGAGGTAGGATTCCGGTTCGACCAACCCGAACTCGGCCCGGCCCTCGATGAGATCCTGAGCTGAGCAGAGCCCGCCAGCGGAGAGGAGACGGGAGTGCCCCGCGATCATCTGCGACGTGCCGTCCTCGACCTGCTGTGGGAATACCCCGACGGGCTGACCGCGGCCGAGGTGCAGCAGCTGCTGGCCGACCGGGAGCTGGCGCTCACCACGGTGATCACCGTGCTGGACCGGTTGCGCGCCGAGGGTGAGGTGGACCGCGAACGCCACGGCCGGGCGTACCGGCACCGCACCACCCGCAGCCGGGAGGAGACGGTCGCCAAGGTGATGCTGGAGGCGCTGCACACCGGTGGTGACTCGCATCGCGCGCTGTCGCGGTTCGTGGACAGTGTGAACCCGGCCGAGGCGAGCCTGCTCAGCACCGCGCTGCTGACCCGCTGCGCCTGTGGCCCGGAATGCGGCTGCCCCGCCGACTGCGCCTGCCGCGGTACCGGGGATCCGACCGCCTGCACCGCCCACCCCGGGACCGTTCACCACCACCACTGATCCGGCGTCAGCCGGGCTGCTCCTCCGGGGAGATCCGGACGACCGGTTTGATCACCTCACCGCGATGGCTGGCCGCGATGGCCTCCTCGAGCTGGTCGAAGTCGTAGTACTGGATCAACCTGTCGAACGGGAACCGGCCCTGGCGATACAGCTCGATCAGCGCCGGGATCAGCACGTGGGAGCGGCCCTCCCCGCCGAGTACGCCGACGATGCGCTTGCCGAAGACGGTGCTGAAGTGGTCGGTGGTGAAGGTGGCACCGGCCGGGGCGCCGCCGATCAGGATCGCGGTGCCACGCATGCCGACGGTGGCGATCGTCTGCTCCACCACCGAGATGATGCCGGTGCAGTCCAGGGCGAAGTCGGCCGGAGCGCCGAGCCGCTCCCGCACCGCCTCGCTCACCGATTCCACCCCGGTGGAGTTGATGGTGTCGGTGGCTCCGAACTGCCGGGCCAGCTCGAGCCGCGAGTCGTGCACGTCCACCGCGACGATCCGGGTCGCCGGGGTGTTGGTGGCGGCCATCACGGCGGCCAGACCGACCGCACCGGCACCGTAGACGACCAGGCTCGCACCGACCTGCGGGCGGGCGGTGTTGAGCACCGCGCCCGCGCCGGTGGCGATGCCGCAGGCCAACGGCCCGACGAGTTCCAGCGGAATCTCCTCGGGCACCCGGACCACCGCGTTGGCCTGCGCCAGCGAGTGGGTGGCGAACGAGGACTGGCCGAAGAAGTGGCCGGCCACCGGCGTACCGTCGGCGCGCCGGTAACCGCTCTGCCCAGCCTTCGGGCCGAGCAGCCGGTGCCCGCCGACCACCGCCTCACCGACCCGTTCGCAGTAGCGCGGTTGACCGGCCAGACAGTTCGCGCATCCGCCGCAGAACGGCCAGCCCAGCACCACCCGATCGCCGACGGCGACACTGTCGACCCCCGCCCCGACCGCGGTCACCACCCCGGCGCCCTCATGCCCCAGGACCCCCGGCAGGGGCATCGGCATGTTGCCGCGGCGGGTGTTCTCATCGGTGTGGCAGACCCCGCTCGCGACCACCCGCACCAGCACCTCACCCGGACCGGGATCATCCAGTTCGATGTCGCGGACGGTGAACGGGCCGTTGACCTCATCGACGAGGGCTGCGCTGATCTGCATGGGGCCCATGCTCGGCCCCTCGGCCCGCGGGGGCTTCGCTGTGCGCGCCATGGGCGTTGCCGTTGCGCGCCAGGACGCGGTTGTACGCTGCCCCGGTCGGGCAGCGGAGGGGGCAGCGATGGGCACCAATGACCCGATCCGCGACACCGAGGTCGCGAGTGACTGGCAGGCGACGATCGCGCAGGCGTTCGACGGCCTGCGCGCGCGCCCACTGGACGGCGACGACGGGCCGGTCACGGGTCGGCTGACCGGTCGCCGATTCGACGACGTCGGACTCTACGATCTGGCCAGCAGTGCGCAGACCGTGCACCGCTCGCCCGGTTCGGCCCGCCGGGCCGGCGTACACCTGTTGAAACTCTCGCTGTCGCTGCGGGGCCGCGCGATCGTCGATCAGGCCGAGACCCAGGTGGAGATCCGGCCCGGGGAGTTCGCGATCTATGACACCAGCCGGCCCTACTCGCTGACCGCGTTCGGGCCCTGGCACACGTTGGTGATGACGGTGCCGCGGGCGCTGCTGCCCATTCCCCAGCGCGAGTTCGACCGGTTGCGGTCCCGGCCGCACGACGCGACCCGCGGCGCCGGTGCCCTGCTGACCGGATACCTGCGGGCCGGCACCCAGCAGCCGGACCCGGGCACGGCGGCGGAGGGCACCCGGATCCGCGATGCCGGCCTGGCCCTGCTGGAGGGGGCCCTGGCGGGTGCGGTGACCACCGCGACCACGGATGCCAGGACCGCGATACGGGCGTTGGCCGTCCAGCAGATCCGTGCCCGACTGGCCGATCCGGAGCTCTCCCCCGCCTCCGTGGCCGCCGCGTGCCATCTCTCCGCCCGCAGTCTGCATCGTGCGTTCGAGGGCAGCGGCAGTACTGTGGCCGAGGAGATCCGGCGCTCGCGGTTGGACGCGATCCGCCGCGATCTGGAGAACCCGGTGCTGCGGCACACCACCATCGCGGGGCTGGCGGCCCGCTGGTGTGTCTGGAACCAGGCCTGGCTCTCCCGGGCGTTCAAGCGCGAGTACGGGGTCTCACCCTCCGACTACCGCGCGCAGCATGGGGCGCCCTGAGTTGCACACAGAGTTCTACGTCTTGTAGAAATTGGGGCGTGCTTCCCGCTCCCTGGTCGATCGTGCTGACCCTGCTGTTCTGCGGCACGGCGGCGTACGCCCTGCTGCAACTGGTCCGGCTCGCGTCCCGGCCGCGCGCGGAGGGACCCGGTGGGCAGGTGGTCGAGCTGAACCATCTGGTGATGAGCGTGCTGATGGTGGCGATGGTCTGGTGGATGCCCGGCGGCCTCGGTACCGCGGTGCAGGTGGCCGCGCTCGGACTGTTCGGGCTGGCGCTGCTGCGTCACGCCACCCGGCCGGAGCTGGCCCGCGGCACCCGGATCGCGATGGCCGCCCATCTGATCGGCAATGTCGCGATGATCTGGATGCTGGTCGCGATGCCCTGGCTGATGGGCCACGGCACGGCCACCACCGACCCCGCCGCGGCGGGCCAGCATGCCGGCCACGGGGGCGGTGCGGAGCCCGCGCCGGGCGGTGCGATGCCGCCGATGGAGATGCCGATGGGTACGCCCGGTTGGATGACCGTGGTCACCCTGGTGCTGGCGGGCCTGCTGGTGCTGACCGCGATCGGTTGGCTGGTGCACCGGCACCGGGCCCGCGAACTGCGCGCCGGTGATGACTGGTCGCACCGGATCTGTCACGCGGCGATGACCGGCGGGATGGCCGCGATGCTGGTGGTCATGCGGTGAGCGTCGTCGATCCCGATCAGACCAGCCGAGCCGCCGACACCCCCACCACCCGCACCGCGGATCGCTGGTGGCTGGCCGGTTTCCGGCCGCTGCTGCTGCGGTTGCACTTCTATGTCGGCCTGTTCGTCGGGCCGTTCCTGCTGGTCGCGGCGGTGACCGGGCTGCTCTACACGATCGCCCCGCAGCTGGAGTCGTCGGTGCACGCAGAGCAGCTCCGGGTACCGGCGGTGGGCACCCGTGCCGTGCCGCTGGCCGATCAGGTGACGGCGGCGCAGGCCGCGGTGCCGGAGGGCACCCTGAAGTCGGTCCGGCCGCCGAGCAGCGCCGACGGCACCACCCGGGTGGTGTTCGCCAGCCCCGAGACGGCGGAGGGCTACACCCGGACCGCGTTCATCGACCCCTACACCGGCCGGTCGCGCGGGGTGTTGGACACCTATGGCGAGTGGTTGCCGGTCCGCGCCTGGCTGGACGATCTGCACCGCAACCTGCACCTCGGCGAACCCGGCCGGATCTACAGCGAGCTGGCCGCGAGCTGGCTGTGGGTGCTGGCGCTCAGCGGCCTGCTGCTCTGGTGGGCGCGGGCCCGGAAGGCACGCCGGGATGCCGGCGGACCGGGCCGGTTGCGCCGCCTGCTGATGCCGCGCGGTGGGAAGGGCCGGGGCCGCCTGCTCAGCTGGCACGGCAGCATCGGCGTCTGGGCGCTGCTCGGCATGTTGTTCCTCTCCGCGACCGGGATGACCTGGTCGACCTATGCCGGTGCCACCGTCAGCGAGGTGCGCAGTGCCCTCAGCTGGCAGGCACCGTCGGTGACCAAGGGGTTGCCGAGCACCGCCGCACCGGTCGCGGCCGAGGATCAGCCGGCCGCCGTGCAGCGGGTGCTGACCGCGGCCCGTACCGCCGGCCTGGACGGCCCGGTGGAGGTGAGCGTCCCGAGCTCCGGCGCAGCCTGGAAGGTCAGCCAGACCAAGCGTTCCTGGCCGGTCGCGCAGGATTCGATGGCGGTCGATCCGCAGTCGGGGACCGTGCTGAATCGGATCGACTTCGCCGATTGGCCGGTGATGGCCCAGCTCGCCAATCTGGCCATCGACACCCACATGGGGCTGCTCTTCGGCGTGCCGAACCAGATCGCGCTGGCACTGATCGCGGTCGGCATCATCGCCGCGGTGCTGATCGGGTACCGGATGTGGTGGCTGCGCCGCCCGACCCGCGGCACCGGGGCACGCCTGCCCGGACCACCGGGGGCGGGCCGGGCACCGAGCCGGATCGCGCTGGTCACGATGGTGCTGGTGGCGATCGCGGTGGGGGTGGCGTTCCCGGTGCTCGGCGGTTCGCTGCTGCTGTTCTGCGGGATCGACGCCGTCTGGCAGGCGACCCGGAGAGCTGGCCCGACCGGGTCGTAGGGTGGCGCCCGTGCCATCCTTCCGATCCCTCGGCCGGCGGCTGCTCGGGGCCGCCGCGGTGGCACTGCTGCTCGCCCAGGGCGCGCAACCGGCGTACGCCGCCGACGGCGAGGGCGAACCCTTCGACGCCACCCTCTGCGGTGACTTCGTCCCCAACGACCCGAGCCAGGTGGAGAACGCGCACTGGGCCACCCAGCGGCTGCAGGTCGAGCGGGTGAACCAGTTGGCGACCGGCAAGGGGGTCCGGATCGCGGTGATCGACACCGGGGTGGACACCTCCCGCAATCCCGAGCTGCAGCGCGAGGGCCGGCCGGTGGTCAGCCAGGCGTACAACTTCGCCGGTTACGACAAGTCCAAGGGCTCGGGCAGTGAACGCAGGGCGGACTGCGCGCACGGCACCCGGGTCACCTCGCTGATCGTCGGGCGCCCGGACGGCAAGGGTTTCAGCGGGCTCGCCCCCGATGCGGAGGTGATCTCGCTGCGGGCGCTGCAGCAGACCGCCGGCAGTGTCGGTACGCCGGGTCAGCAGCAGGAGTCCGAACCGCTGCAGCCGACGATCAATGCGGTCCGCAAGGCGATCGAGCTGCGCGTGGACATCATCAACATTTCCCAGCAGGGCAGCGATTCCTACGAATACCGGCAGGCGATCAATGAGGCGATCGGGGCCGGGATCGTGGTGGTGGCGGCCTCCGGCAACCGGGGCGGGGAGCCCAGACCGCCGTATCCGGCGAGCTATCGCGATGTGATCGCGGTCGGGATGAGCGACATCAACGACCAGCCGCATCCGCAGTCACAGTTCAACCCGGATCTGCATGTGGCCGTCGGGGCGCCGGGGGTGAAGGTGCTCGCGGCGAACCCGTCCGGGCCGCAGGGCCAGTCCTGGGAGATGGTGGACGGCACCTCCTATGCCGCGCCGCTGGTGTCGGCGACGGTCGCGCTGATGCTGGAGCGCGATCCCGGTCTGAAACCGGCCGAGGTGAAGCGGCGGTTGCAGGCCAGCGCCGACCCGCCGGCTGCGACCGCACCGGACAAGCAGCTCGGCTTCGGGATCGTGAACCCCTACCGGGCGCTCACCGACGTCGACTTCGGTACGCCGGGGCCGACTCCCCCGCCGGTCGCCGGCCGCGCCCCCGATCCGACGAAGGCCGCGAGCACCACCGGCGGCGGGAAGCTGGCGGTCGCGCTCGGCCTGGCCGCCCTGGTCGGGGTCGGGCTGGCCACCGCCCTGTTCGCGGCCTATCCCTCGGGCAAACGGCGCGGCTGGAAGGCCTGACCCGCATCGGCGCTGCTCCTCAGCGCACCACCGTGAGCCCCGCGCGGATCAGGATCTCCCGGATCCGGTCGATCTCCGCATCGGTCAGCGGGCTCAGCGGTGCGAAGGTGCGGGGCGAGTCGAGCACGCCGCGCAGCCACATCGCTGCCTTGAAGGCGCCGAGGGCGCCGGCGGTGAAACCGATCCGGGATCGGTCGGCGACATCGATGATCGCGAACAACGCGATCAGCCGCTCCTGTTCGGCGGCCGCGGCGGCCGGGTCACCGGCCTCGACGGCGCGGAGGATCGCGGGGTAACCGTTCGGGTCGACATTGCCCAGGCCGGGTACGATGCCGCTCGCACCGAGCTGGACGGCGACATCGGCGAAGACCTCGGAGCCGGTCAAGGCGGTGACCCCGGTCCCCCGCAGCGCCGCGAGCGCACGGCGGAAGCCGGCCAGGTCACCACTGGAGTCCTTGAAGGCCGCGATCGTACCCTGCTGTGCGAGTCGGGCCAGGGCCGCGAGCGGCAGCGGTGAATGGGTGGCGGCGGGGATGTCGTAGGCGACCACCGGCACCTCCACCGCGGCGGCGATGAGCTCGTAGTGTCGGACCACCTCGGCCACCCCGGGTGCGATGTAGAACGGCGGGGCCGCGACCACCGCCGCGGCCCCGGCCGCGACGGCCGCGACCGCGTGGTCGATGACGCGCAGCGTGCCGGTGTCCATCGCGCCCGCGATCACCGGGGCCCGACCGGCGGCCGCCGCGACGGCGACCTCGACCACCCGGCGGCGTACCGCATCGGGTTGCAGGGCGACCTCACCGGTCGATCCGCCGACGAACACCGCCCGGGCGCCGGCGCCGAGCTGCTCGTCGACGACCCGGCCGAGCGCGTCCTCATCGAGCTCGCCGGTGTCGGTCAGCGGGGTGACCAGCGGGGTCACCACACCGCGCAGTGCCTCGGTCATCGGGCGCCCTCCTGCAGGGCCGGGGCATCGGACTCGACGCGCAGCGCCTTGCCGATCCGGGCCGGGACGTTGAAGCCGACGAACACCGCGACCACGATCGTGAACGCGATCGCCAGCACCATCAGCGCGGTCCCCAGGCCGCCGAAGCGCTGGGCCAGGGTGGCGCCGATGACCGGGGCCAGTGCCCCGCCGAGGGCGCCGATGTTGTAGGTCAGACCCAGGCCGGCCGCACGCAGCCGGGTCGGGAAATGGTCGGTGATGAACTTCGGCAGCAGCCCGGAGATGCCCTGGCTGGTGAACTGCAGCGCGAACAGCAGCACCGAGAGCAGCACGAAGCTCGAACCGCCGATCAGGAACACCGGTGCGATCACCAGCAGCGAGACCAGCAGCCCGGTGAGGTACGCCCGACGGGTGCCGATCCGGTCGCCGAGCATGCCGGCCGCGACCGAACCGGCCGCGTACCCGAGCCCGGCCCAGAGCAGCACCGTCGAGACGGCGGCCGGGTTGTAGCCGAGGTCGGTCTTCAGATAGGTGGGCAGCAGCGACTGGATCGGCCAGGAGTAGAGGAAGGCCGCGAACACCGTGACCACCAGGGCGACCGTCATCGGCCAGAGCCGGCCGGCCATCTGCACCAGGTAGGCGATGAAGCCCGCACCGACGATGATCGCGAGCAGCCAGGTGGCGGGCCCGGCGGCCTTGGAGAAGACCAGCACCAGGCAGACGGCGATGACGATGCCGATGACGGTGTTCAGCAGGGCGCGCTGCCGGGTGCCGAACAGGATCTGGAAGGTGGTCGCCTCGGCCCGCTCCCCGACCTCGCGCTGCCATTCCGCGGCCTCGGGCAGCGAGCGGCGCATGACCAGTGCGAGCACGACCGGCAGGATGCCGATGTAGAACATCCAGCGCCAGCCGAGCGAGGGCACGATCACCGCGTACAGCAGGCTGGCGACGACCACACCGACCGGGTACGCCGAGAGCAGCATGCCGGAGGCGCGGTTGCGCAGTGCCTGCGGCCAGGACTCCATCGCGAAGGTGGCACTGGATCCGTATTCGCCGGCCATCCCGATGCCGACCAGCGCCCGGAAGGCGAACATCGACCAGTAACCCCAGGCGAAACCGCAGAGCAGGCTGCCGACGGCGAAGCACCAGATGCTGATGATCATCGCCGGCTTGCGGCCGAACCGGTCGCCGATCGCGCCGAGCACCAGGCCGCCGAACCAGCGGGAGACGAAGGCCGCGCTGACCAGGGTGGCCGCGGTCGGCAGGTCGAGCTGGAATTCCTCGGCGATCTCGGTGAGCACCAGGGTGATCAGGATGAAGTCGAATCCATCGAGGAAATAACCGAGCCAGGCGGCGAAGAAGGACCGCCACTGCTGGGGTTGCAGCGAGCGCAGACCGCTCTGCTGGGTTGGCGTCGTTGCCACGTGAGCTCCCGTCGTCCATCGCGGGGTCGGGCCCCGCCTCCCGTACGCCCCCCGAAGATAGGACGTCCCATGTCCTATGACGGTAACCCCGTTGCTGGGTGAACCGCAACCATCAGGCGCGGCCGAGCCGCTCCCGGATGTCGGCGAAGTGCGTCGCGACGGCCCGCTGGGTGGCCCCGACATCCTGCTGCCGGACGGCCGCCAGGATTCCCGCGTGCCAGCCGGCGGCGGCCACCGGGGTGTATCTGGCACCGGGCAGTTGGGCCTCGACATCGCCGAACACCCGCCAGAACACGCGCAGCAGATCGGTCACCAGCGCATTCCCCAGCGGGGCGTACAGGGTCTCGTGGAATCGCCAGTCGAGCTCGGGGAAATAGTCACCGGCCGCCGCCGCGCGCTGCATGCCCTGCACGATCTCCTCGAGGGCCGCCAACTGGGCGTCGTCGACGGCCGCCACCACCCGGGCCGCGAGCCCCACCTCGAGCGCCTCCCGGACATCGAGCAGATCCCGCAGTTCCCCGAGCCCGGCGCGCAGCGACATCGCGGCCCGGAAATGCAGCCCGCGTTCCAGCGCGGTGAGGCCGGCGTTGCCGACGAAGGTGCCGTAACCGTGGCGGACCTCGACGATGCCGAGCGCCTGCAGCGCCTTCAGCCCTTCGCGCAGCACGTTGCGGCCGACGCCGAACTCGCGCATCAACTCCTGCTCGGTGGGCAGCGGGTCACCGGGCCCCAGGCCGTGCTCGACGATGTAGTCGGTCAGCAGCGAGCGCACCTGCTCCTGCAGCAGGGGCCGCGCGGTGCGGCGGTCGGCACTCACACGCTCAGCCTAGCCGCGACCCCGCGCCCCTCCCTCACGTTCCCTGAGCGAGGAGCGCCGCGACGAGTCGACGGGACCGTGGCTTCGTCTCGCTCGTGCTACCAGCCCTCCGGCCCGGCCGAGCCGGCGGCGTACTCCTCCAGCGGCACCTTGCCCGCCGCCCAGGCGTTCAGCACCGGCTCGACGATCCGCCAGCACTCGACCGCGGCGTCGCCGCGGACGGTGAGCAGCTGGCTGCCGTCGAAGATCTGGGCCAGGATCTCCCCGTAGGGCAGCAGATCGGCCGGCGCGAGGGTGACGGTCAGCGTCTTCTGCTCCAGATCGAAGGGATCGCCCTCGGCGTTCATCGTCAGGCTCAGCGACACCTCACCGGACTTGAGGTCGAGCACCAGGGTGTCGGCGCCGGTGGTGTCGTCGATGAACCCGTCCGGCAGATGGGCCACATCGCGGAAGGTCACGATGATCTTCTTGCAGGGCGTGCCCAGCGCCTTGCCGCTGCGCAGCACGAACGGCACCCCGGCCCAGCGGTTGTTCTCGATCGCGACGGTGACCTGCGCGAGCGTCTCGGTCTCGCGGGTGGGATCGACGCCGTCCTCCTTGGCGTAGTCGGGGAGCTTGCGTCGGCCGATGCTGCCGGCGGTGTAGCGGGCCCGGCGCGAGGACCGCTTCGGCGAGTTCCCCCACAGCCTGGTGGCGCGCAGCACCTGCGCCTTCTGGTCGCTCAGCTCCTGATCGTCCAGGACCGCGATCGACTCCAGGGCGAACATCGCCATCACCTGCAGCAGGTGGCTCTGGATCATGTCGCGCAGCGCACCGGCGCCGTCGTAGTAGCCCGCCCGCCCCTCCAGCGCCAGATCCTCGTCGTAGACGATCTCCACCCGTTCGATGTGGGTGCCGTTCCAGACCGGTTGCAGCAGCCGGTTGGCGAACCGCAGCCCGATCAGGTTGAGCACGGTCGCGCGGCCGAGGAAGTGGTCGAGCCGGAAGACCTGCTCCTCGGGCACCACCTGGTGCAGCAGGGTGTTGAACGCCTCCGCACTCGCGCGATCCACCCCGAAGGGCTTCTCCAGGGCGAGCCTGGTGACCGCGGGGAGGTCGATGTCGCGGAGCAGTTCGCAGACCTTCATCGAGATCTGCGGCGGCAGCGCGAAGAAGATCACCAGCGGGCCGTCGCCGCACCGGCCGATCAGGTCCGCGAGCGCGGCCGGGTCGAGCAGGTCGGTCTGCACGTACGCCGTGCGCCGGGTCACCGCGGTGGTCACCCGGGCCGGCGCATCGGTGCTGGCGAAGGAATCCTTGACGCGGTCCTTCCACTGCGCGGCGCTGAGATCGGCGCGGTCGGCCCCGGTGACGCGGATGTCCCGGTCACGCTCGGCGGTGAGCAGGCTGGCCAGCCCGGGGAGCAGCAGCCGATGGGTGAGGTCACCGGCCGCACCGAGGATCAGCAGGGTCGCCGACTTCGTGGTGTCCGCGTTCTGGACGGTCTTCTTCTTCGCCTTGGTACCGGTCGCCATGGCGGCAGTTTTCCATGCCGGTCGGAACGCCCATCGACCAGACCGCCATGCGAAGCGAAGCGGAGCAATGGCCGGCCGACCCGGACGCCCATCGAGTAGGCCGCCATGCGAAGCGAAGCGGAGCAATGGCGGCCGTGTCGAGATGAACCACCACAATCGGTTGGACCGCACGACGGGCCGGCAGCTGAAACCCCCTTACCGTGCGTGAAACCCCTGCTGCAGTGGGGGTTTCACGCACGGTACGGGGGTTTCACGACTGGGCGTCGAGGATGGAACGGGTGGCTTCGACTCGCTCGTTCCTCGCTCGCTCAGCCGGCGTAGGCGCGTGCGGTTCATCTCGACACGTGGCCCCGGCTCCGCTGGCGCTCCGCCGGGTCCACTACTCGATGAACGTGGGGCAAGGGCCCGGCTCCGCCGGGTCCACTACTCGATGAACGGTCAGTCGAAGACCGGGGCTGGGGTGTTCACGGTCTGGATGAGCACCTTGCCGCCGCGGGTGACGAAGGTGCCGCGGCCCGGGGGCAGCGGGAACGGGCGGACGTCGGCGAGCAGCTGGCCCTCGTCCTTGGTACCGGACATGATCAGACCCGGCGACTGGCCGTCCTTCATCCGGGCGATCAGCGCGTCGCTGAAGGCCGCCCGGCCGGCACCGCCCATACCGCGGGCGATGATGATGTGCAGGCCGATGTCGGAGGCCTGGGAGACCAGGTCGGCGAACGGCTGCAGCGGATTGTTCATCGAGGTGGCCACCAGGTCGTAGTCGTCGACCACCACGAAGATCTCCATGCCCTGCCACCAGGACCGGTTCCGCAGCTCCTCCTGGGAGACGTCCGGGCCGGGCAGGCGTACCCGCACCGCCTCGGCGAGATGCTTGGACATGTCGGTCGCCGCCTGCGAGGAGGCGCAGTAGCTGATCAGGTAGTCATCGGGTACCAACCCCAGATGCTGGCGCCGATAGTCGAGCAGCAGGATCTTGGCGTCCTCGGAGCTGTACCGGGTGGTGATGCCCTCCAGGATCGTGCGGATCAGCGTCGACTTGCCGCACTCGGGTGCACCGAAGGCGACCAGATGCGGTTCGGAGGCCGGGTCGAACCAGACCGGCGCCAGCTCCAGCTCGTCGACCCCGATCGGGAACGCCCGCTCGGTCTCGTCGCGGCTGATGCCGGGCAGCTGGGCCGGGGTGAGGTCATCGGGCAGCATCCGCACCTCGGCGGCCTTCGGCCCGCGCCAGGCCGCGTCGATCTGCTGCACCGCGGCACGTACGCCGTCGGAAAGTTCTTCCACATCAGGGTTTCCGTCGATCCGCGGCAGCGCGGCCAGCGAGTGCAGACCGTCGCGGGACAGGCCCCGGCCGGGCCGACCCTCGGGCACGTTCGCGGCGAGTTTGCGGTTGATCTCGGACTCGAAGTTGTCACCGAGCTTGAGCTCGATCCGGCTCTGCAGCAGGTCGCGGATGTTCATCCGGAACTCCGACCACTTGGCGCCCGAGAGCATCACGTGGATGCCGAAGCTCAGGCCGCGGTGCGCCAGCTGGGTGATCGTGGACTCCAGGTCCTCGAACTCCTGACGCAGCGTGATCCAACCGTCGACGACCAGAAAAACGTCACTGGGGAAGCGATCGGGGGGAATGCTGCCCTGGGCGCGGCCCCGCCGGTAGGCCTGCATCGACTCGACGCCGAGCTCACCGAACTGGGTCTCCCGCGCCGACAGCAACGAGGTCAGCTCGGCCACCGTCCGCTTCACCCGGTCCACATCCAACCGGCCACAGACCGAACCGACGTGCGGCAACCCGCGCAGCGAGGCGAGCGCACCGCCGCCGAAGTCCAGGCAGTAGAAACCGACCTCGGCCGGGGTGTGCTGCAGCGCCATCGACATCACCGTCGAACGCAGCACCGTCGACTTGCCGGTCTGCGGGCCACCGACCACACCCAGGTGGCCACCGCCGCCGGCGAGGTCGATCCACATCGGATCGCGGCGCTGCTGCCGGGGCCGGTCGATCAGCCCCATCGGCGCCTGCAACCGCCCGTACATCCGCGAGTCCCCGGTCGTCAGCCCACGCCCCTCGACCTCGACCAGTCGGCCCCCATCGCCGAAGCTGGAGGCGTACAACTCATCGAGGGTGGGCGGCACGTCCAGCGGCGGCAGCCACACCTTGTGCGCCGGCCAGCCCTGCCCGCGGAGCCGACCGACGACGACGCTGAGCAGGGTCTCCTCATCGTCCTCGTCGTCCTCGGTGGCGACCGGGGCGGGTTCGGGTTCGGCGGCCAGATCCGGTGGCGGCGCGGTCTCCTCCATCCGGGCGGCCCGGGCCGGCAGCAGTTCGGGCTCCGGCGGACGCGGCACCTCGACCGCGCGCGGAGTGAACTCCAGCACCGGCGGAATCCAGGTATCGCTCGGTTCCTCTTCGTCGGCGGCGTCGATCAGGCTGTCCCCGGCGCGGCTGCGGACCGGGGCGACACTGCCCTGCCAGGGCCCGGAGACGTAGGCCGCTTTGAACTGCACCATGTTGGTGGTGTCGTATTTCAGATAGCCGTTGCCGGGGGCGCTGGGCAGCTCGTAGGCATCCGGTACGCCGATCACCGTCCGCGATTCCTGCGGGGAGAAGGTGCGCAGCGCGATCCGGTAGGAGAGGAAGGTGTCCAGCCCGCGGAGCTTGGACTCCTCCAGTCGCTGCGAGGCGAGCAGCAGGTGTACGCCGATGGAGCGGCCGATCCGGCCGATCTGGATGAACAGGTCGATGAACTCCGGCCGTGCGGTGAGCAGCTCGGAGAACTCGTCGACGACGATGAACAGGCTCGGCATCGGCGGGATGTCGGCCCCGTCGAGGCGGGCCTGGTCGTATTCCTCGCGGTTCTTGATGTCGCGGTTCTTCAACTGGGCATTGGTCTGCGAGAGCACCTCCATCCGGCGGTCCAGCTCACCGCCGATGGCGTCCTGCATCCGGTCGACCAGGGTCAGCTCGCCCTCCAGGTTGGTGATCACCGCCGAGACGTGCGGCAGCTCCTCCAGCCCGGCGAAGGTGGCACCACCCTTGAAGTCGACGAGCACATAGTTGAGCTGGTCCGGCGGATGGGTCATCGACAGCCCGAGCACCAGGGTGCGCAGGAACTCCGACTTGCCCGAACCGGTCGCGCCGATGCACAGGCCGTGCGGGCCCATGCCCGACATCGCGGCCTCCTTGATGTCCAGCTCTACCGGCTGACCGCTGGTGCCGTTGCCGATCGGCACCCGCAGCCGCTGGTGCAGCGGGCGCTGTTTCCAGACCCGTGCGGTGTCCAGCATGGCCGGGTCGCCGACCCCGACCATCGACGGGTAATCCTTCGGTGCTTCGAAAACGGGCGCATCGGCGATGTCCCCGGTGTCCTCGACGACCGCACCGATCGGCATCCGGAACGGGGCCAGGGCGCGGGCCAGCAGCTCGGCGTGCACCATCGCGGTCTGGTCGGCCGGGCCGATCTCGCTGGTCTGCAACCGGTTGCCGCGGCGCAGGTGCGCGTGCAGCTGACCCTCGCGCACCTCCACCGCCATCGTGCCCGGCTCGATCCGCCGCGGCGCCTCCCGGACCCGGGACACCTCCAGGGTGGTCGCGGTCGTTCCGGGCGCGGTGAACTGGCCGGCGTTCACCCCGTCGACACCGTCGGCGACGACCACGATGTGGCGCAGCGTGTCATCGCTCAGCGACCCGGCGGCCCCCTCGGCGAGCTGGGTCAGCTCGGCGGCACTGCTGGCGAACAGCCGGACCGCCCCGGCGCCGTCGTTGCGATCCGGGTGCTGGGCGTGCGGCAGCCACTTCACCCAGTCCCAGTGCCGCTGGTTCTCCGGGGCGATGCAGAACAGGATCCGGAACTCGGTCGGCGCATGCCAGGCGGCCATCTGGGAGACCATCGCGTACGCCAGCCGGCGCGCGCCATCCTCCTCGCCGATCAGCTGCACCATCCGGTAGGAGGGCAGATCCAGCGAGATCGGCATCGAGGTGACCCGGCGGTGGGTGTTCATGAACCGGCGCAGCGCACCGACGGTGAGCGGCTCCAGATCCTCCACCGGCTTGGATTCCGGCGGGGTGATCCGCTGGGCGAAGTTCTGCTGGCCGAGCCCGATCCGGATCGAGCCGAAGTCACCGTCCTCGGGGCGGCGCTCCCACATCCGCCGGGTGCCGGCGATGGTCCACAGGTTCTCCGGGTCGGGATGGATCCACAGCGTCGAGCGGCGCTGCTCGGCGGCGGTACCGCGGATCCGCTTGCGCATCTGGCCCAGATAGCGGAAGTAGTCGCGGCGCGCGGCGTCGAGCTGCTGGGCCTGGTCGTCGTTGCCGCGGCCGGTCTGGCTGAGCATCATGCCGAGCATCGAGATGCCGTACATGCCACCCATCACCGCACCGAGCGGCCCGCGGGCCCCGGCGGTGGAGGTCATCATCATCGCCATCGCGCCGGCACCGGCGAGCATCGGCAGCATCCGCAGCACCATTCCCCAGTTGGCACCGGTGGACGGCGGCGGGATCTCCGGCGGGGACTCCAGCAGCAGGTCCCCGCGCGGCATCGCGGGACCGCTAGGGCGCTTCGGCCGGTTGAAGGTGACGGTCGCCATGGTGGTTCGCAGACTAGTCGGAACAGGGGCCGAACGATCAGTCGACTGGTTCTCGAATCATCTGTCGAGTGCCTGTGACTCGCTTATTGAATGGGCCTTTCAACCACTACTCTCACGCTCGTGAGCACAGCAACCGACGAAGCCGCCGAGGAGGTCGCCCGGGTCACGGTGATCTCACCGACCCGGCGGATCGACCTGGCGCTGCCCGCGGGCACCACCCTGGGTGAGTTGATGCCCAACATCGTCCGGTTCTCCGGCTACGAGGGCGGCGGTGCCCAGGAGGCCGTGCAGTCGTGGGTGCTGCAGCGTTTCGGTGAGGACCCGCTCGACGCCGATCGGCCGATCGGCGAACTGGAACTGCGCGACGGCGAGACGCTGCATCTGCGGCACCGGGAGGCGACGCTGCCCGATGCCGCCTTCGACGACGTGGTGGACGCGGTCGCCACAGCGACCGGCACCCAGCCGCGGTGGAGCGACAACGACTCCCGGAAGTTCACCCTGGTCTTCGTGGCGCTGCTGGCGGTGCTGCTGCCCGGCTTCGCGGTCGCCGCGAGCCCCGGCTGGATGGTCGCGGTCGCGGTGCTGGTGCTGGCGCTGGCCTGCGGGTTCACCGCGGTGCTGCTGGCGCGGGCCTTCGGCTTGACCGCGGTCGCGGGGACGCTGGCCTGGGTGGCGGTGGCGCTGGCCGGGATCGGCGGGTTCGCGGTGCTGCCGGGTACGCCGATGCTGCCGCGGGGCGATATGAGCGTGCAGGTGCTGCTGGCCGCGGCGCTGATCCTGGCGATGGCCGGGGCGATGGCGTTGGGCACCCAGGTGACGGCGTACCCGCTGCTCGGGGTGAGCTGTGCCGCGGTCGTGGTGGTGCTGGCGGCGATGGCCGCGGTGCTGCTGCCGAACCGGCAGCTGCATGCCGCGGCGGTGGCGCTGGCGATCGTGATGGCGGCGACCTCGATGCTGCCGATGCTGGCCTTCCGGGTGGCCGGGGTGGCGATGCCGAATCTGCCCTCGACCGCCGAAGCGCTGATGGCCGATCGGCAGCCGGTGCAGCACGACATCGTCTCCCGGGCGATCGCCGCGGACCGGTTCCTGACCGCGTTCCTGGTCGGTACCGGGTTGGCGGCGGCGGTGCTGTCGGTGCCGGTGCTGGTGCTCGGTACCGGGTGGGCACCGACGGTGCTGGTGCTGGTCTGCGCGCTGGCGCTGCTGCTGCGCGCGCGGGCCTTCGTCGGCCGGACCGCGCGGCTGGCGCTGCTGGCCGCCGGCACCCTGATGGCGCTCGGCGCGGCCATCGACGGGCTCGCCGGTCTGGAATCGCCGATGTCCCGGGCACTGGCCGGGTTGCTGATCGTCGCGCTCGGCGTCTGGTTCGGCAGCCAGTACGCCGCCACCGGCTGGAACCGGGTGCTGTCCCCGGTCTGGGGCCGCTGGGGTGACATCTTCGAGTGGCTCGCGGTGATCGCGATCCTGCCGCTGCTGCTCGCCGTCCTCGATCTCTACTCCTGGGCGTATGGACTGGGCGGCTGAGCCCCCGACGGATGGCCACGGCCCCCGGGGCCGAGTCCGGCGGTACGATGACGAGTCGCCGGGCCAATCAACAGGTATGGGCCAACAGCTATGGGCCAACGGGTATGGGCGTGATCCAGCAGACAGGACGACCGTGACGGCAGCCAATCAGCGACGACGCTCGCCGAGCATCCGCGACGTCGCGCGCGAGGCCGGGGTGTCACGGCAGACCGTCTCCCGGGTCATCAACAACCATCCGAGTCTGCGCCCCGAGACCCGCGACCGGGTGCTGCAGGTCATCGAGCAGATGCGGTACCGGCCGAACGCGGTGGCCCGGGCGCTGGGTCGCAACAGCTCGCACGTCATCGGCGTACTCGCCCTGCAGCGCACCCAGTACGGCCCGATCGCCGCCATCCAGGCGATCGAGGAGGCCGCCGTCGCCTACGGGTTCGTCTCGTTCACGGTCCCGCTGACCGACACCTCCTCCGACATGATCCGCGAGGGCCTGGAGTTCCTCGTCTCCCAGCAGGTCGCCGGCATCGTGGTGATCGCCCCGCAGCGGCCGGTGCTGAAGGAGGTCACCCAACTGGAGTTGGACATCCCCTATGTGCTGTTGCACTCGCGCGTCGACGACGAGACCGATCTGGAGATCTTCGCCGACCAGCGCCACGGTGCCCGGCTGGCGGTGGCCCATCTGGCGGACCAGGGCCATCGGCGGATCGCCCACCTGGCCGGACCCGCCGACTGGATGGAGGCCGAGGCGCGGTTGCACGGCTATCGGGACGAGCTGACCGCGCGGGGTCTCGATCCGTTGCCCGTGGTGCACGGCGACTGGTCGTCCGCGAGCGGCGCCGCCCTGGCGGACCCGATCGTGGCGAGCGGCGCCACCGCCGTGTTCTGCTCCAACGACCAGATGGCGCTCGGGCTGATCCATGCGGTCCGCCTCCGCAACCTGTCGGTCCCCGAGGACGTGAGCGTCGTCGGCTTCGACGACATCCCGGAGGCGGCATACTTCGCCCCACCGCTGACCACCGTCCGGCAGGACTTCGCCTCGATGGGCCGGCGCTGTGTGGCGCGGCTGATCACCCCGCCACCGGGCGCCCCGATGGCCGCCACCCGCCTCGACATCACCCCCGCCAGCACCGTCGCGCTGGTGGTCCGCGAGTCGGTTCGCAACATCACGAGTCGGTGACGGCCCCACCGATCGTGGCCGAATCCCTTGACTGACGAATCCCCGTCATGCCTATCATGTGACCGGTCCCATGAGGCCTGACTTCAAGCCGGACGCCGTCCGCAGACCGCTCGATGCCGAGGGAGAGCAGGAGCGGCGCCGAAGTGTCAGGTCCCGGCCGTACCGAGCAGGCAACGAGGCCCGCCGGAAGGAAAGGATGAGTTGTGGACAGAAGGACTTTCCTGGGAACGACGTCCCTGGTTGCGCTCGGACTGGGCCTCACCGCATGCTCCGGTGAGCGCGCGGGAATGGCGAGCGGGTCAGCGGCACCGGGTGACAACAAGGGTGCTCTGGTCGGCGTCGCGATGCCGACGAAGACCTCGGAACGCTGGATCGATGACGGCAACAACATCCAGGCGAAGCTGGAGGCCCTCGGTTACAAGGTCGATCTGCAGTACGCGAACGACAAGGTCCCCGATCAGCAGCAGCAGTTGGAGTCGATGATCAACAAGGGCGCGAAGGCGCTCATCGTCGCATCGATCGACGGCACGGCCCTCACCCAGCAGTTGGCCTCGGCGGCCCAGTCGGGGGTCAAGATCATCGCCTACGACCGGTTGATCAACGGCACCCCGAACGTCGACTACTACGTCACCTTCGACAACCAGAAGGTCGGCGTGCAGCAGGGCACCTCACTGCTCATCGGCCTCGGGCTCCTCGACGCCGACGGCAAGGAGACCGGCAAGACCGGGCCGTTGAACATCGAGTACTTCGGCGGATCGCCGGACGACAACAACGCCCAGTACTTCTGGCAGGGTGCGATGAGCGTCATCAAGCCGTTCGTCGACAAGGGTGTGCTGAAGGTGGTCTCGGGACAGACCGAGTTCAGCCAGTGCGCGATCCAGCAATGGAAGCAGGAGACCGCGCAGGCCCGGATGGAGACCATCCTCAACGGCTTCTACGCCCAGGGCACGAAGCTCGACGGGGTGCTCTCCCCCTACGACGGCCTCTCCCGAGGCGTCCTGAACGCCACCAAGGCCGCCGGTATCCCGAACCCGATCGTCACCGGACAGGACGCCGAGAAGCCCTCGGACAAGTTGATCCTCGACGGCGTCCAGTATTCGACGATCTTCAAGGACACCAGGAAACTCGGCGACACCGCGGCGCAGATGGTCGACGCCGTGCTGAACGGGCGGACCCCCGAGACCAACGACACCACCACCTACAACAACAAGGTGAAGGTCGTCCCGGCCTACCTGCACCAGTCGGTGATCATCACCAAGGACAACCTGGTCAAGGAGATCGTCGATTCCGGTTACTACACCAAGGAAGAAGTCGAGAAGGGTCAGTGACCCCTCGGCCCGACCGAGAGCCGTCGTCGCGGGCGGGGCAGCAACCGGCCCTGCCCGCTCCGGTTCCCGACTCCGGCTCAAACTCCGACTGGGAGAACGATGACAGCTCAGCACATCCTGCAGATGCGGGACATCACGAAGACGTTCTCGGGGGTGGTCGCCCTGAAGAATGTGAACCTGACCGTCCAACGCGGTGAGGTGCACGCGATCTGCGGTGAGAACGGGGCCGGGAAGTCCACCCTGATGAAGGTCCTCTCCGGGGTGTACCGCCACGGCAGCTACACCGGGGAGATCGAGCTCGACGGAAAGCCGGCCGAGTTCGGCGGCATCCGCGACTCCGAACGCGACGGCATCGTCATCATCCACCAGGAACTCGCGTTGAGCCCGTACCTGTCGATCGCCGAGAACATCTTCCTGGGCAACGAACGCCGCAATCGGATCGGCCTGGTGGACTGGAACGCCACCAACATCGAGGCGGCCCGGCTCATCCAGCGGGTCGGTCTGCGGGAGAACCCGGCCACCAAGATCCTCGACATCGGGGTCGGCAAGCAGCAGCTGGTGGAGATCGCCAAGGCGCTGTCGAAGGACGTCCGGATCCTGATCCTGGACGAGCCGACCGCCGCACTCAACGACGAGGACTCCGCACACCTGCTCGACCTGATCCGCGGCCTCCGGGACGAGGGTGTCACCTGCATCATCATCAGCCACAAGCTCAACGAGATCCGCGCGATCGCCGACCGGGTGACGATCCTCCGCGACGGGCAGACGATCGAGACGCTGCAGAACGACGCCGAGCTCACCGAGGACCGGATCATCCGCGGAATGGTCGGCCGGGCCCTGGAGAACCGCTTCCCCGCCCGGGAGAGCAATCCGGGTGAGGAGACGCTGCGGATCGAGAACTGGACCGTGCACCATCCCCTGGAGACCAGCCGGATCGTGGTCAATGACGCGTCGCTGAACGTCCGGGCCGGTGAGGTGGTCGGCATCGCCGGTCTGATGGGTGCCGGACGCACCGAGCTGGCGATGAGCGTGTTCGGGCATTCCTACGGTCACAACATTTCCGGCGACCTGTTCGTCAACGGCAGACCGGTGCGGGCGAGGAGCGTACGCCAGGCCATCGATGCCGGCCTCGCGTACGCCACCGAGGATCGCAAGGTCTATGGACTCAACCTCATCCAGTCGATCCGCACCAACATCTCTGCCGCCTCCCTGGACAAGCTGTCGCGGCTCGGTTGGGTCGATGCGAACAACGAACAGATCGTGGCCAACGACTATCTGCGGAAGATGCGGATCAAGGCTCCCAATGTGGATGCGATCGTGGGCAAGCTGTCCGGCGGCAACCAGCAGAAGGTCGTGCTGTCGAAGTGGATGTATTCCGACCCCGACGTGCTGATCCTCGATGAACCGACCCGCGGCATCGACGTGGGTGCGAAATACGAGATCTACACCATCATCAACGAGCTGGCCGCCGCCGGGAAGGCGGTGCTGATGATCTCCAGCGAGTTGCCCGAGCTCCTCGGCACCTGT
This sequence comes from Enemella evansiae, assembly GCF_004362375.1. NCBI lineage: Bacteria > Bacillati > Actinomycetota > Actinomycetes > Propionibacteriales > Propionibacteriaceae > Enemella > Enemella evansiae. The sequence goes on from NZ_SNXA01000009.1 coordinate 200,479, forward strand.
GATCGCATCTACGCCATGTCCGCCGGCCGGATCACCGGCGAGCTGCCCGTCGCCGAGGCCACCCAGGAACGACTCATGCAGTACATGACCCGAGAGAAGGAAGAAGCGCGTGAGCACATCGACCACTGAGGCGCCCCAGACCCCGGCGCCCGAGACCAGCCACGGTGTCGGCGCGTTCCTGGCGAGCCGGCTCCGGCAGGTGGGCCTGATCATCGCCCTGGCGGTGATCATCCTCCTCTTCCAGGTGCTGACCGACGGCAATCTGCTCACCCCGCGGAACGTGACCAGCATCATCAACCAGAACGCCTACGTGCTGATCCTCGCCATCGGAATGGTGATGATCATCATCGCCGGGCACATCGACCTCTCGGTGGGCTCGGTGGTCGCCTTCGTCGGTGCGATGAGCGGCATCTTCATCGTGAAGATGGGCATGCCGTGGTGGCTGGGTGTCGTCCTCTCCCTGGCCATCGGGGCGCTGATCGGTGCCTGGCAGGGGTTCTGGGTCGCCTATGTGGGCATTCCGGCGTTCATCGTCACCCTGGCCGGGATGCTGACCTTCCGCGGCCTCACCCAGATGGTGCTGCAGAACGTCCCGATCACCCCCTTCCCCGCCGAGTACACCGCGATCGGCTCGGGGTTCCTGCCCGATCTGACGGGCGGGCAATCGGTGTTCGAGATACTCACCCTGATCCTCGGCGCCGTCGCGACCATCGCGCTGGTCGCCAGCCAGGTCAACGAACGCCGCAAACGGGTCCGCCTCAACCTGGAGAGCGATCCGATCCAGTGGTTCGTCCTCAAGCTGGTCGTCATCTGCGCCTTCCTGGTCGGGCTGACCTTCGTGCTGGCCAGCTACCAGGGCACCCCGATCGTGCTGGTGATCCTGGCGGCGCTCATCCTCATCTACTCCACGGTGATGTCGAACAGCGTCTTCGGCCGCAATGTCTATGCCCGCGGTGGAAATCTGTTGGCGGCGCAGTTGTCGGGTGTGAACACCAAGAAGGTCGACTTCCTGCTGTTCGTGAACATGGGTGTGCTCGCCGGCATCGCCGGCATCGCGTTCACCGCGCGCACCAACTCGGCCCTGCCGAACGCCGGCAGTGGCTTCGAACTCGATGCGATCGCCGCGGTGTTCATCGGCGGTGCGGCGGTGACCGGTGGCGTCGGAACGGTGACCGGCGCGATGATCGGCGGCCTCACCATGGGCGTGCTGAACAGCGGCATGTCCCTGCTCGGGCTCGGCAGCGAGGTCCAGTCCTTCATCAAGGGCTTCGTGCTGCTGCTGGCGGTCGCCTTCGACATCTTCAACAAGCGCCGCGGAGCCAACGCCTAGGCGAGCGGTGCGGTGCTGGCCCGGATCCGCAGTTCGGGGGCGATCAGCCGGCGCGCCGGCCCCTCGCCCCCGATCTGCGCGACCAGGGTCTCCAGGCAGGCGGACGCGAGCTCGTCGAAGGGCTGGCGAACCGTGGTCAGCGCCGGGGCGAAGAAGGCGGAGCCGGGCATGTCGTCGTAACCGACGACGCTCACCCGGTCCGGCACCCCGATGCCCCGTTCCCGGAGCGCCGCGATGAGACCGAGGGCGATCAGGTCGTTGCCGCAGACCACCGCGTCGGGCAGACCGGAACGGGCGAGCTGCTCACCGAGGGCGTGACCGCGGGCGGCGGTCCAGTCCCCCTCGAGCAGCGGCCCGTCCAGACCGGCGTCCGCCATCGCCGAACGCCAGCCGCGGATCCGGGACCGGGCGTCGAACCAGTCCACCGGCCCGGCGAGATGGGCGATCCGGCGATGACCGAGCTCGATCAGATGCTGGGTGGCGGCCCGGGCGCCGGCCGCGTGATCGACCGCGACCACACTGGGCTGCTCCGAGGACTCCCCCACATCGGCCACCACGATCATCGGGATCGCGGGCACCAGGTCCAACAGGGGTGCGGCCATCGCCTCGCGTCCCACGATCGCGACGATGCCGTCGACCCCGCGGGCCGCGAACGAGTCGACCAGGGACACCGGTTCCTCGGGGTCGTCCTCACCGACGATGCCCACCAGGGTGGCGTACCCGTGCCGCCGGGCGGCGGCCTCCACCGCACTCAGCGTGCTGGCCGGACCGAGCAGCGGGGAGCCGCCCGACAGCACCCCGATCAGACCGGAGCGGTGGGTGGCCAGGGCCCGCGCCGACAGATTGCGCCGGTAGCCCAGCTGGTCCACCGCGGCGAGCACCCGATCCCGGGTCGCGGCACGGACGCTGTCGGCCTCGTTGAAGACCCGGGAGACCGTCTGGTGCGAGACCCCGGCCAACGCGGCCACATCCATCATGCTCGGCGGTCGGGTCCGCCCGCCGGATCGTTCGCTCACCCTTGACCTCCTCGACAGCTCCACCCGGACGAGGTGGCGCGGCGCTATTCCAGCACGCCGCCGTTCCTCGCAGTCGCCGGTGGCTCAGATCTCGATGACGGTCTTGAGACCTGCCCGCCGGGCGGCGAAGTCGAACCCGGCGGCGGCATCGGCCAGCGGGAACCGGTCGCTGACCAGCGAGTCCAGGTCGACGTGTCCGCGCTGCACGGCGGTGACCGCGCGGGCGTACACCTCCTTCATCCGGCGTACGCAGACCAGGGTGAGTCCCTTGCGGCGCGCGAGCGAGGCCGTGAAGGTGGTCCGGTCCTCATCGGGGATGCCGACCAGGGCGACCCGTCCGCCGCCGCGGGCCAGCTGCATCGAGAGCTCGACCGCATCGGGTCCCCCGTGCACCTCGAAGACCACCTCGCAGGAGGCGGGTGGTTGTTCCCGGGCCTGGTCGGGGGTCAGCACCCGATCCGCGCCATAGCGTTCGGCCGCAGCCCGCCGGTGGGCCAGTGGTTCCACCGCCCACACCTCCCGTGCCCCCAGGGACACGGCCAGTTGGACCAGCAGCAGGCCGATCGGGCCGCAGCCGACGACCGCGACCCGGTCCGCCAGCCGCACGTGCCCCAGATCCCAGGCGTGGATGGCCACCCCCAGTGGTTCCAGCACCGAGGCGGCCACCGGGTCGATCCCCTCCGGCATCGGGTGGAGCCGGTCGGTCGGCCAGCGCAGTTCCTCCTGCAGCCCGCCGTCGAAGCCGCCGTGCCCGGCGAAGTCCTGGTGCTCGCACAGGTTGGGATTCCCCTCGCGGCAGTGCTCGCACCGATCACAGGGGATGGACGGATCGATCGCGACGACCCGGCCGGCGTAGGGACCGTCGAGGGCCACACCACCCATCTCGTGACCGGGCACGACGGGCTGGTCGAGACGGGCGTCGCCGATCCCGCCCTCGGCGTACCAGTGCAGATCCGAGCCACACAACCCGACCGCCCCGACCGCGATCCGGGTCCACCCCGGACGCGACTCGGGCGCCGGCTCCTCGGCGAGCCGCAGATCACCGGGGGCGTACAACCGCGCCGCGCGCACCTCAGGCCCCTCGGGTGAGGCGACGGTAGGCGTGCTCCCAGCGCAGCGCGTCGGCGAAACCGCGAGTGGTGGTCCGGTCGTCGATGACGGCCAGCTCGATGTCGACCATGTCCGCCAGCGCCTCCCAGACGTCGAGACCGACGGCGCTGCTGAGCACCGTGTGATGGGCCGCGCCGGCGGTGATCCAGCATTCCGCCGAGGTCGCGAAGTCCGGTTCCGGCTCCCAGACGGCGTGCGCCACCGGAAGGTTGGGCAGCGGGGCGTCCGCGGCGACCAGGTCGACCACATTGGCGGTCAGCCGGAGCCGCTCGCCGAGGTCGGCCATCGCGACCACGATGCCCGGGCCCGGATCGGCCTCGAAGACCAACCGGACCGGGTCCTCGCGGTTGCCGATGCTCAACGGGTGGACCTCCAGCCGCGGCCGCGCGGTGGTCAGCGAGGGACAGATCTCCAGCATGTGCGCGCCGAGGATCTTCTCCCGACCGGGCGTCAGTTCATAGCTGTAGTCCTCCATCAGCGAGGCGCCACCCGGCAGACCATGGCCCATCACCTTGGCCACCCGGACCAGGATCGCGGTCTTCCAGTCGCCCTCGGCGCCGAACCCGTATCCGTCGGCCATCAACCGCTGCACGGCCAGGCCGGGCAGCTGGCGGAGCCCGCCCAGGTCCTCGAAGTTGGTGGTGAAGGCCCCGAAACCACCGCCGTCGAGGAACGACCGCAGGCCCAGCTCGATCCGCGCGGCGACCCGCAGCGAGTCCCGCCGATCCCCGTCGGGGCCCAGTTCCGGTGCCACCTCGTAGTCCCGGTCGTACTGTGCGCAGAGGGCGTCCACCTCGGCGTCCGGAACCGCGTCGACCGCCTCGACGAGTTCGTTGACCGCCCAGGAGTTCACCGAGACGCCGAGTTTGAACTCGACCTCGGTCTTGTCCCCCTCGGTGACCGCGACATTGCGCATGTTGTCACCGAAGCGCGCGAGTCGCAGGCCGCGGAGTTCGGCGGCTCCCGCGGCGGCCCGGGCCCAGGCGCCGACCCTGGCACGGGTCCGGGGATCGCTGACGTGGCCGACGACCACCGTGCGGCGGGTACCCAACCGGGCCCCGAGATACCCGAACTCGCGGTCCCCGTGGGCGGCCTGGTTGAGGTTCATGTAGTCCATGTCGATGGTGGCCCAGGGCAGCTCCACCGCGGCCTGCGTGTGCAGGTGCAGCAGCGGTTTGGCCAGGGCGGCCAGCCCACCGATCCACATCTTCGCCGGGGAGAAGGTGTGCATCCAGGTGATCACCCCGACGCAGGCGTCGTCACTGTTGGCATCGAGCATGGTGCGGCGGATCGCGTCCCGATCCTTCAGCGTCGGTTTCCAGACCACGCGGATCGGGATCTCCGGGGCCTCGTCGAGCTGGGCGACGATGGCCTGCGACTGCTCGGCCACCTGGCGGAGGGTGTCCTCGCCGTAGAGATCCTGCGATCCGGTGAGGAACCAGATCTCCTTGCCCTGGAACGGATTCTGCACCGGGTCAGCCTTTCTGGTTCTGGGAGTGGGTCGCGTCCTCGGCAGCCGTCGGCTGGCCATAGACGTTCTGGTAGCGGGCGTACAACCGGTCGACCGCATCGGAGTGGATCGGTTGCGGCATGCCCAGCTGGCGGGCCAGATGCACGGTCCGGGCGACCTCCTCGACCATCACGGCCGCCTTCACCGCGGCACGGGCGTCCGGTCCGATCGTGAACGGGCCGTGGTTCGCCATCAGCACCGCGGGCGATCTGCTGCCGCGCAGGGTCTCCACGATGCCCTGTCCGATGGAGTCGTCGCCGATCAGCGCGAAGGGCCCGATCGGCACGTCGCCGCCGAACTCGTCGCCCATCATCGTGAGGACGCAGGGAATGGGTTCGCCGAGCGCGGCCCAGGCGGTCGCATAGGGCGAGTGGGTGTGCACGACCCCGCCCACCTCGGGCATGTGCCGGTACACGTAGGCGTGCGCGGCGGTGTCCGAGGACGGGGTCAGCCGCTCCGGCGTACCGTCGTCGATCTTGGCGCCGTCCAGGGTGCAGACCACCATCGCCTCGCTGGCGAGTTCGTCATAGGACACCCCGGACGGTTTGATCACGAACAGATCGGTGCCCAGGACCCGTTCGGAGACGTTGCCCGCGGTCCAGACCACCAGGCCGTTGCGGGGCAGTTCGGCGTGCAGGGTGGCGACCCGCTCGCGGCAGGCCGCCACCGCGTCCCGGGTCGCCCGGTCCAGATCGCGCAACCGCGGCCGCTGGTCACTCATCGCGGGTCCTCCTGTCCTCGAGGGCCTGCTGGCGCATCTCCTTCAGGTCGTGCATGAGATCGCGGGCCTCTCGTCCGAGATGGTCATGGAGCCGGCGGTAATGGGCGTAGAGCCTGCGGTAGGCGGCCGCGGCGTCCGGGTCGGGCCGGTACGCCGCATCGACGCGGCGGCCCATCGCCTCGGCCGCGGCCGGCACGTCCGGATAGCACCCCGCGGCCACCGCGGCGTGGATGGCCGAGCCGAGCGCGGGGCCCTGGTCGGAACCGATCACCGCGATCTCCATGTCCAGCACGTCGGCGTACACCTGCATCAGGAACCGGTTCTTCAGCAGGCCGCCGGCCGCCACGAATCGGGTCACCGGTACGCCGGAGCGGTCGAAGGCCTCGACGATCGTGCGGGTGCCGAAGGCGGTGGCCTCGATCAGGGCCCGGTACTGGTCCTCCGGTCGGGTGGCGAGGGTCTGGCCGACGATCACCCCGGACAGGGCGTGGTCGACGAGGATGGACCGGTTGCCCGAGTGCCAGTCCAGCGCCACCAGGCCGTGCTCGCCCACCTGCTGCCGCGAGGCCAGGTCGCTGAGGTGCTGGTGCACCGAGATCCCGGCGGCCTCGGCCGCCTCGGCGTAGGAGGCGGGTACGCAGTTGTCCACGAACCAGCCGAGGATGTCGCCGACCCCGGACTGGCCGGCCTCGTAACCCCAGAGACCGGCGACGATGCCACCGTCGACGACCCCGCACATGCCGTCGACCTCGCGCAGCTGGGCACCGTTCATCACGTGACAGGTGGAGGTGCCCATGATCGCGACCATCTCGCCGGGTGCGGTGGCCCGGGCGGCGGGGGCGGTGACGTGGGCGTCGACATTGCCCACCGCGACGGCGATCCCCTCCGGCAGACCGGTCCAGGCCGCGGCCTCGGCGGTCAGGGACCCGGCGCGGGCACCCAACTCGCCGATGCGGGCCCGGAGCTTCTCCTCGACGAATCCGCCGAAGCCGGGTGAGAGCGCCTCGCAGAACTCCTCGCTCGGGTACCGGCCGTCCTGGTAGATGCCCTTGTAGCCGTTGGTGCAGGCGTTCCGGACGTACTCACCGCACAGCTGCCAGACGATCCAGTCGGCCGCCTCGACCCAGTGGTCGGTGGCCGCATAGACCTCGGGCGCCTCCTCGAAGAGCTGCAGCCCCTTGGCGAACTCCCACTCCGAGGAGATCAGTCCGCCGTAGCGCGCGAGCCACGGCTCACCGCGCTCGGCGGCCAGCGCGTTGATGCGGTCGGCGTGGGGTTGGGCGGCGTGGTGCTTCCACAGCTTCACATAGGCATGGGGGTTGTTGCGCCACTCGTCGAGATCGCTCACCGGGGTGCCGTCGGCCAGCACCGGCATCGGCGTCGATGCGGTGAAGTCGGTACCGATGCCCCGCACGCGGGCCGGGTCGACCCCGGCGGACTCGAGCGCGGCCGGAACGGCCCGGCGGAGCACCGACAGGTAGTCCTGCGGCGCCTGCAGGGCCCAGTCGGCGCCCAGCGCGCGCCCGTCCCCGGCGGTCAGCCGGTCGCTCATCACCGCGTGCTCGTAGTCGTGGACCGCGCTGCCGAGTTCCTTCCCGTCGCGCACCCGGACGACGACCGCTCGTCCGGACAGGGAGCCGAAGTCGACTCCGATCACCACCTCGTCGTGGTCCGCACCCATCCTGTGTCCTTCGCTAGGCCAAGTTGCCGCAATGTTAGCGCTCACAATTTGGCTGTCAAGACGTCCGCCGGGCAGTCGGAAGGGTCGCCGCGGGTGTTACCGGGTGGGTGACTGGGTCTTCTCCCAGCCCGATCCGGTACGCCGCAGCGCACCAGCCTGCTCGAAGGCCTCGAACCAGCCGCGCATCGGCCAGTCACCCCAGCGGCGGTGGAAGATCCGGGCATTCACCAGGATGTCGTCGAGGTGCTGCCAGGGCGGGCTGCTGGTGGGGTGCCACTGGTGCACCGCGTCGGCGCCGCCGACCCAGACCAGGTCGATCCCGGCCACCCGGGCCAGTCGGCCGAAGTCGGTGTCCTCCCCGCCATAGCCGGCGTACTCGGTGCAGAAGCCACCCAGTTCCCGCCAGGTCTCGGCGGTGCAGGCGAAGGACAGCGACCAGAACAGGTCGTGGTCGCCGCCGTCGGCGAGCGTGCCCGCGGGCGGGTCGGGGCGGGCCGGATGCGGGGCGCGGTGGGTGACCAGCTGCTGCCAGTCGGCGCCGGCGGTCTCGGCGGGCAGGTAGCTCACCGGCCCGCAGAGCAGCGCCCGGGGCCGGGCCGCGAGGGCCCGCCGGTACGCCGGCAGCAGCCCCGGGGTGGGCAGGCAGTCGACATCGAGCAGGACCAGTTCGCGGTGCCCGTTGGCCATCGCCAGGTCCGCGGCCAGGTTCCGCGCGGCGGCCAGCGGCAATCGGCCGTCGGCCGCAGGCAGGTGGGCGTGCAGGTCCCCGCAGCCCGGGTCGAACTCCGGGCCCATGGTGACCACCACGTGCCGGGCCGCTGGGGCGTACGCCCGCAGGGCCGCGGCCTGGTTGTGCAGGTGCGCCAGCCGGCCCCGGGTGGCGAGGGTGAGCACGGCCGGTTCAGCCATCGGCGACCCCCGCGATCACCCCGGCGGCGCGCTCGGCGGCACCGGTCAGCTGCCAGCGGTCCCAGTCCGGGCGCAGGTCCCGGGCGCGGTGCAGCAACCCCGGCCAGTCGGCGGCCGCCGGCCAGCCGCCCTCGGCCGGGCCGACCGCCAACCCGGCGGCGACCAGGGCGCGCGCGGTGGCCCGCTGTTCGCCGAACGGGCGCTGCTGCGGTACCGCGACCAGCCGGGCCCCGGCGGCTCCCGCGTCCGCCACCGCGTTCTGCCCGGTCTGGCAGACCACCACCTCGGCCCGGCACAGCGCCGGCCACGGGTCGGCCAGCCAGGTCCCCTCGGCGCCGCCGAGCAGCTGCCACTGCCAGCCGTCACCGGCCGCGCCACCGGCTCCGGGGGTACGCCAGGGCTGCGTCCCATCGGTCGGGTCCGAGCCACCGGTACCGCCGAGCAGCAGCACCCGGCCCGGTTCCGGATCGGCGACCCGCGCCCGCCCGGCGAACCGGGAGAGCCCGCCGACGGCGTGCAGCCGGTCGCGGTGATCGGCCAGGTGGCCGGTGTCGTACCAGTCCGCGGGCCAGGGGGCGAGCAGTGCGTCGGCGAGGGTGTGCACCCAGCGGTGCGGCGGGTCGTCGCGCTCTCCCGGCAGCACCATGGTGATCACCGGGATGCCGTGCAACCGGGCCAGGCCGGCCACCTCCACCGAGACATCCACCACCATCGCCGCCGGCCGGTGCCGCTGGATCCAGGCGGAGATGGCGGCCATCCGGTCCCGCAGACCCGGGTGCCGGCGCGGCACCCAGTGCAACACCCCGTGCGCGGTCGGATCCGCGTCGGCGGGGTCGGCGCCGGCGGGGTCGGTGTCGAACCCGGGCGCGGTCCAGTCCGGGGGCAGTTCGACCCAGTCGGCGAACGGGCCCGGCTCGGTCGGGCGTTCCCGGGAGGTGAGCAGGGTGACCGGCCGGTCCAGTGCCGCGGCCACCACCCTCGCGCGGGTCAGGTGGCCGGAGCCGTGATGGTGGGCGTACCAGCCGATCACCGAACTCATCAGGCGGATTCCTCGGCCACTTCGCTCGCCAGCTGGTCGATCATCGAACGCGAATCCGACCAGCGGCCGGCGGTCACCCCGGCGAGCTCGGCATAACACCGCTCCAGCAGGTCGACCCGGCGCGCGACCGAGAAGCGTTGCTCGGCGGTCCGTCGGGCGATCCCGCGCAGCGACGGGTCGGTGCCCAGGTCGCGCGCGGCATCGGCCAGCGCGGCCACGTCATCGGCCGGTACCAGCCGGACCGCGGGGGTCCGTTCCCCGGTCTCCCGCAACCCACCGCGGGCGAAGGCGGCGACCGGCGTTCCGCATGCCAACGCCTCGGGCAGCACCAGTCCGAAGGGTTCCTCCCACCCGGGAGTGACCAGGGCGCAGCGGCTGCCGCCGACCAGCTCGACGAGTTCGGTGGCGCTGCGCTCCCCGACGTACTCGATCCCGTCGCCGAGCGCGGGCCGCAGCACCCGCTCGAAATAGCGCGGGGCGCCGATCCGGCCCGCCAGCCGCAGCGGCAGTCCCGCACGGCGGGCCGCGGCGACGGCCAGATGGGGTGCCTTCTCCGGCACGATCCGGCCCGACCAGACCAGGCCGGTACCACCGGGACCGGGCCGCCACAGCGTGGTGTCCACCCCGTTCAGCAGCACCCGCGAGGTGACCCCGGCGCGGGCCCAGCTGGCTCTGGTGTGCTCGCTGACCGAGAAGAAGGCCTGCCGGGCGCGATTCTGTCGCGGCCGCGCGGCATGCAGCCCGGCCAGCATCTCCGGCAGCACCGGGGTGTGCAGGGTGGTGATCATCGGCAGCCCGAGGCGGCCGGCGAGCCGCAGCGGTGCACCGGACAGGCTGTGGTTGTGCAGCACGTCGACCCGGGGGCGGATCTCGGCCAGGGCACGCATCGCCCGGGCGTACACCGCCTCCTGACGCAGCAGCCCGCCGGCCGGCAGCCGGTCGTCGCTGCGGTCCGCGCCGACGGGCCAGCGCAGCGGGGTGAAGGCGAGCTCGGGATAGCGCGGGTCGAGCTGTTCGGAACCGTGCGGGGCGACGAGCAGCACCTCGTGGCCGCGGGCCCGGAGCAGGCGTACCTGATCCATCACATGGCCCTCGAGACCGCCGGGGGCGGGCTGGCGGAGCGGGTAGCGGTAGGGGCCGAGGACCGCGATCCGGAGCGGCCTCATGCGGGGACCCCGCGGCGGGCCACGTCACGCCACAACCGGGCGTGCCGCTCGGCGACGGCCTGGCGTTCGGCGAGCCGGGTCGCGCGGTCCGCCGGCCGGACCCGGTCGCGGCCGGCGAGCAGCCGGGCCAGCGCGGCGCGCAGCGCCTCCCGGTCACCGGGGGGCCAGCTGGCGAGCAGGGCCGGGTCGGGTTGCTGATCGGCGTGCTGGCCGATGTTCGGGACGGCGACCGGTACGCCGAGGTCGCGGCAGAGTTCGAGCAGCCCGGAGTGGGTGCCGTGGGCGTAGGGCAGGACGAGGACGCCGAGGGTGACCAGCCAGCGTTCCAGTTCGGCCTCGGTGAGCGGCTGGTGTTCCCACCAGCGGACGTGCGATCGGGCGGCGTACGCCGTCAGCGGTCCCCGGACACCGGGATGGACGCTCATCGTGCAGACCTCGCCGAGTTCCGCAGCCACCGCGACCACATCGGCCACCGCGCCCAGATCGGTCCCGGCGCGCAGCGATTTGAGATGCAGTCCGATGCCGGCGGGCGGCGCCGCGGGGGCCGGTGCCGGATGGTCGAGCAGGGTCGGGTGCGGCAGCACCGTCGCCTGCCGGTCGTGCTCGGCGGCGATCAGCCGCGCGGCCCCGTCGGTCAGGGTGACCACCTCATCGGCGGCCGCCAGCAGCAGGGCGAGCTGCTGCTGGTGCCGCGTCTGGTCGGTGAGCTGAGGGTTGGCCAGGTCGTGCACGGTCACCACCAATCCGATCCGGAGCTCGCGTACCACGGTCAGTACGCGGGCCAACTCGTCGACGGTCAGCGATTCGTAACCGAAGTGCACATGCAGCACATCAGGCCGCTCGGCGCGCAACCAGTCCTCGGTGAGCACCACCGGCGGCCACCACTGGCCGGGCGGGCGGCCCGCGGGGATCGGATCGGGCAGGACCCGGACCCCCGGTGTCGACGGGGTGATGCCCCGCACGTACGGGTGCCCGGCGGGTACCGATGCGACCCGCAATGCGCTCTGAGAATCCATGTCGCCCTGTAGGTACCCGAGGGGGGGCTGGCCGATACCGTGAGCGGATGCAGGATGATCCGATCCAGGTGGTGCTCGGCCCGCCGGAGCACGGGGTGACCCGGTACGCCCGGCAACTGGCCGATGCCGGCGGCGGGCCGGTGCAGGTGCAGCGGCAGCTCGTCGACGCCGCGCCGCCCGCGGCGCCGTACCATCTGCAGCTCACCCCGCAGCTGGTCGGGCCGACCCCGGAGGAGGCGGCCGAGCGGTTGGTGGAGTGGTGTGCGCGGTCGCCGGCGCGGCCGACGATCACCCTGCATGACGTGCCGCAGCCCTCCGACGGGGCGCAGATGTTCCCCCGGAGGGCGGCCTGTGTCCGCCGGTGGTTGGGGCTGGCGCGGGCGGTCGCGGTGAGCAGTGCACACGAGGCGGCGCTGGTGCGCGAGTTCGCGCCGGAGGCGGCACCGACGGTGCTGCCGTTGCCGGTCGACCCGCCGCCGGATCCGCTGCCCCCCGCCCCGGACGGCAGCCTGGGGGTGCTCGGGTTCATCTATCCGGGCAAGGGCCACCAGGAGGCGATCGGTGCCGCGGCGGGTCGGGAGCCCCGGCCGCCGGTCCGGTTCCTGGGCGCTCCCAGCCCCGGGCACGAGGACCTGGTGGCCGAGCTGCGCGGCACCGCGGACCGGTCCGGCGTACCGCTGGAGGTCACCGGGCATCTCGACGAGACCGCCTGGGCGGCGCAGATCGCGCGGGTCGGTGTCCCGCTGGCGCTGCACCGGCACCTGTCCGCCTCCGGGTCGATCAATTCCTGGGTCGCGCATCGGCGCCGGCCGTTGGTGCTGCGCTCCTCCTACGCCGAGGAGCTGGCCGCCCTGCGACCCGGGACGCTGCAGCTGATCGAGGTCGAGGAGATCGATGACGCGGTGGCCGCCGCGCTGGCCGATCCGCGGCGCACCGTGCTGCCCGCCGATCTGCCGCTCGGCCCGGACACCGCGGCGACGCTGACCGGGTACCGCCGGTTCTGGGCGGCCGCCGGATGAGCGCTGCCGCGGAGCTGCCGCAGGCCCCGGTACCGATCCCCGGTGGCTGGACGGTGCCGGAGAACCGTTGGGACCTGCTGGCCGGGCTGACGCAGGAGCCGCCGACGGTCAGCGTGGTGGTGCCCTACTACCGCGACCAGGCCGGGCTCGATGCGATCGTCGCGGCACTCGAGGCCCAGCGTTACCCGACCGACCGGATCGAACTGATCGTCGCCGACGACGGGTCCCCCGAGGCACCGCGGGTCGCGAGCGGGCTCGCCCATCGGGTGGTCCGGCAGGAGGACCGCGGGTTCCGGGCCGCCGCCGCGCGGAATCTCGGGCTGGCGGTGGCCGAGGGAACGGTGGTGGCGTTCCTGGACGGTGACTGCGTACCGGAGCCGGGCTGGTTGGCGGCCCTGACCCGGTTGCCGGCGCTGGCCCCGGAGGCCCTGGTGGTCGGCCGCCGGGAGCATCGCTGGCTGACCGGTCCGCGTGCCGGGGAGCCGATCGAGGCGCCGCGCTGGTTGGCGGACGGGTACGCCGCCAGCGGTGATCTGCTGCGTGCCGACGATTCGTCGTGGCGGTTCGTGATCAGCGCGAATCTGGCCGGTACGCGGGATTTCCTGCGGGAGCTGGGTGGTTTCGACGGTTCCCTGATCGGTTACGGCGGGGAGGACTGGGAGTTCGCCGAACGCGCCTGGCACGCCGGGGCGCTGCTGGCCCACGAGCCGGCGGCGGTGGTGCTGCACGACGGGCCGGACTGGGCCGGGCGTCCCGAGGACCGACGGTCGGCGAAGAACGCGGAGTCGCTGGCGCTGGCCCGTCGGATGCGGCATCCGATGGCGCGGCCGCTCGGTTTCGGTGCGGCGACGCTGGCGGCGCGACTGCGGTCGGGTACGCCGGCCGCGGCCCTGGTCTGTGTGGACAGCCTGCTCCGTGCCCATCCGCGGACCGCGATCGCGGTCGGGGCGGAGCTGGTCGCCGAGCTGCCGCCCGATCCGCGGGTGGTGGCCGAACTTCCCACCACACCTTCGACCACCGACCCGATCTGGCACCTCGCGATCGACACCCCGGTCCGCTTCGACGACACCCTGCCCCGGTCACTCGCCCGGCTGGCCGGCAGTGCCGACGCCCCCGGCATCCTGCTCGCCCCCGGCATCCGGCTCACCCGGGCCCGTGCCCTGGCCCGCGAGCGCCGCGCCGGCCGGCCGCTGTTCCGCACCGAGACCGTCCCCGCCCTTGCCCATCGGTTGCCCGCCGAGGTCGACCTGGAGGGCTGGTTCGGTGGTTGGTGGCCCTGAATCGGCCGCCGGTGGCAGCTCTGGCCCCTCCGCCCACGGTTCGAGGTCGGTTCCGCACCGACAGGGACAGCTCGGTACGCAGGGGCCGAGCACGTCGCAGTCCGACGGGCAGGTGCAGACGAACGGCGTCGGGGCGGGGACGGGCAGCAGACCCAGCGCTCGCTCCTGCTCCCACTTCGCCCGCCGCCGCTCCCGGCGCGCGTGCTCCGCGGCGATCACGTCCTGCGCGGTCGGATGATCCACCGGCACCTCACCTCGCCGCGCACGCGACTGCTCGCGACGCGCGCGCCGCGGGGCGCATGGAACCAGCCCGGAGAAATACGGATCGATCAGCTCCACATCGAGATGCGCGGGGAGGAAGCGGCCCTGTCTGTCGCGGACGGTGTCCGCCTCACCCATCGGCCGCACCGCGTTTCCGTCGGCATCGAGAACGTGCAGGGTGAACCCCGCCAGCTCCAGGGCGGCCACCAGTTCCGGTACCCGCGGTGAGCGCTGACCGGTCTCCCACCGGGCAAGGTGCGATGCCGACACTCCCAGCCGTTCCGCGAACTCTCGTTGATTCAGGTCCAGCGCGCGGCGCACCCGCCGCAACACTCCGCCGACATCGACCATGGATCAACGATGCCCCGCCGGGCGCCGTTTCGGCGTGCTCGGGTGTCTCCCCGTTGTTGTCCGACTCCGCGTTGTCCGAGTCCGCGTTGTCAGAGTCCGCAGGTGGCGTTGGGTTTTCTCCTCAGGCGCCCCCGCGAACGTGTACGGAAGTGCTGCCGTCCTGGCAGCACTTCCGTAGCGTTCTGAGCCACTACCCAGGAAGAGGACCGATCGGCGCGCCGACCAAGCCGGTCAGCAGCCGTGCCTGGGCCTGGCGTTCGGCGAGCAGCTGGGCCTGGACGTCGTTGGTGATCGCGGCGCGCAACAGCCGCTTGGTCTCGCGCAGCGCGGCGTCGGGGATCTCCAGGATCGCGGCGACCACCTCGTCGGTGACCGCGGCCAGCTTCTCGTTGGGCACCGCCAGGGTCGCCAGTCCGGAGCCGACGGCCTCCCCCGCGCCGACGAACCGGCTGGTCACGCAGATCTCCAGCGCCCGCGAATAACCGAGGGTACGCACCAGCGGCAGCGTTCCCCCGAGATCGGGCACCAATCCCAGCGACGGTTCGCGCATCGCCAACCGGACGTCCTCGGTGACCAGGCGCAGGTCGGCGGCCAGCGCCAGCTGGAAGCCGGCACCGATCGCGTTGCCCTGCACCGCCGCGATCACCAGCGCATCCACCTCACCCCACGCGGTGAAGCCCTCCTGGAACCCCGCGATCAGCTGCTCGGTCTCCCCGGTGCCCCGATTGGCGGCCACCGACAGCACCCGCGGTTCGCCCGGAATCCCTTCCGGAGAAAGCATTCCGCGGTCCAGTCCCGCCGAGAAGTCCTGCCCCTCGGCGTTCAGCACCACCACGCGTACGCCCTCATCCAGGGTCCGCGCGATCTCCGCCAGCCGCGCCCACATCGTCGGCGTCTGCGCATTCCGCTTCTCCGGCCGCGCCAACGTCACCGTCAGCCGCGCCCCCTGCCGATCCACCTTCACACTTTCCCCGTTCCCCGAGCGAGCGGAGCGAGTCGAGGGGTCACTCACGGAAACCCTCCAGGAAGTCCGCGATCCGGCCGATCGCCTCGGTCAACACCTCTTCGTCGGGCAGCGTCACCAACCGGAAATGATCCGGCTCGAACCAGTTGAAACCGGTGCCGTGGGTGACCAGGATCTTCTTCGCCCGCAGCAGATCGATCACGAACGCCTGGTCATCGGTGATTCGGTAGACCTCCGGATCGAGCTTCGGGAAGCAGTAGAGCGCACCGCGCGGTTCGACACAGCTGACCCCCGGGATCTCGTTGAGCAGCCGGGACGCGAGCTTCGCCTGGTCGTGGTAGCGCCCGCCGGGGGCGACCAGTTCACCCACCGACTGGTACCCACCCAGTGCGGCCTGGATCGCGTGCTGGGCGGGCACATTGGCACACATCCGCATGTTCGACAGCAGCGTCAGACCTTCCAGGAAGTCCGTCGCCAGATGCTTCGGACCGGAGATCATCACCCAGCCGGCGCGATATCCGCAGACCCGGTAGGCCTTGGACAGCCCGCTGAAGGTCAGGCAGAGCACCTCGTCCCCGGCATAGGTCGCGACATGGTGGTGCACCGCGTCGTCGAAGATGATCTTCTCGTAGATCTCGTCGGCCATCAGCACCAGCTCGTGCCGGCGGGCGATGTCGACCAGACCCTTGATGGTCTCCTCCGAATAGACCGCACCGGTGGGATTGTTCGGGTTGATCACCACCAGCGCCTGGGTGTTGTCGGTGATCTTGGACTCGATGTCGTCCAGATCCGGATTCCAGCCGTTCTCCTCGTCGCAGCGGTAGTGCACCGGCGTACCACCGCACAACGTCACCGCCCCGGTCCACAGCGGATAGTCCGGTGCCGGGACCAGGATCTCGTTGCCGTTGTCGGTGAAGGCCTGCAGCACCATCGTGATCAGCTCGGAGACCCCGTTGCCGATGTAGATGTCGTCGACCTTCACATCGCGCAGACCACGCGACTGGTAGTACTGCGCGACCGCGGTCCGGGCCGGCCGGATGCCGCGCGAATCCGAATAGCCCTGGGAGTCCGGCAGGTGGTGCACCATGTCGGCGACGATCGCTTCGGGGGCAGCGAATCCGAAGGGCGCGGTGTTGCCGATGTTCAGCTTCAGGATCTGGTGGCCCTCGGCCTCCAACCGCTCGGCCTCGACCAGGATCGGACCGCGGACGTCGTAGCGGACGTCCTGGAGCTTCTTTGACTGAACGATCGGGCGCATGGGCCTCAGTGTGTCACTGCGCGCCGAAGAGCAGCTGATATTCCAGCGGTGTCGGTCGCACCGAGAGCTTCACCACACGCCGCGGCATCGCCAGCATCACCTCGTCCTCGGCGAGCAACTGACAGGCCTTCACCTGCCGGGGGCTGAGGAAGTATGCCCGGCGCAGGTTGTCGATCACCCGGTTGTCGGCCGAGTTGACCAGCGTCATGTCCACCGAGCGCAGCGTGCCCACGGCCTGCGCCTCCCGCAGGTCGGTGGTCAGCAGGACCGCCTGCCAGGCGCCGATGCCGGCCTGGCTGCCGTCGTAGAGATCGGTGTCGTCGACGATCAGCGACGGCCGATAGGGCAGCCCCGCCTCCGGCAGCCGCGCCGCCGCGCCGCCGGGCACCACGTCCACGGTGCCGCCGTGCCGGCGTACCCGCTCCACCAGGCCGAGCCATTCCCGCTCCTGGGTGGGTAACAGCGAGATGTGGGCACCGAGGGAGATGCTGCGGAAGGTGAGCAGCCAGGCGACGTACTGCGGCACCGAGACCGCGAGCCGGGTCCCCCGCTCCCGGAACAGCCGGATCGTCACCGGACCCTTGGGACCGTTGCCGAGCACCAGCCCGCTGGGGCCGGTCCGGACGACCCCGCTGCGGCCGGTGTCGGCGACCAGCTGGAAGTTGCCGGGCGCGGCCCGGGCCGCCTGCTGCGCCTGCGTCGCCGAACGCGCCATCACAGCTGCACCCCGCGACCCAGCGGCACCGTCGCCAGCATCGTCGGCACCTGGGTGCCACCGGCCTGGGCGAGGGCGACCTCGCTGCCGACCCGATCGGCCAGATGGCCGACCGCGGCGTCGGCGGTCTGCTGATTGGGGGTGACCAACCGGACCCCGCCGGAGGCGTCCTGCTCGGGGCTGAGGGTGAAGGAGGTGACCGCGAACAACACCGGCGCCTGGGCGACCGCATCGAGCAGCACCTGGTAGGCGTAGGAGGGGTTGCTGCCCCAACGGCGGACCAGTTGACCGGAGTGCACCATGCCGTCGCACACCCAGTGGTCCCAGTGCTCGGCGGACCGCTCGGGGCCCATCGGGTCGGCGGTCGCACCACTGGTCAGGGCCAGCACCTCGGCGAGCTCGGCACCGCCGATCGCGTGCGAGTCGACGCCGTGCCGCTTGAGCAGCGACTGCACCCGGTGCAGCCCGAACCGCAGCGTCGCGTGGATGCCGTCCACACCGGCACCGCGGCGCTCCACCGCGGCCAGGCAGCGGGTCGGATCGAGGCGCAGGCAGATCCAGGTGCGGCGTACCGTCGGCGGCACCGGATGGGCGTTCTCGGCGTACGCCCGGGCGGCCTGCGACCCGGGGCCGAGCAGCAGCGAGGTCGGCGCCGGCACGGTGTAGGTGATCACCTGGATGCCGGCGAAGATGATGTCATCGGAGACCGTCAGGTCGGCCAGCGAACCGAGATCGAGTTCGGCACCGGAATCGGCGAGCAGATCCTCATCGGCATCCAGCGCCAGCACCGCGCTCCAGGCGTCACCGTCCGAGATCACCCCGGTCTCGTCGCCGCGGCCGCCGACGGTCTGACCGATCTCGAAACCGGGCACCCATTCCGCCAGCGGGACCAGGTCCGCGGGCACCCGCGCCGGGCGTACCCGCTGCCGACCCGAGTAGGCCAGCCGCAGCCGCAACCAACCGATCAGCGACCGGCCGCCGATCACCGGGGCCAGCAGGACCAGCAGCAGCACCAGCAGCAACCCGCCGACCAGGATGCCGAGCCGGGAGCCCGCGATCAGCGCGAGCACCGCCAGCAGCAGCACCCCTTCGAGCAGCACGAGCCGGCCGCTGTGCCGCAGCAGCCACGAGCGCCGATGCGGCGAGGCTGCTGATTGCACTGACTTTCCCTTCGTCGAGGCGAGCGCCACTACTCTAGGGCCGGCAGGGTCGGGTGACACCGCAGCGCAGCAGAATGTGCCCTGCGAACGATGGTTGAGCGAGAGGAGCCCGGCCGCAGATGGCGACCCGCAAGGATCTCCTCAAGGCGCACACCTTCACCGCGCAGCGGTTGGTGTCAGCGCTGGTGGACCGCGACCCCGACAACCCCCAGCCGCCGCTGCGCCGGGTCGGTACCGGCATGTTCATCGGGGTGATGCTGGGCATCCTGGTGCTGGCCGGTTTCGGCGTGGTCGGGTTGATCAAGCCCGGCAGCTCCAAGAACTGGAAGAACGACAACACGATCGTGGTCAGCTCCGACAGCGGTGAGGTGCTGGTCTATCTGGGCGGGAAGCTCTACCCGGCGTACAACATCACCTCCGCCAAGCTGGCCAGCGGCGGCGGGGATGTGAAGTCGGTGAAATCCTCATCCCTGCGGGATTTCCCGCGGGAGCGGACGATCGGCATCAAGCAGGCACCGACCCAGTTGCCCGAGCGGTCGGCGCTGGTCAGCTATCCGATCCGGGTCTGCTCGGTGACCGCACCGGCAGGTACCAGCACCGGGTCCGGCACGCAGGCCCGGGCGACCACCCTGGAGCTCGGCCAGGGTGAGGTACCGGCGACCTCGACCGCGTTCGTGGCCCGCGCCGACGGCAGCAACGGCAAGGAATATCTGATCGCCGACGGCACGGCGTACGAGATGCCGAACCATGCGGTGGCGATCCAGCTCGGCTTCGGCGAACAGGCGGTACGCCCGGGCAATGCCTTCCTGGGCGCGCTGCCGAAGGGGCCGCCGCTGAACCCGATCGACATCGCCGGGGAGGGGGAACGCTCCCAGCGCCCGGTCGGCGGGGTCGATCCGACCGTCGGCACGCTGATGCACGTCGAGGGCCCCAGCGCGACGACCTGGTATGTGCTGTTGAGCGACGGGTTGAGCGAGATCTCCCCGCTCGAGGCCGCGGTGCTGACCGCCACCAACGGCAAGAAGTCGCAGCCGATCAAGGCCGCCGAGGCCAATGAGGCCCGCAACACCCGGGTCCGTTACGCGGGCCGGCAGGGCATGCCCGCCCAGCTGCCGCAGCGCAGCCAGATCCCCGGCATCGAGACCGCCAGCGTGTGTGCCAGCTGGCCGGCCGCCGGACAGAGCCCGCGGATCGCGTTCGGCGCCCCGACCCCGGTGGTGGATCGGCGCAGTGCCGACCCGGCGCTGGCCGACACGGTGGTCCAGCCCTCGCTGCGCGGCGCCCTGGTCCGTCACGACGGGTCGGTCGGCCCGGCCGACCCGGGCACGCTGATCGTCGGCGGGCTGCGGTACGGCATCGCCGACAACGACTCCAAGAACGCGCTCGGTTACGGCGAGGTGACCCCCGAGCCGATCCCCGCGCAGGTGCTGCGGCTGATCCCCGAGGGCCTGCCCGCCGGCCAGTCGCTCTCGGTGTCCGCCGCCCAGCAGCAGTCCTGACCCGACCCACGCGGCCACTACTCAGCCACCTAGGCACATGTACTCACGCGCTACTCAAACTCAAGCAGGGCGGGATTTTCCGCTCGATTCCTGACCCCACCGGCTCCTAGTGTCTTCACCAGACGGCACCACCGAACCCGGTGCACCGGCCTTCCGGCAGAGGGAGGTTGGCCCCGACAGACGACTCCCCGGAGGAGAAGAAAATGGGATCTCAGCAAGTATCGGCCAATGACCTCAAGGTAGCCGCCGGCGAGGCCGAGGACTTCTACGGCAAGATCGAGGGTGTTCAGAAGAACCTCTACACCCAGATCGACGGCCTGATGGCCGGGTGGCAGGGCCAGGCTGCGCGGGTCTTCCTGACCGCCTTCAAGGAGTTCGATGAGGAGTTCAGCCAGGTGCAGAACAGCCTCAGCGAGCTGCACCAGAAGCTGGGTCAGACGAGCTTGACCTACCAGCAGAACGAGGCCGAGCAGAGCCAGGTTGGTCAGGATCTGATGAACCTGATCAACAGCAACCGCAAGTGACCCGCTGACCAACCCACACGAACTCTGAGGAGCCTGAACAATGAGCGATGATTCCGTTCTCGTAAACAAGCAGTACATGCAGCAGGGCATCCAGGACCTGGATTCCGCCAAGAAGCAGATGGTCGACCTCAAGGAACAGATGGTCCAGACCCTCGGCAAGCGCCTCGACTCCTGGCAGGACGGCGGCGACGGCGCCGCCCCGAAGCAGGCGTACCAGCAGGTGCTGCGGACCTGGGACGATTCGATGAAGGAGATGGAGAACATCGCCAACGCGATGCGCACCAATCTCGATACGATCGCCGGCAACTACGCCAGCAACGAGATGAAGACCGCCTCCTTCTGGGAGACCGGCAACTGAGTCTCTGCCGAGACCGTACGCCCGGGGCGCGACCGATCGGTCGCGCCCTTCGGCGTCTCCACGCTCATCGAGTGGGCGCCATGCGCAGCGAAGCGGAGCAATGGCGTCCGTGTCGACCCGTCGCTGCGCCCCACCCACGCTGGCTGAGCGAGTGAGGAACGAGCGAGACGAAGCCACCTGGCGGGACACCCTTCCACCCGTCGCCGCCCTCCTCGCTCAGGGATCGCGTACTGGGAGGAAGATTCCTCCGATCATTCCTTCGAAGTGGGGAACCGAGTAGGACACGATAGGGGTCGGAGGCCGTGTTGACCCCGACCCGGCTGACACCGAACAGCGAGAGATGGAGAGCGCGATGCTTCTGGCTGATGGCGGGGGCGGTACCCGCCCCCACGTGACGTCCGACATCCAGGTCGACCCCGGGCAGATCCGTCAGTTCGCGAAATTCCTCGACGAGATGACCGGTGAGATCCGCACCCTCCGGGATCGATTGCAGGACTACACCCCCGAGGGGACCGAGAAGGTCTCCTTCGGCAACTACACCGGTTCGGCACGCGCCGCGGAGCAGCACCGGGCCACCGTGACGAAGGGCCACGGCGCCCTGCGCGGGCTGCACCAGCGCTCCGACGACATCACCGAGGCGACCCGGCGGCTGGCCGGCCAGTACGACGACCTGGAGGAGCTGAACAGCGCCACCGCGGCCCAGGTCACCAACGAGCTGAATCGGAAGAAGGCCTGAGACATGCGAATGATGTTGGACGGGGGCGGATCGTCCAGCGCGTACTCCCTCTACACCCAGCGCGAGATCATGGCGGTCATCGGGTCTCTCGATTCGACCGCCCTGGATCGGACCGAGCGGATGTGGCGCGACACCGCCTCCGCGGCCCGCGAGATCCATGGCCTGGTGCGCAAGCGCCTCGACGATCTGACCGGCCCCGGTGGGTGGACCGGGCCGGGCGCCGAGGCGTACCGGAACTCGATCAAACGCGACGTGCTCGACAAGCTGGAGGCGTACGCCGCCGACGCGACCCGCAATGCCGACGCACTCGCGCCGGTGAACCAGTCGGTGTCCTCCTCGATCGGCGCCGCCCTGCTCAACGACATCCCCTGGGATCGCGACACCAACTGGGAGGTGACCCGCAAGGAGGTCGAGCAGTCGCTGTTCGGCAAGGTCGATGAGATCTTCACCGGCGAGGACGAGGACTACGAGAAGGCCAAGGAGCAGGCGCCCTATCTGGTCCTGAACGGGCAGCGGAACACCCTCGACTCGGTGGAGCCGAAGCGTTGGGAGACCCTGCTGACGGTCTATCCACAACAGCAGCAGTCGCCGCAGATCTTCCGGCAGACCGATACCCCGGTGACCCCGCAGGTGCATCGCTTCGATCAGTTGATGGAGGCACTGGGCCTCAACTCCAACCAGGTCCAGACGGTACGCACCCGCGCGGACTCGGTGGATGAGCAGTTGCAGAGGTACCAGCCGACCGACCAGCAGCATCCCGACGACGACCGGCGCACCAGGGCGCCGGGCAGCGGTACCAACGACCCGACGCCGAACTCCACCGGTACCGGGCCGAGCGCGCCGTCGACGAACACCGCGCCGCCGTCGACCAACAGTCTGAACCCGAGCGGCCCGGGCGGACCGAACGAGCTCGGTCCGGGCAAGCCCGGTGACCCCAGCCTGCCCGGTGGTCCGGGCGGGCCCGGTGGCCCTGGTGGGCCGAACGGTCCGGGACAGCCCGGCGGGCCGTTCCCCGGCGGCACCCATCCGGGTGCGCCGGGTGGCCCGGGTTTCCCGGGTGGCCCCGAGCTGCCCGGTGGTCCGGGAGGCAGCGGTTTCCCCGGTGGCGACCCAGGTGACCTCGGCATCGGCGGCCCCGGTGGGCTGCCGGGTGGCGGGGCCCCCGGTGGCGGCGGGTCCGGCCTCGATCCGGCCGAGCTGAGCAACAACCTGCCGGGCACCGAGAGCGCCGGGTTGCTGACGGCCCCGGGTTCCGCGGCCGGGATGAGCAATCTCGGCGGCCCGGGTGTTCCCGGTCTCGGTACGCCGGGAGCGGGCGGCGTCGGTGGTCCGGCGATCAATGTCGGCAGTGGCGTGGTACCGACGATGGGGATGGGCCCCGGTGGGCTCGGCTCCGGTGGACTGGGCAACAGCGGCCTCGGCGGCGCGGGCAACGGCCTGGGTCGCGGTGGCGCCGGCGGACCCGGTGCCGGAGGCAACCCGCTGGCCGGCCGCTCGGGCAACTCGTTCGGCATCGGCCCGAACGGCAAGGGCATCGTCAACCCCGGTTCGGTCGGCCCGGTGGCCGGCCCCGGTGGTGCGGCCGGCGGCCCCGGTGGCGGGGCACCCGGTGCCGGTACCGCTCCGGGTGGGATGCCGATGGGCGGGCGCCGCAACGACCGCAAGGACGAGGAGAAGGACGAGAACCCCTACAACTCCTGGCTCGAGGAGGACGAGGACGTCTGGTTCGACGACCCGGACGGCCGCTCCCGCTGACCCCTCCCGCAACGGTCCTCGAGCAGCACCCGGAGGCGCCGTGTCAGACTGGGCCCATGCCCGAGTTGCCCGAGGTGGAGTCGCTGCGGCGGTTCCTCACCGAACGCCTGGTCGGCCGGGTGATCGCCCGGATCGACCTGACCGCGTTCAGCGCGCTGAAGACCTTCACCACCCCGCTGAGCGCGATGCACGGACTGGAGATCGAGCGGGTCGAGCGGCGCGGCAAGTTCCTCTGCCTGGACGCCGGCGGCACCTGGCTCTGCTTCCACCTGGCCCGCGCCGGCTGGTTGCGCTGGCGCGCGGAGATGCCGACCGCCCCGGCCCGGCCGGGCAAGGGCCCGCTCGCGCTGCGGCTGGTGCTCGACGACGGGTCCGGGTTCGAGCTGACCGAGGCCGGTACCCAGCGCAAGCTCGCGGTGCACGTGGTCAACGATCCCGACGAGGTCACCCAGATCGAGACCCTCGGCCCGGAACCGATGGCCGACGAGTTCACCTACGAGGTGTTCGCGGAGATCCTGAACAAGGCCGGCCGGGCGCAACTCAAGGGCGTACTCAAGGACCAACGGGTGATCGCCGGAATCGGCAACGCCTATTCCGATGAGATCCTGCACGCCGCGAAGCTGAGCCCGTTCAAACCGGCCAACGGGCTGACCGATGCGGAGCGGGAGCACCTGTACACCTGCCTGCGCGCCGAGCTGGCCGATGCGGTGCAGCGCTCGGCCGGACTGGCCGCGAAGGACCTGAAGGGTGAGAAGAAGCTCGGCATGAAGGTGCACGGCCGCGCCGGTGAGGCCTGCCCGGTCTGCGGCGACACCATCCTCAGCGTCTCCTTCGCCGATTCCAGCCTGCAGTACTGCCCCACCTGCCAGACCGGCGGCAAACCCCTGGCCGACCGTCGGATGAGCAAGCTGCTGAAGTGAGGGCCACGCTCATCGAGATGCCGAACGCCGGGTGAGCGAGCGAGGAACGAGCGAGTCGAAGCCGAGTCCCTCGTCTCGTCGCTTACCGCGAGGTCAAACCCCAGAATCCAACCCGCGTTTCTCGTCGTGGCCCGCGAACCCGCATCCGCTCGTCACTGCTCACGAACTGGAGTCGAAAAATGGGGTTCGACCGCCCGGTAAGTGACGGGGGGTCAGGCGCGGCGGCGGTCCACCAGCTGGCCCTTGGCGTACCGGGCCACCTGCAGCGTGTCCCAGCCGTCGAAGGCGGCGCCGACGCCACCACCGAGCACCGGTACCCGCTTGGTCATCGCGACGACCATCCGCTTGCCGGTGACCCGGGCCAGCAGATCGCCGGCGACCCGGTCGGAGATCTTGGTGTCCAGCCCGGCGTCGTAGACCGGCGCGGTGGCGACCACCAGCGGGCTGCTCGGCAGCTCGGAGTCACCGAGCAGGTTCTCCAGGTTGTCGCCGACCAGGCACATCGCGATCGCCGTGCGTACCCGCGGATCGGTGACGTCGTAACCGCGCAGGTGCGCGATGGTGGCGACCACGCGGGCCTGCAGCACCGCGATTCCGGCGATGTTGGCCGGCAGCGAGACGAGCGAGGTGACCAGTCCGCCGATGTTCGTCACGAACCCCTGGGCACCGGCGAGGGCGACGTGCTGCTGGATGAGCACATTGATCGCCTTCTCGGCATCGCCCTGCTTCTGCAGCTGGCGGCCGGCCGAGTCCCGGGCGGGCGGCAGGTTGCCCATGCCGTCGATCGCGACGGTCATGATGCGACGCAGCACCTTGCCCGCACCATTGGGTGCGAAGCCTCCCGACGGCACGAGGCCGCCGAGGGTGTCCCTGACGTTGTTGGCCATCGTCATCCTCTCTGGTCGCCCGCACTCCTGCGCGCGGCACCTTCCAGCGTACGCAGGACCCGTGCCGCCACCCACCCCGGAATGACCCGGAACGGTCCCCCACTGACAGAATGAGCGGATGCTGCTGTTCGCCAATCCGGCCACCTGGCCGCACTCGGACCTGGTGGCCGCGACGGTCGATCTGGACCCGCGCACGGTGCTGGCAGCATATCGCGAGGGGGTGTTCCCGATGCCCCTGGAGCCGGATCTGATCGGCTGGTTCTCCCCGCTCGACCGCGGTGTCCTGCCGCTGGACGGCCTGCGGGTGACCCGCTCGCTGCGCAAGTCGATGAAGCACTACCGGGTGAGCGTCGACCAGGCGTACGAACAGGTGGTGGACGGCTGCGCCGACCCGCGCCGGGAGGCCGGTTGGATCGATGCCGACATCCGCCGGGTATATGGCGAACTGCATCAGGCAGGGGTCGTCCACTCGGTGGAGGTGTGGGACGCCGCGGACCGGCTGGTCGGCGGGTTGTACGGGGTGTCGATCGGCGGGCTGTTCGCTGGTGAATCGATGTTCCACGATCCTCAGCACGGCCGGGATGCGTCGAAGACGGCGCTGGTGGAGCTGGTACGCCTGCTTTCGGCCGACGGCGTCCCCCGGTTGCTGGACGTGCAGTGGCTGACCCCGCACCTGGCCAGTCTCGGCGCGGTGGAGTTGTCCCGGCGGGATTACCTTTCCCGGCTGCGGAAGGTGTTGGATCAACCGCCGCCGGCCTGGCCTGTCGCCGACTGACCGTACCCGGCGGGTCATGACCACCTCCTTGCCCCCGGACGGCGGGGCGTCTAGGCTCCCCACATGGAACGCCATTCCACACCACTCGTGGCGATCCATCCCGCGGTGCTCGAATCGCTGCCCGATGCGCCGGCCACCCTGACCGCCGCCGGGATGGCGTACGAGGCGCTCACCGACGAGACCGACGCCCGCGTACTGATCGTCGGCGGCTCCGACGTTGGCCCGGCCCAGCTGGACCGGGCGCCCCGGGCCGAGCTGCTGGTACGCGCCGGGATCGGGATGGACCGGATCGACCTCGCGGCGGCGGCCGAGCGCGGTATCACCGTGGTGAACACCCCCGGTTACGGCACCAACGAGGTCGCCGACCAGGCACTGCTGCTGCTGCTCGCCTGCATCCGCCGGCTGGACTGGCAACGGGAACGGGCCGGTGCGGACTGGCCCTCGATCACCGCCGAAGGGGTCCCCCGGCTGGCCGACAGCACCGTCGGGCTGATCGGGCTCGGGGCGATCGGCCGGGCGATGGCGCGCCGCTGCCGGGCGCTCGGCTGCACGGTGATCGCGGCCGATCCGGCGCTCACCCCGGAGACGGCCGGGGGCGCCGAGGCCACCCTGGTCACCCTCGAGGAACTCGCCGCGCGCAGCGACATCATCAGCCTGCACGCCCCGCTCACCACCGACACCCACCACCTGGTCGATGCCGCCTTCCTGGCCCGTACCCGGCCGCACCTCACCCTGATCAACACCGCCCGCGGCGCCCTGGTGGACACCACCGCCCTGCTGGCCGCCCTGGCGACCGACCCGCTGCGCACCGCCGGGCTGGACGTGCTGGACGGTGAACCGACCCCCGACCTGGCGCCACTGCGGGACCACGATCGGGTGATCATCACCCCGCACCTGGGCTGGTACTCCGAGGGCTCCCGCCGCCAGTTGGGCCAGCTCGCCGCCGAGGCGGCCCTGGACCATCTCCGAACCCACCGCCCCGACCCGATCAGCCGCTGAACCCGGCACCACGAATCAAGGAGAGAATCCCCGTGACCACCACCTTCCCGATGCCCCGGCGCTCGGTCTACGACCCGCCCGCGGCCTACAGCGAGGGGCCGCCGGTGCAGGAGGTCGAGCTCTATGACGGGCGCCGGGTCTGGCTGGTACGCAGCCACCAGCTGGTCCGTGAGGTGCTCGCCGATCCGCGCTTCTCGGCGGACCGGGCCCGGGCGGACTTCCCGTTCTCCAGCCCGGCCCGGGTGGCGTTGGAGCGGTTCGCGATCCCGTTCGTGGCGATGGACGACCCGGATCATGCCCGGATCCGGCGGGTGTTCACGAAATTCTTCACCGTCCGTCGGGTGGAGCAGTTGCGCGGTGACATCGCCGAGATCGTCGCCGCGGTGGTCGACGAGCTGCTGGCCAGCGAACCGCCGGTCGACTTCGTCCGCACGGTCGCCGTCGAGGTACCGGGCAATGTGATCTGCCGGATGCTCGGCATCCCGGCCGACCGCAAACACGTCTTCATGGGCCTGGACAATGCGCGCAACAGCCTCGGTACCGCCGGTGATGCGATCGAACAGGCCAGCCAGGAGATGCTGGATTTCGCCGCAGAGCTGATCGCCAGCAAGCGTCGCGCGCCCGGGGATGACCTGATCAGCCAACTGGTCGCCGACGAGCAGACCAGCGAGAAGCTCACCGAGAGCGAGTTGCTTCGCTCGGTCCGGTTGCTGATCACCGCCGGTCACGAGACCACCGCCAACCAGATCACCCTCGGCGTACTCGGCCTGCTCCGCTCCCGCGACCAGTGGCAGCGGCTGGTCGACGACCCCGGGTTGATCCCGGGCGCGGTGGAGGAATTGCTGCGCTGGGTGAGCATCTTCCACATCTCGCCGATGCGGGTCGCGACCGCCGATGTCGAGCTGGCGGGCGTACGCCTGCGGGCCGGGGACGGAGTCGTCCCCTGCTCGGCCGCCGCCAACCGCGACCCGGACGCCTTCCCGCAACCGGACCGACTCGACGTCGGCCGCGACGCCCGCGGGCACGTCGCCTTCGGTTTCGGGATCCACCAGTGCCTGGGCCAGAATCTGGCCCGGATCGAGATCGCCGAGGTGCTCAAGGCCCTCACCCAGCGCATCCCCTCGCTGGACCTCGCGATCCCCGCCGAGCAGATCGAACTGCGCGACTACGCCTTCCTCAGCGTCACCGCCGCACCGGTGACCTGGGCCGAGAACCCGACCGCGGAGGAGGACCGATGAGGATCAGCGTCGACCCCGACCGGTGCGTCGGCGGTGGCCAGTGCGTGATCACCGCCGACGACCTGTTCGACCAGGACGACGACGGCATCGTGGTGCTGTTGGACGCCGAACCGGGTGACGACCGGCTCGCCGAAGCCCGCACCGCGGCCCGACTCTGCCCCTCCGGCGCGATCGAGATCGAGGAGTGAGCGCACCGGTCCTGATCGTCGGTGCCGGGCTGGCGGGCTGGACGGTGGCCACGACGCTCCGCGAGGAGGGGTACGCCGGGGAGCTGGTCGTGCTGGGTGACGAGCCGCACCCGCCCTACGACCGGCCGCCACTCAGCAAGGGCGCGCTGCGGCGTACCACCGCACTCGACGCGCTCACCCTGCCGGGCGCGGACCGGGCGGCGGAGCTGGGGATCGACCTGCGGCTCACCCACCGGGCGATCGCCTGCGATCCGGCCACCCGCACGATCACGCTGGCCGACGGCACCGCCCTGGCCTACGGCGAGCTGGTGATCGCCACCGGGGTCCGGCCGCGTACCCTGCCCGGCGCGCTCACCGTGCGCCACCGGGACGATCTGGCGGCCCTCTGGGCGCTCCCACCGGACGCCGCCATCGCGATCGTCGGCGCCGGATTCCTGGGCAGCGAACTCGCCGCGACCCTGCGGGAGCTCGGCCATCCGGTCACCCTGGTCACCGGCTCCGGGTCACCGCTGGCCGACCACCTCGGGCCCGAGATCGCCACCGTGCTGGCCCGCTGGCACACCGCACACGGGGTCGTACTGCGGCACGGACGGGTCACCTCGGTGACCGAGCTGGCCGCCGACACCGTGCTCGCCTGCCTGGGCAGCGAACCGAACACCGAATGGCTCACCGGCAGCGGGCTGCCGCTGGCCGACGGGGTGCTCACCGATGCCGACGGGCGCGCCGGCGCCCACGAGTGGGCGGTCGGTGACGTGGCCCGCGAACCCACCGGGCGGATCGAGCACCGGATGGCGGCCAGCACCGCGGGGGTACGCCTCGGCGTACGGCTGGCGGCGCTGCTGGCGGACCGGGAACCACCCGCCCCGCTGGCCGCGGTCCCCTATCACTGGACCGATCACTATGGCGCAACCGTGCAGGCCTACGGCGAGGTGGCCGGTGACCTGGACCGGCAGGTGGTCGCCGGGTCGGTGGATGAGGACCGGGTCGCGGTGCTCTGCGGCCGCGACGGGATCGTGGTCGGTGCCGTCGGTATCGGGCTGCCCAGAGCGCTGGTCCGTGCCGCGAAGCTGATCCGGGACGATGCCGGTCACGATCCGGAGGCCTTCGCGGCCTCGCTCAGAACTGCTGCGGCGGCGGGGCCTGCTCGGCCCCGGTAGCGGGTCCGGCAGCGGGCCCGAGCTGGGCGTCGATGGCGCCCACCCGGCCCTGCTCGTCGAAGGCGACCCGCACGTTGCCCTCCGGAAAACCGATGTTCAGCGCGGCGAAACCGGGCTCCCAGCCGTAGGGCAGGTTGCGCGCCTGGGCGTAACCCTGCACGGCGCGGCGATGATCGGTGATCCAGCCGTCGGCCTGCAGCGCGGTGGTCAGGATCCGCGGGAAGGTGATCCCGGACGGCGCGGGCGGGGTGAATCCGGCGGCGTCCACCAGCATCACCACCCGGGTGGTCCCGGTGGTCATCACCTGCGCGGTCGGGATCCCGATGATCCGGCAGGACACCGCGGCCATCCGGGTCGCCCAACCGGTCAGCGCCTCCTCCCCACCCTGGTCGGCGATCGGCAGCTCACCGGTGGTCAGCTCGGGGATCCCGCGGGCGGCGCCGAAGTCGCGGACCCGGGTGCTCATCTGCGCGACCGGTGATTCGGCGAAGGCTGGATTGGCCCAGGCCCACAGCGCCGACCGCGGCGACTCCGCGATCGAGCCGAGCAGGTGCACCCGAGCCACCACCTCGTCGCGCTTGTGCAGCTTCGGCTGATAGGTGATCTGCTGCTTCGCCAGATCGACCCCGGTCTGCCCGACCCCACCACCGGTCTGCTGCTCGAGCCAGTCCAGGAACGCCTGGTGATCCTCGACGTAGACAAGGATCGAGTCGTCCATCACATCGGCGAAGGTGAGATCAGCCATGCGGTGGAGTCTAGGGGTGGGAGTCCTCTCGACACGGCCGCAGGCGGCCTACTCGAGGACCGACACGGCCGCAGGCGGCCTACTCGAGGACCGTCACGCCTCAGTCGCCGACGGCTTCCCGGCCGCGGCGGACGATCTTCGGATCCGGCGTACCGATGACCGCCTCGTTCTTGTCCGGATAGTCGAACTGGGAGAGATAGGCGCGCATCGCCTCGATCCGGGCACGTTTCTTGTCGTTGGACTTGATGGTGGTCCAGGGCGCCCAGTCGGTGTCGGTGCGCAGGAACATCTGCTCCTTCGCCTCGGTGTAGGCGTCCCACTTGTCCAGCGACTCGAGGTCCATCGGCGACAGCTTCCAGCGGCGTACCGGGTCGATCTGGCGGATCGCGAACCGGGTCCGCTGCTCGGCCTGGGTGACCGAGAACCAGAACTTCGTCAGGTGGATGCCGGAGTCGACGATCATCTTCTCCAGCGCCGGCGCCTGCTCCATGAACCGCTCGTACTCCTCATGGGTGCAGAACCCCATCACCCGCTCCACCCCGGCGCGGTTGTACCAGGAGCGGTCGAACAGCACCAGCTCCCCGAAGGTCGGGAAGTGGTTGATGTAGCGCTGGAAATACCACTGCCCGTGCTCGCGGTCGTTGGGCTTGTTCAGTGCGACGACCCGGGCGCCGCGCGGGTTGAGGTGCTGGGTGAAGCGCTTGATCGTGCCGCCCTTGCCGGCCGCATCGCGGCCCTCGAAGACGATGATGTGGCGCAGGTCGTTGTCCTCCGACCAGTACTGCACCTTGAGCAGTTCGATCTGCAGCTGATATTTCAGCTCGTCGTATTCGTCGCGTTCCATCCGCTCGGTGTACGGATAGTCCTCTTCCCAGGTCTCGACGGCGTTGCCGCCCGGGTCGATCAGGTCGGGGTCCTCGTCCTTGCCGTTCTTCACGGTGTACCCCTCGGCGCGCAGCCGATCGATGTACTCCCGCAGGTTCTGCATCATGAGGGCAGCCTAACCAGCGACGCCCAGCCGCCCGTGAGACCCTCGCCCCGTGAGCATTGAGCTGTTGGAGCTGGCGACCCGTCTCGCCACCCGGGCCGCGGATCAGGCGTACCGCTGGCGCGAGGAGGGTGTCGAGGTCGCCGACCTGAAATCGAGCCCGACCGATGTGGTGACCGCCGCGGACCGCGCCACCGAGGCGTACCTGCGCGAGGAACTGGCCCGGCTGCGGCCCGCCGACGCGTTCTTCGGTGAGGAGGCCGGTTCCTCCGGCGGCGGTTCCGGGTTGACCTGGGTGGTCGATCCGATCGACGGCACCGTCAACTATCTCTATCGGCTGCCGGCCTGGGCGGTGTCGGTGGCGGTCGTCGAGGGCGAGGTGGGCAGCGGGCGTACGCTCGCCGGTTGCGTCGCTGCCCCCGCACTGTCCGAGGTGTACGCCGCAGCGGCCGGCGAGGGCGCCACCCGCAACGGGCAGCGGCTGGAGCTGACCGCGAAGACGGAGCTGACCACCGCCCTGATCGGTACCGGTTTCGGCTACGACGCCGCCCGCCGGACCCGGCAGGCCGAACTGGTGGCCCGGCTGATCGGCCGGGTCCGCGACATCCGCCGGATCGGCGCCGCGAGCCTGGATCTGTGCGCGGTCGCCGCGGGTCGGCTGGACGGCTACTACGAGGCCGGGCTGCATGCCTGGGACCATGCCGCGGGTGCACTGGTGGTCCGCGAGGCCGGTGGGCTGGTCGGCGGCGGGCCGGTCACCGACCGGGAGAGCGAGCGGTTGCTGGTGGCCGCCAATGCGGGGTTGTACCGGCCGCTCGGCGAGGCACTCACCGCGGCGGGGCTCCGGGTCGACTGACATCCGACCCCGGCCACCAGGACCCGATTGACGGGTTTGGCCACCGGCTCCTCGGGTAGTAGTCGGCTGTGAGCAGGAATCCGGCGGCCCGCTTGTTCCTCGACGACGGCCCAGACATCGTCCTCGCCGAGGAGGACCGGCTGCGTGCCCTGGTATCGGTGCTGCCGCCCGGGGTCCGCGCCCTGCCGGGTCGGCAGCTGGCCGACCGGCTGGACCTGCTCGGCCACACCGCCGAACGGGCCCGCGCCGCGCTGGATGCCGAACTGGAGATCACCAACGAGGCCCTGGCCGGGCTGCCCGAGCAGACCGGGCGCCGGCACACCTGGGCGCTCGACCCGTTCGGGGGCCTGGGCACCACCGCGGACCAGTGGGACGCCGAGCGCTGGCTGCAGGTCTTCGGGTCGGCGCACTCGGCGCCGCTGCGGCGCCGGCTGCTGGGGATGGTTGACCAGTGCCCGCTGCTGTTGCTGCTGCGCGCCTGTCTGCTGGCCCGCCCCGACACCCGGCTGCGGTTGATCGGCGCCCCCGACCGCTCCCCCGACCCGCCGCCGGTCCGGCAGGTGATGGTCGTCGGCACCGCCCGGGACGCGCTGCTGCTGCGGACCCGGATGGCCGCCGAACACGCCCATCTCAGCGATCTGATCCGGGTGGTACCGGTGGGGTCGCAGCAGGACGAGGACGATCGTGACGGCGTACTCGCCCTGCTCGACGAACTGGGCGTCGGGTCAGCTGGCGCGCAGCTGGTCGGTGTCGACCAGGACGGCACGGAGCCGGTCGATGAGCCGCGCGAGTAGCCGCGACACCTGCACCTGGCTGACGCCGAGTTCCTGACCGATCGCGGACTGGCTGCGCTCCTCGACGAAGCGCATCCGGAACAGCGCCGCGTCGCGGTCGGTGAGCCCGGCCAGCGCGACCTGCAGCGACTCCCGGTCCAGGACCCGGGCGAAGTCGTCGCCCCCGGCGGCGATCTGCACCAGATCGTCGGGTCCGGTCTGGGCGGCGGCGTACGCCCGGCGGCTCAGCCCGGCGGCGCGGACCCGGTCCGCGGACACCGAGAGGGCCTCGGCGACCTCGTCGTCGGTGGCGTTGCGGCCGAGCCGCTGGCCCAGCGCGGTACGGGTCTGGCTGACCTCGCTCTGCAGCTCCTGGAGCGCACGCGGCGGACGGACCAGCCATTCGTGATCCCGGAAGTGCCGCTTGATCTCGCCCTTGATGGTGGGGACGGCGTACGCCACGAACCCGGCGGCCGAGCCCAGTCGGTAGCCCTGGACGGCCTTCACCAGGCCGAGTCGAGCGACCTGCAGCAGGTCGTCGGAGTCGGCGCCCCGGCCGCGGTAGCTGCGGGCGATGGATTCCGCCAGCGGCAGCCCGGCGACGATGGCCGCTTCCTGCGGGGACGGAGCGCCGCCCAGCACCTCGTCCCCCGGCTCAGCGCAGAGCAGGGTCTCGATGGTGTCGTTGAGCGGGTTGCGAAGACCGGTGCCGAATCGATGCGGTGCCATGATCATGCCCTTCACACTTGCCCACCCGTATCGGGTGTTTCCGAAGCGCAGCACCGCTGTTTGACCACGCCCTATGGCAGTAAGGGTTTCATCCTGGGGGGCCGGGCACAAGACCAGAACTCTGAGGGCTCACCCTGAGCTACCCCTGAGCACGAGTCGGTCGCCGATCGTCACCGATCCAGCACGGCGGCGGAGTGCTCCTGGGCACTCGCCAGGCCGGCGGCCACCACACGCAGCTTGACGTTCAGCTGGTTGGAGGTGGAGCGGAGCATCGCGAACGCACGCTCCTCGGTGAGCCCGTGGCGCTCCATCAGGATGCCCTTGGCCTGCCCGATCACATCGCGGGAGGAGAGGGCCTCGCGGAGCCGTTCGGCGGTGATCCGAGCCTGGGTGAGCCGGACGGCCATCCCGGCGATGGCGGCGATCAGCACCGCCTGGTCGCGATCGCGGGCCTCGAACGCGAAGGACTCGCGGGAGTAGAGGTTGAGTGCCCCGGGCGGGCTGTCAGCCTTGGCGGGGTCGGGATGGGCGCTGAGACCGGCCGCGAGGATCGCGCCGACACCGAGTTGGGCGGCGCGGGGACCGAAGACCGGCCAGTGATCGCTGACGGCCAGATCGGCCGAACCGGAGGTGGGGGCGGAGGTGGCGGCGACCTCGATGCACGGCCCCTGCTGGGTGCTGTACTGCACCCGGTCGACCGCATGCACCCAGTCGTCCGAGGCGACCATGGTGAACGGCTTCATGTCCTCGCCGAAGATGGTGATGCTGGCGCCCTCGACGCGGTCCAGCAACCGGACGGCATAGTCCACCACCCGGTTCAACACCTCGTCCAGACTGGGTTGGCCGGCGGTCAGTTCGTCGATGAGGGACCCCACCGAGGTGTCAATGGCCAGGCCAACTTCAGAATCGAGCATCGGTTCTCCCCGTCTCAACTGCAGACCGCGCACCATGCGCTGACCCCGGGTGTCGAATTTACCGCACCGGGCGTGGAAGAGCCCGCGGGCTTGTGTCGCCGGTGGACCGGTCCGGCACCCGCGGGCCCGGTGGCTCGTGTGGATTCGCCACGGAGTCCTCCCTTTCGGGGTGTGGACGCCTCAGCGGCGAGCCACCTCACAAGTCCTTTGATCATTCATCGGTAGGACCACCTCCTTTCCTGCGTGTGCTCAACGGTAGGTCGGCCACCGGCGATGGGCAAGGAGTTTTGCCATCTGGTCAGCGGTGGGCGGGGGTCCGGGGGCGCGTCGTCCGGTTCGGCCCGGTCCGCCCGGGTGGCAGACTCGCAACTGTCGGAACGAACCCCCTGGAGGTGTTGATGCGGGCGCTGGAGATCCACACCCCGAACGGCTGGCTGCGCGGCATCGCCGATGGTGAGGTCGCGCACTGGCGGGGCATCCCGTTCGCCGCGCCGCCGGTCGAGGAGTTGCGCTGGCGGGCACCGCAACCGGTGCAGCCGTGGTCCGGTTTCCGGGAGGCCGATTCGTTCGGACCGATCTGCTCGCAGCCGCGCTCCGGCGGCCTGGGCAGCGCCGCGATGCGCCGGATGCCGCAGTCGGAGGACTGCCTGACGCTCAATGTGACCGCCCCGGCCGACCCGGAATCGGACGCGCTGCCGGTGATGGTCTTCATCCACGGCGGCGCCTATGTCAACGGCGCCGGCTCCGACCCGGCCTACGACGGTTCGACGCTGGTCCGCCGGGGCCAGGTCGTCTATGTCTCGATCAACTACCGGTTGGGTGCGCTGGGCTGGATGCATTTCGACGAGTACGCGACCGCGGACCGGCCGATCGACTCCAATCTCGGCCTGCGCGACCAGCTCGCGGCGCTGGCCTGGGTGCAGCAGCAGATCGCCCTGTTCGGTGGGGATCCGGATCGGGTGACGGTGTTCGGTGAATCCGCCGGGGCCATCTCGATCACCACCATGCTGGCCAGCCCGGCGGCCCGGGGACTGTTCTCCGGCGCCATCGCCCAGAGTTCGGCTCCCCGGGTGGTGCCGCCGTTGGAACAGGCGCACCGCTGGACGCGGGAGTACCTCGGTTATCTGGTGGCGAACCCCGACGACGGGGACGAGGTGCGCGGCATGCTGGCCGAGGTGACCAGCACCGAGCTGAGCCTGGCGCTGTCCCGGTTGTCCGCGGCCGGGTTGCGCGACGAACCGGCAGCGATCCCGGTCGTGCCGGTCGTCGACGGTGAGCTGGTGCCGCGGTTGCCGGTGGCCGCGATCGCTGCCGGGGAAGGACTTCCGGTGCCGTTGGTGATCGGCACCTGTGACCGGGAGGGGACGTTGTTCTCGCACTTCTCCCCCACCCACGCGAGCCTGAAGCCGACCTGGAAGCAGATGGTCACCAAGGCGCATTCGTTCGTCGATCCGGTGGCCGATGTGGAACACGGTGACGGCGATGAGACCCCGCCGGCGACCCAGCTGCGGGAGATCTATCCGGGTTATCCGAAGCGCGGCGCGCTCGCCGACCTGGCCGGCGACGGGGCCTTCTGGTATCCGTCGGTGGAGGTGATGGCGGCGCACAGCCGGTACGCCCCGACCTTCGCCTACCGTTACGACTATGCACCCCGATTGATGAACATGATGGGCGTGAACGCCACCCACGGCGGGGAATTGCTGCCGGTGTTCGGAATCTACGACTCCGACATCGGCCGGTTCATGACCGCCCTCGGTGGCCGGGGGCATTACGAGTCGCTGTCGGCGACCATGCAGGATCAGTGGCTGTCCTTCGCGCACCGGCACCGCCCGCTGGCGGACTGGCCGGCCTATGACATCGACCACCGGCTGACGATGATCTTCGACCGGGAGTCCCGGGTCGAGTCCGATCCCCGCGCCGACCGCCGCCGCGCCTGGCAGGCCGTCACCGCCACCTCCTCCTCCCTCATCGAGTAACCCCACCCCGCTCATCGAGTAGCAATCCCGGCGCAGCGGAGCCGGGCCCCCCACGTTCATCGAGTAGCAGTCCCGGCGCAGCGGAGCGGAGCCGGGCCCCCCACGTTCATCGAGTAGCAGTCCCGGCGCAGCGAAGCGGAGCCGGGATTGCGTGTCGAGATGAACGCACACCACACCCACGCTGGCTGAGCGAGCGAGGAACGAGCGAGACGAAGCCACCCCCTCTGGCCGAGCCCGCCCGTCCCCACTCTGCGGCTCAACTCTCACTCCGCGGCTTGCATGCGGTACGCGGAGTGAGAGTTAGGCCGCGGAGTGGGACTCGGGCCGCGAAGTCGGAGCGAGCCACGATCAGCCCGGTCACCGAGCAGCCGACCCCGGCAGACGACAAGGATCATCGAGCGCACCCCACGCTCATCGAGTAGCAATCCCGGCGCAGCGGAGCGGAGCCGGGATTGCGTGTCGAGATGAACCCTTCTGCTCAGCGCAACCCGACCCGCTCGTCCAACTCCTCGGGCTCCAGAGCCGCGAGTTCATCCAACAGCGCGATCTTGAAAGTCCCCGGCCCCCGGGACCGTTCGGCGGCGTCCTCGGCCGCGATCGTCAACCAGGAAAGGGCCGCCAGCGTCGCGGGCCAGGGTTCGGCCACCGCGAGACAGGCCGCCATCAGCCCGCCGAGGGCGCACCCGGTCCCGGTGACCCGGGCCAGCCACGGGTGACCCCGGTCGAGGGTGCCGCTGCGGTGACCGTCGGTGACCAGATCCCTGGCGCCGGTGACCGCCACCACCGACCGGTGCCGTCCCGCCAGCAGCGCGGCGGCCCGTTCGGCGGCGGTCACCGGATCGGTCGCATCGGGTCCGGAGCCACCGGCACCGGACCCCGCCAGCGCGAGCACCTCCGAGGCATTGCCCTTGATGATTCCCGGTCCGAGCCGGACCAGCTCCCGGGCCAGCGGGGTGCGCACCGGGGCGAGCCCGATGGCGACCGGGTCGAGCACCCAGGGCGTACCGCGGTCGGCCGCAACCTCTGCCGTGGCGGGGATTCCGACCGCACCGTCGACGCTGAGCGTGCCCAGGTTGACCAGTAGGGCGTCGGCCACCGTGACCAGGGTCGGCGCCTCGTCGATCGTCTCGGTCATCATCGGCCGCGCCCCCGCGGCGAGCAGGGCGTCGGCGACGAAGTTCATCGTCACCGCCGCGGTGAGGCAGTGCACCAGTGGCCGCTGGCGGCGTACCTCGGCGACCACCGCACCCAACTCAGCCATCGGCGAGCTCCTGCCGGCCGACCGCGGGGCCGAGGGCGCCGCAGCCGGCGACCAGCAGCCCGCCCAGCACGAGCAGCGCGATGGGGCCGCCCTGGCGGCCGAGCAGCGATTCCAGGGCGGGCAGATAGAACGGGTAGAGGGCCGGGATCACGATGGACAGACTGTACGCGGTGCCGTAACCGGTGGAGCGGACATCGGCCGGGAAGCCCTCGCTCAGGTAGGCACCGATCGGCCCGTAGGCGGTCACCGTGATCACCTGGAGCAGGACCGCACCGGCAGCGATGGCCGCGAGCTGGCCGCCGGACAGGGTCCAGACCCAGACGAACGGCGCGACCACCGCGGCAAGGATTCCCCACAGCACAAAGAATCTCCGGCGGCCCAGGCTGGTTGACCACTGGCCGGCCAGGGCCATCACGATCGCCTGGCCGACCGCCGCGAACCCCATGATGGTGGCCGCCGTGGTGGCGCCCACTCCGGTCGCGGGACCCAGCCGGCCGGCGAGCACGATCACCGTCATCTGGGTCAGGAACCAGAGTCCGGTCATCAGCGCGAAGAGTCGCCAGAAGTCCTTGGCGTGCGGGCCGAACATCACCTGGCGCAGCCGACCCCGAGCTGCCTGCCCGGGCGTGCCGCGGCCGGTCCCGGTCACATCGTGGACCCGCCGGTAGTAGACGAGCATCGCCACCGAGCCCAGCGCCCCGGCGACGAAGGCCAGCCGCCAACCCCAGTTGGCGTACGCCTGCGGTCCGAGTCCGACCAGCAGGCCGGCGGTGGCGAAGGCGATGCTGGCCTGCGCCCACGGCGCCATCGACATGATCAACCCGGAGACCAGCCCGCGACGCCGGGGGCGGGACCACTCCATCGCCAGCGGGATCGCGGCGCTGTACTCACCGGCGATGAACACCCCGCCGAGGAAGCGCAGCGCGATGATCCCGGTCACCGCGAAGCCGCCGATCGCTTCGTGGGTGGGAATCGCGGCGATGCCGAGCGCGCAGAGTGCGGTTCCGGCGATCGCGATCCTGGTGGTCCGGGTACGCCCCAGCCGGTCCGCGATCGGGCCGAACACCAGGCTGCCGATCGGGCGGCCGAGCAGCAGCGCCATCACCACCAGCGCACCGGTGGCGGCCGCCGCCTGCGGTCCGGCGATGCGCGGCAGGGCGGGCGCCAGGGCGACCAGCGGCAGAAAGATGTGCAGCTGGTCGACGTAGTTCCCGGCGATCCCGCCCCGCAGCGCCGCCCGGCCGGCGGGCGGCAGGGCCCTGGGTGAGTCCTGCAGCGCCGCGGTCACCGGTCTGCCTGGCTGCTGGCCACCTCCGGCTCGAGGTAGACGCGTTTGCCGAGTTCGATGAACTGCCGGGACTTCTCCGCCATCCCGGTGGCGAGCTGGTCGCCGTAGGTGTCGCGGATGTCCTGGCTGATCCGCATCGAGCAGAACTTCGGCCCGCACATCGAGCAGAAGTGGGCGGTCTTGGCGGGTTCGGCCGGCAGGGTTTCGTCGTGGTAGGCCATCGCGGTCTCCGGGTCGAGCGCAAGCGCGAACTGGTCGTGCCAGCGGAACTCGAACCGGGCCTTGGACATCGCGTCGTCCCGGTCCCGCGCGCCGGGGTGACCCTTGGCGATGTCGGCGGCATGGGCGGCGATCTTGTAGGTGATCACACCGGTCTTCACATCGTCGCGGTTGGGCAGGCCGAGGTGCTCCTTCGGCGTGACGTAGCAGAGCATCGCGGTGCCGTGCTGGGCGATCACCGCGGCACCGATGGCCGAGGTGATGTGGTCATACCCGGGTGCAATGTCGGTGACCAGCGGGCCGAGGGTGTAGAACGGCGCACCGTGGCACCAGTCCTGCTGGAGGCGTACGTTCTCCGGCACCAGGTCGAGCGGCACGTGGCCCGGGCCCTCGACCATCACCTGGACGTCGTGGGCCCAGGCCCGTTCGGTGAGTTCGGCGAGGGTGCGCAGCTCGGCGAGCTGGGCCTCGTCGTTGGCGTCGGCGGTGGAGCCGGGCCGCAGGCCATCGCCGAGGGAGAAGGCGACGTCGTAGCGGGCGAAGATCTCGCAGAGTTCGTCGAAATGCTCGTAGAGGAAGGATTCCCGGTGATGCGCCAGGCACCAGCCGGCCATGATCGACCCGCCGCGGGAGACGATTCCGGTGACCCGCCGGGCGGTGAGTGGGACGTAGCGCAGCAGCACGCCGGCGTGGATCGTCATGTAGTCCACCCCCTGCTCGGCCTGTTCGATCACGGTGTCCCGGAAGACTTCCCAGCTGAGCTGGTCGGCCTCCCCGTTGACCTTCTCCAGGGCCTGATAGATCGGCACGGTGCCGATGGGCACCGGGGAGTTGCGCAGGATCCACTCGCGGGTGGTGTGGATGTCGTCACCGGTGGACAGGTCCATCACGGTGTCGGCGCCCCAGCGGGTGGCCCAGCTCAGTTTCTCGACCTCCTCGGCGATCGAGGAGGTGACCGCGGAGTTGCCGATGTTGGCGTTGATCTTGGTGAGGAAGGCTTTTCCGATGATCATCGGTTCGGACTCGGGGTGGTTGATGTTGGCCGGGATGATGGCCCGGCCGGCGGCGACCTCGCTGCGGACCAGCTCGACGTCGACGTTCTCGCGGAGCGCGATGAAGCGCATCTCCGGGGTGATCGTGCCCTGGCGGGCGTAGTGCATCTGGGTGACGGTGCGGCCTTCGGTGGCGCGCAGCGGGTCGCGCTGCTCGCCCTGCCAGGCCTGGGATGCCTCACCGCGGCGGACGGCGCTGCGACCGTCGTCGGCGAGATTGCGGGCGCGACCGGTGTACGCCTCCACGTCGCCCCGCGCGGTGATCCACTCGGCCCGGCGTGCTGGCAGGCCCCGGGTCGGGTCGCTGCCGGGACCGGCGGTGCGATAGACGTGCACATCGGGATTCGCTGTGCCGTCAGGGGAATCCGCGAGCGAGATGGCAGTGACCGGGACGTTCAGGTCGCCCTCGTCGAGGTGGTGCAGGTGGTGCTGTGGATGGACCTCAGTCATGAGATGCCTCACTTCCTTCGCCGGAATGACCCGGACAGGTTCGAACGGTCCGGGCGGCGTCAGCCCGATCTCAGCCCCTTGCCAGAGGCCCCCGCGTGGGTTTCCACCCACCCTACACACCCCCGAATCCCCACGTTCATCGAGTAGCACCGCCGGCGCAGCGAAGCGGAGCCGGCGGTGCGTGTCGAGATGAACCTCCCCTCACCACTTCGCGCCGAACCGAACCACCTACCCTTGATCCATGGACCGACCCGTCGCCCTCACCATCGCCGGCAGCGATCCCAGTGGTGGCGCCGGCATCCAGGCCGATCTGAAGACGTTCCACCAGCTGGGCGCCTACGGCACCGCGGTGATCACCGCACTGACCGCGCAGAACACCCAGGGCGTGACCGGGGTGCATGTGGTGCCGGCCGCGTTCGTCGCCGAGCAGCTGGAGACACTGCTGGCCGATGTCGGTATCGATGCGGTGAAGCTGGGGATGCTCGCGACGGCCGAGATCGCCGAGACGGTGGGCCGGTTCCTGGCCGCCGAACCGCTGGCCTCGGCGTACTCGGTGCTGGACCCGGTGATGGTCGCCACCAGCGGTGACCGGCTGGTCGATGAGGACGCCACCGACGCGATCCGCGGGCTGGTCCCGCTGGCGTCGGTGATCACGCCGAACGTCCCGGAGGCGGCCGTGCTGCTCGGCGCCGACCCGGTGACCGATGTGGCCGGAATGCGCTCCCAGGCAGAGAAACTACGGGCCGAGCTGGGCGCCCAGCGGGTACTACTCAAGGGCGGTCACCTCGGTGGCGCGGAGTCGGTCGATGTCTGGGCCGACGAAGACGGGGTACGCGAGTTCGCCGACGAGCGCGTGGACACGAAGAACACCCACGGCACCGGCTGTACGCTCTCCTCCGCCTTGGCCGCACTCCGCCCCCAGCTCTCCGACTGGCCGGGCACGGCGCGGATCACGAAGTTCTGGCTCACCAGCGCTCTGACGAACGGCGACCGGCTCGAGATCGGCCATGGTCACGGCCCGGTCGATCATTTCACCGAGTTGAACGACACCCGCGGTACGCAGCCCTAACGCCGCCAGACCAGCCGGCCACCCTGGAAGTCCTGCCAGCAACCGGAGGCGTCGCAGAACTCATCGCTGGTCGGGTAGCCGAGGCGACCGTTCTCCCAGCCCTGATCGGCCCACCACTGGCGCAGCAGACCCCGCACGAAATGGGCGCCCGAACCCGGGGACCAGTAGATGGCGCCATTCTGGAAGGACTGGAAACAACCGCCGTCCCGGAGCCCGCAATACTCACTGTGCAAGGGATAGCCGAGCCATCCGGCCTCCCAGCGTTCGGCGCCCCAGCGGTCGAAGATCGCACCGCGGGACCAGGCGGTGCCGGTCGCTGGTGACCAGTAGTAGGTGGCCCCCTGGAACCGGTTCGCACAACCGCCGTCGCGCAACCCGCAGAACTCATCGGAGGTGGGATAACCGAGGTGCCCGTCGACACCGCCCTCGCGTACCCACGACTGCTCGATCAGACCGCGCACCGTGCGGGTTCCGGTCCCGGACGACCAGTAGATGGCTCCGTTCTGGAAGCGCTGTCGACAACCGCCCGCACGCAACCCGCACTCCTTCTCGGCGGTCGGATAGCGCAGCAGACCGGTCTCCCAACCCTGTCGGGCATAGTGGTCAAGGGTGAGCCCGGTGACCGAGTGGGCACCGGAGCCACCGCTCCAGTAGACCAACCCACCTTGGAATCGACTCAGGCAACCGGAGTCGCGCAGACCACAGAACTCGTCGTCGATCGGGTAACCGAGTTGTCCACCCTCGGCACCCAGGGTGCGCCACCGGGTGGCGATCGACCCCTTCACCAGGCGGGCTCCGGTGGTCGCCGATCGATACAGCTCACCGCGTTGTCGGAGCTGGGCGCAACCACCGTCCCGGAGCCCGCATCGGGCATCCTGGGTGGGCGTACCGGCAACATCGGCGCGGGCGCTGAACTCGGTCGGTTCGCAACCGGCCATTGCACTGAGGTGGGCCGCGACGGACTCGCCCAGTCGGCGCG
Source organism: Enemella evansiae (assembly GCF_004362375.1). NCBI lineage: Bacteria > Bacillati > Actinomycetota > Actinomycetes > Propionibacteriales > Propionibacteriaceae > Enemella > Enemella evansiae. Next base: position 243,320 of record NZ_SNXA01000009.1, read on the forward strand.
CCTCCTGCTGGGTGAGATGGACACCGTCGGTGCTCATGCCCGGCTTGAAGGACCCATCCCCGGCGTCCATGTGCTCGGCGGCCGAGATGACCTGCACCCCACGATTCGCCGCCCAGGAACGGATCAGGGAGTTGAAGGGCGCGATCAGGTCGGGTGCGGGGTCGGTGGGTGGAAGCAGTGAGATCAAAACGCGCTGCGCCGGTACACCCGAGGTCGCGACGATCCGGTCCAGGTCTGCTGGAACGTTGCTGAATGGCTCTCGGCGCAGCACATTGTTGGTGCCGGCCAGGATCACCAGATAGCTGCCGCTCTGCACCCGGAGGTCGGAGACCCCCGCCAGGTCGCTGGTCCGCCACCCACTGTGCGCGTACCCACCGGTCAGCTGCAGGGCGGGATCCTGGTCGGTCCAGTACGCCCAGGAGCCGGGGCCCGGGAGGGTCTGGTCGAAATAGGTGCCCGAGCCGTAGGTCGGTGAACCCATCTCGGTGAACGAGGCACCGACGGCCGCGAAATCGACGGAGCAGGCGGCCCGTGCCGTTGCCGCCGACCTCGGCGTCACCGTCACGGTGGGTGTTGCCGTCCCAGGGGTGGTACGCGTGGGTGTGGCAGTCCGCGTGGGTGTCGCGGTCGCCGTCCGGGGCGCGGTAGCAGTCCGGGACGCGGTAGCAGTCCGGGACGCGGTAGCAGTCCGGGACGCGGTAGCAGTCCGGGTCGGGGTGGGCGACGGTGTCACCGCGTGCGCCGGTTGCACTCCCAGCCAGGCGGCGATCAGCAATCCGACCATTACGACGCGCCAGACCATGGCGTACCTGCTCTCCAGGGGTGGAAACCGAGGGCGTCCCCTCCCCCGGCGCTCACATCATGACCCTGCTCGGCTGACCCTGCCAAGACTGCTGCCGAAACCGACCGCCCGGTTAGGCGGCGCGGGGTATTGCCCGGTACGTCAATGGACTCAGCCAACAGGTCTCGGTGACGGCGCCGCGCAGGACGTAGATACCCATCGGCTCCCTGCTGAAGTGAAAGACCCGGTGCATCTCGAACCGATCGCTCTCATGCTCGCTGAACCTCACCTCATTGCGGGTGACACACATCGGCCATGCTGCACCTCGACGAGTGGTTTTGACCTCGATAAAGCGCTCGCGCTCATCGAGGTCGAAGGAGCGAATGTCATAGCCTGCGCCATCCCCCCGTTCTACCGAGACATGTTCGACAACCTCGGCAAGATCCGGCCTGCCTGCATCCCGCAAGTGCTGCCGTTCTCTGTTTAGTACCGCAAGCTCTCCGGCAAGGCCGAGTGCCCGGTTCTCAGCCTCGAGCCGTGGAAAATCGATGGGCATCGGTTCGAACTGAAACTGGGTCACTTCTGGCAGTTCGGGAGCCTCAGGCGGCGCTACTTCATGCCAGGCGAAGTCGGTCCGCGGTGCGGCCCGTCTGGTGACGTTGTCCTCCATCAGCGACAACAGGTTCGAATCGCCGGCTACCTGCGAGCGCACCTCCTCAATCAGGGCGCTCTGGATCCCTCTCGCGGGTTTGTAACCTTCGATCCAGGGAACTCCGAGCAGCTGCATGACGAATGAAATGTTCTGCATCTTCCATTCGACGGCCTTGGCACCCCGCCCCGTTAGCGCAGCGACTTCAGCATGCACCGGCGCCTTCTGGAACTCCTGCCCCACCAACTCCTGTCGCAGCATCGTCAGATATGCAGCGACGGTGATCTCGTTCTGCTCAGGGCTCCAGGGTGGCGGCACGGGCAAAATCTACCGCGTACGCATGGGGCTAGGCACTGCCTTCTCCCAACCACTTCTCCGTGGCATCCCGCCCCCGCTGGATCAGTTCGTACTGGCGCTCGGGGCTGATCGAGAAGTCGGTGGGGCGGACCGAGCCGGCGTCGACGAAGATGGTGCGGGCAATGGTGTCGGGGTCGTCGATGTGGCGGGCGTCGGCGCCGGTCATCGCGGTGTCGACGACGGCGATCCCGATGTCCAGCGCATTGTTCACCGGTTCCACCGGGCGATCGCCCTCGCGGGCCGACAGGCGTACGCCGATCGTCGGCCAGCGTGACTGGGCCCGGTCGGGCTGGTCGAAGATGGTGATCGGATAGTTCGACAGGATGCCGCCGTCCACCAGGCTCGCGGTGCCATCGGGCGTACGCAGCCGCACCGGTTGGAAGACGAACGGGATCGCCGCCGATGCGCGGACCGCCTGCGCCACCGACAACTCGTCCGGATCCAACCCGTAACTCGCCGCATCCCAGGGGAACAGCGTCATCCGCCGCCGGGACAGATCGCTGGTCACCACCACCAACCGATACTCCCGCTCCGGCGGCAGCGCCGACCCCGGATCGACCCGCCGCAGATCCCCGAAGACCCGCACACCGAGATCGCCGAGCACCCCGCCCAGCCAGTCGGCCAGGTAGTCCCCGCGGTACAACCCACCCCGGACCAGCAGCGATGCCACATCACCGACCGTGTGGAACGGCCCCAGCGCCCGCCCGAGCGGCCCGGAATCCCGCAACCGCTGGAAATCCATCGTGGCGGCCACCTCGCGTACCCGGTCCGGAGACTCCCCGGCCCGCTGCAGCGCCGCCACCAACGCGGCCGAGATCGCGCCGGCCGAGGTGCCGGCGCACCGCTCGAACCGGTACCCGCGTGCGGCCAGCACCTCGAGCACCCCGCCGAACGCGATGCCCTTGACGCCACCGCCCTCCATCACCAGATCGGCGGGTCGCGTTGCGGGGGTCTCATCGGGGGCCATCGCCATGCCCACAATCTAGCCAGCGGTAATCTCCCGCCATGAAGCTGTCGTTGCCGCTGACGCAGATCACTGCCTCGAACACCGCCTTCGTGATCCCGGACGAGGCGGTCGACGCGCTGGCCGGGGGCAGACGACCACCGGTCCGGGCGACGATCGCCGGCCAGCAACTCGCCCTGCGGATCGCGCCGATGGGCGGCCGCAATCTGCTCGGGCTGACCAAGGCCAACAAGGCCATGCTCGGTGTCGAGGCCGGCCAGACCTACCAGATCGAACTCACCCTGGACACCAGCGAGCGCACCGTCGAGGTCCCCGACGACTTGGCGGCCGCCCTGGCCGAACGGCCCGCGGCCCGCGCCGCCTGGGACCAGCTCAGCTTCACCCGCCGCAAGGAGGCCGCCGCATCCCTCACCGGGGCGAAGAAACCGGAGACCCGCAGTCGCCGCCTCACCACCCTTCTCGAGTCTCTCGACCAGTCATGACCGACCCCGAGCTCTGCTTCCTGCCCGCCACCCGGCTCGCCGCCGCCATCGCCGACGGTGAGATTTCCTCCCGGGAGGCCACCGAGGCCTTCCTGACCCAGATCGAACACGTCAATCCGCGGGTGAACGCCGTCATCACTCTGGTCGCCGAGCAGGCGCTCGACGCCGCTGCCCGCGCCGACGACCACGCCGCCAACAACGACGACCTGCCGGTGCTGCACGGCGTACCGATGCTGCACAAGGACGTCCACGACACCGCCGGCATCCGCACCACCCAGGGGTCACCGATCTTCGCCGATCACGTCCCGGCCACCGACGACCTGGTGATCGAACGACTGCACGCCGCCGGCGTGATCACCCTCGGCAAGACCAATGTGCCCGAGTTCGCCGCCGGTTCTCACACCTTCAACCCGGTCTTCGGGCGCACCGACAATCCCTATGACACAAGCAGATCCGCCGGCGGCAGCTCCGGTGGCCAGACGGTCGCCCTGGCCACCGGGATGACCCCGCTGGGTGATGGCACCGACCTCGGCGGTTCGCTGCGCAATCCCGCTGCCTTCTGCAACGTGGTGGGCCTGCGGCCCAGCCCGGGTCGGGTGCCGCAGGCCCCGGACGGCTTCGGCCAGTACACACTGACCACCAGTGGCCCGCTGGCGCGCAGTGTCGATGACGTGGCCCTGCTGCTGTCCGCGATGGCCGGCCCCGACCTGCGCGCACCCGCCTCCCTGTCCGATCCGGGCAGCCGGTTCCGCAGCGTTCCCGAGATCGATCCCAGGCAGCTCCGCGTCGCGGTCTCCGCGGATTTCGGTGGCCGGTTCGGGGTCGATCCGCAGATCGTCGGCGCGGTCCGGCAAGCGGCGGAAACCCTTGCCTCATTGGGCGTACGCGTCGACGAGACACTGCCTGACCTGCGCGATGCCGACGAGGTCTTCCGCACCCGGCGGGCCTGGCAGTTCGCCAGCAACCTCGGCCGCGTCGTGGATCGGCACCCGGATCGGGTGAAGAAGTCGGTGCACGACAACGTGGCCGCGGGGCGGACCCTCACCGTCACCGACCTGACCCGGGCGATGGTCCGCGGGGAACGCCTCTACCAGCGGATGCGGGAGTTCTTCACCGGCTACGACGCCCTGCTCGTGCCGACCACCCAGGTGCTGCCCTTCGACGCCGAGCTCGAATACCCCACCGAGATCGCCGGGAAGCCGATGGCGAACTATCTCGAATGGATGCGGTCCTGCAGCGACATCACCGCGACCGGGATGCCGGCACTCAGCCTGCCCGGTGGCTTCAGCACCGAGGGCTGGCCGATCGGTGTCCAACTCGTCGCCGGCCCGCGGGCCGACCTGCGGTTGCTCTCGGTCGCCAAGGTGCTCGAACAGGCGACCCGGTACGCCGACCGGCGGCCCGGCGTACTCGACGACCCGGCCGGCTGAGCGTCAGACCTGCGCCAGCGCGATCACCTCGGCACCGGGCAACCGGGCCAGATCGCTGCCCTGGATGGCGATCTTGGACCCGCGCACCCCGCCGCCGATCACCACCCAGCCGGCGTCGGCGACCCGCTGATCGACCAGCACCGGCCAGTCACCGGGCAGACCGATCGGGGTGATCCCGCCGTATTCCATGCCGGTCAGGCTGGTCGCGGTTTCCATGCTGGCGAAGGAGATCTTGCGGACCTCGAGGTGCTTGCGCACCGTCTTGTTCACATCGGCGCGGTCGGTGGCGAGCACCATGCAGGCGGCCATCCGAGTCGCCTCCCCACGGCGGCCCTCCACCACGACGCAGTTCGCCGACTCCGCCAGCTCCACCCCATAGGCCTCGCAGAAGGCCGCGGTATCGGCCAGCTCGGGATCCACCGGCGCCACCAGACACTCCACGCCCAACCCCTCCAGGGCCAGCGCGGTCGGCGGCGCCACCAGCTCCGGTCGGTCCAGTGCCGGCTGCCAGTCCAGATTCCCGGGTGCATCGCTCATGCCGCCCAATGTAGCCACCCGTCGAACAGGCGGTTGCGGGCATGCGAGCCGGGCGTACGATGCTGCGAGTGCCCCCGTCCTCACGTGTACGCCTCCGCGGACTGCTGGCGGACACCCGGCCGCTGAGCAACGACCACTTCCGTCGGCTCTGGATCGCCAACATCATCACCGTGATCGGCGCCCAGCTGACCGTGGTCGCGGTACCGGCGCAGATCTACCAGATCACCCAGGACTCCGCCTATGTCGGGCTGACCGGGATCTTCGGCCTGGTCCCGCTGATCGTCTTCGGCCTCTGGGGTGGTGCGCTCGCCGACGCCTTCGACCGGCGCAAGCTGCTGCTCGTCTCCACCGTCGGCCTGATCGGCACCAGCATCGGCTTCTGGGCACTGTCGGCCTTCGGCATCCAGAACGTCTGGCTGATCCTGGTCGTCTTCGCGCTGCAGCAGGCATTCTTCGGGCTCAACCAACCGGTCCGCGGGGCCGTGCTGCCGCGTCTGCTGCCCGGTGAACTGCTACCGGCGGCGAACTCGTTGAACATGACCGTGACCATGTTCGGCGCCATCGCCGGGCCGCTGATCGGTGGCATGCTGATCCCGCTGCTCGGGTACGCCTGGCTCTATCTGATCGACTCGATCACCCTGCTCGCCACCCTGGGTGCGGTGCTGAAGCTGCCCCCGCTGCCCTCCGAGCACGGCATCGGCGCCCCCGGGCTCCGCTCGGTGATCGACGGCTTCCGCTATCTGGGCACCCAACCGGTGCTGCTGATGAGCTTCCTGGTCGACATCATCGCGATGGTCTTCGGGATGCCGCGGGCGCTCTTCCCCGAGATCGCGCACACCACCTTCGGCGGCCCGGTCGGTGGCGGGTTGGCCTTCGCGCTGCTGTTCGCCGGCATCCCCGCCGGTGCGGTGCTCGGCGGGGTGCTGTCGGGCTGGGTGTCCCGGGTGGAACGCCAGGGGCTGGCGGTGCTGATCGCGATCTGCGTCTGGGGTGCGGCGATGGTCGGCTTCGGGCTGGCCACCTGGCCGGCCGGTGGGCAGGCGCTGCCGTGGCTGGTGGTCGCCTTCGCGATGCTGGTGATCGGCGGCGCGGCCGACATGTCCTCGGCGGCATTCCGGATGACCATGCTGCAGCAGGCGGCCAGCGACGCGGTACGCGGCCGCTTGCAGGGTGTGTTCACCGTCGTGGTCGCGGGCGGCCCGCGGATCGCCGACGTGCTGCACGGCGCGGTCTCCTCCCGGATCGGCCCGGTCGCCACCACTGCCGGCGGTGGCGGTCTGGTGATCCTCGGCACCCTGATCGCGGCCGTCGCGATCCCGGTGTTCGTGCGCTACCGGGTTCCGCGCGTCGGCTGAGGTGGACCCGATCCGGTACCGTCGGGGCCAGCAGGACCGCAGGCAGATGTGAGATCGGAGCGGATGATGACGGACCCGGCCAGCAGCACCGACGGATCCGAGTCGCAGCTCGACGCGGAGTATCTGCCGTCGTTGACCGTGCCGAACGCCGATCGCTATTTCCAGCAGTGGCAGCTCAACTCGCGTTCGGCGCGCAGCAACTACCCGCATCGCGAGGAGGCGTACGGCAGCCGGCCCAACGAGACGATGGACGTCTTCGAGCCGAATCGGCCGCGGGCGACCGTGCTGTTCATCCACGGCGGTTACTGGAAAGGCTTCTACAAAGAGGACTTCTCCTATCTGGCGCCCGAATTGCTGGCGAACAAGTGCCGGGTGGTGATCCCGAGCTACGACCTGGCGCCCGAGGTCACGCTGACCGAGATCGTCGACCAGGTGCGCCGCTGCGCCTCGATGGTGGCCGAGCAGTGGTCCGATCGACTGGTGGTCTCCGGGCACTCCGCCGGCGGGCAGCTCGCCGCGATGCTGCACAGCACCGACTGGGAGCAGCTTCCCGGCCTCACCGCACCGAAGATCACCGCCACCATTGGTCTTTCCGGCCTCTACGACCTGGAGCCGCTGCGCTACACCTCCCTGCAGCAGACGCTGAACATCACCGATGCCGAGGTGGCCGAGCTCTCCGCGGTACGCCGGCACCCGACCACCCCGGCGCCGTTCCTGGCCGCGGTCGGTCAGCTGGAGACCGAGGCCTTCCACGAGCAGAGCCGGGAGCTCTCCGAGTGCTGGGGCGCCCAGGTCACCGGCCCCCGCTCGATGCCCGGGCACAACCACTTCACCGTCTGCGACGAGCTCCCCCGTCTGGTCGCCGAGTTGATCAATTAGGCGGCGGCTGAGCCGACGCGAAGGCGGGTGGGTTCAATCAGCCGGCGTTCACCCGTTGCCTGGGTTGCCAGCGGACGTGGGTGGGCAGCTCACCGGTATCGCGCTCCTGGATCAGCGCGAGCCGCGGGCGTACCGCATCGGTCCGCGCGCTCGGTGGCTTCCGGCGCCCGGCCCGGTACTGGTTCGGCCACTCCGCACCCGGGCCCACATACTCCTGTTCGGCAGCCGCATGCAGGGTCCACTGCGGGTCGTAGAGATGGGTACGCCCCAGCGCGCACAGGTCGGCGCGGCCGGCCAGCAGGATCGAGTTGACGTCGTCGTAGGACGAGATCGCACCCACCGCGATCGTGCTCACCCCCGCCGGTGCGGTCACCTCGTTGCGGATCCGGTCGGCGAACGGGGTCTGGAAGGAGCGTCCGTACGCCGGCTGCTCCTGTTTGCCGATCTGCCCCGACGAGACGTCGATCCCGTCGGCGCCGTGGGCGACGAAGGCCGCCGCGATCGCCACCGCGTCATCGACCTCGTTGCCGCCGCCGATCCAGTCGACCGCCGAGATCCGCACCGTCAGCGGCTTCTCCGCCGGCCAGGCCTCACGTACCGCATCGAACACCTCGAGCGGGTAGCGCAACCGGTTCTCCAGCGAACCACCGTATTCGTCGGTCCGTTGGTTCGAGATCGGCGACAGGAACGACGACAGCAGATAGCCGTGCGCGCAGTGCAGCTCCAGCAGATCGAACCCGGCCTCGGCCGCGCGCCGGGTGGCTGCCACGAACTCCTCCCGGATCGCGTCCATCTCGGCCCGGGTGATCTCGCGGGGAACCTGGTTGTTCGGCCCGTAGGGCAGCGCGGACGGCCCGACGACCTCCCAGTTCCCCTCGGGCAGCGGGTCGTCGATGCCCTCCCACATCAGCTTCGTCGATCCCTTGCGGCCGGAGTGGCCGAGCTGGGCACCGACCTTGGCTTTGCTGTGTCCGTGGCAGAAATCGACGATCCGGCGCCACGCGTCGGTCTGCTCGTCGGTGTAGAGGCCACCACAGCCCGGGGTGATCCGGCCCTCGGGGGAGACGCAGATCATCTCGGTCATCACCAGCCCGGCACCGCCCATCGCCTTGCCGCCCAGATGCACCAGATGGAAGTCCCCCGGCACCCCGTCCACCGCCGAGTACATGTCCATCGGGGAGACGATCACCCGGTTCACCAGCTCCAACTGACCGATCCGGTGCGGCTGGAACATCGCCGGCACCACCTGGTCGGCGCCGACCTGCCGGGCGAACGCCTCGTCCACCCGCCGGGCGAACTCGGGGTCGCGCACCTTGAGGTTGTCATAGGTGATCCGCCGCGATCGGGTGAGCAGGTTGAAGCAGAACGGGATCACGTCCTGGTGGGTGTACTGGCCCAGGTCCTCGAACCATTCCAGCGATGCCTGCGCGGCCCGCTGGGTGGACTCCACCACCGGCCGGCGTTCTTCCTCGTACGCCTTCAGCGCGGTCTCGATGGTGGGGTTCTCATACAGACAGGCGGCCAGCGCCAGCGAGTCCTCCATCGCCAGCTTGGTTCCCGAGCCGATGGAGAAGTGGGCGGTGTGCGCGGCGTCACCGAGCAGTACCACATTGTCTTTGACCCAGTTCTCGTTGCGGACGGTGCGGAAGGTGATCCAGCGGGAGTTGTTGGAGAGCACCTGATGGCCCTCGAGCTCCTCGGCGAAGATCTCGGCGATCTTGGCGATCGACTCCTCGTCCGACTCTCCGGGCGCGAATTCCTTGTCCTCGTTGACATCGAAGCCGGCGCGCCGCCAGACGTCCTCATGCATCTCCAGCAGGAAGGTGGACCCCTCGTCGGAGTAGGGGTAGCCGTGGATCTGCATGACCCCCCACGGGGTCTCCTTGATGTAGAACTTGAACGCCTCGAAGACCAGGTCGGTGCCCAACCACATGTATTTGCACTTGCGCCAGTCCTCGGTGGGGCCGAAGGTCTCGGCGTACCGGGGCCGGATGCTGGAGTTCACACCGTCGCAGGCCACCACCAGATCGTGGGTCGCGCTCAACTCGTCGACATCGGGGGCCATCGTCTCGTAGTGCACGGTGACCCCCAGGTCGGCGCACCGCTGCTGCAGCATCTGCAACAGTTCCTTGCGGCTCATCGCGGCGAAGCCCTGACCGCCGACGGTGGTCAGCTCGCCCTTGTAGTGGATGTCGATGTCGGTCCAGCGCGCGAACCGATCCGCCATCATCTTCGCGATCTCGGTGTCGGCGTTGCCGATCCCGCCCAGGGTCTCGTCGGAGAACACCACGCCGAAACCGAAGGTGTCGTCGGCCCGATTCCGTTCCCAGACGGTGATCTCGTGGTCGGCGCTGAGCTGCTTCATCAGCGCTGCGAAGTAGAGGCCGCCGGGGCCGCCACCGATGATTGCGATCTTCATGGTCTCACCTCTCCTGAGGGACTGCTGCGGGTTGCGCGGTCTCGGCAGCGAGCTGCTCACGCAGCCGGAAATGCTGCAGTTTGCCGCTGGGGTTGCGCGGCAGTGCCGCGACGAAGCGGATGTCGCGCGGGTACTTGTAGGGCGCGATCTTCTGCTTCACGAAGTCCTGGATCTCCTTGCGCTTCGCGTCGTCGCCGACGATCCCGTCCCGGAGCACCACGAAGGCGCAGACCACCGAACCGCGATCGGGGTCGGGCCGCCCGACGACCGCGGTCTCGGCGACATCGGGATGCTGGTCGACGGCCATCTCGACCTCCGGCGCGCCGATGTTGTAGCCGGAGGAGATGATCATGTTGTCGGAGCGGGCCGAATACCAGAAGTAGCCGTCCTCATCCATGGTGAAGGTGTCACCGGTGAGGTTCCAGCCGTCCTGGACATAGTCCAATTGCCTGTCGTCGTTGAGATAGCGGCAGCCGATCGGGCCGCGGACCGCGAGCCGGCCGAGCGTACCGGGCGGTGCGTCGTTGCCGTCGGCGTCAACGATCTTCGCGCTGAATCCGGGGACCGGTCGCCCGGTGGCACCGGGGCGGATGTCGTCATCGGCGGCGGAGATGAAGATGTGCAGCATCTCGGTCGCACCGATGCCGTCGATCAGCCGCAGCCCCGTCCGCCGTTGCACCTCGTGCCAGACGTCCTCGGGCAGGTGCTCCCCCGCCGACACCGCCCGGCGTACGCTGGCCAGCTGGGATTCCTTGTTCTCCTTGAGAATCTGCCGGTACGCCGTGGGTGCGGTGAACAGGCAGGTGACGCCGTGCTGGGCCACCAGGTCGGCGAGCTGGGCCGGGGTGGCCTTCTCGATCAGCAACGACGCGGCGCCGACCCGGAGCGGGAAGACCACCAGGGCACCCAGACCGAAGGTGAACGCGAACGGCGCGGTGCAGGCGAACAGATCGTCCTCGGTCGGCTTGAGCACGTGCTTGGCGAAGGTGTCGGCGTTGGCGAGGATGTCGCGGTGGAAGTGCATGGTGATCTTCGGGACGCCGGTGGACCCGGAGGTCGGGCCGAGCAGGGCCACGTCGTCGCTGGCGGTCTCCACATTGGTGAACTCGCCCGACTTGGCCTCGGCCAGGCGCACCAGGTCGTCATCCCGGTCACCGCCGAAGGTGACCAACCGCAGGTCGTAGTGGGAGGCGACGACCGCCTCGCGCAGGTCGTCGACGAAGCGGTGGTCGGAGATCGCCACCACCGGCCGGGTGACCCGGATCAGCGGCTCGATCTCGTTGGCCCGCAGGGCGAACATGGTGGTCACCACCACCCCGCCGGCCTTCAGCACGCCGAGCCAGCAGGCGACGGTCCAGGGATTGTTCGGGGAGCGCAGCAGCACCCGGTTGCCGGGGACCACGCCGAAGTCCTCGGTGAGCACCTGGGCGATCTGGTTGGCGCGGTGCTGCAACTCGCCGTAGGTCCAGCGCTCCCCCTCGGGGGTGAGCAGCGCGAGCCGATCCGGTCCGTGCTCGGCGACGGCGCGATCGATGAGCTCGCCGGCGGCGTTCAACCGCGGCGGATAGTTCAACTCCGGCAGGGTGAACTCCAGGTCGGGCCACCGCTCGTCCGCGGGCAGGTTGTCCCGGGCGAAGGTGTCCACGTGGGCCGATGGGTTGAGCTCCATTGCTGTTCCTCTCCGACGATTCCGTCGCGGTCGGTCGATCAGGGTCGGCGGACCATGGCTTCCTGGGCGACGGTGGCGATCAGTTCTCCTGCCGGGGTGAAGAATCGGCCCGTGCCGAGGCCGCGCTCGTGGCCGTACCAGCCGGACTCCTGGGCGTACAGCAACCAGCCGTCGACGCGCGCCGGCCGGTGGAACCACATCGCGTGGTCCAGTGAGGCGGTGAGCGGTTTGCCCTCCCCCTCCCAGGGCCAGCCCAGGGCGCGCAGCGTGGGTTCGATGATCGTGTAGTCGCAGACGTAGGCGAGCGCCGCGGCGTGCAGTTCCGGGTCATCGGGCAGCGGCGCGAACGACTTCACCCAGACGGCCTGGTGCGGCACCTGGTCGCCCTCGATGGTGAAGTAGACCGGGCCGGGCACGTGCCGCATGTCGAAGCTGCGGCCCTCCGCCCAGTAGCGGGAGGCCTCGTCGTCACGGCCCTCGAGGTATTCGGCCGAGGACGGCAGCGACTCGGGATCGGGCATCGACTCCGGCATCGGTGGCTGGATCGGTTCGCCGAGTTCGGGGGCGGCGTGGAAGGAGGCCAGGCAGACGTAGACGACCTTGCCGTTCTGCAGCGCGCGGACCTGGCGGGTGGCGTACCCCCGCCCGTCGCGCAGCACCTCGACCTCGTAACGCACCTCCGCGCCGATGTCGACCGGGCGCATGAAGTAGGAGTGCATCGAGTGCATCGTCTTGTCCGGGCAGGAGAGCATCGCGGCGCGGGCGGCCTGGGCCACCATGTCGCCGCCGTACGCCTTCGGCCACGGGCAGTACTGGGTGCGGGCGAGCCAGGCACGATCGAACAGCTCCGGGGGGACCTCGGTCAGCTCCAGAGCGGCGAGCAGCGTGTCGGACGTCGGCATGTGATCCAGAGTATTGCGATAGAGTGACGTTCGTCAAGCATCTGTCATATGGGTGGGTGCGGTACGACAGGAGCGTGCGATGACCGTCCTCGACGAGCTCACCGGGGCCCGGCACACCATGACGCGCCGGCTGGCCTGGCACGAGACCGATGCCGCCGGACACAACCACTTCGCCGCGGCGATGCGCTGGCTCGAGGAGGGTGAGCACGCACTCTGGCGCTCCCTCGGACAGGCGGCCATGGTCGGCGCGGTCCCGCGGGTCCACGTCGAGGCCGACTATCTCGGCCGGATCTTCTTCGACGACGAACTCGAGGTGACCACCGGGGTGATCCGCGTCGGCCGCACCTCGGCGAGCTTCGGGACGGTGGTGCGCCGGGACGGCCAGGTCGTCGTCGAGACCCGCCACGTGGTGGCGTACGCCCCGGACCCGCGCGGCGGCGCGCAGCCCTGGCCCGACGACGTACGCGCCCTGCTCGAGACCCCGCCCGCCACCCCGGACGCCGGCTGAGCGAGCGAGGAACGAGCGCTCGCTCAGCCGGCGTGCTCCAGGGCCTTGTCCCGCTGCGCGGCCAACCGGGCGGCGGCGTCCGGCTGGCCGAGCAGCGACTCGGCCGCGGCGAGCAACTCGGCGAAGTGCTGTTCACCGCGCTCCCAGGTCTCCCCGTACCCCTTCAGCACCCGGGCGCAGCAGAGCACCTCGCAGGCCAGGTCGTAGTCGGTACGGGAGATGCGGACCGCCAGATCGAGCCAGGCGTCGATCTCGGCCTGTTCGTGCACGAAGCGCAGCGACCGCGGCCGGATCGGCCGGAGCCGGGCCAGGGTGGAGAGTGTGGTGAAACCGAGCACCGAGGTGGTGTTCACCACGATTCCCTTGTGGGCGAAGAAATCGACCACCTTGGCGAACGCCTCGTTCTCACGCAGGCTGGCACCGAGCCGGACGGGCAGGGTGTCGGTGATCTCCTCCAGCTGCGGATGGAGGTATTCGCGGACCGCGATCGGCTGGTCGTCGGCGGCCCGGGCCTCGTCACGGATCCCGGCGATCCGGGCCGGACGGACCTTCTGCCACGCCACCTGGATGGTGTCCTGGTAGCACATCCACAGCGCGACCCAGCGAGCCGCCTCGGTGGTCAACCGGGCCGCGCCGTCCGGGTCGGTCTCGTAACCCTCCAGCCGGGCGACCCGGTCCAGGTAGCGGTCGGCGTAGGCGGAGTCCTGATAGAGCGCCACCCGGGTGACACCGCGGAGCAGCATCAGCCGCGCCGGTTCGGGGAAGGCCCGGCCGATCCGCTCGGCCTGGGTGCGCAGCTCGTCACCGACCAACCGGGTCGGGTCGGTGGCCGCGATCCCGCGCAGTTCGACATCGCGTTCGGCCTGCTTCTCGGCCGCCGACTTCGGCCGGCTGCCGAGGGTCAGGAACACCTTCTGGGATGAGGATTCCTGCGGTTGCTCGGCGGCCCGCACCTCCGCCTCGGCCAGCTCGAAACCGGCCGCGAACGCCCGCAGCGAGGCGTCGACCCCCTTGCCGGTGTCGCGGATGGTCTGCTCGAACTGCTCGCGGGTGAACTCCAGCGCACCCGAGCCGGCCAGTGCGCCGAACAGCGAGGCGCTGATCACGCTGCGGGCCTCGGTGGCGAGGGTGTTGAAGTCGGCCGAGATGAGCCGCTTGGCAGCACGCCGGGCACCGGCCAGCAGCTCGTCGGAATCCACCCGGGCATCGGCCGGACCGGACTTCTCCGCGATCGAATAGACCCGGTTGGTGGAGGCGATCAGCGTGGTCCGGTCGGGGGTGACGAAGCCGCGCTGCACCGCCCGCCCGGCCTCCATCAGCTCGGAAGCGATCACCACGTCCACCTCACCCGGGGTGGGCATCGTGGACAGGATCGGTTCGGCGCGGGCGCGCTCATCGACCTCGGTGCGCGAAGCGCGCGGGGGGTCCAGGGGGTCGTCCCCCTGGCTTCTGATCATCGGATAGAGCTCGATGTAGTAGACGGTGGCCCCGGTGCGTTGGGCGACCCCGGCGACCGAGGTGTTCTGGGTCGTCCACCCGGCGGCGCGGGCGGTGTCGGCCACCCAGTTGGACAGCACCCCGCCGCCCTCACCGCCCATCGCCAGGATCGCGATCGTGATCGGGCGCCGACCGGCGCTCCAGCTGCTCACGCGACACCATCCTCGGCGGTCAGCAGCGGCGACTCGATCCGGGCGGCCCGATCCTCGATCCCCTTGCCCAGCAGGGAACGCCAGCGGTGGCGTACGGTGTCGAGGGCGTGGTCCAGCCGGCTCGGGTTCTGCACCACATCGGTGCGATAGAACGACGGGCACAGCGAGGCGGCGTGCGCGTTCGCTCCGCACACCCCGCAGCCGACGCAGGAGTCGGTGACCGTCGCGACCGGGTCGAGACGCATCGGATCGGGATTGTCGGTGATGGTCAGCGAGGGGCAGCCGGAGATCCGGATGCAGGCATGGTCACCGGTGCAGGTCTCGGCGTCCACCCCGAAGCGTTCCCGGACGACCCGTTTGCCGTCCCGCAACGCCTGTTGTCGTTGCGGCTTCTCCCGGCGCTGCTTGTTGAGTTGGCATTCGCTCTGCGCGACGACGACCTTGGGTCCCTTGTCGGTGGTGGTGAGCGCGTCGACGAAGACGTCGCGCAGTTCGGCGACCTTGAAGGTGTTGCTGACCGTCTTCGCCCACTTCACACCGACCCCGCGGACGGCGCGTTCGATCGAGTGCTGGGTGGAGCGGATCGGGTTCTCCGCCTTCGAGGACAGGATGTCCTGGCCACCGGTGGCGGCGGCGTACGCGTTGTCGACGACGACCAGCATCTGATCGGACCTGTTGAACACCGCATTGCCGACACCGCTGGTCAGGCCGTTGTGCCAGAAACCGCCGTCGCCCATGATCGCGACGGTCCGTCGCCCGGTGTCACTGGAGTCCAGGGCGGCCCCGCCGGCGGAGCCGAGCCCGTACCCCATCGTGGTGGCGCCGAGATGGAAGGGTGCGCCGGAGCCGAAGAGGTGACAGCCGATATCGGCGGAGACGTGGTGCTTGCCGGTCTGCTGCTCGGCCAGGGTGAGGGCGGAGAAGATCGGCCGCTCCGGGCAGCCGGTGCACAGACCCGGTGGCCGCGGCTGCACGACCTCGGCGGAAACCCTGCTGCTGAAGGGACTTTCCGGATCATCGGCGTCCCGGAGCAGGGCCGGACGGGCGGAGATCAGCTCGGGTGCGTACCGATCCAGGAACGCCGCTACACCACGGGTCACCACGGTCGGTGAGTATTCACCGGCCTTCACCAGCAGGTCCTTGCCGTGCAGTGCGGTGTCCACACCGGCGCGGCGCAGCACGGCGTTCAGGTTCTGCTCGATGTAGTCGGGTTGCCCCTCCTCGACCAGCAGCACCGCCTTCTTGTTCTCGCAGAAGCGCAGCACTTCGGAATCGATGACGGGATAGGTCACGTTCATCACATACAGCGGGACCTCGGTGTCACCGAACGCGTCGGAGCAGCCGAGCAGTTCCAAGGAGCGATTGAGGGTGTTGTAGAGCCCGCCCTGCACGATGATCCCGACCTCGGCCGCGTCCTCGGCGAAGAACTCGTTCAACCCCTTCTCGGTGATGTAGCGCACCGCCGCGGGCCAGCGCTGGTCCACCTTCTCGATCTCGTGGGCGAAGCTCATCGGCGGCAGCACGATCCGCGAGGGATCGGTCTTGGGCGCCGCTGCCGCCTCCTTGACGGTCATGATCGGGCGGCGATTGTCCTTGGCCGCAAAGGATCCGGTGAGGTGGCAGGAGCGCAGCCGCAGCTCCAGCATCACCGGGGTGTTGGACACCTCGGAGAGTTCGAAGCCGGCCTCCACCGCATCGACGATCGCGGAGATGTTCGGGCGCGGGTCGAGCAGCCACATCTGGGACTTCATCGCGAACGCATGGCTGCGTTCCTGCATGATCGACGAGCCCTCGCCGTAGTCCTCGCCGACGATGATCAGCGCGCCGCCCATCACCCCGCCGCTGGCCAGGTTGGCCAGGGCGTCCGAAGCGACATTCGTGCCGACGGTGGATTTGAAGGTGATCGCCCCGCGCAGCGGATAGTGCACCGAGGCGGCCAGCATCGCGGCCGCGGTGGCCTCGGAGGCGGAGTTCTCGAAATAGACGTCCAACTCGCCGAGGATCTCCCGGGCGTCGCCGAGGACGTCCATCAGGTGTGAGATCGGCGCACCCTGGTAACCACCGACGTAGGCGACCCCGGACTGCAGCAACGCCTTGGTCACCGCCAGGATGCCCTCACCGTGGAAGTCGTCACCGGCCCCCTTGCGCAGGTGCTCGACCTCGGTCGCGAATGATCGTTCAGCCATGACCCCTCCGGAGATATCGCGTGCCCAGGACGTACGTCATCGAAGCAATGTAACCGAGCGGGGTGGGTACCGATAGACCCGAACCAGCCCTCGAACCCCGTCATTTGCCGGCAGTACCCAATCTGGACAACGAAAGCCGAACCTCGGAGCCGCGGTGGCAGCCTCACCACCCATCGGCAAAAATGTCGCCATGAGCGAGGACGGCACCACCACCACGGCCCGGACGGCCGAGCCCGAGGCTCGAACACCCCGTCAGCTGACCCGCTATCTGTCCACCGAGGCAGGCAGCGCGGGCATCCTGCTGGCGACCACGCTGGTGGCGCTGATCTGGGCGAACTCGCCGTGGGGTGCGAGCTACGGCGGGCTGTGGCACACCGAGGGGACGGTGGCGCTCGGTCCGCTGGAACTCAAGATGAGCCTGCAGCACTGGGTCAACGACGGCCTGATGGTGCTGTTCTTCCTGGTCCTCGGCCTGGAGGTACGCCGGGAACTCTCGATGGGAGAGCTCACCGACCGGCGGCGGATCGCCGTGCCGCTGGTCGCCGCCGGCATGGGCATCCTCGTCCCGGCGCTGATCTTCCTGGCCCTCAATCCGAGCGGTGAGGCCGCCCGCGGCTGGGGTGCGGTGATCGGCACCGATACCGCGTTCATGCTGGGTGCGGTCGCGCTCGCCGGCCCGCGCTGCCCGGCCCAGTTGCGGATCTTTCTGCTCACCCTGACGGTCTTCGACGACATCGCCGCGGTGTCGGTGATCGGCATCGCGTACGCCGAGAAGATCGACTTCATCGCGGTGGCGGTGATGATCGCCTGCCTGGCCGCCTTCGTCCTGATGGGCCGGGCCGGGGTCTGGCGCACCTGGCCCTACGGGGTGACGGTCTTCGTGCTCTGGCTGGCGACCCTGCTGTCCGGCCTGCACCCTTCGGTCGCCGGAATGCTGGCCGGATTGATGATCCCCGCGCACGAACCGACCCGCAGCGATGTGGACGATGCCACCAGCCTGTTCCGGGCGTTCCGGCAGTCTCCGCTGCCGGACTCGGGTCAGCAGGCCCAGCGTGGCCTGCAGCGCGTGGTGTCGGTCAACGAGCGCTGGCAGGTCGCCCTGCACCCGTGGACCAGTTACTTCATCGTGCCGCTGTTCGCGCTGGCCAACGCCGGGGTGGCACTCGGCGGGGGCGTACTCACCGCCGCACTCACCTCGACCCTCACCTGGGGCGTGGTGCTCGGCCTGGTGATCGGCAAGTTCCTGGGCATCGGGCTCGGCACCTTCGCCGCGACGAAGTTCAAGCTGGGTGACCTGCCCGAGGGGGTCGGCTTCGGACAGGTGCTCGGCGGCGCCGCGATGTCCGGCATCGGCTTCACCATGTCCCTGTTGATCATCGGGCTCGCCTTCGACGACCCGAGGTTGCAGGCGGAGGCGACGGTCGGCGTACTGCTGGCTGCGGTGCTCGCGGCGATCGTCGGCTTCTCGACCTTCCAGATCGCGGCGCGGGTGTTCGGCCAGACCGAAGCGAGCCTGCCCTACATCCTCTCCGAGCCCGTGGACGTCGGCCGCGACCACTTCCGCGGCAATCCCGACGCCGAGCTGACCCTGGTCGAATACGGTGATTTCGAGTGCCCGTTCTGCGGGGACGCGACCGGCATGCTGGAGGACCTCACCGAGCGACTGGGTGTCCGGGGCCGCTACATCTTCCGGCACCTGCCGCTGACCGACGTGCACCCGCACGCCTTCGACGCGGCCATCGCGGCCGAGGCGGCCTCCCGCCAGGGTGCGTTCTGGCCGATGCACAACAAGCTGTTCGGCCATCAGGACCACCTGGAGCGCGAGGATCTGCTGCGCTACGCCGACGAGCTCGGCCTCGACGTGGACCGGTTCACCGCCGACCTGGACGACCCGGCGCTCGCCGACCGGGTCCGCGCGGACATGGCCAGCGCCCACGACAGCGGTGCCCGCGGTACGCCGACCTTCTTCGTCGGCGAGCGTCGACACCAGGGCCCCTACGATGCCGGCCGGTTGGAGAACGAGCTGGTCGCCCGGTTCGGCCGCCCGGAGTACCGCACCGGCGAGATCACCACCGACGACCAGCTGTGGGCCATCGACGAGTCCGACCCGGAGCGGCTCAACGAACCGTGAGAGTCAGCGCGCGGAGCCGGAGCCGATCACCGCGACGCCCTTGATCTCGATCAGGGCCTCGGGCTGCCAGAGCCGGGTGATGCCGATACCGGCCATCGCCGGGTATTCCGAGCCGGCCATCTCGCGCCAGAGCCGGCCGATCTCGCGGCCGTTGGCCAGATAGTCGTCCACGTCGGTGAGGTAGATGGTCACATCGACCAGGTCGTTCGGCTCACCGCCGGCCTCGCGCAGGGTGGTCAGCACATTGCCGAAGGCCTGCTTGAACTGCTCGACGATGCCCCCGGCGACGATGTTCATGTCGGCATCCAGGGCGGTCTGGCCGGCCAGATAGACGGTGTCACCGACCTTGGTGCCGTGCGCGAAACCCGAGGGCCTGGGCAGGCTCGCCGGGTTGACGGTTTCCTTGCTGGGCACGTTCGACACGGGTTCTCCTCACCTGGTCGGCACCCCTGTTCAGGGGTGGACGATCGTGATAATATGACTGTTGCATGACGATCGCAACACATCCGCTACATCGGGAGGTTCCATGCCCGCCATCACGCCGCACGCCGATGACCTGAATTCCCTTCCCCCGTTGGCTTCCCGCTACGTCGACGTGGAGTCGCTGCCGTGGCAGCCGACCGCCTCGGAGGGCATCACCATGAAGGTGCTGCTGTCCGAGCCGGAGACCGGCCTGCTCACCGCACTGTTCAAGTGGGAACCGGGGGCGGTGCTCTACAAGCACGAGCACGTGGAGATCGAGCAGACCTATGTGCTCGAGGGCAGCATCGTCGACGCCGAGGGCGAGGCCACGGTCGGGAACTTCACCTGGCGCCCCAAGGGCAACCAGCACAAGGCCCACTCCCCCAACGGCGCCCTGGTGCTGAGCTGCTTCCTCAAGCCGAACAAATTCCTCGAAGGCCCCTCGGCCGGCAAGGAACTGCTGCCCGAGGAGTGAGCGCGGCGCCTCAGGCCGCGTCGGGGACGAGTACGCCGCGGGCGTGCCGTTCGGCGAGCGGGGCCAGGGTGTCATTCAGCTCGGCGAACAGATCGGCGGCCGCCTGCCCGGGCCACGGCTCGGGCAGGTAGGCCAGCGGCAGCCCCGGATCCAGATAGGGCAACCGGCGCCACTGGGTGATCAGCGGCAGATAGTCGCGGAAGGCCTCCCGGGCCAGCTCGCCGCCGGCCCCGGAACGCCCGCGCCAGCGCCGCCGGACCGGTTCCCAGCGCTGCAGGAATTCCTCGTACAGCAGGGAAAGCGCGGGCAGGTCCCACCACTTCGCGACCTTGTCGGCGAGGTCGACCGGGCCGAGCGCGGCACCGGAGAAGAAGTCGACGTAGCTCGCCAGCTGCTCCCGTTCCAGCTCGGCCAGCGTGGACTCGAACAACCATCCCGGTGCGATCCACAGCCCCGGGGTCACCGAGCCGAAGCCCCGCTTGGTGAACATCGTCCGGATGCGGTGCCGCAGATGGCGTTGCGCCTCCGGCACGGTGAACGCGGCCAGCATCCACGGCTCGTCGACCCTCGCCCGGCGGGGATCGAAGATCCGTCGGTCGCCCTCGGCGAAGACCTCCTGCAGGGCTGGTACCAGGGCGTACCCGGCCTGGCCGCCCGGCCGGGTACTGGTCAGCACCCCGCGCTTCTTCAACCGGGACACCGACGAGCGCACCGCGGCGGACTCCGCGCCCAGATCCCCGAGCAGCTGGATGAGCCCGGAGACCGCGATGCTGCCCCCGTTGCTGCGGCCGTAGAGCCCGAAGATGCTGACGATCAGCTGCTGGTGGCGGGGCAGTCCCTCCAACCGGTCACCGTCCTGCTGCACGCTCATCGGCGCAGACTATCGCCCCAGCCGCCGGCGGAGCCGCTGCAGCCGCGGTGCGTCCCCGGCGAGCAACTGCTGGGCAGCCAGATGGCCCGAACCGCCGCCCAGACCGGGCCCCGGGTGGGTGCTGGCGCCGATGTGCCACAGCCCCGGAACGACCGTGCGGTGCCGGCCGGTCGCGGGCCCGGGCCGCCAGAGCAGGTTCTGGTGCAGCTCCGCCGAGCCGCTGTAGGGGTCGCCGTGCTGGGCGTTCGGGTTCCACCAGGTCAGATCGGGCGGGGCCAGCGCGTGCACCTCCCGGACGCTGTCGCGCACCCCTGGGGCGTACTCCTCGAGCTGGCGAAGCACCCGGTCCAGGAAACCCGCGCAGAGCTCGGGGGCCCAGCCACCGGTGGTGTCCAGCTCCCCGGCCGCATCACCGCTGGGGGCGTACGGGACCTCCTGGAGCTGCAGCCACAACTGCCCGCGACCGGTGGGGACCCGGGTCTCATCGAGCAGGAACTGCTGGCCGACGACCACCGTGGGCCGGCGCGGCAGCAGCCCCGCGCTCGCCTCGGCGCAGGCGATCCCGGTCGATGCCGAACCCGAGGAGAGGTGCACCAGCGGTACGCCGGCGAGTTCGCCGGCCTGCCACTGCAGCGGCCGGTCCAGCGAGAGGTGCACCTGCATGGCGCCGCGGCCGTAGCGGTAGGCCTGCGCCTCGGCACGCTGCCTCGGCGGTGCATCGGGCAGCAGCTCCTGCCAGAGCGCCTGCGGGGTCACCGAGCACAACACCGCCCGCTCCGCCCGCAGCCGCTGCCCATCGTCGGCGACCACCCCCACGGTGCGCCCGTCCTCGACGATCAACCGTTCCACCCGGTTACCGGTCAGCACCGTCACGCCACGTTCGGCGAGCAGCCTCTCGAAGGCCGCCACGAACTCCCCCGCACCCCCGGTGACCACCGGCAGTCCGGCGCCGTGCATGGTGGCGGCGAACAACGGCACCATCAACCCACCGCTGGCGGCATCCGGGTTCAGCCCACCGTGCAGCAGCCAGGGCACCCAGAGCTGGTCCACCTCACCGCCGGTGAACATGCGCGCACACCAGGCCCGGCCCGACATCGCGGTGTCCCGGGCCCAACCCTCGACCCGGGCGAGGCCGCCGCGGCGCAGCAGCCGCCAGAGCGGGCCCGCGGCGGCGGGGGAACGCAGCTCGGTGCCCAGCAGCTCACCGATCACGTCGAGATCGGCGCCGAGCCGCTCCAGTGCCTTCAGGTACGCCGACCGGTCCGCCTCGGCGGCGAAGCCGGCCGCGGTCTGCTCCGGGTCGCGGTGGGCGACGACCACCGAGTCCGGACCGACCGAGGCCGTCAACGGACCGTCGGTGTTGCGATAGCTGAGCCCGTGCCGGGCCAGGTCCGCACCCAGTTCGGCATAGGCGCCGCCGGTGTGGAAGAGCGGATGCCAGCTGGAGAAGGTGTCGTGGATGAAGCCCGGCTCGGTCAGCTCGGCGGAGGCGATGAAACCGCCGATCCGCTCGTGCTCGTCGATCAGGCAGACCCGCCAGCCGGCACCGGCCAGTTCCGCGGCGGCCACCATGCCGTTGATGCCGGCACCGACGACGATCGCGTCGTGGTCCGCAGCCCGGGTCCGCTCCTGCTGGATCTGGCCGTTCTGGGTCATTGCCTCCCCGCTCCGGCGGTCTGGCGCGTCGCTGCCGCCTGGTCACCGGGCCGGTCCGATGCACCGGCCGGTTCCAGTTTCGCACCGGCACGGCGTGCGTGGCGAGCGATCAGGCGCTGCGGGATGTCGCGGTAGTCGCTGGCTGCCGGCGGTCGCAGCCACTGCCCGACCCGGACCGCAGGGGTGACGTCGAGACCGATGTCGGAGAGGATCTCGTCCACGTTGTGCATCGAGAACGGGATGATGTTGGTGCCACGGGCGTGATGACCCTCGGTGCGTTCGGCCATCCAGCGCAACCGCTCGGTGACCAGCCGGCGCCGCTCGGCCACCGGCGGCAGCTCCAGTTCACCCATCAGGTGGGCGCCGATCCAGATCGCCGCGGCCTCGGCCGAGAGCGGGGAGAAGAACGAGGAGTTGTAACCACAGAAGGCGATTCCGGGCACCTCGTGCGGCAGGATCTGGCGGTAGAGCTCGAAGTTGCCCCGGTCGTCGGTGATCCGCTGCTGCAGTTCCCGGGACAGGAACGGCACCTCCTGGCGGAAGCCGGTGGCGCAGACGATCACCTCGGCGGGCACGGTCTCACCGGTGCTCAGGGTCGCGGCGGGCATCCCGTCGTCGACGGTCAGTGCGGTGATGGTGGCGTCCCGCACCACTCGCAGGTCACCGGATTCGACTTTCTCATAGAAACCCTCGGTGACCAGGGAGACGGTCGAGCGGGCGATCCGTTCGAAGGAGCCCTCGGGGACCAACCCGAGTCGGCGCAGCTTGAGCTGTCTGGTGGCGACCTGTTGGACGCTGCCGAGCATCGAGGTGGTGACCGGTTTTCCCCTGCCGTGCATGAATTTCTCGATCCCGCGCAGGTGCTGGTACTCGAACAGCGCCTCACCGAGCCGGGTGAGCATCAGGTGCTTGAAGTTGAGGACGCCCATCAGCATCCGGGGCATCTTCCACAGCAACTGCCGGGCGACCACGGTGGTGGTCGCCGCACCCTCCGACAGCGAGACCGCGACATCGCAGGCCGATTTGCCGTAGCCGACGACGACCAGGTCACGGCCGCGCACCTCGTCGACCGACTGCACCTCGCTGGGTGCGCAGATCCGCCCGCCCGCGGCCTCGAATTCGGTACGCCCCGGCCAGTCGGGGATGGCGGGGGTGGAGAAGATCCCGTTGGCGACCACCACGAAGTCGAAGTCCTCGCTGGTCTCTGCGCCGTCGTGGCGGGTGGTGATTCGCCAGCGGGTGTCACCGGGTTGGCGCTGGCTCGACCCGGGTTCGGATTCCTCGACCGAGACCACCTCGGTGGCGAGCCGCAGGTGCGGTCGCAGACCGAACAGGGTGGCGTACCCCTCGAGATAGGCCTGCACCTGGGCGCCGCTGGGCCATTCGGGATACGAGTCCGGCATCGGCAGGTCGGAGAGGTAGTAGGTGTCCTTGTTGTTCTGTGTGCACAGGCCGGGATAGCGGCGGGTGCGGCTCCACACGCCACCGACGTCCGGGCACTTCTCGAAGACGGTGACCTGGTGGCCGAAGTCGCGCAGGTGTTTGGCGGCGGCCAGGCCGGCGAATCCGGCTCCGATGATGGCGATCAACATGTCGTCCTCGTCTCGGTGATCATTCGCTGAGTTGCGGAATCGCGGGGACGGCCTGTTCCGGTCCCATCGCGGAATAGCCACCGTCGGCGGCCCAGTCGGCCCCGGTGACCACGGAGGCGGAATCGCTGACCAGGAAGGAAACGACGCGACCGACCTCGATCGGGTCACCGACCCGGCCGGTGAGGTGGAAGGGGGCGGCCACCCGGTCGGTCCTGGCCCGATCGCCACCGGAGAGGGTGTCCATCACCTTCGACCAGGTCCACCCGGGGCTGACCGAGTTGACCCGGATCCCGTCACCGGCCAGGTCCATCGCCATCGAGCGGGTGACCTGCACCAGCGTCGCCTTGGTGGCCGGATAGACCCAGCGGCCGGTCTGGGCGACCGAGGAGGAGATCGAGGTGAAGTTGACCACCGCGCCGTGGCCGCTGGCGGCGAGCTTCTCCCGCGCGGCGCGGACCAGCTGCACCGCCGAGACGACATTCACATCCAGTGCGCTCAACCAGTCCTGGCGGCTGGTGTCCGCACCGTCGTCGAGGTAGCTGCAGGCCAGGTTGACCACGATGTCGATCCGGTCCTGGTCGGCGACCAGATCGGCCAGCGCGGCGTCGTCGGTGATGTCGACCCGGGCGAATCCGACACCCAGTTCCTCGACCAGCGGCCGGGCCCCCTCGGCGTCGATGTCGACCACGACGACCTCGGCACCGTCGGCGTGCAGGGCGCGGACCACGCCCTGCCCGACCAGGGTCGCACCCCCGGTCACGAGTGCGGTCCGCCCGGCCAGCGGCTTCTCGGTTGCCTGCTCGGTGGCTGTCTCCATGGCATCGGAACGCTAGGTCGGCCCCGGTGCGGGTGCTATCCGAATTGCGACCGGCACACCGAATCAATGCCGGGATCATGTCGACAGTCTTCATAACGACACAGATCCCGCCTAAGGTGTGAGCCACCGCACAACGAACGTGGTCGGGTGAGGAGGGCGAGATGCGCGAAGCCGTGCTGGAACGCCGCACCCTGCACACCACCGCCGTGGAACGCGCGCGTGAGGAGATCGGTGAGGTCTTCTGCCCGCACCGGTTGCAACCCGGACCCGACGGGGTGGATGTCCGGTTCAGCGCCCATCGCAGCGGCGGGGTCGCGGTCGTCGGACTGGACTATGGGCATCGGGTGCGGATCACCCCGGGCCGGCTCGAGGACTTCTATCTGGTGATGGTGCCACTGGCCGGCCGTGCGCTGATCGACCACGGCACCGACCATTTCGTGTCCACCCCGGCCAATGCGGCGATCCTCTCGCCGACCGAGGCGGTCGACATGCACTGGGGTGAGCACAATCCGCAATTGCTGTGCTGGTTGGACCGCGAGGCGGTCGAGCAGGAGCTCGCCCTGCTCGCCGATGACGAGCCGGCCGGGCCGTTGCGATTCCAGGCCCAGCTGCCGGTCGAGGATCCGGCGGTGCGCTCCTGGCTCGGTTCGGTGCGCCGGCTCTGGCAGCAGTTGAGCGACCCGACCGCGCAGCGCCCGCGGCGCTGGGAGCGTACCGTGCTGACGACGCTGCTG
The DNA here is from genome assembly GCF_004362375.1 of Enemella evansiae. Lineage (NCBI taxonomy): Bacteria > Bacillati > Actinomycetota > Actinomycetes > Propionibacteriales > Propionibacteriaceae > Enemella > Enemella evansiae. Next base: position 268,825 of record NZ_SNXA01000009.1, read on the forward strand.
CTGACCCAGCCGCACAACCATTCCGAGCTGATCCGCACCCGGAGCGGCAATGCCGCGACCGTGCATCGGGCCACGGCCTGGATGGAGGCCCGGATCGCCGAGACGATCGACCTGCCGCAGGTCGCCGCCGGTATCGGGGTCGGTGTACGCCAACTGCAGAAGGCATTCCGCGCCGAACTCGACGAGTCACCGGCCGCCTGGTTGAAGCGGCGTCGGCTGGACCTGGCCCGGCAGCGACTGGAGCTGGCCGCGCCCGGTTCGACCACGGTGACCGCGGTGGCCGGAGAGCTGGCCATCAACCACCTCGGCCGGTTCTCCACCGAGTATCGCGAGGCCTTCGGCGAGTCACCGTCGGCGACGCTGAACCGGCACGTCGTCTGACCCGATCCCAACCAACGAAGGAAAATCGATGAAGATCCTGCAGCAACTGTCCGAGGCCATCGGCAGCGGCCAGATCGAGGTGATCGACCTGACCTCACCGCTGAACGCCGAGACCCCGATCCTGCAGCTGCCGCCGGAGTTCGGTCAGACCTGGCCCTTCCAGCTGGAACTGATCAGCGACTGCGACGAACAGGGGCCGGGCTGGTACTGGAACAACTTCCGCACCGGTGAGCACACCGGCACCCACTTCGATGCGCCGAACCATTGGGTGACCGGGCGGGACAAGGAGGACATCGCCTCGGTCGCCCCGGACAAGCTGCTCCGTCCGGCGGCGGTCATCGACGTCACCGACGAGGTGGCCCAGGACGTCGACTTCATGCTGACCGTCGAACACGTCAAGGCGTGGGAGGCGGAGAACGGGCCGCTGCCCGAGGGCGGTTGGCTGATCGTGCGCACCGGTTGGGCGCCGCGCACCTATGACCAGGACGAGGCGCTCGGCAACAGCGAGACCGGTCCGCATTCACCGGGGATGACACCGGAGTGTGCACAGTGGTTGGCCGAGGAGACCCCGATCCAGGGCATCGGCGTGGAGACCGTCGGCACCGACGGCGGCATCGCGCACTCCTTCGAGCCGGCGTTCCCCTGCCACTCGTTCATGCTCGGCGCCGGGAAATACGGGATCACCCAGCTGAAGAACGTGGACAAGCTGCCGACCACCGGCGCGATGATCGTGGCCACCCCGCTGCCGATCGTCAACGGTTCCGGCTCCCCGGCCCGGGTGCTCGCCCTCGTCGAACGCGCGACCAGCTGACCTTGACCGCCGGGCCGGGGTCAGCCCTTCCGGTTCCAGAACTGGTGGATCAGGCCGGTCGGGCTCGCGACGGTCTCCAGGTCGAACCTGTCCTGCACACCACCGAGGCCGTCCCACAGCGAGGTTCCCTCGCCGAGCACGATCGGCACCGTCACCAGGTGCAGGAAGTCGACCAGGTCATCGGCCAGGAACTGCCGGATGGTGCTCGGCCCGCCACCGAGCCGGACGTCCAGCCCGTTCGCCGCATCCTGTGCCCGGGCAAGGATCTCGGCCGGTGCCCCCTCGACGAAGTGGAAGCTGGTGCCGTTGTCGAAGTGCATCGGCTCCCGCGGGTGATGGGTCAGCACGAACACCGGGGTGCCGAACGGCGGCTCCTCATCCCACCAGCCGCGCCAGCCGTCATCGGGCCAGGGCCCGCTCTGCGGTCCGAACTTGCGCCGGCCCATGATCTCGGCACCGATGCCCTGGCCCCACAGCGCGGTCAGCGCGCGGTCGAGGGTGATCGGGGCGTCCGCCTTGTCGACGCCATGGATCATCCGGCCGTCGAACCGGGAGAACAGCTGGCCGGCCTGCCCGATCGGTTCGTCACGGGTGACATGGGTGCCGGCGGCATAACCGTCGAGGGATACCTGCAGATTGTGTACGCGGGTGCGGGACATGGCACCGACGCTAGTCACCCCGGCGGCCGCAGACTTCTCCCATCTTGCGGTCCCCGACCCGGGTGGCTTCGTCTCGCTCGTTCCTCGCTCGCTCAGCCAGCGTGGGGGCCGATCAGCGTCGAGATCCGGGCGACCTCGGCGCGGATGGCGTCGCGCCCGGGGCGCAGGTATTTCCGCGGGTCGCTCAGCCGGGGGTTGTCACCGAGCACCACCCGCGCCTGCTCGGTGAGCAGCTGGTTCAGCATCGTGCCGATGTTCACCTTGCGGATGCCGTGCCGGACCGCGCTGACCAGGCCGTCGTCGGGCACCCCGGAGGATCCGTGCAGCACCAGCGGTACACCGGCACTGGCGGCCAGTCCCGCGATCAGCTCGTCGTCCAGGGCGGCGGTCCGCTCGGCCATCGCATGGGAGGACCCGACCGCGACGGCCAGCGCATCGACGCCGGTGTCGGTGACGAAGCGGGCCGCATCATCCGGATCGGTGCGCACGTTCGGGGCGTGCACGCCGTCCTTGCCACCCACCTCACCGAGCTCGGCCTCCACCCAGCAACCGGCATCGTGACAGCGTTCGACCACCCGGGCGGTGGCGGACACATTGTCGGCGTAGTCGAGCGCCGAACCGTCGAACATCACCGAGTCGACACCCAGCTCGAGCCCCTCGGCGATCAGCTCCTCGTCGTCGATGTGGTCCAGATGCACCACCACCGGCGTCGGGCTCGCCTCGACCAGCGCCTGGCAGGCGCGGACGATCGGCGCCAGCGAACCGTGGTAGCGGATGGCGTTCTGGGACAGCTGCAGCACCACCGGGATCCCGGTATCGGCCGCGGCACCGGCGATCGCCTCGGCATGTTCGAGCAGGATCACGTTGTAGGCGCCGACCGCGCCGTTCCCGATCCCCGCCAACACCTCGCTCATCGTCGTCGTCACTGCATCGTCCCTTCTGCAACGGGCAATTCGTCGATCCGGACCAGCGGCAGCCAGCGCTCCCGGGCCGCCAGGTCCAGCTCCCCGGCGACCGGGGAGAGCACCGCCGCGGCGGAGGTGGCGACCACATCGGCCAGCAGCACCGGCCAGTCCGGTACGCCGCCAGCGGTCACCTCCGCCAGGCCGAGCGCCAGGGCGGCCGCGGCCGCATCCCCTGCCCCGGTGGCGTTTCCGGCGATCTGCTCCGGCGGCCGGGCGAGCCAGGCACCCTGCGGGGTGCGCAGCAGCAGGCCCGCCGCACCGAGGGTGACCAGACAGGCCGGGGCCCCTCCGGCGAGCAGGTCCCCGGCCGCATCGGCCAGCGCCGCCGGCTCGGCACCCAGCGGTCCGCGCAGCTGCTCCAGCTCCTCCCGGTTGGGCTTGAGCACCGCACCCGAGCCGACCGCCGCACCCAACGCCTCCCCGGATGTGTCGACCACACAGGGAATCCCGGCCTCCCGGCAGCGCGCCGCGATCCGGGCCGGCAGCTCGGCCGGGACACCGGGGGCCAGGCTGCCGGACACCACCACCGCACCGACCCCCTCGGCCAGCGCGGCCGCCGCCTCTTCCAGGACCTGATCGGCGACCTCCTCCGGCGCGGTGACCCGGCTGCCCGGTTCGAGCAGGATGGTCGTCTCTCCCTGGTCGGGTACCACGGCGATGGTGCGCCGGATCCCCGCCAGCGCCGTCACGGCCCGGGCCCGCAGCCCGAGGTCGGTGAGCCCGTCGGTCAGTTCGTCGCTCCCCGGGCCACCGACCAGCACCAGCGCCTGGGCCGTCGCACCGAGCGCCTGGGCGACGGTGGCCACGTTGACGCCCTTGCCGCCGGCCCGGCCGGTCACTTCGGCGACCCGGACCGAGCCGCCGGCAACCAGTTCCGGCACCCGGTAGGTGAGGTCGAGGGCGGGATTGAGGGTGACGGTGAGCAGCTCCATCGTGTTCTCCGGGTCAGCCGCGGGCGGCGCGCGCGGCCAGTCGGGCGGCGTAGTGGGCGGCGCCCTCGTCGGGAGGGTACGCCGGCGTACGCAGGTCGTAGGCGATCGGACTGGCGGCCAGGGCCGCCGCGAATTCGTCGAAAATCCTTGTCGCGTTGAACATCCCACCGGAATAGGACACCGGCACCTGCTCGCCGGCCGGCCAGTCGAGCCGCTCGGCGATCGCATCGGCGAGCCGGGCGAGTTCCTGGGCCGCCGCCTGCAGGATCTGGGCGGCGACCGGGTCACCGGCCTCGGCCGCGGCGACGACCGTGACGCTCAGTGCGGCGATCCGGGCCCGCTCCTCGCCCCACTGGTTCAGCACCACGTCGACCACATCGAAGTCGTCGTCGATGCCCAGCTCGGCGGCGAGTCGTTCGTGCAGCGGCCCGCGCGGCAACCGGCCGTCGCTCATCCGGGTGAACGCGTTCAACCCCTGCCGCGCGACCCAGTAGCCGGATCCCTCATCGCCGAGCAGCTCACCCCAGCCACCGGCCCGGGCGTCCTGGCCGGCGTACTGGCCGTAGGAGATCGAACCGGTGCCGGAGACCACGTGGACACCGTCGGCGCCGCCCAGCGAACCCGCCCAGCCACAGACCACATCGTTGCCACAGGCGTACCGGTCATGGCCGAGCACCCGTCCCGGAATCGCTTCCAGCACGGCGATCGCGTCGCGCACCTCACCGAGCGCGGGGATGCCGACGAAGGCGTGGGCGATGTCACCGGGTTCGATCCCGGCCACCGAACAGACCTCGCCGATGCCCAGCCGCAGCGCCGGTTCCACGACGTGCATGCCGCGGGTCAGGTAATGGATGCTCTCACCGCGGAAGTGGGCGATCGGAACTCCGTCGGAGATCAGGCAGTAGGCGGTCTTGGTGCCGCCGCCGTCGACGCCGAGATAGACCTCGCCCGCGCTCGAACCCGCAGCAACCATCAGCGCGCCTCGGGCAGATCGTGGATCCGGACACCCTGCACGACCCGGTTCACTTCCCCACTGGGGAAGGGATTGTCGGGGGTCTTCCCACCGGCCAGCGAGGCGCCGAGGGCGAATGCCTGGGCGTTGATCAACGCGGCCAGCGCCCACACCGCATCCGGCTGCGCCTCGGCGCCCGGGAGCTGCCAGCGCTGCGCACCGGCGAACGCGTCGTCGGCCAGCGGCTGCGCGGACACCACGACGACCCGGTCGGCGCCCAGCCGGGCGATCAGCTCGGTGGCGATGTCCTCGTCGTAGGGACGGGTCACCGGATCCGACGACAGCTGCACCACCGCGACCGACCGGTCGGTGAGCATCGCCTTCGGCCCGTGCCGGAACCCCATCGAGGAGTCCGCCACCGCCATCAGGTCACCGGCGGTCAGCTCCAGACACTTGAGCGCGGTCTCCCGGGAGAGCCCCTTGAGCGATCCCGAACCGAGCGCGACCAACCGGTCCGGTTCCCGGCTCAGCAGCGCCTCGGCATTGGCGTACGCCCCAGCGAGCACGTCCTCGGCGGTGCGGGCGAGCCCGTCGACGTCGACCGGTACGCCGAAGGCCAGCAGGGTCGCCAGCGCCATCGAGGTGAACGAGGAGGTCATCGCGAAACCGCGGTCGTTGGTCTCCGGCGGCAGCAGCAGCACCCGGTCGTTCGGCCGGGCCCCCAGCTCGCGGGCCAGCTGACCCTCGGCATTGCAGGTCACCACCAGGTGCCGCACCTCGGGCAGCAGGGCATCGGCGAGCCGGACCGCGGCCACCGACTCCGGGCTGTCACCGCTGCGGGCGAAGGAGACCAGCACCGTCGGCCGCGGGTCGTCGCCGAACAGGGCCGGGGTGGCCACCAGATCGGTACTGTGCAGCACCTCGACCGGGCGGCCCAGCCGGCGGGCCAGTTCGGGGGCGATCACCTCGCCGGCGAAGGCCGAGGAGCCCGCACCGGTGAGGATCAGCCGGTGGGCCGGATCGGCGGCGGCCGCCAGGATCGGGCCAAGTTCCCCGGCGGTACCGGTGACGATCTCCGCCACCCGTCGCCACAGGGTGGGCTGTTGGGCGATCTCGGCTCCGGTGGCGGTGGATGCGACGGCGGTGGGATCGATTGCTGTGGATGACCTCTCGGCGGCCACTGTGCCTCCTGGACCAGGTTGGGAACGGCCACGCCGCAGCATAGCGGCGTACCTCCGCGGCTCGATCACGGACCGACACCGGCGTGGGTTTGTCAGTGGTGGGGGCCTGCGGCCACCCTAGGCACATGGTGCGGCAGGGGTTCTTCGGCGGGGTGCGTCGGCGGTTGCGTGATGCGGTCGTGCCACCGCCTCCGGCACAGCCCGCTCCGCCGGAGGAGAACGAGATCGCCGAGGAGACCCGGCAGGCGCTGCGGGTGCTCGACCTGGCGACCGATGTCTCGGATCTGTTGCTCAGCTCCGGCGCCTCGGCCAACGACGTCACCACCACCGCCCTGCGGATCACCCGGGCCTACGGGTTGCGCGGGGTGAACTGCGATGTCACCTACACCTCGATCACGCTGTCCTGGCAGCCCCGCAACCGTGAGCCGATGTCGACGCTGCGCGTGGTGCGCGCCCGGACCACCGACTTCACCCGGGTGCAGCGGGTGATGGAACTGGTCGAGCAGATCGAGGCCGGTGAGCTCACCGCTGCCGAGGCGAACGGCCAGTTCCGCCGGTTGAACCATGCCCCGCACCCCTATCGGCGGTGGGTGGTGGTGGTCTCCAACGGCGGGGTCTCGATCGGTCTGGGGTTGCTCTGGGGTGCGCAGCCGATCGTCATGCTGGTGACCTTCCTGGCCACCTGCCTGATCGACATCGCCCTGCAATTCCTGGCCCGGCGGCGGGTGCCCGCGTTCTTCCAGCAGGTGGTCGGCGCGGCGGTCGCGACCAGTGCCACGCTGCTGCTGCAGTGGGCCCAGGCGATGGGACTGCCGGGGCTGCGGGAGACCCAACCGACGCTGACGGTGACCGCCGGCATCGTGTTGCTGCTGGCCGGTATGTCGGTGGTCGGTGCCGCCCAGGACAGTCTGGACAGTTTCTATGTCACCGCCTCGGCCCGCGCCTTCGAGGTGGTGGTGCTGACCCTGGGCATCGTCACCGGGCTGCTGGTGATGCTCCGGCTCGGCACCTGGCTGGGTGTCTCGGTGCTGCTCACCCCGGCGGCCCCGCAGCTGGTCGCGGGCCCGGTGCAGCTGGTGATCGGTTCGCTGATCATCTCCGCCTCCTTCGCGGTCGCCTGCCACGCCAGCCTGCGCGCGGTCTGGGTCGCCTCGCTGCTCGGGGTGGCCACCCTGCTCGCCTATCTGGCCGCAGGCGGGCTCGGCTTCGGCGAGATCGGTTCCTGCGCGGTCGCCGCGGTGCTGTCGGCGGTGATCGCCCGGACGCTCGCGCCGCGGCTCGGCGTACCGGCACTGGCGCTGATCACCGCCGCGATCGTGCCGCTGATGCCCGGCTCGATGGTCTATCGCGGCGTCCTGCTGCTGACCAGCAACCAGGCCGCGGTGGACACCGTGACCGGGATGGTGACGCTGATGACCGCCGCGGGTGTCGGTCTGGCGCTGGCCGCCGGCTCCAGCCTCGGTACCTATCTGACCCGGCCGATGACCCGCCAGTTCTGGCGTGGTGGGAAGCGCCGGTTCCGCCGACATGGGAAGATCGCGCGGTGACGATCACCGCGGCAGCAGACGGCTCGGCCCTCGGCAATCCCGGACCGGCCGGGTGGGCCTGGTACGTCGACGACGACTGCTGGGCGGCGGGTGGTTGGCCGCACGGCACCAACAACATGGGCGAGCTGATGGCGGTGCTGGATCTGCTGCAGCAGACCGCGCACGTCACCGAGGATCTCCGGGTGCTGTGCGACAGCCAGTACGCGATCAACGTGATCTCGAAGTGGACCCCGGGTTGGAAGCGGCGCGGGTGGCGCAAGGGTGACGGCAAACCGGTGCAGAACGTCGAGCTGGTGAAGGCCCTCGATCAGGCGATGCAGGGGCGCCGGGTGGTGTTCGAGTGGGTCAAGGGGCACGCCGGGCATGAGCTGAACGAGGCCGCCGATGCGCGCGCCCGGGCGGCCGCGGTGGCGTACCAGCAGGGAAAGGAACCGGCGACCGGGCCCGGGTACGCCGGTGGCTCGTCCGCGCATCCGCAGGTGCGCCCGAACCAGACCGAGGAGATTCCGACCCTGTTCGAGCTGCCGGAGCTGGACGAGGACCTCGCCGCCGAGGAGCGGGTGGTGGAGCTGGAACGCTCGCTGCTCACCGACGCGGTCCGCGCCGACCCGAGCCGGGTGGCGGCGCTGCTGCACCCCGACTGGTGCGAGATCGGTGCCTCGGGCCGCATCTGGCGGCGGGCCGAGCTGCTCAGCTCGATCGGCCCGCTCGCCGAACCCACCGACCTCGAACTGGTCGAGGCCCAGCGCCCGGCCACCGATCAGGTGCTGCTGCTCTGGCGGGCGGTCAGCGACGCCCGGAGCACGCTGCGCAGTTCGGTGTGGGTGCGCTCCGACAACGACTGGGTGCAGCGCTTCCAGCAGGGCACCCCCGAGGCCTGAGGCCCCGGGGGGCGTACGCCTCAGCCGGGTTCGGCCTCGGTCACCGGGGTGACCGGATCGACCGCCTTGGCCGGTACCGGCGTACGGCTCGCCGCCGCCTCGGAATCCCTGACCCAGAACGAAACCAGCACGCCGAGAGCGGCCAGCACCGCACCGACCAGGAACACGTCGTGGTACGCCGCGAACGCGGCCTGGACGCGGGCCGCCTCGGTCACCGGCCCGGTCAGCGAACCGAGATGCGTGGCCAGCCGGACGGTGAGCGTGGTGGCCAGCACCGCGACCCCGACGCCGGCCGCGACCTGGCGGGTGGTGGAGAACAGTGCGGTCGCGCGTGCGGTGTCCTTGCCGGAGATGGTGGAGAACGCGGCCGCCTGCACCGGCACCATGATGAACGCACCGGCCAGACCCATCACGAACATCGCCGCGCGGATCAGCCAGAGGCTGGATTCCGGACCGACGAAGGACAACAGCACCTGGCTGAGGGTGATCGCGGCGAACCCGCCGATCATCATCCTGCGCGGGCCGACCCGTTGGAAGACGCGGTTGGTGAAGGGCAGCATCACCAGCATGCCGAAGGCCTGGAACATGGTCAGCAGACCGGATTCGGTGGCCGACAGCCCGATCGTGGTCTGCACCATCATCGGCACCACGAACAGCGCGCCCATGGTCGCACCGGCGGCGGGCAGCATGATCAGGTTGCCGATCCGGAACATCCGGTTGCGGAGCAGCTTCAGGTCGATCAGCGGCGCCTTGACCCGGCGTTCGATGATCACGAAGGCGGTGGCCAGCAGCACCCCGGTGGCGACCAGCGCGAGTGCGGGCACGTCGCTCCAGCCCTCCCGGGCGCCGCGTTCCATGCCGACGAGCAGGGTCGCCAGGCCGGCACCACCGGTGAGGAAACCGGCCACGTCGAGCCGATCGCGGGCCACCTTCTCCCCCGCCTTGAGCGCGAGGATGCTGAAGATCAGGCCGAGTACGCCGACCGGCACCTTGAGCAGGAAGACCCAGCGCCAGGAGATGTTGTCGGCGAGCCAGCCACCCAGCACCGGGCCGAGGGCGGGTGCCAGGGTGGTCGGGATGGCCAGGATGGCCGAGGCCCGGGCCCGTTCGTGCGGCGGGAACGCGCGGAACAGCATCGCGGTACCGACCGGGGTGAGCAGACCGCCACCGACGCCCTGGGTGATCCGGGCCATCAGCAACTCGGGGACCGAGTTGGCGAGCCCGGCCCACAGCGAGGCGGCGGTGTAGATGGCGAGCGCGAGCACGAAGGTGTTCTTGTCGCCGAACCGGTCGGCCACCCAGCCGGAGGCCGGGATGAACACCGCCAGGCTGATCAGATAGCTGGTGACCAGCCACTGCAGGGTGGCGGTGTCGGCACCGAAGTGCTCACCGAGGATCGGCAGGGCGGTGTTCAGCACCGTCATGTCGAGGATCTCGAGGAAGAGGCCGGTGACGAAGGCCACCGCCACCAGCCACTTGTAGGGAATCGAACCGAACATCTCAGGCGTACCTCTGCCGAACTCGGGTGGGGCGATCAGGCGGTGATCAGTTGGAGGCTGAGCACCAGGCCGGAGAACACCAGCAGCACCAGGGCGCCGGCGGAGTTCTTGACACTGTCCTTGGCGCGCAGGTGGAAGATGATCGCGCCGATCATCATCAGCACCAGGCCGATGGCGGCCAGGATGCCGAGCGGCTGCAGGAAGAGCCCGACGATGACGCCGATCGCGCCGAGCACCTCGAGGATGCCGATCGTCCGCTGCAGCCCGGGGCTCACACCGAGGCCTTCCAGGGTGCCGGTGACCGGCTGGCTGCGGCGCAGTTTGCCGACACCTGCCCCGAGGAAGCCGAGCGTCAGCAGGGCGGTGAGAATGATGGTCGTGATGGTCACGAGGGATACCTCCAGATCGGGTGGCAGGAATACCACGACGAGCCCAACAGTTCACTCAATGAAGTTATTCCTTCACTGAACCAAGTAATCTGAGATGGTGGAGAGGAAGGGGAGGCATGAACGCCAGAGCCGGTGCCACATCCCGCACGAGGGAGGACCGCGCCCGGATGGACGCCCTGGACGCCCTGCTGCGGGCCAGCATCGAGTTGCGCCGCCACATCGAGCAGGTGGCCCGCGACTTCGAGATCAGCGCCCCGCAGGCCCGGCTGCTGCTGATCCTCGAGGAGCCGATGCGGATGCAGCACGCCGCCGAGGCGACCGCCTGTGAACCCTCCCACCTCACCGCGCTCGCCGATCAGCTGCAGCGGGCCGGGTTGATCACCCGCGAACCGGACCCCGACGACCGGCGCGCCCGCCGGCTGTCGTTGACCACCCGCGGCCGCGCGGTACGGACCGCGCTCGCCCCGGCGATGCTCGACGGCGCCCCCGTGATCGGTTCGCTGGATGCCCGCGAGTGCGAGGAGCTGCGCACCCTCATCGACACCCGACTGGTTCGAGCACCAGACCCCCGCAGCGTGAAACCGCCCTCAGATGCGTGAAACCCCCACTGCAGCAGGGGTTTCATGCAGGCAAGGGGGGTTTCACCGATGGCTTCGACTCGCTCCTTCGCCGCTCGCTCAACCAACGTGGGGCCGGGTCAGATCGCGCAGGAGTCGTCGGTGCAGACGGCGCCGTCGGCATCCCCGATGACCTGGATCGGGTGTTCGGCGGCCCAGGCCTGATCGAGTGCGGAGGCGAAGGTCGCCACCGGCTGCGCACCGGAGAGGGCGTACCGATCCGCGATCAGGAAGAACGGCACTCCGCTCACCCCGATCGAGCGGGCCCGCTGCTGGTCGGCACGGACGGCGTCGGCGTAGTCGTCGCCGGCGAGCACCTCGCGCACCCGGGTCTCGTCGAGGCCGACCCGGCGGGCGACGGCGACCAGCGCGTCCGGGTCGCCGGCGCGCAGACCCTCGGCGAAGTAGCCCTGCATCAGCGCGCGCAGCAGCTCCATCCCCTTGCCGGATTCGGCGGCCAGGTGCACCAACCGGTGCGCGTCGAAGGTGTTGGTGATCTGGGCGTCACTGGTGTCGTACGCCAGGCCGGCGGCCTTGGCGCGCTCGGCGATCCCGCGCTGCATCGCCGCCACCTGGGCGGGGCTGGTGCCGAACTTCTCGGCCAGCGCCTCGACCATCGGGCGGTGTTCGCCGACCGGGGCGGTGGGGTCGAGTTCGAAGCTGCGGGCCACGATCTCGACCTGGTCGCGGTGCGCGAAGGACTCCAGCGCCAGTTCGAGGTTCTGCTCACCGAGATAGCAGAACGGGCAGGCCACATCGGACCAGACCTCGATCGTCAAGGTGTCGTTGTTCGTACGGATCGGTTCAGTCATGCCACCAAAACTATTTCACTGGACCAACTATTCCGTCGCCGACGCCAGGCCCCCAACCGTCCCGAACCAAGGTTTGGCTCATCAAACATTCAGTTGTCCGTAGACACACCCGCACCGCGCGCGAAAGCCTGTTGCGCGAAGGGGAGTAGTTCCGCTCGGGCGTCGGTCCGGGTGAGTTGCGTCGACACAATGGCGGCCGCGGATGGCTGCCCGGCGTAGCACCTCCGGTGAGGCGAGCGAGACCTTCGGCCGATGTTGTCGTGGCCGAGGACCCCCATCCGAGGCCATGGCAGCTGCTGAGAAAGGCAAGTCATGCCAGCGGCTCTCGTCCGACGCATTCTGCTCTGTCTGGTGATCGCAGCCCCCGCGATCGCCATGCGCGTGACCGGGATCGAGTTCACCCCGGTCGCCGACCTGTTCATCTTCGGAGCGGCGGTGGTGGCCGCCGCCTTCCTGCTCGCCTGGGCCGCCGAGGCGGCGCAGAAGGACATCTCCGGCACCCTGGCGATCGCCCTGCTCGCGCTGATCGCGGTGCTGCCCGAGTACGCGGTCGACCTCTACTACGCCTTCCGCGCCGGCTCCGATCCGGCGTACACGCACTTCGCCGCCGCGAACATGACCGGTTCGAACCGGCTGCTGCTCGGCTTCGGCTGGCCGCTGGTGGTGATCGTCGCCCTGGTGGTGGCGCGCCGCCGCCAGTCCGCCGACGCCGGTGGCGCGGGGCTGAACCGGTTCCTCAGACTCCCCGGCGAGGCGCGCCTCGACATCGGGTTCCTGGCCGTGCTGTCGGTGATCGCGTTCGCGATTCCGCTGCTGGGCAGCATTCCGCTGTGGTTCGGTCTCGTGCTGATCGCCATGTTCGCGCTGTATCTGTGGCGCGCCAGCCGGGTGCACGAGGACGAGGAGGAGGAGTTCGTCGGCGCCGCGGCGCTGATCGCGGGAATGCCGACGCGGCCCCGGCGGATCACCGTGGTGGCACTGTTCCTGGTCTCCGCGGCGATCATCCTCACCTCCGCCGAACCGTTCGCCGAGGCACTGGTCGCCTCCGGCACCTCGCTCGGCATCGACAGCTACTTCCTGGTGCAGTGGCTGGCACCGCTGGCCTCCGAGGCGCCGGAGTTCATCATCGCGGTGATGTTCGCCCTCCGCGGCCACGGGGCCGCGGCGATCGGCACCCTGATCGCCTCCAAGGTGAACCAGTGGAGCCTGCTGGTCGGTTCGCTGCCGGTGGCGTACTGGATCGGTGGCGGCACCACCGCGCTGCCCCTGGACGGGCGGCAGGTCGAGGAGTTCGTGCTGACCGCGACCCAGACGGTGCTGGGTGTGGCGATCATCATCGCGCTGCGGTTCCGGCTCTGGTCGGCGATCGGGCTGGCGGTGCTGTTCGCGGTGCAGTTCTTCGTCACCGATACCGGTGGCCGGTACGTGTTGAGCGCGATCCAGACGGTGTTCGCCCTCGGCTTCCTGATCGCCCATCGGCGCGACATCCTGGCGACCCTGGCCGCACCGTTCAAGAAGGCGCAGGCGGTGGCCGACGCCCCGGAACGCGAATCGGTCACCGCCGGTGCGGGGAATCGCTCCTAGAATGACCGGGATGCCTCATCCTGCGGTCACCCGGGTGGTCGAGGACTATGTCACGCTCATCTGGAAGGCCCATGAGTGGCCCGGCGGCACGCCGACCACCTCGGATCTGGCGGCCCAACTCGGCGTGACGCCCTCGACCGTTTCGGCGAACCTGAAGAAGCTCGCCCGGGATGGTTTCCTGGACTACGAGCCGTACGGTTCGATCAGCCTGACCGAGCCGGGTCGCGCGATCGCGGTCGAGATCGTACGCCGGCATCGGATCCTGGAGACCTATCTGGTCCGCGAGCTCGGGGTGCCCTGGGACCAGGTCCACGACGAGGCCGACCGGCTCGAGCACGCGGTCTCCGATCTGGTGCTGGACCGGATGGACGACGTGCTCGGCCATCCCAGCCACGACCCGCACGGTGACCCGATCCCGGACCGCGACGGCAATCTCACGGTCACCGCGGACCAGGCGCTCAGCCAGACCGCACCCGGCGATCGGGTGCGGGTGATCCGGGTCTCCGACCGGTCCCCGGAGGTGCTCCGGCACCTGGAGGGACTGCACGTCACCGTCGGGACCGGGTTGCAGGTCGAGGAGGTCAACGAGGCCGCCGACGCCATCCGGGTCACCGTCGGCGACGACGCGATCCACCTCAGCTGGTCCACCGCCAACGCCATCCGGGTCGCACCGGAGGGCTGAGGCTCATCCGGCCGCCGAGCCGGTCTTCGGCTCCGGAGCGACCGGTGCCACCGCGTCCTCCGCCGCCTCCTGCTCGTCGATGGCCTCGAGGTCGATCCTGTCCCGACCCCGCGGCGAGCCGAGGAGCAGCGCCAGCAGGCAGAGCACCAGCAGCCCGCTCCAGGCACCCGCCAGGGCACCGACGCCGCCGGCGGCGATCACCGCGGTCGCGATGGCCGGGGAGAACCCGGCACCGAGGGTGGAACCGCCCTGATAGGTGAGCGAGGCACCGGTGAACCGGACCTTTGTCGGGAACAGTTCGGAGAGGTAGCCGGCCAGCGGCCCGAAGGTCATCGACTGGAAGATCTGGGCGACCACCAGGGCGATCGCGAAGTTGCGTACCGACCCGGATTCCACCAGGACCAGCGCCGGGTAGGTGAACAGCGCCATCCCGATCATGCCGATCGCCATGATCAGTTTGCGGCCGTAGCGGTCGGACAGGGCCGCGGCGGTGAAGGTCACGATCAGCACGATGACCGCGGAGCCGGCCTTGATGTTCAGCACCTGGGTCTGGTTCGCTCCGCTCTGCACGGCCCGGGAGACCGCCCAGACGGTCATGATGCCGCCGACGGTGAACTGCGCGGAGGCCACCAGGATGCCGACGACGACCATCTTCGGGTGCTTCAGCAGCACCTCCGCGATCGGGATGCGGCGCTCCTCCACCTTCTTGGTGGCGGCGACGAAGATCGGGCTCTCCGCGACCGAGGAGCGGACCCACAGGCCGATGATCACCAGCGCCAGGCTGAGCAGGAACGGGATCCGCCACCCCCAGGCGAGGAACTGCTGCTGCGGCAGCAGCGTGAAGGCCGAGGTGACCAGCGTCGCGAGCAGTACGCCTGCGGGACCGCCGGAGCTGGCGAAGGTCGCGGCCAGACCGCGGCGCCCACCCGGCGCGTGTTCGAGCGCGAGGGTCGCCGCCCCGCCCCATTCACCACCGACAGCGATGCCCTGGACGACCCGCAGGGTGACCAGCAGGATCGGGGCCAGGGCACCGATCTGCGCCGATCCGGGCAGCAGACCGAGGGCGACGGTGGCAGCACCCATCAGCAGCATCGACAGCACCAGCATCTTCTTGCGCCCGATGCGATCGCCGAAGTGGCCGAAGATGACCCCGCCGAGCGGCCGGGCGACATATCCGGTGGCCAGTGCCATGAACGAGGCGAAGGTGCCGACCACCGGATCCATGCCGGCGAAGAAGACCTTGTTGAAGACCAGCGCCGCAGCGATGGAGAAGAGTGCGAAGTCATAGAACTCGATCGCACTGCCGAGGAAGGCCGAAGCCAGGATGCGCCGCATCTGCGGGGTGTTGAGTGTTGCCGGTGTCTGCGCCGTTGTAGACATCGGGCGTCCTTTCTGCGGTGAACGGCCCGGTCGGGCCGTCCGGTGGAATGGAACTTCAGTGCCGATCGATGGGGATGATCTGCAGGTCGTCCGGGACCAGCACGGTCCGGCCGAAGGTCGACTTGGCGGCCAGCCAGACGCTGGGATCCGCGTCGCCGGGGGCGATGTGGTGCAGAGCGAGGGCGCCGACCTCGGCACGTGCCGCGATCTCACCCGCCGCCGCGGGGGTGGTGTGGGCGTTCCGGTGGTGCCGCATGATGGCGTCGACGCCTTCGGGCCTGCGGCGGCCGTAGATGGCGGCGATCGTGTCCAGGTCGATGGCCTCGTGCAGCAGCAGATCCGCACCGCGGGCGAGCCGGACGAGGTTGTCGCTGGGCGCGGTGTCGCCGGAGACGACGACCGATCCCTCCTCGGTGTCGATCCGGTACGCGAACGCCGGTGCGATCGGGGCGTGCTTCACCAGGGTGGCGGTGATCTGCACCCGATCGTCGCTGTGCACCAGGAAGGGTTCGAAATCCGCCGGGTGCGGGTTCTCGTTCGGGTGGAACCCGGTCCCGGCCGGCAGCTCGATGTCCACGCCCCGGAAGACGTCCTTCGGGTTCGGCTTCAGCGAGTCGCGGATCCGGTCGGTGTAATCGGTGCCGAAGGCATGGATCAGCAGGTCGACCATCTCGGCGGTACCCGGTGTCGGGTGCTGCGGGTTCGGCAGCTCGGGGGCGCTGGTGGCGCCGGCCGAGATCGGCGGCAGGGCACCGCGGTCGCCGGGTCCGTAGATCGGCAGCGGGTTGTCCGGGTAGCGCTCCATCGCCGTCTGCCCGAACATCATCACCCCGGGCAGGTCGACGACATGATCGGAATGCAGATGGGTGAGCAGCACCCCGCGCAGCGATTCGAAGCCGAGGCCGGCTCGGTGCAGCTGACCGGCCGCGCCGTAACCGGCGTCGATGAGGTAGGTCGCGTCGCCGACGACGATCGCCGTCGCGATTCCGCTGCGGGGCCGCGGGCCCCAGTAGCGGGGACCGCCGGCGGTGCCGAGGGTGATCACCGAGAGCGGGTGCCGAGCTGTCACATCTGCCTCCTTGCAGGGTCAGCGTCCGTACTGCGCCGATGCGAAACATTGTGCGAAGCCGGAAAACCCTTTGAAAACCACCGAAAACAGGGCAGTTACCTATGATCAGCAGATGAATGAGCCGACCCTGCGCCAGCTGCGCTTCCTGGTGGCCGTTGCCGACCACGGGTCCTTGCAGGCCGCCGCCCGGGCCCTGCACATGTCACCGACCGGCCTCTCACTCGGTCTCGACGAACTGGAGCACGTCATCGGCGTACCCCTCACCGTGCGTCGCCGTGCCAAGGGTGCCGCGCTCACGCCGGCGGGTCGCGCGGTGGTGGCGCAGGCCCGGGAGATCCACACCGCGGTGACCGAGTTGAGCACGATCGCGAACCAGCTGCACGGCAAGCTCGTCGGCTCCGTCGGTGTCGGCTGCTTCCCTTCACTCTCTCCCACCCTGATCCCCGAACTGCTGGAGCGGTTGGAGCAGACCTACCCCGAACTGCAGGTCGAGGTGCTGGAGTCCCCGGCCGACGAACTCCAGGCGCGATTGCGGGAGGGCGATCTCGAGCTGGCCTGCATGTTCGAGAGCCAGGTCGATTCCGATCTGGAGTTCATCCGATTGATGCCGACAAAGTCTCGGGTGCAGATCTCCCCGCGCCACCGATTCGGTCGGCGCCGCGGGCTGCGCCTGGCGGAACTGGTCGAGGAGCGACTCGTCCTGCTGGACATCGGACCCCACGCCGAAGCCACCCTCGCGCTCTTCGGCGACCGCGGCCTGACGCCGCGGATCCTTGCCAGTACGGCAAATATCGAGACCGTACGCTCACTCGTGGCGCGCGGCATGGGGTACACCATCACGATGGCCCGGGTGATGCGGCACGACAGCATCGAGGGGTGGCCGCTGGTCTACATCCCGCTCACCGATCCCTTGCCGGAGAACTCGGTCGTGGTGGCCCATCGCCCCGATGTCAGCCTCACCGCGCGTGCCGAAGCCGTCTTCGCCAGTCTCCGCTCGATCGGGATCTCCACCGGTCAGATCCAGAACAACCCGAACCGGTGATCCCCTTGAACCGCGCGCCCTGCCCGCGTATATTCCATCTGGAATATCCAGCTTGGAGGACTCGTGCAGCTCAACCCGCTCGCCATCGCCGCGCTGGCGATCTTCGCCGAGCAGCCGCGGCACCCCTACGACGTGTACGCGACCATGCGGGCACGGCGTGAGGAACAGACCGTCAAGCTGAGCGCCGGCACGCTCTACCACACGATCAACCGGCTCGCCGAGGCCGGCCTGCTGGCCGAACTGGGCACCGAGAGCGCGGGCAACCGGCCGGAGCGGACCGTCTACCGGATCACCGCCGAGGGCCGGCACCGGCTCGACGAACGGATCCGCGAACTGCTGCGCGAACCGGTGCAGGAATACCCCCAGTTCCCGGTCGCGGTCGGTGAGATGCACAACCTGCCGGCCGACGAGGCGGCCATGATGCTGCAGGAGCGCACGGTCGCCCTGGACAGCCGGCTGGAGACCTTGGACCTGGTCGCCGGGCTCCTCGACGAGCGCGCCCTGCCGCGTCGCTTCTGGCTCGACCTCGACCTGATCCGGCACTCGACCGGCGCCGAACGTGACTGGTGCGCCCGCACCGCGGCGGCCATCGCGGCCGGCGAGATCGACTGGACCACCCTGCCCACCCGAACCGCTGCGAAGGACGACGCATGACCACCCAGGCCACCCAGGAGAGGGAATCCGCGCAGGCCTGGCCCGCGCTGTGGTCCCTGCTCTTCGGCTTCTTCATGATCCTGGTCGACCAGACGATCGTCTCGATCGCCACCCCGGCACTGATGCAGGGGCTGCAGGCCGATGTCGGCATGGTCGTCTGGGTGACCAGCGCCTATCTGCTGGCCTTCGCGGTGCCCCTGCTGATCACCGGCCGGCTCGGTGACCGCTTCGGCCCCAAGAACCTCTATCTGATCGGGCTGACCGTCTTCACGCTCGCCTCGGCCGCCTGCGGATTCGCCCCGAACATCGAGGTGCTGATCGTCGCCCGGGTGGTGCAGGGCCTGGGCGCGGCGATGATGACCCCGCAGACGATGGCCTTCATCACCCGGCTCTTCCCGGCGCACCGCCGCGGCGCGGCGATGGGCATCTGGGGCGCCACCGCCGGCGTCGCGACCCTGATCGGCCCGCTGCTCGGCGGCGTACTCGTCGACGGCCTGGGCTGGCGCTGGATCTTCTTCGTCAACCTGCCGGTCGGCCTGATCGGCTTCTGGATGGTGCTGCGCAACGCTCCGGCCCTGGAGAAGCATCAGCACCGCTTCGACCTGGTCGGGGTGGTGCTCAGCGCCGTCGGCATGTTCTGCCTGGTCTTCGGCATCGAGGAGGGCTCGAACTACGACTGGGGCACGATCGCCGGCCCGATCTCGGTCTGGGGGCTGATCATCACCGGTGTCGTGGTGATGGCTCTGTTCGTGCTGTGGCAGGCGAAACAGCGCGGCGAGCCGCTCGTCCCGCTCGATCTGTTCAAGGATCGCAACTTCTCCGCGGCCAACCTGGGAATCGCCTCGATGGGCGCCATGGTGACCTCGATGGTGTTCCCGATGATGCTGTACACACAGAACATCCGCGGCCTCACCCCGACGCTGGCCGCCCTGCTCACGCTGCCGATGGCGGTGGCCTCCGGGGCCTTGGCGCCGCTCGCCGGCAAGCTGATCGACCGGCACGACCCGAAGTGGTACGCCGTCGCGGGCTTCGTGCTGATGGGCGCCGGCCTGGTGATCCAGGCGCTGGTCATCCGACCGGGCTGGTCGGTGCTCTGGCTGCTGCTGCCCGCCTTCCTGATCGGTGTCGCGAATGCCGGCATCTGGGGGCCGCTGTCGGTCTCGGCCACCCGCAACCTGCCCCCGCATCGCGCGGGCGCGGGGGCCGGGGTCTACAACACCACCCGCCAGCTCGGCGCCGTCCTCGGTTCGGCCGGCATCGCGACGGCGATGCAGTCCCGGATCGCGGCGGAGATGGCCGCCGGTGGGCCGCCGGATCCGACCGCCGCCGCCAACTCCTTCACCCTGGCGATGGGGCAGGCCACCCTGCTGCCGGCCGCGATCGCGCTGATCGGGCTGATCGCGGTGCTGATGTTGGAACCGCCGCGCCCGCGCGGCACCATGGAGCGGTGACCACCGATCTGCTGGAGGCCCCCGGCGACCAGGAACGCAGGGCCGGCCTCCGGCGGATGCGGTTCGTGGCGACCTCGCTGCTCGTGTTCGCCGCGATCGTCTATCTGCTCACCCTCGGCCGGCCGGCGGAGAGCGTGCTCGGCTTCGTGAACACCGCCGCCGAGGCGGGCATGGTCGGTGCGCTCGCCGACTGGTTCGCCGTCACCGCCCTGTTCCGGCACCCGCTGGGCATCCCGATCCCGCACACGGCCCTGGTCAAGCGGCGCAAGAACGAACTCGGCCGCAGCCTGCAGCAGTTCGTCACCGCACACTTCCTCACCGCCGACGTGTTCCGCGAGCAGCTCGCCTCGGCCGAGATCGGCACCAAGGTCGCCGACTGGCTCGCCGATGACCGCAACCGGCAACGCGTGCTGACCGAGGCGACCAGCCTGGGCGAGGTGGTGCTGCGCCGCATCCCCGACGACGACATCCGTTCCCTGGTGGACGATGTGGCCCTGCCGCGGTTGCGCACCGAGGAGCTGTCCCCGATCGCCGGCGCCTTCCTGGAGGGCATCGTCGCCGACGATGCGCACCGCGGGCTGGTCGACCTGGCATTCGGCGAGATCCACTCCTGGTTGCTCCGCCATCCGGAGAAATTCACTGCTGTGGTTGGGGAACGCGCACCCAGCTGGAGCCCCGGTTGGGTCGATCGCCGGGTCGTCGACTGGGGTTACAAGCAGGCCCTGGAGTGGGTGCGCAATGTCCGCGACACCCGCGACCATCCGGCCCGGATCGCCATCGACGACATGCTCGCGACGCTGGCCGACGACCTGCAGCACGATGCCTCGGTGCGCCGCCGCGGTGAGGCGCTGAAGGAACGCCTGCTGTCCCATCCCGGGATCGGCAGCACCGCCGTCTCGTTGTGGCAGTCGGTCCGCGATTCGCTGCTGGAGGCGATGGCCGATCGGGAGTCCACACTGTGGCGGCGCGGTGACGGCTGGCTCGCCGAACTGGGGCACAACCTGGCCACCGACACGGCGTTGCGGGAACGACTCGAGGCCCGGCTCGCCGACATCACCGGCTTCCTGGTCGAGCGCTACGGTGCCGACGTCGCCCAGGTCATCTCGCACACCGTCGAACGCTGGGACGCCGACCAGGCCAGCCGGCGGATCGAGCTGTTCGTCGGCCGGGACCTGCAGTTCATCCGGATCAACGGCACCGTCGTCGGTGCGCTGGCCGGTCTGGCGATCCACACCGTCTCGGTGCTGATCGCTCCGCTGCTCTGACCGCGCGGCTCAGGCGTCGGTGTCGGGGAGCTCGGCGCCCTGCCGATCGGCCCACTCCAGCAGCGGTTCCAGACCGTAGGCCACCTCGTCGATCCCGGCGGTCAGGTCGCCCAGCTCGGCGTACCGGGCCGGGACGCTCGCCAGCGTGAAGTCCCGCGGGTCCACCTCGTCGACCTCGTCCCACCGGATCGGGGTCGAGACCGTACCGGCCGGCACCCCGCGCACGGAGTACGCCGCAGCGATCGTGTGGTCGCGGGCGTTCTGGTTGTAGTCGACGAAGACCACATCATCGGGCCGGTCCCTCCGCCACCAGGCGGTGGTCACCTCGCTCGGCGCCCGGCGTTCCACCTCGTGCGCGAACGCGAGCGCGGCCCGGCGGACGTCCTGCCAACCCCAGTCGGGACGGATCCGGACGTAGACGTGCAGACCCTTGCCGCCGGAGGTCTTCGGGTAACCGGTGATGCCGAGCTCGTCGAGCACCTCCTGCACGACATGCGCGACCCGCTGCACCCGTTCGAAGGGACAGTTCGGCATCGGGTCCAGGTCGATCCGCCACTCATCGGGCTGCTCCACGTGGCCGCGCCGGGAGTTCCAGGGATGGAATTCGACGGTGGACATCTGCACCGCCCAGATCACCTGGGCCAGCTCGGTGACGCACAGCTCGTCGGCGGTCAGTCCGTAGCGGGGGAAGAACAGCTCGACGGTGTCCACCCAGTCCGGGGCACCGGCGGGCAACCGCTTCTGGTGCACCTTCTTGCCGGCCAGCCCCTTCGGGAAGCGGTGCAGCATCGTGGGCCGCTCCCGCAGCGCCCGGACGATCCCGTCCCCCACCGACAGGTAGTAGTTGGCGACGTCCAGCTTCGTCCACCCCTGCTCGGGGAAGTAGACCCGATCGGGGCTGCTGAGGCGCACCGTGCGCGGACCCACCTCGAGCTCGACCGCCTCGGACTTCGTCGCCATGGAGGCAGCCTACGGGAGATGGGCCCGGCGGGCTTCGACTCGCTCGTTCCTCGCTCGCTCAGCCGGCGTCGGGTTCCATCATCTGCCGCAGTGGGACCGTGTCACCGTCGTCGTCCTGTTTGCCGGAATCCCTGTTCCGGTGGGAGATCCGCTCCCGGAACTTCTCCACCAGGTGGTAGAGCACCGGTACCAGCACCAGGGTGAGCAGCGTCGAGGACACCAGGCCGCCGATCACCACGATGGCCAGCGACTTGGAGATGAACACCCCGCCGCCGGTGATCCCGATCGCCATCGGCACCAACGCCATGATGGTGGCCAGTGCGGTCATGATGATCGGCCGCAGCCGCAACCGGGCGCCGTGGATCACCGCATCGTCGATGTCGGCACCCTCGTTGCGGTAGTGGTTCACCAGGTCGATCAGCACGATCGCGTTGGTGACCACGATGCCGATCAGCATCAGCAACCCGATCATCGACGGGATCCCGAGGGCGGTTCCGGTGGCCAGCAGCAGGCCGATCGCACCGGTCGCGGCGAACGGCACCGACACCAGCAGGATCAGCGGCTGCAGCAGGGAGCGGAAGGTCGCCACCATCACCATGTAGACGATCGCGATCGCCACCAGCATGGCGATTCCGAGCTGTTGGAAGGCGTCCTGCTGTTCGGTGGAGACGCCGGCGATCTGGGCCTGGGTGCCGGTGGGCAGCTGCAACCGGTCCAACCCGGCCTGCAGATCGCGGGTCGCGGTGGACAGATCGCCGGAGGTGTTCGCCGCGGTGATCGTCACCGTCCGCTCCCCATCGGCTCGCTTGATCGCCGCGGACACCGGCACCTCGACCACATCGGCGACCTCGGTGAGCCGCCGCGGTTCACCCTTGATGTTCTTGGCCAGTTCGGATTTCTGCTTCATCTCCTCGGCCTGCTGCTGCGACTCCGCGGCCTCGGTGCGCGAGTCGTTCAGCTTGGTCTGCTGTTCGTCCAGCGCATCGAGCTGGTCGTTCAGCTTGCTCGCCTGCTCCCGCAGCTGCTTGACCTGTTCGTCGCGCTGCGCGCGGGCCTGGGCCAGTGCCTGCTGCTGGGCGGCCGCCGCGGCCTGCTGCTGGGCGGCGGCCTGCTGCTGCGGGCTGAGCCCCGCGCCCGCCCCGGGTACGCCTCCGCTCCCGGCGGCACCCGCCCCGGCCCCAGCACCCGCACCGGCACCCGCACCGGCTGCGGCCGCTCCGGCACCCGCGGTCAGCGGGGCGCTCTGCAACTGGGCGATCTGGTTGTTCAGCTCGTCGCGGCTGTCGCGCAGTTCCCGGCGCTGCTTGTCCAGCTGCTCCTGCTGGTCGTCGAGCTGCTGCATCGCCTTGTCCTGCTGCTTCTGCGTCTGCGCGTCCTGCTCCGCGGTCAGCTCGTCACTGATCCGCTTGCGGGCATCGGCGGTCTGCTGCTGGGTGACCGGCAGCTGCAGCTGTTCCAACTCCTGCTTGTTCCGCAGCGGGGGCCCCGAGCGCAGCACCAGGTCCTGGCTGCGGCCGTCGATGGTGACCTGGGTGAGCGTCTGACCCTGGACCGCCTGCAGCACCGCCTGGCCGATGGTGCCCTGGTTCATCCCGTACCGACCGGCGTCACCGGGGCGTACGTTCACCTGCAGCACGCTCTGCCGTTCCGCCAGGTCGGAGCGCACGTCGGCGGTGCCCGGCTGGACCGACATCATCGCGACGACCTGATCGCTGGCCTGCTGCAGGGCGGCCTCGTCGCGACCGGTGATGGTCACCTCGAGGTTGTTGGCGCCGACCGATTCCCCCTGGCTGAGTGTGACCTTGCCCAGCTCGGGCCGGTTCTCCACCGCGGCCCGGATCCGGGCCGCCGCACCGGGGTCCTTGGGCTCCGGTTTCAGGGTGATGCTGTAGGAGGCGGTGTTGGTCTGCGCACCGCCACCGGTGAACGCCGCCGCCAGCCCGCCACCGCCCACGGTGGTCTGATAGGACTGCACGGCCGGGTCGGCGGCCAGGATGGCCTCGACCTTGCGGGCGCTCGCATCGGTCTCGGCCAGCGCGGTGCCGACCGGCAGCTCCTGGTTCAGGTTCAGCGTCGTCTGCTCGGACTCGCCGAGGAAGTCGGTCTTCAACCGGGTGGCGCCGATCATGGTGCCGGCGAACAGCACCACCGCGATCACCAGGGTGATCAGCGGCCGGCGCAGCGTCCAGCGCAGGACCGGGAGATATCCCTTCTGCAGGGGCGTTTCCCGGGTCTCGTGGGAGGCCAGCGACTGACCGTTCGCCTCCTCGGCGAGCTTCGCGGCCTGCTTCTTCGACGGCTTCATGAACCAGTAGGACAGCACCGGCACGATCGTCAGCGCGACCACCAGCGAGGCCAGCAGGGCGACCGACACGGTCACCGCGAACGGGCGGAACAGCTCACCGACCTGGCCGGAGACCAGCGCGATCGGCAGGAACACCGCGACCGTGGTGATGGTCGACGCGGTGACCGCGCCGGCCACCTCGCGTACCGCGCCGACGATCAGCCCGGTCCCCCACGGTTCGCCCAATCCCTGATGGCGCTTGATGTTCTCGATCACCACGATCGAGTCATCGACGACCCGGCCGACCGCGACGGTCAGCGCGGAGAGGGTGAGCAGGTTGAGCGTGTAGCCGCCGACGGACAGCCCGATCATCGCGATCAGCAGCGACAGCGGGATCGAGATCGCGGTGATGATCGTCGAGCGGACCGAGAGCAGGAAGACCAGGATCACCAGCACCGCCATCAGCAGGCCCAGCCCGCCCTCGGTGCTCAGGTCGTGGATCGACTGCTCCACATACGGCGCCTGGTCGAAGACCGTGGTGAAGCTGGTGTCGTCACCGAGTTCCCGGCTCAACGAGGGCAGCAGATCCTTGACCTCGTTGGAGACGGTGACGGTGTTGGCCTCGGGGGTCTTGGTGATCGACAGGCTGAGCGAGGGCCGGCCGTTGACCCGGGAGATGCTGGTCGCCTCCTTGGGGCCGACGGTGACGTCGGCGACCTGCCCCAGCGACACCGACCCGTCGGTGCCCTGCAGCTGGATGTTGCGCACATCCTCGACCGAGCCGAGGCTGCGGCCCACCTGGATCGACACATTGCGGCCGTCCTGGACCACCTGGCCACCGGGGATCGCGGCCTGGTACGCGGTGATCAGCTGGCTGAGCTGGGACATGTCGATCGAGTAGCGGTCCAGGTCGGCGGGCCGGGTGGTGATGGTGACGACCTGCTCCTGCTGGCCGGTCACCTGCACATCGCGTACGCCCGGCAGGGCGCGCAGCCGCGGCGCGGCCACGTTCTCCAACTGGTCGCCCAGCTGGAGGGGATCCTTGCTCGAGGAGACCGCCAGCAGCGCGACCGGAAGATCGTCCAGGCTGCCGACGCTGACGGTGGGCTTCACATCGACGGGCAGCTTGCCGGCGGCCCCGTCCACCGCGGTCCGGACCTTGCCCTCCATCTGGGTCAGGTCGTCGTTGTAGTCCCACTCCACCTGCACCTGGGAGGTGTTCGCCGAGGAGGTCGAGTTGACCTTGGTGACACCGCTGACCGCGCGCACCGCGTCCTCGATCGGTTTGGTGACATCACGCTCGACCGTCTGCGAGGGCGCCCCCGGATAGACCGCGACCACGGTCGCACCGGGCAGCTTGAGCGATGGGTACAACTCCTGCTTCAGCGAGGTGGTGGCGTACAGGCCGAAGCCGACGATCACCAGACTGATCAGGATCACCACGGCCCGGTTGGCCAGGCTGAGGCGGGTGGCTCGGACCACGGGGACTCCTCGGGTGCAGCTGGGACGGCCACCCGCTCACCTACCGGGCGGCCGGTAGAAGACATTAGGCCTTGCCACCACCCCCGGCCAATCCGGCGGATCCCCGAACCGACCCGGGGTCGTCTCCGCCTAGAGGCGGAGCAGCTCGTTGACCACCTGCAACAGTTCGTCCACCACTTCGTCCTCGCCGGCGTCCGGGGCGACCTCACCGGCCGAGAGCGCGACCCCGGCGGCGGCCAGGGCGCAGCGGGCGCGCAGCAGATCGGCATTGGAGGGCTCCGGCCCGGCCAGCCAGCGCTGCACCCGGTTGCCGGTCTCGACCAGCTCACCGGCCCGTTCGGCCAGGGCGTTCAGCACGCTGGGATCGGTGGCCACCAGCGACCCGATCTCGCGGTGGCGTACCAACCCCTGGAGATAGCGCCGCATCAACCGCTCCACCCCGGCCCGATCGCGGGTGAGGCCCGCCAACTGGGCCGCGACATCGCGGAACTCGACGACCACCGGATCCAGGATCGCCTCCAGCAGCGCCAGCTTCGAGGGGAAGTGGTAGTAGAGCGATGCCTTGGTGATGCCGACCTCCTCGGCGATCTCCCGCAGGCTGGTCTGCTCGAATCCCTGGCGCCGCATCAACCGGATCGCCGCGTCGATGATCGCGGCCTTGGTGTCCGAGCTCGGCGATGGCATGGGGGCATTCTGGCGAGTCCGCCCGCCGGCGCCAAACCCGGGCCGGGTCGGCGCGCCCACCGGAGGAGATGAACCACTTCTCACAAACAGGTCACGACTACGGGAACGACACGGACGACTCCGGCCGTCCATGCCTACACTGTGCTCGCCCGCCGGAGGGGATCCGGCGGACAATTTGTGGGAGGAACAGCCCAGTGACTGACCTGGTCGCCCGGACACCCTTCGCGGACACCCGCGCGAGCGATCTGCGATTCTCCGCCGGTAAGGCGCTTCGGCGCGGTCGGCGCGCCCTGCCGACCGCCCTGGCCGAATGCCCCGGACCCAGCGCCGGCGGCGCGAGCTGCACCCTGCGGATCCTCGGCGCCTCCCATCAGGTGGTGCTGGATCTCGGCGACTGCCGCTGGGTGGAGACGCTCTCCTGCGGCACCGACGGGGAGCCGGTGAACTTTCCCAACGGCAGCGTGCAGCTGATCGGCGACTGGGCGTACGCCTGCCGGATGGAGCTCGATCTGGCTCCCGATGCCGCCGCGATGGCGGCGGTGTCCGCCGGCCTGGACGAGTTGCAGCACACGGTACGCCTGGGCGTGCGCTTCGCCGGCGACCCGCACGCCCGCACCGTGATCGGCGCCTCGGTGCGCCGCGACGGTGCCACCGAGGTGCTCACCTGGGAGACCTGGCACCTCTATCCGCAGCACGGCGAGATCGTGCACACTGTGTCCACCGCACAGGTGCTGACCAACTGGGAGGGAGCGGCATGTCCGACGCACTGAAACGGCGTGGGCTGCTCGCCCTGATCGGTGGCGCGGCACTGCTGCCACTGGTCGGCTGCAGCAGCAACGCCCGCTGCCGGGAGCAGTACATCGCGCAGTACCGATCGACCCATGCCGGCGCCTCGCCCTCCGAGGCCGAGATCGCCAGCGCGTGCGCCACCTCCCGGTCGCGCTCGGGCACCAGCGGTGGCTACTACGGCACCGGCTACCGCGGCTCCCGCCGCGGCGGTAGCAGCAGCAGTTCCGGCGGCAAGTGAACGGCCGGTTCGTGGCCACCGAGATGATGGAGTGACATGCCTGAGATTGCACAGATCGGCTTCGACATCCTCGCCAGCCTCGCCTATGGCGTGGTCAGCCTGATCCTGATGGTGCTGGGTGTCTGGCTGGTCGACCTGCTCACCCCCGGCAAGCTGGTCGACCTGATCTGGCGCGAGCGCAAGGTGGCGCCGGTGATCCACGTGGCCTCGGCGATCCTCGCGGTGGCGCTGATCATCCGGCAGGCGATCCTCTCCTCGGCCGACCAGCTGGTACCCGGGCTGATCTCGACCGCCGTCTACGGCGTGATCGGGCTGATCCTGATGGCGATCGCGTTCTTCGTGATCGATGCGATCACCCCCGGCAAGCTCGGTGAACTGTTGACCTCCGAAGGCATGCACCCCGCGGTCTGGGTGACCGCGGCCTCGCAGATCTCGGTCGGCCTGATCATGGCCGCCGCCATCTCGTGACCCGGGCCGGGGACCAGCTGACCGAAACCGGGCCCCGCGCACTGCCCCGCCGGGCCGGGGCGCTGGTCTTCGGCGCCGTCTTCCTCTGCGCCAGCTGCGGCATGGTCTATGAGCTGGCGCTGATCGCGATCGGCTCCTATCTGCTCGGCAACGCCGTGGTGCAGGCCTCGATCGTGCTCTCGGTGATGGTCTTCGCGATGGGCATCGGCGCGCTGCTGTCCAAGCGGCTCGTCGGGCGCGCGGCGGCCGGGTTCGCGGTGATCGAACTGGCCCTCGGCCTGCTCGGCGGGATGAGCGTGGTGCTGCTCTACACCAGCTTCGCCTGGTTGCAGGCGTACACCTTGGCCCTGGTCATCCTGGCCCTGCTGATCGGCGGCCTGATCGGCGCGGAGATCCCGCTGCTGATGAACCTGCTGCAACAGATCCGACAGCGCCGCGCCTCCGACGAGGTCGCCGACATGTTCGCCGCGGACTATGTGGGCGGGCTGGTCGGCGGGCTGGTGTTCCCCTTCCTGCTGCTGCCCACCCTCGGGCTGTTGAAGGGCACCCTGGTCACCGGTGCGGTGAACGCGGTGGTCGGTTCGGTGGTGGTGCTCTGGCTGTTCCGCGACACCATCGCCCGCCGGGTACGCCGAATGCTCACCGCGGGACTGGCGCTGGTGCTCGCCCTGCTCGCCGCCACCTGGGTGTTCAGCGACGAGATCGAGGTGACCAGTCGCCAGCAGCTCTACAGCGCGCCGATCATCCACGCCGAACGCACGCCCTACCAGGAGATCGTGCTCACCCGCCTCGAACCGCGCGATGACACCCGCCTCTTCCTGAACGGCAACCTGCAGCTGTCCTCCACCGATGAGTACCGCTACCACGAGGCGCTGGTGCATCCGGTGATGGCGCCGGATGCGAACGGAGCCACCCCGAAGCGGGTGCTGGTGCTCGGCGGCGGGGACGGGATGGCGGTCCGGGAACTGCTCAAGTATCCGGTCGAACAGATCACCCTGGTCGACCTCGATCCGGCGATGACCCGGTTGGCACGCACCAATCCCCGGTTGCGCGAGCTGAACCGTGGCTCCCTCGACGACCCCCGGGTGCGGATCGTCAACGACGACGCCTTTTCCTATCTGCGCAGCAATGCCGGGGCCTCCGGCGCCCGGGTGCAGTTCGACGCGATCGTCCAGGATCTGCCCGATCCGAGCAACGAGGCGCTCGCGAAGCTCTATTCGGTCGAGATGTTCGGGATGGCGCGCAATGCCCTGGCCCCGCAGGGGCGGATGGTGGTGCAGTCCACCTCGCCCTACTTCGCCCGGGACGCCTATTGGTGCATCGGCGCGACCCTGCGGGAGGCCGGGTTCGCCACCAGCGGCTACCACGTCGACGTGCCCAGCTTCGGCGACTGGGGGTTCTTCCTGGTCTCCCGGCCCGGGGAGGCCGGCGCCGCTGCCGGCGGACAGGCCGATCCGCAGGCACCCGGTGGGCCGCCGGTGGCGATGTCGCCGACGCTGACCGATCTGCGGTTCCTCACCCCCGAGGTGCTGGCCGGCGCCCGGGCGTTCCCGCGGGACGCCGGTTATCGGCCGGTCAAGGTGTCGACCCTGCTGGAGCCGGCGGTGATGGAGTACCACCGCAAGGGCTGGCGTACGTATTGAGCGGAGGCGTTTGGTTCCCCGTGGGTGATGGGTATCCACACATACGGTCGGGGCGCCGCTGGGGCGTACCTCGGGGGGCGCTGTGGCGTACCTGTGAGCCCGCACCACCCGCTTTTGTCGACATATGCAAGGATCGGCGCAAACCGATCGAGGAGGAGAGATGGGACTGTTCGACCTGATCCGTGGCGGGCGTAAGAACGACGCCGCGACCACCCGCTCGGCCCTGGACGAGGCCCGGGACCCCCAGGCCGACTCCGATGGTGCGGTGAACCGGCTGATCCAGAAGATTCTCGCCACCGGGCTCGACGGCGCCGGCCCGTACGCCTCTGCGGTCAAGGTCGCCGAGAAGGCCCGTTCGTCCAGCAAGGACACCGACAAGGCGATCTCGAAGATCATCTCCCAGCACACCCGCACCGGTGCGGCCGGCGGCTTCGTCACCAGCCTGGGCGGCTTCATCACCCTGCCGGTGGCGCTGCCGGTGAACGTGTTCGAGTTCTATGTGCAGGCGACTCGGATGGTCGGCGCGATCGCCACGCTGCGCGGTTACGACGTCAGCCAGCCCGACATCCGCACCGCGGTGCTGCTGACCCTGGTGGGCCAGGATTCGCAGAAGGTGCTGAAGGACGCCGGCGTACCGGTCGGCGCGCTCGGTGGCCGGGTGACCGCCCTGGCGCTGCGCGGGCTGCCGCGCTCGGCGCTGATGGTGATCAACAAGGCGATCGGGTTCCGGGTGCTGCGTTCGGTCGGCACCAAGTCGCTGTCCCGGCTCGGCCGGATGGTGCCCGTCGCCGGCGGTGTGCTCGGTGGCGCCCTGGACGGTTGGCTGATGAAGCGGATCGGCAAGGCGGCCCAGAAGGAGTTCCCGACCCTGCGCGGCTGATTCGGGAATAGTCCCCGCGGGGGCGGGGTTGGCCGAAGCATGGATACCACGCGCATCGTGCTCGCCGCCCGCCCCCATGGGGAACCCACTCGGGACGATTTCCGCACCGAAACGGTCACCCTGCCCGACCCGCAGGCCGGCGAGGCCTTGCTGCAGACGGTCTTCCTGTCCCTGGATCCCTACATGCGTGGCCGGATGAACGACGCGAAGTCCTACGCCGCCCCGGTGGAGCTCGGCCAGACGATGGTCGGGGCCACGGTCTCCCGGGTGCTCGAGGCCCCCGGTGGCGAGTTCGCTCCCGGTGACCTGGTGCTCGGTTACGGCGGTTGGCAGACCCATTCGGTCGAGCCCGTCGCCGGGTTGCGGAAGCTCGATCCGGAGCTGGCGCCGCCGTCGACCGCACTGGGTGTGCTCGGGATGCCCGGGCTGACCGCGTACACCGGCCTGCTCACCATCGGCCAGCCCAAGCCGGGTGAGACCGTCGTCGTGGCGGCCGCGACCGGACCGGTCGGTGCGACCGTCGGCCAGATCGCGAAGCTCAAGGGTGCGCGGGTGGTCGGCATCGCCGGCGGGCCGGAGAAGGTTGCGTACCTGGAAGAACTCGGTTTCGATGCCGCGATCGACCACCGTGCCCCCGACTTCGTCGAGCAGCTGACCGCGGCCACCCCCGACGGCATCGACGTCTATTTCGAGAACGTCGGCGGTGCGGTCTGGGATGCGGTGATCCCGCGGCTGAACACCTACGCCCGGGTACCGGTGTGCGGCCAGGTGGCGACCTACAACGACACCGAGCTGCCCGACGGGCCGGACCGGGTCGGTTGGCTGATGCGCCAGATCCTGCAGCGCAGCCTGACCGTCCGCGGCTTCATCCAGACCGAGTTCGCCGACCAGACCCCGCAGTTCCTGCAGGACATGGGTGCGTGGGTACGCGACGGCGAGGTGCGCTACCGCGAGCATGTCGTCGAGGGCCTCGACAACGCCTTCGATGCCTTCCTGGGCATGCTTTCCGGCCGGAACTTCGGCAAGACCGTGGTGCAGGTCTCCGAGTTGTAGCCCAAGTAGGCGAAGGGCTCGCTCGGGCGTTGCCGGCCGTTCACCCGCGCTGCCATCCCGATTCGTCGGGTTCGTTTTGAGTTGCTCCCACACACGAGCGACTCAAGGAGCAGTAGTGACCACGAACCGCACCCGCGCCCTCTACCTGGCGGCGTCCCTGACCCTGGTCCTGGCGACCGCTGCCTGTGGGCAGTCCGCGGCCGAGCCCGCCGCCGGGCCGGACGGGAGCAAGGACACCATCGTGCTGGCCGCGGTGCCGTCGGAGCAGTCGCAGAGCCTGCAGAGCCAGTACGACAACATCATCAAGCTGCTGGAGCAGGAGACCGGCAAGAAGGTCGAGTTCCAGAACGCCACCGACTATGCCGCGGTGATCGAAGGGCAGCGGGCCGGCAAGATCGACCTGGCGGGTTACGGTCCGTTCTCCTACAAGATCGCCAAGGACGGCGGCGTACCCGTCGAGCCGATCGGCACCCCGGTCAAGACCAAGGACACTCCGCCCGGGTACTACTCGATGGGCTGGGCGCCGGGCAACTCGCCGGTGAGCTCGCTGAACGACTTCCGCGGCAAGAAGGTCTGCTTCGTCGACAAGGCCTCCACCTCCGGTTATCTCTATCCGACCGCGGGCCTGATGGCGGCCGGGATCGACCCGGAGAAGGACATCACCCCGGTGATGGCCGGTGGTCACGACGCCTCGCTGCTGGCGATCAGATCCGGTCAGTGCGATGTCGGTTTCGCCTACGACACGATGATCGACCAGGTGGTCTCCAAGGGCCAGCTGCAGCAGGGCGATGTCAAGCAGGTCTGGAAATCCGAGCAGATCGCCGGTTCGCCGCTGGCGATGAACACCCAGACCCTGGACGCCGACACCCAGGCCAAGATCCGGACCGCGATCACCACCAAGGCGAACGCGCCGGCGCTGATCGAGGCGGGCATCTGCACCCCCGAGAAGTGCGACCTGCCGGACAAGGTCAAGTACGGCTATGTCGCGATCGACGACTCGGCCTACGAGGGTGTCCGCAAGGTGTGCGAGGTGACGAAGTCCGAAGCCTGCAGCCAGGCCTGAGGTGCAACGATGACCGAAGCCACCGTCACGCTTTCCCATGTCACCAAGCGATTCAGCCCGACTGTCACCGGTCTGGACGACGTCACCGTCTCCTTCGCCGGCAATCGGGTCACGGCACTGCTGGGGCTCTCCGGCTCGGGCAAGTCGACGCTGCTGCGGCACGTCAACGGCCTGCACCGTCCCAGTAGTGGGGAGGTGACGGTGCTCGGTACCCGGGTGGACACCGCGGGCAAGGCCGAGTTGCGCCGGCTGCGGCGCCAGATCGGTTTCATCTTCCAGCATTTCAATCTGGTCGGGCCGATGTCGGTGCTGGAGAACGTCTGCACCGGCCGGCTCGGCCACCTGCGCGGGCCGCGGCTCTCCCTGTTGAGCTACCCGAAACAGGTGCGCCGGGACGCGCTGGAGCAGCTCGATCGGGTCGGGCTGGCCGACCGGGCGTACCAGCGCGCCGACACGCTGTCGGGTGGTCAGCAGCAGCGGGTGGCGATCGCGCGGGCGCTGATCCAGCGGCCGAAGATCCTGCTGGCCGATGAGCCGGTGGCCTCGCTGGATCCGGTGTCGGCGCAGCAGGTGATGGAGCTGATCGGACGGATCAGCCGGGAGGAGCAGCTCACCGTGCTCTGCAGCCTGCACCAGGTGCAGCTGGCGATGGCCTTCTCCGACCAGATCGTCGGGTTGCGGCAGGGCCAGGTGGTGCTGGATCGGGAGACCGCCGACATCGACCGCGGTGAGGCGTTCGAGATCTATTCGAGCGTGGCCGGTGAGGACGAGGATCCGGTTCCCGACTCCTCGACGACCGGGCCGAGCGCGGTCGTCGGTACGCCGGAAGCCGTCGTCGGCCGATGACGACGATCAAGATCGACCGGCCGCAATCCTCGGCCGGCTTGGAAATGCCGCGCCGTCCTGCCCCGAGCGTACGCGGTGTCGCGGCGGCGGTGATCATGCTCGGGCTGCTCGCTGCGGCGATCTGGTCGACGATCGAGCTGCGGATCAATGTGGCCTCGTTCATCGACTCCGCCGACAACGCCGGACGGTTCATCCGACGGATGGTGCCACTGGACTTTCCACCCGCCGGGGAGCTGCTCGGGCTGATCGGTCAGACCCTGTCGATCGTGCTGCTGGCGACACTGCTCGGGGTGGTGCTGTCGATTCCGGTGGCACTGCTGGCGGCGTGGAACACCACGACCGGGAACGGGGTCCGGGTGGTCAGTCGCGGGGTGATCGTGCTCGCCCGGGCGATCCCCGATCTGATCCTGGCGATCTTCTTCATGCGCGTCTTCGGTCTGGGTGCGCTGCCCGGGGTGATCGCGATGGGGCTGCATTCGGTCGGCATGATCGGCAAGTTGTACGCCGACGCGATCGAATCGCTGGACAACGGGCCGCAGGAGGCGATCCGGGCTGCCGGGGGTGGCCGGTTGCAGCAGATCACCGCGGGGATCCTGGTGCCGCTCACCCCGCAGATCATCGCCACCGCGCTGCACCGCTTCGACATCAACCTGCGCACCTCGGTGCTGCTCGGTTACGTCGGGGTGGGTGGCATCGGCCTGGCGATGGCGGATTCGCTGCGCTCGTTGAACTATCGGCGCGGGATGGCGTTGGCGTTCGCGGTGCTGGTGCTGTGCATCGCGGTGGAATTGCTGTCCGGGGCGTTGCGCACCGCGATCCTGGCGCAGACCGGCAGCAGCGGTGGCCGGACCAGCTGGAGTGACCGATTGACCCGACGCATCGCCGGCGTCGGTGATCGTGGCTCGGTTGCGGCGGCTGGGGCGAGGGAGCGGTTGAGCCCGCCCTGGGACGGAGCGCGCCAGGGGCGGTTCGGTGGCATCGCGGTGTTCGGGATGCTGATCGTCGCGGCGTTCATCGGCTCCGGGATCAGGCCCACCGATCTGGTGGCCGGGATCGGGAAAGTCATTCCCACGATGGGATTCTTCCTGCCGCCGGGTGGCTGGGACATCATCGACGACATCGCCGCCCAGATGCTGACGACGATCCAGATCGGGCTGGCGGCGACGCTGCTCGGTGCGATCCTGGCGATCCCGGTCGGGATCCTGGCGGCCCGCAATGTGGTCGGCAATCGGGTGGTGGCGACCTGCCTGCGGGTGTTCATCGTGATCGTGCGCGGCATTCCCGAGCTGATCGTGGCGATCATCTTCGTCGTCATCTCCGGACTGGGTGGGGTGGCCGGCACGATGGCCCTGGCGATCGGCGCGGTCGGCCTGCTCGGCAAACTGGTCGCGGATTCACTGGAGGAGACCGATACCGCCGTGCAGGATGCCCTGCGCGCCTCCGGAGCGACCCGGTTGCAGGTCTTCTTCGGTGCCACCCTGCGGCAGGCGCTGCCGGCCTTCGTCGCCCATCTGATGTACCTGCTGGACGTCAACATCCGCTCCGCCACCCTGCTCGGCATCGTCGGCGCCGGCGGTATCGGCTTCCTGCTGCTGAACGCGGCCCGGGTGCTCGAATTCCCCGTGGTGACAACGATCCTGCTCTTCATCCTGGCAACCGTCCTGATCGTCGAAGCGCTCGCCGTCTTCGTCCGAAAAGCCGTCCGCTGATCCATACGCGCCGGCTGAGCGACCGAGGAACGAGGAAGTCGAAGCCAAGCCCCCCACGTTCATCGAACAGGTCGCGCAGCGAGGACTCCCCACGTTCATCGAACAGGTCGCGCAGCGAGGACTCCCCACGTTCATCGAGTAGGTCGCGCAGCGACCGTGTCGAGATGAACCCGTACGCCGGTTGAGCGACCGAGGAACGAGGGAGTCGAAACCAAGCCCCCACGTTCATCGAGTAGTCGGCCATGCGCAGCGAAGCGGAGCAATGGCCGACGTGTCGAGATGAATCCAGAAACTTTCCTCAAACCCCTTGATTTATTCGAACAACCTGACTAATATTGGATGTAGCAGATGAGAGGAGGTGACCAAAGATGACCACCAACAAGCGAGCCGAAGTCTTCGCAGCGATCCGCGCCGAAAGCGACACCATCGCCCAGGCCGAAGCCCGCCGCCTCGTTGCGATCGCCGCCGCCTGCGACACCTACTCCGGATTGAACACCCACACCGACGAACTCACCGCCCGCGTGCTGCACGGTGAACAGCTCGTGTTCCCCGGCGCGGACGGTACGCCGGGGATCACCGAGTTCTTCCACCTCGAGTTGGCGATGTCACTGGGCTGTTCACCCGAGACCGCGCAGGTCTGGACCGCTGATGTGCTCAACCTCCGCCATCGGCATCCGATCCTGTGGCAGGCCACCCTGGACTGTGACATCCCCGTCTGGGCCGCCCGGGACGTCTCCCGCGCCGCCTTGCAGCTGTCCTTCACCCAGGCCCGCGAGTTCGACTCCCTCTGGTCCCTCCGGCTGGTGCCCCTCACCCCGAAACGCGCGGTCGCGACGACCGAGGCCCAGGTCGCGCTGATGCTCAACGATGACAAGGAAGCCGAACGCCAGGCCGCCAAGAAGCACCGTCGCGTGGAGTTCACCCCGAACAGGACCATCGCGGGCATCACCGACCTCTACGCCAACCTCGACGCCGGTGACGCCGCCCACCTGAACGGCACCCTGGACCGCCTCGCCGACGTCCTCAAAGCCGGCGGTGCCGACGGGTCCAGGGACGAGCTCCGTGCCGAAGCCCTCGGCCACCTCGCGCATCCCGACCGGGTCCGACAGTTGCTCCAGCCGTCGTTGCTCGACGGTGCGATCGTCACCCCGCAAGGGCATGTGGTCAACAACAACGGCGAAGTCGTCACAACGACAAGCGAGAGGTGCCGGCACGGTGCCGAACTGATCCTGCACATGACCTCCCGCGACCTCGCGAATGGTCGCGGTGGCGAAGGCGATGCGCTCGGACCGGTCACCCTGCAGCACTTGAAGGAGCTGCTGGAACGCTGCGGTGGCACCGTGAAGGTGCGGCCGGTCATCGACCTGGCCGCGCCGGTGATGGTCAACACCTACCGCCCCAGCGACGAGTTGGCGCAGCGGGTGAAGCTGCGCGACCGGTATGTGATGTTCCCCCGATCGAATCGCAGTGCGTTCGGCCGCGGGATCGACCTCGATCACACGATTCCCGCACCGGAGGGGTCCACCAGTTCGGACAACCTCGGCCCGTTGAACCGGGCCTCACATCGGGCACGAACCCACGCCGGATTCCAGGTCGAGCAACCCTCACCCGGGGTGTTCCACTGGAAAACACCGGCCGGGCAGGAAGCCTGGGTCAGCCGCCACGGGACCTGGGGGCATCCACCGCCCGATCATCTGATCAACGACCCGGCCGCGTCCCTGTCCCGAACCGAAAGGCTTCTCTGGGAGACCCTGTGCAACGGGCGAACCCAACTGGAGAAGGAACAGGCCGAAGCCGAACAAGCCGCCGATGAAGCTCGCGAACGCGAGCGACTCCGCCGCGCGCGCAAAGCACAACGCCTCCGCGACCTACGCCAGGCTGCCCGCGCACGCGCCGAGGCCGCGAAGCCGAACAAGCCTCGTCGGAAGAAGGCGGAGCAGAGCAAGGCCGCGCGGAAGATGGCCGAGCAACCGGCCTCGCCGGAACTGCAGCCTGCCCTGATCCCCAGCCAGGGAAGCGAATCCGCCGACCCCGCGCCCTTCTGAACCGGTCGGGCGCGCAGTCAACACCCACGTTGGTTGAGCGAGGAGCGCAGCGACGAGTCGAAACCATCGTCACCCTGAGGCCGTGGCTTCGACTCGCTCGTACCTCGCTCGCTCAGCCGACGTGAAGGGGCCTCGTACCTCGCTCGCTCAGCCGACGTGTTCGTGGAACCTCAGGTACCGAGTTCGTCGAGGACGCGGCGGGCGAGACCGAAGCTGAGGGTCATGCCGACACCGCTGGTCACCGAGACCACCGAGGTCCGCGGATCGAGGTGTCGGACCAACAGATCGGACTGCGGGCTGGAGGCGTACACGCCCTGCCAGCGTTGCCGGACCCGCAGCCGGTCGACGCCGAGCACCATCGCGATCTCCGCCAGCAGCCGATCGCTGATTCCCTCGTCCAGGAAGGGATCCTGGCTCACCGCGTACCGGTGCGAGTCGCCGACCAGCAGCGATCCATCGGGCCGTGGCGCGAACATCACATTCGCCACCATCTCCACCAGCCCGGGCGCCTGGCCCGTGACCTCCGCGCGGACCGCCTCGGCAGCCGGCATCGCCGCCAGCCCGCCATAACGCAGCATCGATGTCGCGGTCAGCACCGCCGCATGTGTGGACAACCCCAGTGGCGGCTCGACCAGCGCCATCTGCAGCGCACAGCGCTGCAGCTCGACCTGGTCGGCGACCTCCGGCCACAACAGGTCCACGTCGTGCCCCACGCAGACGATCACCCGCTCCGCCCGCAGCTCCCCACGCGTGGTCCGCACCATCCCGTCCGCAGCCCCCAGGCACGCGGTCCGCCAGTCGATCGGCACCCCCGTTCCGGCCAGCCAGTCCGCCAACCGGGCCACGGTGGTCCGCGGATCGACCCGCAGGTCCTGGGTCAGCGCGACCGCCCCGACCAATCCGGGCAGCTCCCGCTCCCCACCGGTCAGCAACCCCGCCGCCGCACCGGCACTCAGCAACCGGCCGCGGTCCGGCCGCGCAGCGACGAACTCCTCCAGCACCGCGAGCTGCGCGGCGCTGCGGGCCACCACCAGTCCCCCGTCGGTACGCACCGGCAACCCCGACTCCGCGGCCGTCGCCAACCAGCCCTCCCGGGAGGCCCGCACCAGCTCGTCATGCTCATCGGGCTGCGCGCTCAGACAGCAGTGCCCGAAGTTGCGGATCGAGGCACCCACCGCCCGCTCGTCCCGATCGATCACCCGCACCGACAAGCCCCGCCGCCGGGCCTCGATGGCATGGGCCAGACCGACGATGCCGGCCCCGACCACGATCAGATCAGCACTGCTCTGCACACTCACCCGGCCATCCTGCCCGGGCACCGATCCCCGACAAGGGGTGCGCGACGACTTGTAGCACCATTCACCGCCCGTTAACCCAGCTGTCGACAACTGCTGGTGGCGATCCGCCTAGCATGCGGCCCGGAGGTCCCCATGCAGCAGCACAACACCCGTCCGGCGCTGATCGCTTTCGACATCGCCGGCACCACCGTCGACGAACACGGCATCGTCTACGCCACGCTGCGCGAGGTCACCCTCGCCGCCGGCGCACGCTACGACGACGACACCTTCGCGCGCTGGACCGGCCGGGAGAAACGGGCCGCGATCGCCGGACTGCTCGGCGCCGACACCGACGAGGCCACCATCGACCGGGTGCACCGCGAGTTCACCACCGAGCTCACCCGTCGGTACGCCGAGCAGCCACCCGTACCCTGCCCCGGGATCGAGGCGGCCTTCGACGAACTCCGCGACCTCGGCGTACGCCTGGCGCTGACGACCGGTTTCGACCGGCCGACCACCGACCAGCTGCTCGGTGCGCTGGGTTGGACCGACGGCCGATTGGCTGCGGTGGTCTGCGCCACCGAGGTCGCCCAGGGACGCCCCGCCCCCGACCTGATCCAGGCGGTGATGCGGCAGCTGCAGATCACCGATCCGGACCAGGTGTGGGCGGTCGGTGACACCGCCGCCGATCTGGGTGCCGCGGCGGCCGCCGGAGTCGCCGGAGTCGGCGTACTCACCGGAGCCGGAACCCGGGAGATCCTCACCGCACAACCACATCTGGCGATCCTGGACACCGCGGCCCAGATCACCGAACTCGTCGCCGCCGCACCGGAATCGTGAGCGATCCACGCAGCCGGCAGGTGGCGGCCGAACTGGCCGAGGAGATCCGGACCCTGCCCAAGGGCACCCGGGTCCCCAGCGAACACCAGCTGATGGCCCGCTTCGGGGTGTCCCGATCCACCGCGCGCAGCGCCCTGCAGCAGCTCGAACACCCGTATCTGGTTCGCCGTTCCCAGGGCGCCGGCACCTTCGTGCACCGTCGCCTCGACTACGTGATCTCCCGCAACCGGCGCCCCTCACTGCACCACCAGCTCGACGAATCCGGTTCGCGGGCGCGCACCTTCGTGCTCTCGGTCCGCCGCGAGCAGCCACCGCCCGAGGTCCGCGAACTGCTCGGCGGCACCGGCCCACTGACCCGGCTGGAACGGCTCGCCTATCTCGACGACGAGGTCGTCACCTTCCTGCAGGAGTGGTTCGCCGACGATGTCGTGCCGCACCTCGAGGTCGGCATGAATGTGATCGACTCGGTCGAGGAACTGCTGCGTGGGTTGCGTTTCTCCCCGGTACGCAGCTGGTGCCGGGTCACCGTGGACGTGCCCCCGGACCGGGTCTGCGACCGGTTGGAACTCGATCACGGCTCGCACGCCTGGAGCGTTGACTCGTTGAACCTCGACCAGGAGACCGGGCGGCCGCTGTTCGTCAGCTGCAATTGGACCCGGATCGACCTGATCCGCTTCGTCTGCGAGTTGTGACCCGCCGGTCCTTCCTGATCGGCCGCACCAACCCAGGACCGGCTTCACGTTGTCGTAACCCGGTGTTTGCCGCCCGGCCCGGCGATCGCCACGGCCCCGCAGCAGGCTGACTGCCGTGACCGAGACCCACACCCGCGAGGAGCTGGCCGAACAGCTCAGCCTCGCCGATCCGAGCACGCTCGTCGAGATCGCCGAACTCTGCCTCGACGCACACGACCTGCAGGTGGTCCGCGGCCCCGAGGTGGGCACCGTCGCCACCCAGGTCCGCGAACCGATCGCCGGGACCCGCTTCCTGCTCGCCGACGTCCTCGCCAGCTCCGCCGAGGTCCGCCTGGCCGGCACCCCCGGTTGGGCGATGCGGATGGGCGCCGACCCCGAGGCCGCCCTCG
This sequence comes from Enemella evansiae, assembly GCF_004362375.1. Lineage (NCBI taxonomy): Bacteria > Bacillati > Actinomycetota > Actinomycetes > Propionibacteriales > Propionibacteriaceae > Enemella > Enemella evansiae. Next base: position 308,920 of record NZ_SNXA01000009.1, read on the forward strand.
CGCAGGCCATCTGCGACGCCGAACTGCAGCGCGACGGGGCGTACGCCGATCGGCTGCGGCGGCTCTGCGCCGACGTCGCCACCACCACCCGGATGGAGCGCGCCGCCGAATGGGAGCGATTGTGCGGCACCATCGTCGAGTTCGAGGAGATCCCGTGACCACCGCCACCCACACCGTGCTGCTGGACGAAACCGAACGACAGCAGGTTTTCCGGGCCTGCCTGGGCGCCCTGTCCCGCCCCGGCACCTGGCATCCGCTGCAGGTCACCCGGCACCCCGCCGCCCGCCTCCCGCTGCTCGCCCTCACCGATCTGATGACCCCGATCGCCGCCCTCGGCGACCGCCCCGACACCACCCGGGCCATCGAGGAGATCGCCGGGCTCACCCGCGCACCGATCGCAACCATCGGTGACGCCCGCTGGCTGCTGGCCGACCCCGACCCGGCACCCGGCCTGCTCGCCGAGCTGCGTCAGGGCACCGATCAGGAACCCCAGCTCGGCGCCATGCTGGTGCTGCCGCTGCCGGTCTCCAGCGCCACCGGCTGGGCCTATCGGTTGAGCGGCCCCGGCATCAAGGACCAGCGCCCCAGCGAACTGTCCCTCAGCCCCGGCCTGGTCCAGGCGCGGGCCGAGCTGCTCACCGACTATCCGCGCGGTTTCGACCTGCTCTGCGTCACCGAGGACCATCGCGTACTCGGCCTACCGCGGACCACTGTGATCACCGAGGAGACCCGATGACCTACGCCGGCACGAATCGCGGCGGCACCACCGCCATCCTGACCGCCGAGTCGCTGGTCCGCGAGGATGCCGAACGGCTGGCCACCGACCTCGACCCGGTCGGGGTCGCCCAGGTGCAGCGCCACTTTCCCGAGGCCCTCGATCGGTTGATGGGTGAGGCCGCGCTCTGGGACCGCGAGCTGGCCGCGATCGCCTTCCTGCAGGCCCGTGGCGACCTCCCGGAGGCGGTCCACCTGCTCCGCGCGCACCGCTCGACCCTGCCCCGGTTGGCGGTCAGCGAACCGGTCGATCCCGACGAGATCCAGCTGCTGCGGCGGATCGTGCCGGCCCATCGCAGCCCCGACGGGCCGCAACTGCTCGGCCGCACCGTCGACTACACCGCCCGGTTGCTGCGCGCCCCCGGCGCCGCCGACCCGCTGCCACCGACCGCCGACCTGCTGGACGCCGAACCGGCCGAGGACGGCACGCACCCCGACCGGCCGCCGCAGCGCTACAGCCGCTGGCTCGCCGACCGCGATCTGCTCACCGCACGCGGTGACGACGGTGACCCCGAACCGTTCGACCTGGCGCTGCAGAACATCACCCTGCCGGCGCCACGATCGGCGCTGCTCTCGGCGATGGCGATGGCCGAGACCGGCGGGCTGATCGCCCAGTGGTATCGCAACATTCTCGGACCCGACGGGTACGCCGACGAGTCGGTCACCCTCGGCGACGTGCGGCATGGGCGGCTCCCGGTGCGGGTCACCCACCCGCACACCGGCAACCCGGTGGCCATCGGGACGATCGACACCAGCGAGTGCGAGGCGATCGCCCACCTCGACGAACGCGGTGAGGACCCCTCGCGGTTCGATGTCGGCTTCGGCATGGCGCTGGGGCACAACGAACGCAAGGCGATCTCGATGTCCATCATGGACCTGGCCGCGCACCGCTACGCCGACTCCCCCGAGGGGCGGCCGCTGCAGCAGCTGATCCTGATGACCACCGATGGCCTTGCCAGCAACGGATTCCTGGAGCATCTCAAGCTCCCCCACTACGTCACCTTCCGCTCCATGGTCGACCGCGCGGTCGCGGCCGGTCAGGAGGATTCCCCACGCCAGCAGGAGTGCGACCATGACCACTGAGCTGAGACCAGGCAGCAGCATCGAGGAGCTGACCTCCCGGCTGCGGCCCACCGACGACCGGCCGACCGTGCTCGACGAACAGGGCAAGCGGGAGGTGCGCCGGGCCTGCCTGTCCGCGGTCTGCATCCCCGGTCACCAGATCCCCTTCGGCTCCCGGGAGATGCCGGTCGCCCGCGGCTGGGGCTCCGGCGGCCTCCAGGTCACCCTGGCGATCGGTTCGGCCACCGATACCGTCAAGGTGATCGACCAGGGTGATGAGGAGGGTGTCAACGCGGTCAACCTGCGCCGGCTGATCCGCGGCACCCTCGGCTGCGGTGCCACCGGTGACACCCGCGATGCCAGCATCATCCAGTCCCGGCACCGGATCCCCGAGGACCGGCTGCGCGCCGACCAGATCGTGGTGCTGCAGGTCCCGGTCTCCGAACCGTTGCGGCCCATCGAACGCAGCGTCGCCGAGTGCCGCCGGATGCACGGCGAGGCGGACTATTCGCGGATGTGGGTGGCGATGTATGAGGACCTGGTCACCGGCGGGGTCGTCAACGCCGCGGCCGGTTATCCGGTGATGGTGCACCACCGGCACCTGATGGCACCCAGCCCGATCCCGCGCTGGGACGTGCCGCGGCTCAACGACTCCGACCACCTCACCCTGCTCTCCCACGGCCGCGACAAGCGGCTCTATGCCGTGCCCCCGCACACCCACGTCGAACCACTCAGTTTCGACGACGTCCCGTTCGAGGTGGAGTACACCGAGGGCGCGGCCTGTGCGCTGTGCGGCTCGGACGACACCTACCTGGTGCAGACCCGCGGCGGTGACTGGCTGTGCTCCGATGTGGAGTGGTGCGCCCGGGTGCGCAGCGCTGACGTCGACCCCGCCGACCACCGCCGGATCGCCCCACTGGACTGGTTGCCCGACCCGCGCCGGCGAGTCCGCGCCACCGCGGAAACCCTGCGTGGCAAGGAGGATCTCGGCACCGCCGAGGTGCGCAGCCGCACCGCACCCGGTGCGGAGTGGTCACTCAAGGTCGAGGATCTGGGCAAGACCTATCCGGCTGGCCGGGGCTCGACCGCGGTGCGCGCGGTCGACTCGGTGAGCTTCGATGTCGCCCCCGGTGAGGCACTCGGCATCATCGGCGAATCCGGTTCCGGCAAGTCGACGGTGATGCGCTGCATCATCGGCGAGGAGACCACGACCGAGGGCCGGGTGCTGCTCGCCGACGTCGATGACGGGCGGACCAATGTGCTCACCCTCGACGCGCCGGAGCGCCGCGCGCTGCGCATCGGCACCCTGGCCGTGGTGCACCAGGATCCGTCCGCGGGGTTGAACCTGCGGATCAGTGCCGGTGGCAACATCGCCGACCGGTTGACCGCCGCCGGCTGGCGCTCCTATCACGACATCCGCCGGCGGGCGGCCGCGCTGCTCGACCGGGTCGAGGTGCCGCTGTCCCGGATGGACGATGTGGTCGGCCAGTTCTCCGGCGGCATGCGGCAGCGGGTGCAGATCGCCAAGGCGCTGGCCGGGGACCCGCAGGTGCTGCTGCTGGACGAACCGACCACCGGCCTGGACGCCTCGGTGGCCGCCGGGGTGCTCGACCTGCTGCGCGAACTGCTCGCCGAGCGGGAGATCGCGGTCGCGGTGGTCAGTCACGACTTCGCGGTGATCTCCGCCCTCACCGACCGGGCCCTGGTGATGCGCGAGGGCCGGGTCGTCGAGCAGGGCCTCACCGATCAGCTGTTCGCCGACCCGCACCACCCCTACACCCAGCGGCTCGTCGCGGCCGCCGGAGCCTGAGGAGAATCCCCGTGAGCGAAGCGAACTCGAGGATGCACAGTAGCGAAGCGATTCTGAGCGTCACCGATCTGGTGAAGACCTTCACCCTGCACGCCGTCGGTGGTCGGCAGGTGACCAGCCTGGCCGGGGTGTCGTTGACCGTCGGCACCGGGGAGCATGTCGCGGTGGCCGGTGCCTCCGGGGCCGGCAAGTCCAGCCTGCTGCGCTGCCTCTATCGCAGCTATCTGCCCGATTCCGGCACCGTGGTGCTGCACACCCCGAGCGGTGCCGTCGAGCTGACCGCACTGCCGGACCGTCAGCTGGCCCGGATCCGCGGCCGCGAACTGGGTTATGTGTCGCAGTTCCTGCAGGCCCCGCCGCGGGTCGGTCCACTGGAACTGGTGATCCGCGCCGCCCGTCGCCGCGGCCTGCCGCAGGCCGAGGCGTACCAGACCGCCGGTGAGGCACTGAACCGGCTCGGCATCGACAAACCCTTGTGGGACGTGGATTGCAGCGTCCTGTCCGGTGGCGAGCGGCAGCGGGTCAACCTGGCCGCCGGCACCGTCAGCCCGCCGCGGTTGCTGCTGCTCGACGAGCCGGTGTCGGCCCTCGACCCGCACAACCGGGAGAAGGCGCTGCTGCTGATCGAGGACCTGCGCGCCCAGGACGTGTCGGTGCTCGCGGTCTATCACGACATGAAGATCATCCGCCGGCTGGCGAGCCGGTTGCTGGTGGTGGAGAACGGCCGGATCGTCGCCGACGGAACCCCGGAATCGGTGCTGGCACAGCAACACAGCGCGCTCGCCGATCACCTCACCGATCCGCTGGAACACGAGTTGGAGGCCGCCCGATGAGTCAGCTGACCGATACCGCGACCCGCACCGACGGCTGGCCGATCGGCAGCGCGCCGACCGACTATGTGCTGTCCGGGGTGCGGGCGGTGCTGCCCGACCGGGTGCTGCCGAGTGCGTCGGTGGTGGTGCGCGAGGGCCGGATCGCCGAGATCACCGACCGGATGCTGCCGGGCGACCTGGACGGCCGGGGCCGGTTGCTGCTGCCCGGGTTGATCGATGTGCACTCCGATGCGCTGGAGAAGGAGCGGGCACCGCGGCCCTCGGCGGTGCTGCCCTGGGACTTCGTGCTCGGCAGCTTCGAGGACAGGCTGGCCGCCGCCGGGGTGCTGACGATGTTCCACGGCGCCGGTTTCCAGCACAAGCAGGCCCGCGGCGTGATCCGGGAACCGGAGGCGGCGCTGGCGTTGTGCCGTTCGGTGAGCGGGCACCCCGGCCACGGAGTCCGGCACCGGATCCTGCACCGGTTGGACGTGCTCAGCGAACCGGGCGCGGCCACCCTGCGGACCTGGCTGGCCGAGCGTACCGACGACGGGGTGCCGCCGCTGGTCTCCCACGAGGACCACACGCCCGGTCAGGGCCAATACGTGGACCCCGAGCACCTCGTCACCTACATCGTCGGCGCCGACGGCAAGACCCCCGAGGAGGCCCGCGCCCAGGTGGAGTCGCTGCGGCTGGAGGCGGCCGAGAAGGAACCGGTACGCCGGGCGAACCTCGCCTGGCTGGGCGAACTGGCCCGCAGCGGTGCGATCCGGCTGATGGGTCATGATCCGGACTCGCCGGAGGCGGTCGCCGAGCTCGTCGAGCTCGGTGCCGCGGTGGCCGAGTTCCCGACCACCCGGGCCGCCGCCGAGGCCGCCCGGGCGGCCGGGTTGCTGATCGTCGCGGGCGCGCCGAACGTGCTGCGCGGCGGGTCCCACAACGGCAACGTCTCCGCCGGTGAGCTGGCGCGGGCCGGGCTGCTGGATGCGCTGGCCTCGGACTATCTGCCGACCGCGCTGCTCGGCTCGGTGTCGGTGCTCGCCCCCGAGCTGGGGCTGCCCGCCGCCGTCGGGTTCGTGACCTCGGGTCCGGCCCGGGTCGCCGGGCTGCCGGACACCGGCACCCTGACCGTCGGCGAGCGCGCCGATCTGCTGCTGGTCAGCGACGATCGGGATCCGTGGCTGCGGGTGGCGGCGGCGCTGCCCGCTCCCCCGCGCGCACCGGAACGGTGATCGTGTTGCCCTCGCTGGGGCGGGGGCAGGTGGCGTGGTCGGTGAAGGCGAACCACATGTTGATGGTGCGGTTGAAGTCCAGCACGACGTGGCCGTCGGCGTCCGGTTCGGCGAACTTGAGCTGCCGCCAGGCCGGGGTCTCGGCATCGTTGGTCGGGTCGTGGAACTCGATGCTCGGCCCGGCCTTGATGGTGGTCACCACCAGTCGCTGCGGCGCACCTCCGGCGGTGAACTCGAGCTCGCCGAGGGCCGGCAGCTGCTGGCGCAGGTCGGGGCGGTGGGTGCCGACATCGGCGATCCGGCCGGGCGGATATGCGGTGAACCGGGCCGGGATCACCCACACCGGGTCGTAGTCGTAGACCGGGATGCCGCGGAAGGACTCCCGCTCCGGTGAGCTCTGGGCGCGTACCCGGATCGCCAGCCGACCGCCGCGACGCAACAGCTCGATCTCCCGGTCGCCGTGCCGCAGCCAGGGGATCCGGCCGGTCTCGGCGACCGTGACGGCGCTGCGCCCGGCCAGCGGTTCACCGTCGGCGACCAGCTGATCGCCGGGATCGGCGTCGCAGAACGCCTGCTCACCGTCGGTGGACCAGCGCCCGGGCAGCCCGGGCAGTTCGGTGGGGGTCTCCGGCAACCAGTGGAAGCTCTGCAGGGTCAACCAGCCATAGGGCCGGCGCAGTTCGTCCTCGCGGGCGCGGCGGAAGTCGAGCCAATCCTGTTTCGCCTGCTGGTTCTGCGCGGCATCCATGCCCCACAGGCTAACGCCGGTATCGGGGCCGGTTCAGCAGATCTCGGGGATGATCCAGTCCCGGACCAGGTCGGCCAGCCGCTGCTGGTTCTCCGGCCGGGTGAACTCGTGCCCCTCCCCGGGGAAGACCACCGATTCGGTACGCCGGCCGAGGGCGGCCAGCGCGGCGACGACCTGCCGCGATTCGTTGACCGGCACATTGGTGTCGGCCGAACCGTGCAGGGTGAGCAGCGGCACCTCGATCGCCGCCACCCGGTGCAGCGGCGACAGCTCGGCGAGCAGCTCGGCATCGTGGACCGGGTGACCATATTTGGAGTACGCCGCCAGCCCGATCCAGGGCTCGGTGTCGCGATAGAAGGTCTGCAGATCGCTCATCCCGCAGATCGCCACCCCGGCGCGGAACAGCCCCGGGTGGAAGGCCAGCGCCGCATTGGTCAGATAGCCGCCGTAGGAGCGGCCGGTGATCGCGATCCGCTCCGGGTCGGCGAGACCGGCGCCGACCAGGTGGCCGACCACGTCGACCACGTCGGCGATCGCCCGGTGCCGCAGCGGCCCCTCGTCGGCGTGCACGAAGGCGCGGCCGAAGCCGCCGCTGCCGCGGACGTTCGGCGCGAAGACCGCGATCCCGGCGGCGAGCAGGGTCGGGAAGACATAGCTGTACTCGGGCCGTGACTGCCCCTCCGGTCCGCCGTGGAACCAGAGCGCGACCGGTCCGGGGGCGGACCAGCCCTCGGGCGGGGCGTACCACCAGCCGTTCAGCTCCAGCCCGTCGCTGGCCGGGAACCGCCGCCACTGCGGCAGCACCGGGTCGCCGCGCGGCTCGGGCGGTTCCTCGACCGGGATCCAGGGCCCGGGATCGCGCGGGTCGATCAGGCTGACCGTACGCCGCTGCTCCGGTCCCTGCGCGGTCACCGCCAGCAATGATCCCTCGGCGGAGAGGCTGGCCTCGGAGGCGACCTCGGCGGGCAGCGTGAGCGGCGGCAGCAGCCTGTCGGTGCGCAGGTCGAACAGTTGCAGCACCGAATGACCGCCGTCGACGTTCCAGAGCAGGGTGGCGAACCGGCCGTCGGCGCTCACCGCGAACTCGTCCAGGTCGCAGCCGGCGCGTTCGGCGAGCACCTCGACGGCGAGGTCGTCGGTGCTCGGCGCGGTCGGGATGGTCAGCCGCAGCAGCCGGGAGCGGTCGGCGCCGTGGTCGCTGCGGACCAGCAACCGCAGCGGTTCCCCGGCCTCCGCGGGCAGCGCGCTGGGCCGACGATCGGTGAGCACCTGGGCCTGTTCGGTGCTCGAACCCGGGTCGCCGCCGAGCAGTTCACGTTCCCGGCCCTCGTGCAGCAGGATCAGCCCGCGATGGCTGCGCGGCCCGGTGCGGATCAGGTGGGCGCCACCCCAGGAGTCGAACAGCCGGCCCTCGCGGCGGCGGTCGACGATCTCCACCTCGCGGGTCACCGGGTCGACCAGCCGCGCCTCACCGAGATCGTCGGCACCCTCCACGGCGAGCGCGATCCGCTGGCCGTCCCAGCCGATCAGCAACGCGTTGGCGCGGGGGTCGGTGAGCCCGTCGTCGATCCGCCAGGACTGCGGATCCTCGGGGTCGGTGGTGACCACCCAGACCTGGTGCCGGTTGCTGCCGTGCGGCTCGATCTCCAGGGCCAGCCACTTGCCGTCCGGGGAGTGCCGCAGCGCGGAGACGGGGCCCTCGACCGGCAGCCGGACGAACCGGGAACCGGAGAACCGCAGCCCGCCGCGCAGCCAGCGCTGCACCGCACGCGGGTAGCCGTCGACCTCGACCAGGTGCGCGAAGGCACTGCCGTCCGGGGCGACCGAGGCGGCGAAGGTGGGCCGGCCGGTCGCGTTCGAAGTCGATTCCGTCACGTACCCGCACGATACCCACGCCGCCGAAGTCAGCCGGCCGCCCGGCGGGCCAGGTCGGCCAGCTCGGCCGAGGCGGGATCGCCGATCCGGGCGGCGACGGCCGCGCAGTCGGTGGCGACCGCTGCCGGCGTACGCCGCGACGCCCAGCCGGTGCCGCGCAGCGATTCGGCCAGTTCGGCGACCGCGATGCTCTGCTGCAACCCGGGGGACGCCTGCGCGGGGCTCTGGGCGAGCTGGAGCGCGTTGAGCTCGGCGCTGCGTTCGATCGGTGCGCGGGTGTCGGGGTGCTGATAACGGATGGTGGCGGTGGCGAGCGGGCGGACCGGTACGCCACCGGGCCGCAGCGTCACCTCATAGAGCGCGGTCACGCTGTGGCCGGCGCCGACCTCACCGCCGTCGACGCTGTCGTCGCGGAAGTCCTCGTCGGCGACGTCGCGGTTCTCATAGCCCAGCAGCCGATAGGACTCGACCTGGTCGGGATCGAAGCTGACCTGCGCCTTGGCATCGCGGGCGGTGACCACCAGGGTGCTGGCGAGCCGCTGCACGAAGATCCGCCGGGCCTCGATCTCGTCGTCGACATAGGCGTGGAAGCCGTTGCCGCGGTCGGCGAGCTGTTCCATCAGCGTGTCGTTGTAGGAGTCCAGGCCGAAGCCGACGGTGACCAGGTCGATGCGTTGCTGGGCGGCCTTCCCGATGGTCTGCAGGATCGCTTCCGGGCCGGTGTTGCCGACATTGGCGACGCCGTCGCTGAGCAGCACGACGCGATTCAGCGCCCCCTCGCGGCGCTGCGCGAGCGCCTGCTCATAACCCAGGGCGAGGCCGGCCTCGACATTGGTGGAACCCTCGGTGCGCAGGTCGTCGATGACGCCGCGGATGCGATCGGCCCGGGCGGCGCGGGTCGGGCCCAGCACGACGCGGGTGTTGTCGGAGTAGACGACGATGCCGACCGTGTCGTCGGGGCGCAGCGCGCCGACGAGCTGGTTCAGCGAAGACTTGACCAGGCCCAGCCGTTCGGGTGCCGCCATCGAACCGGAGACGTCGATGACGAAGGTCAGGTTGGCCGGTGGCCGGGTCCGCGGGTCCTGTTCGGCGGCCTGTACGCCGACCCGCAGCACCCGGGTGCGGGGGGACTCGAACGCGGGCACCCCGGTGCCGTCGATCTGCACCGCGAGCCCGTCGGCGGGGCGGCGATAACCCTGCTCGAAGGAGTTCACGAACTCCTCGGTGCGCACCTGGGACCGGTCCGGGCGGCGGTCGTTGCTCAGCTGGGCGCGGGCCCGGGTCCAGGAGCCGGTGTCCACGTCCAGGGCGAAGGTGGATCGGTTGTCGCTGCGGGGATCGACGCTGGGGTTGGAGCTTGGCGGGCCGGTCGGTGGCGCCGTCGGAGGGGGCCGGTCACCGCGATCCGGCGGCTCAACCTGTTGGGTGCGCGGCGCCCGCGCCGGCGCATCGGCCGGCCTCGCGTTCGGCGGCGCGGCCACCCCGATGCTGGGACTGGCGGTCTGTCCGCTGCAGCCGGCGAGCAGGGTGAGGGACAGTGCAGCGATGGGGGCGAGCGCGAAGCGGGCGAGCGGTGGTACGGGCATGGGATCCTCCTCGGTTCCCTGCCCAGCACGGGTTCGGGGTACGGATCAGTTCCGGTGGGATCGTCACGGTTGGATCACGAGTTCATCTCGACACGGTCGCTGCGCGACCTACTCGATGAACGTCGACAGGAAATGCCGTTGCCACGGGGTTTCGACGGCCCGGGGATGGTAGTGGGCCCGCACATGCGCGACGGCCTGGTCGCGGGTGAACCCGTCCAGCATGGCGAGCGCGGCCAGCACGGTGCCGGTGCGGCCGACCCCGCCGCCGCAACAGATCTCGACCCGCTCGCGCGCGCTGCGGGCGTACATCATGGCGATCAGCACGTGCGCGTTCCGCGGCCGCAACGGCAGACCGAAGTCGGGCCACCGGAGCCACTCGTATCGGCCGCTGAGGCGGCGTGGCCGGAATGTCAACAGGTACAGGGAGAAGTCGGCCGGCTCGGCGGGCCGGTTGCGCAGCGAACGACCGCGTACCCGGCGCCCCGAGGGAAGCTCGAGCACACCCGGCCCCAGCTCCCAGACGCTCACCCGGTCAGGCTACCCGCGCCCCCTGCACCCGGTTCGCGCGGCGACGACGCCACTCGCGGACGGCGATCAGGATGGCCACCAGCAGGCCGACGCTCGCACCGAGGATCAGCCACCACATCCACGGTTCCAGGGTGAAACCGGGAGCGGCCTGGGCGGCCCGGTCGGCGGCGGTCGGGGTGTCGGGCACCCGCTCGGCGCGGACCAGCAACCGGTGGGTGTTGATGGCATAGGGCGTGCAGGTGAACAGCGTCACGTAATCCTTGCCAGGAACGGCTTTCAGGTCTCCGATCTCGGTGGGCAGCACCACCTTGATCTGATCCACCCTGTAGGCGAGCGTCTCACCCATCACGTCGATGTAGATGAGGTCGCCCTGCTTCACCGAGGTCAGGTGGTCGAACAGGGTCGCGTTCGACATCCCGGTGTGGCTGGTCAGCACCGAGTGGGTGCCCGCGCCGCCGACCGGCAGCGAGGTGCCGTAGAGATGCCCCGCACCCTTGGCGATCACCTCATCGCTGGTGCCGTGGTAGATCGGCAGGTCGATCCCGGCCGAGGGCACCCGCACCCGGGCCATCATCTCGAATCGGGCGAGCTGGCTCTGGTAGTCGCGGTAGGCACCGGATTCCGGATTGGATGCCCGCTCCAGATAGGGATCCAGGATGGGTACGCCGGCCAGGGTCGAGTTGTAGGCCCGGGCCCGTTCCAGTTCGGCGATCCGGTCGGCATCGGAGAGTTTGTCGACCTGCTGGTTGTACTGCTGGGCGAACTGGCGCTGCTTGATGTTGTTGAACTGGGTGGCGGCCACCGGATAGAGCAGCACCATCACCCCGGCGATGACCAGTAGGATCGGGATCAGCCGATGCAACTTCCGGCGGGATTCGACGGCCCGCCGGGGACCCGAGGAGGTGCGGACCTGGGTGTCGCTCATCGGGAATTCTCCTTGTTCCGCAGGCGATGGGCCCGCCGGATGTCGGTGATCAGCCAGCCGAACAGCATCAGCGCGGCGACGGTGAGTGCGCCGCCGGAGATCCAGAGCCGGGGCCGCATCCAGTCCTGGACCGGCGGCAGGCCGAGCATCGACGCGGCGGTCCGGGTGGTGGCGGTGGCCTGCACGGTCTCGGTGTCGACCGGTGCGGGATCGGTGACCCGGACTGCGCGGACCAGCATCCGTTCCCGGTGCCCGCCCGGCGGGGTGTAACAGGTGACCAGGGTGACCAGGTCCTGACCCGGTACCCGGCCGACGGCCTCCAGCTCGGTCGGCTCGACGACCCGGATCTGGTCGACCTGATAGGTGAGGGTGGTGCCGGCGACCTCGATGGTGAACCGCTCCCCCGGTTGCAGTTCCGGCAACCGGTCGAAGAAGGTCTGGCTGCGCATGCCGCTGTGCGCGGCGAGCACCGCATGGGTGTCGGGGCCGCCGACCGGCAGCGAGGAGCCATACATGTGGCCCACCCCGGCGGCCAGCGACACCTCGTCGGCATCGTGCCGGATCGGCATGTCCACAGCGATCGCGGGGATCCGCAACCGGCCCATGGCCGGGCCGGGCAGGGTGTCGAGGTAGGTGCGGTGCGCGGTGTCCGCACCGACCGTGGCGCCCCAGGGATCGGTCAGGGCGCGGGGTGAGAGGGCGGCGTTGTACGCCCGGGCGGCGGTCAGGTCGGCGGAGAGCTGCTCGGCCGGCAGTGACCGCACCGATTCGGCGTAGGTTGTGGCGGCCTGCTGGGTGGCGCGGTCATTGGCGACCGCCTCGGCGACCGGTTGGCCGACGCTGAACGCGCCGGCCAGCAGCAGTCCGAGGACGACACAGCGGCGCAGCAGTTCCGCCAGCCGGCTGAATGCTTTCTGCATCGTTTCCTCGGATCGCTGTGTCAGTGGGGATTGTGGAGGGTGGACGGGCGGGGGCCTCGGGGCTGCCCCGCCCGCCCACGTCTGGGTCAGGCCTGCTGACGACGCTTGCGCGAGGTCATGGCGTAGTAGGCCAGGCCACCACCGATCAGCAGCAGTCCGCCGACGCTCAGCGCCGCGATGCCGTTGCCACCGGTGAGCGGCAGCTGGTTGCCCAGGTTGGCCTTCTGGTTGGCGACCCGCTGGATCGCCACGGCCGGGGTGGTGTCGGTGGCGGTGTTCGACATGATGGTCACGTAGACCGCCTCGGAGGACAGGTTGTAGCCGGCCGGGGCCTTGGTCTCGACCAGGCAGTAGCTCTGGTACTTGGTCGGGTCGGTGACCGCGGTGTTGTTGTAGAAGTCCGAGGTCTGCAGGCCGGTGAAGGTGGCCTTGCCGTCGCTGCCGACGGTGGCGGTGTTGATCGGGGTGCCGGACACATCGCCGGCGGTGCAGACGCCGTCACCGGGGGTCGGGTCGGCGAAGACCTGGAAGACCGCGCCGGCCATGGCGGCGGTGGCGTTGCTGTCGGCCGGGTCGTACTTGTTCACCTCGATGTTGCCGTACTTCGACTCCACCGGGTTGGTCGGGATGCCGGGGTTTCCGGGGTTCGCGTCGACCCACGGCTTGTTCGGGATCACGGTGGCGACGTTGGTGATCTCACCGCTGCCACCCTGCTCGTTGACGGTGCCGTCGATGGTGGTGACGACGGTCGCGGCCGGGTTGGCCGAGTTCGCGGCGGCCAGCTTGTTCAGACCGGTCGAGGTGAAGGTCACCTTGACCAGGGTGGTGCCGGAGGTGGCGACGGTGTAGTCGGTGCCCTCGGTCAGGGTGACCAGGGCCGCGGTACCGGTGTCACCGTCGGGATCGATGGCGACGGTGGTGCCGACGTAGCCGATCCGCGGATCGAGCTGGTCGTTGATCACGTAGGTGCCCATCTGCGCGCCGGACATGCCGTCGGTGATGGTCGAGGTGATCGTGTACTTGACGCCATGGTTGCCGGCGTTGTTGCCCTCGGCGGTGGTGGTGCCCTGGTCGGTCACCTCCTTGCGGGAGCTGTCGCTCTGGTTCTTCGGGTAGACGTTGACGTCGTACATCCAGCGGCTGGTGTCGTCCGGGTTGGTCATCGGCAGGGTGACGAAGAACGCCGCGGCCGGGGAGATGGTGCCCTTGTCGATGGTGCTGCCGTTGCTGGTCACGGTGCCCGAGGTGCTCAGGTTCTCGTTGACCAGGTAGAGGCCGACACCGTCGGGCTTGGTGAAGGTCGCGGTGCCGGTGGCGTCGGTGGTCACCGTCGCGGACTTCGCGATGTAGTAGGTGGTGCCGTTGACGGTGAAGGAGCCGACGGCGATCTCGGCCGGGGTCGGCACGTGGCCGTTGATGGCCGCGGCGGCGGTCCAGCCGGTGTTGGTGGTCAGGTCGATCGGCTGGGTGTGGGCGGCGTCGGTGAAGACCTGGTAGACGTCGAAGTTGACCCCGGCCAGCGGCGGCAGGGTGACGTTCTGCTGGGTGCCGTTGCTCGCGGCACCGGTGGCGGCACCGAGGTACTTGTGGATCGACAGCTGCACGGTCGCGTCCGGGTTGATCAGCGCCTTGTTGGCGGTGTTCTCCTGGCTCACGCCGCCGACGGCGTACGGGTTACCGGGATCGGCCAGGGCCATGGGGGCCGACAGGCCGAAGGTGGTCACCGCGACAGCGGAGAGGACGGCCGCTGCCAAGCGAGTCTGGTGGTTCATTGTTTTCCTTCTTGTGATGGTTAGGAGGACTTGCGGTGACCCGAAAGCCTGAGGTGGCCCAGGGGCCGGAAGTAATACGCCAGGGCAAGGCCGAGCAGGGCCATGCCGGTCAACAGGTACGGCCAGCTGCCGTTGCCGCCCGCCTTGGGCAGCGGGGCGGGTGTGACGTCGTTGACCACCACGGTCAGCGGGTCGCCCGTCTTGAGCGTGACCGTGCTGCTGGTGGGAGCCAGCAGGGTCACGCCGTTCGCGGTGAGCCGGAAGTGGATCGGCTGCGCGAGCAGCGAGAATCCGTCCGGTGCCCTGGTTTCGACGAGCCAGTACTCGCCGAGGATCAAGGAGGATGAGTCGAACAGCGCCCCATTGGCGGTGTTCGGGGTGATGCCGTTCTGGACCGCGGTGGCCCCGGGGGCGCTCGGATCGCTGGTGTACAACGAGAACTGGGCGCCGGTCAGCGGGCAGGTGGGCTGGTCGGTGTCGCAGTTCAGGCCCTGCTTGACCACACGCATCACCTGGGTGGGTGGCACGATCGGTGCGCAGGCGTCGTTGTTGTCGGCGCCATCGGAATCGGCGGCCATCGTGACCCGGTTGAAGATGCCGCCACCGGGCGTACCGGGCCCCGCGGTGTTGCAGGCCTTCGCCTGCTCCCACTGGGTCGCGGTCGGCTTGCCACTGGCGGTCACCACGACCGTGTAGACCGTCGTGGCACCGGGTGCCAGCGTGCTGGTCGCGGCCGGGATGGTGAAGCTGCCATCGGCGGCCGGGGTCACCGCGGTGCCGTTCAGGGTGATGCCGGTGCGGGTGAAGCCGGTGAAGACGGTGGCGGTATCGGTGATGGCCGGGTGGGCGTACACGACGGTGCCGGTGTTGGTGACGGTGACCCTGTAGGTGACCGTGGTCGAGAAGGTGCCGGTCGCGGCATCGTGGGCCGCGGTCTGCGTCGGGCCGGTGGTGCCGGGAGCCGAACCGTCGACGGCCTTCTGGACCGCGAACCGCGGGGGTGCGACACAGGCGGAATTGTTGCTGGTATCGGTTTCCTGGCCACTGGGCAGCGCGACCGAGTTGTACAGCCCGGTGTTCGGGGCGGTGCAGATCGCGGCCGCCGGCGCCCCCTTGGGCAGGTAGCGGACGGTCACGGTGTAGGTGTCGGTGGCACCGGCGGCCAGCGGCGTGCTGGTGATCGCACCGACGGTGAAGGTGTGGGGCGCGGCGGTGAAGGTGGTCGTCGGCCCGGTGGTGGTGCCCTTCGACCAGGTGGCCGTCTGCGGGACCAGGTTCGGGTCGAACTGCAGGGTGTCGGTGATCGGGCCGTAGCTGCCCGAGCCCTGGCCGGTGTTCTTCACCGTCACGGTGTAGGTGACGGTGTAGCCGCCGTCGGCGGCCGGACCGGTCAGCGTGCCCGGCGCCTTGGCCAGGTCGATGCTGGGCTGCAGCGCGGTGACGTGGGCGGTGTCGGTGCCGGTGACCTTGCTCGCGGTCACGTTGCCGATGCCGGTCGCGGTGCCGACATTGTCAACGCTGGCGGAGATCGCGGTCGGTGCCGACCAGTAGATCCAGGTCTCACCCGGATCCAGCAGGCCGTTGCTGTTGCTGTCACCGGACTTGTATCCACCGGGCGCGGCGATCCCGGAGATCGCACCGAGCTTGTCGTCGGTGAGCCCGATGGTCTTCAGCGGTTCGGTGTAACCGGTCGGCAGCGAGACGGCGTACACGTAGACGACCTGGTCACCCCGGTTCACCGAGAGGCTGTCGACGCCGTTGCCGGTGTCGGTGGCGCGCCGGACGGTCTTCGCGACCTGGATCGCCGGGACCGGGTTGGCGCAGGCGTTGTTGCCGTTGTCGACCTTGGTGGGGTCCTCCTCGGGCAGGCCGACCTGGTTGAACAGGCCGGTGCCGGGGGTGTTCGGGGTGCAGAGGACGAGCCTGTCGGTGCTCGTCGGATTCTGCTTGTAGACAACGGTGACCGTGTAGGTGTGGGTGGCGCCGGCGGCGATCGGCTTGCCGGCAGCGGTACCGATCGGATAGCTGCCGTCGGCGTCGGCGGACACCGTGGTCGGTGCGGTGTTGGCCGGGCCGCCGGACCAGGTCACCGTCTGGATGCTGGTGCCGGGGCTGAACTGCGGCGCATCGACCAGTTGGGTGTAGCTGCCGGCGGTGGTGCCGGAGTTGGTGACCTTGATGGAGTACGCGATGGTGTGGTTGCCGGCCGCGTCCGGTCCGGTGGCGACCGGGGTGTTCGCGGTCTTGGTGACGTCGATGATCGCATTGCTCGGGCAGGTCTCGACCGAACCGGTGTTGTTGCCGGCGACCGGATCGAGCTCGTTGCCGGTGATGGTGGCGGTGTTCGTCACGCAGGTGGTGTTGTTCGGCACCGTGGCGGTGATCGGGATGACGTAGGAGGCACCCTTGGCCAGCACCCCGGTCAGGCAGGTCACCGTCTGGCCGCTGATCGTGCAGGCGCCGGTGTAGTCCGAGCCGACCTTGAGGTTGGTGTAACCGGCCGGCACGGTGTCCTTGACCACGCCGCCGGAGCTGGTGCCCGGGCCGAGGTTGGTGATCGTCAGATTCCAGGTGATGGTGCCGCCGGGCTTCGGGCTGCTCGGGGTGGCGGTCTTGGTGACCTTGAGGTCGGCCTGCACGTCGGTGCCACAGCTCGCACCGTCATTGTTGTAGGAGCCCGGGCCGGAGATCTTGTAGACCAGCGAGAAGGTCGGGCTGCTCGAGGCAGGGTTGGTCACCTGGATCTGGTAGACCCCGGAGCCGCTGTTGTCGGAGAAGCCGAGGTTGCCGTTGCCGTAGGTCCAGGCCGCACCGTAGATGCGACCGCCGGGGATCTGACCATTCAGCGTCGACATGCTGAACCTGGTCACTGTGCCGGTGGCGAGGTCGTAACGCAGCATCGTCGGTGCCGTGGTGGCGGTCCCCGAGTTGGCCTCAAGGCCCCAGAGGTAGCCACCCATGACGGTGTAGTCGTTCACCCGGAAATCGGGGTTGCTGGTGACCACGGTGGCGGTGGGGGCACCGGTCAGGTTGATCCGGTAGATGGTGGCGGTGCCACCCGCTGCGTTGGAGACGTAGTAGACGCCATTGGCGATCACACCCGAGGTCACCCCGCCGCCGCCGAAGTCCTGGTTGAAGGTGGAGGCGGTGCTGGTGATCGGACCGAGGTCCTCGACCTGGCCGTTGGCGTCGACCCGGATCAGCCGCGCGCCGCCCAGCCAGGTGCTGTCACCGCCCTTGGCGGGCACCCCGGTCACGGCGTACAGGTAGCCGTCGGCCGGGTTGTAGGCGAGCGCGTTGTACTGCGCCTTCGGCGTGGTTGCGGTGCCGACGGTGATGAACTGCGCCCCGGTCGGATCCTGGTACTGGTTGTACAGGGTCGTCGGCTGCCCCTCGACATTGGAGGAGTTGAACGCGGTCGGGGTGGTGCAGTCGAACCGGGGGTGGTAGCTGGAGTTGTTCACCCGGACCGTCTCGGTCAGCGACGCCTGGGTGTAGGTGCGCCCGAAGAACAGCGTCAAGTAGTAGAAGCTGAAGTTCACCGTCGAGGTGGTGGTCACCGACACCGTGGTGGTGCAGGTGAAGGTCGCGGTGCCGCCGGCGCGGATGGTGGCCGAGGTCGGGCTGATCGCCGAGCAGCGGTCATCACGGATCGAGTCGTAGTAGTAGGTCCGCGAACCGCTGTTGTTCTGGACCGTATAGGTGTAGGTCACCGACCCGGGTCCGGACAGCGTGGTCGGGCTCGGGGTGTAGGTGAAGGTCAGATCGCCCTTGGTGATCTGCGATGCCTGCGCGGTGCCCACCGGGCCGGGCCCGATCCCCAGACCGACCAGGGCCAGCGCCAGCACCACGGCAGCAACGATGGCGCGCGACCAGCGGCCGGCGCCGCCAGTGCGCACTCGACGTGCACGACCGATTTCTGACACAGCTCCCCGATTCCCCGTAGATCCCCGATGTCCCCGAATGGTGCGATCCCCCGTGGATCGCGGGCATCGGGGTGTTTCACCGGCCGATGCCTGTTCGATGGTGCGGGTGATGAAACCGATCGGTCAAAAGGTTGTCGGGCCGGGTTGGCGGCACCGGATTCCACCCATGGGTGAGGCGCTGGAGAACGTGGGTGATCCCGCGCAGACGCCGGTCCGGCGGGCTTCTGGGCGCACGGTCGGGTGCTGGATGGGGCCATCGAGCGGGCCGTGGGGGGCGCGGATCACCCGCGGACTTCACCCGTCATTCCACCCATCTCACCCCTCGGTACGCCCCCGCCGACGGGTCGGCGTACCCGGGTCTCAGCCGTCGATCAGGCCGCGTACCCGGCCGACCTGGATGGCGCTGTCGCGACTGTGCACACCCAGGCGCCGATAGAGCTCCTTCGCGGTGGAGCGGACCGTCTCGACGCTGACGAACAGCTCCTTCGCGATCGCGGGCATCGTGCCGCCGTGCGCCAACGCGCGCAGCACCTCGAGCTGGCGCGGGGTGAGTTGCGCCTCCTGGCGGCCCGGGTCCGGGGTTCGCGGTGCCGCCCCCAGACCGGGCAGACCGGCGGCATCGGGGCCCAGCCGGTCGACGATCAGCGTCCGGGCCGGGTCGGGCAGCAGGGCCACCACGGCCAGGCTGTTGGCCCAGTCCTCCCGGTCAAGCAACCCACCGACCTCGCAGGCGACATCGTCCCGCGCCGCCAGGGCGGCCAGTCGGACCCCGGTGGCCGCCATCCGCCAACGCAACGAGATGACCTCGAGCTGCAGCACCTGCTCGGTCAACCGGAGCGCGCCCTGGTACTGGCCTTTCGCCACCTCGATGCTGGCCCGCACGGTCACCTCGAGCGGCCGGGGGATGCTGCCGTTGGCGAGCCGGCTCTCGGCCAACCCGACCCGGCCCGCCTGCGCGTCGAGCAGCGCGAGCACGGTCATTCCCGGCCACCATTCCCATTCCGGGCGCTGACCCCAGCTCGCCCGGCTCAGCATCGTCCGCAGCCAGTCGGCGGCGATCCCCTGGCCACTCAGCAGCGCCAGGCGCAGCGCCTCGGCCTGCAGCTGCTGCGGGGCCAGTGGGGTGTCCAGATCGACGGTGGCGGTCCCGGGATCGGCGACCAGCGCGGCCGCATTGTCGGAGCTGTAGCGCTGGGCCAGCTCGGCCAGCACCTCGTGGGTCGGTTCCCCCGGGATCGCGACCTGGCGGTACTGCTCCAACTGGGTACGCGCCTGGAGCGGCGCGCCGCCGACGGCGGCGATCAGCGCCCCGCGGACCAGCGTGCCGGGCCACAGGGTGCTGTACTGCCAGACGGCCGGACCGAGCACGAACCCCATCCGGGACGCCGTGCGGTGACATTCCTGGGCGACATCGGGGGCGCCGGTCTGCAGGGCGGCCTCACTGACCCCGAGCAGCACCCCGGCCACCAGGGCCAGGTCGTCGCGGCGGGTGGCCGCGTCCGCGTCGGCCAGTTGGTCGGCCTCGGACGCCAGCGCGGCGGTGACCTCGGTGAGCAGCTGTGCGGCGCGTTGCCGGTCCGAGGGCCAGCCGTTCGCGACCATGCCGGCGAACCAGCGCTGCAACCGACCGACCGCCGAATCGGGCTCGATCACCTCGTTGGCGAACAGGAACGCGAACTCCTGCCAGAGCTGCGGGGTGTCCTGCGGCGCGGCCGCCGGCGACAGGTCGCCACCGATGAACCGGCGTGCAGCCTCCAGGTGCCGCAGACCGCGGGGCACATGATCCGGCCAGCGCGCGGCGTACTCCTCACAGTCGAATCGGCTCAGGTGGATCAGCAGGTGCACGGTCCGCCCCAGCACCCGATCCAGCTCCCGCCAGCCCCGCAGCCCGGTCAGAATCCGCATCCGGTCCGGTCCGGTGATCCCGGGCTGGGTCTCGGCGAGGGTGAGGAAACGCCCCCTGGTCTCGGCGGCCCGCTCCGGATCGCGGGCGCGCAGCAACTGCAGCAGCGCGGCGGCCAGGCCCTCGGGCAGGAACGGTTCGACGCTCACCCCGGAGACGAAGACGCTCGCCGCGCGGGCCACCTCGACCTCCCACGCCTCGACGGCTCGCTCCTGCCAGGCGCCGGTCAGCAGCCGGATGGTCTCGCCGCTGGCCCGCGGTGCCCAGACCTGCGCCTCCAGCAGCGGATCGGCGAAGACCAGGTCGTAGATGCGTTCGGCCCAGTCCCGGCAGACCGGTTCGAGAACCTCGGGGCCGGCTCCGGGCAGTCCGGGTTCGGCCAGCAGTTGCGGTACGCCTCCGGTGAGCAGTTGCAGCCGGCGAGCGAGCACCGGGTCGCCCGCGGCGGCCGGTTGCAGCAGCGGCACCTCGGACTCCAGCACGCTGAGATCGCGATGGTCGATGACCAGGTCGAACCAGGACAGGTCCGGACCGCCCAGCTCGTCGCATTCGGCGACCGCGACCAGATGACTGGCCGGGAAATCGGGGGACAACCCATCCCAGTGGGCACCCAGGCTGAGTGCCTCGACCGGCGCCAGGGCGCCCAGGTCGACGAACATGGTGCGGCCACCGACGTTCGCGGCGCGGGCCCGGGCGGTCCCCCGCTCCGCCTCGACGATCCAGTCCTCACCGACCAGCGCGGACAGCGCCGCCCGGACGGTGGCCGCCGGCTGGTACTCCCGCGGCGCCCAGACGAAGATCCGGTCATGACCGGCCATCCGGGCGGCCAACCGCGGCGCCAGCGCCTCGGCGACCGTGCCGTGGGCATCGTCGGCGGCCTGGCCACCGCTCGCCACCACCTCGACCATTCGTTCTGTTCCCATCCGGGCACCATCTCCCCGATTCCCCGCGCGGGGTCCCCCTCTGCCTGTCTTCTCAGCTCAGGGACCGATCCGACCCCTTGGCTGACCAGAAGTCTAGAGAACCACCCCGCCTTGCTCCGGGGCGGATAGCAGATTAGGCTTTATGGAAATCTTCTTTCACGATCCGGAAATGCTCCCCTGGGGCAGATGGAGGAATCCCATGACCGACCGCGTCACGATCGGCCGCCTGTCCATCGATCCCGAATTGCACGAGTTCGTCCGCACCGAGGCGCTGCCGGGCAGCGAGGTGGACGAGGCAGCGTTCTGGGCGGGCGCCGAACGGCTGCTCGCCGAACTGGGCCCGCGCCGGGCCGAGCTACTGGCGACCCGGGACCGGTTGCAGCAGACCATCGACGCCTGGCACGGCGAGCATCCCGGTGCGATCGACCAGGCGGCCTACGAGGAGTTCCTCACCGAGATCGGTTATCTGGTGCCGGAGCCGGACGAGGTGCGGGTGACCACCCGCGATGTCGACCCGGAGATCTCCGCGGTGCCCGGGCCGCAGCTGGTGGTGCCGGTGCTGAACGCCCGGTTCGCCACCAACGCGGCCAATGCCCGCTGGGGTTCGCTCTATGACGCGCTCTACGGCACCGACGCGATCGATGAGGCCGACGGCAAGGAGAAGGGTGGCGACTACAACCCGGTCCGCGGCCGGGCCGTGGTCGCCTGGGCGCGCGACTTCCTGGACTCCATCGCCCCGCTCGCGGGTGCCAGCCATGCCGACGCGCAGGCGTACCGGATCGTCGACGGCCACCTGGAGGTGCAGACCGAGTCCGGCCCGGTGCGGCTGGCCGACCCGGCCCAGCTCGCCGGCTGGCGGGGTGCGCCGGAGGCCCCCGAAGGCATTCTGCTGGTGCACAACGGCTTGCACGCCGAGATCCAGATCGACGCCGACGACTCGATCGGCGCCGCCGACCAGGCGGGGGTCAAGGATGTGCTGCTGGAGTCGGCGGTCACCTGCATCATGGACCTGGAGGACTCGATCGCCGCGGTCGATGCCGCCGACAAGGTGCAGGCCTGGCGCAACTGGCTGCAACTGATGCAGGGCACGCTGGCCGAGGAGGTCAGCAAGGGCGGGCGCACCTTCCGTCGCGAGCTGAACCCCGATCGCGACTACTCCAGCGCCACCGGTGAGCTCACCAAGAAGGGCCGCGCGCTGCTGTTCGTCCGGCATGTCGGCCATCTGATGGATTCCGAGGCGGTGCTGCTGGACGGAGAACCCGTCTCGGAAGGATTCCTGGACGCCCTGATCGCCGGCCTGGGCAGCGTGCACGATCTGCGCGGGCCGAACGCCGGCGGCAACTCCCGGACCGGGTCGGTCTATGTGGTGAAGCCCAAGATGCACGGCCCCGAGGAGGTCCAGCTCACCGTCGACCTGTTCGCTGCGGTCGAGGAGATCCTCGGACTGGAGCCGAACACCTTCAAGGTCGGCATCATGGACGAGGAGCGCCGCACCTCGGCGAACCTGAAGGCCTGCATCGCCGCCGCCAGGGACCGGGTCGCGTTCATCAACACCGGCTTCCTGGACCGCACCGGCGATGAGATGCACACCTCGATGCAGGCCGGCCCGATGGTGCGCAAGGCCGCGATGAAGGGCACCGACTGGATCAGCGCCTACGAGGATTCCAATGTCGACGTCGGCCTGGCCTGCGGGCTCAAGGGGCACGCCCAGATCGGCAAGGGGATGTGGGCGGCGCCGGACAACATGGCGGAGATGCTGGAGCAGAAGATCGGCCATCCGAAGGCCGGCGCCACCTGTGCCTGGGTGCCGTCGCCGACCGCGGCCACCCTGCACGCCACCCACTACCACCAGGTGGATGTGCTGGCCCGCCAGGACGAGCTCGCCGCCGGCGGGCCGCGGACCGAGCGCAGCGCGCTGCTCACCGTTCCGGTCGGTGAGGCGGCCGAGTGGTCGGAGCAGGATCGCCGCGACGAGGTCGACAACAACGTCCAGGGGATCCTCGGTTACGTGGTCCGCTGGGTCGATTCGGGCGTCGGCTGTTCCAAGGTGCCCGACATCACCGGAACCAACCTGATGGAGGACCGGGCGACCTGCCGGATCAGCTCCCAGCACGTGGCGAACTGGCTGCACCACGGTGTGGTCGACAAGGAACTGGTCGAGGACAGCTTCCGCCGGATGGCGGTCAAGGTGGACGAGCAGAACTCCGGCGATCCCACGTACCAGCCGATGGCCCCGGCCTTCGACGGTGAGGCCTTCCGGGCGGCGCAGGACCTGGTGTACGCCGGGTTGGAGCAGCCTTCCGGTTACACCGAGCCGATCCTGCACCGGCGCCGGGCCGCCAAGAAGGCCGAGGACGCCGGGAGGAGCTGATGACCGAGGGCGTGCAGTCGGTATCGCGCGCATTCGGCCTGCTGGAAGCGATTGCCGATGCCGGCGGTGAACTGACGCTGACCGAGTTGGCCGAGGCCAGCGGGTTGCCGATGCCGACGATCCATCGGTTGCTGCAGACGCTGGTGGCCGGCGGTTACGTCCGTCAGCAGGCATCCCGGCGTTATGCGCTCGGTGCCCGGCTGATCCGGCTGGGCCGGCAGGCCGACCGTCAGGTCGGAGTGCTGGCCCAGCCGGAGCTGCGGCGGTTGGTGGTCGAGCTGGGTGAGACCGCGAATCTTGCCGTGCTGGAAGGGGATACCGCGGTCTATCTGGCGCAGAGCCCGTCGGCGCACTCGATGCGGATGTTCACCGAGGTGGGCCGTCGGGTCGCGGTGCACAACACCGGGGTCGGCAAGGCGATGCTCGCCGGACTCGACGATGCCGCGGTGCTCTCGCTGCTGCATCGCACCGGGATGGAACAGCGCACCCCGCGCAGCCACGCCACCCCGGAGGCGCTGCTCGCCGACCTGGCCGAGATCCGGGCACGCGGCTATGCGATCGACGACGAGGAGCAGGAGCTCGGCGTCCGCTGCTATGCGATGGCGGTCCCGGATGCGGAGCTGCCGGTGGCCCTGTCGGTCTCCGGACCGGTCAGCCGGGTGGACGAGGCCTTCGCCGCCCGCGCTATCCCCGCCCTGCGCGAGGCGACGACCCGGGTCTCCGCCGAACTCGCGGCCTCCAACGGCGGGTGATCGCTCGCTCAGTCAATGGGTGAGCAGGGACCAGACCTCGGCGCGCACCTCGGGGAGGTCGACGGGTTCACCGGCCAGGGTCTGCAGGGCCTCGACGACCGGCCAGCCGATCAGCGCGCCGTAGCGGGCGGAATAGATGGCCAGGTCGGTGATCCGGTAGGCGTCGTCGCGGTCGAAGAACAGATAGCCGAGCAGCTGGTACACATCGGCCAGGCTGAGCCGGTCGCTGCGTACCCCGGTCTTCGGGTCGCGTACGCCGAGCCGGGTCTTGATGTCGATCAGGACGCCACCGGCGATCAGATCGGCGTCGGCGGCGCAGAACTCCGATCCGGTGAAGGTGGGTCCCAGCCGGTACGGCGGCCGCAACCGGGGCAGCAACTCGCGTTCGGCCAATCCCTGCAGGGCAACGAGTTGCTCGATCGCGTCGGCACCGGCCAGACCGAGCAACTCGGGGGTCCGGAACCGATCCGCCCGCAGCAATCCGTCCAGCGCCGAACCGCGACGGAGCCCGGCCCGGTAGACCTCGGTGGTCAGCGCCAGCGCCCAGCACGCCCGGCCGAGTGCGGCCGCATCCCCGTTGACCGCGGCCCGTTGCGCGGCCTTCACCACGCCGACGATCTGCTCCAGTTCCCTGGCGTGGTTGGCGAAGCCGATCCAGCTGATCTCGGCTCGATCCTGCGGGTCGAGCAGGAACCGTAGCGCCAGATCCAGCGCCGCCCCCACCTGGCCCGGATCGGCGCTGCCGCCCGCCACCCGCAACTCCCCCGACCGCGCCCGGAAGTCGGTCTGCAGGGCGCGGACGTGCGGGAACCGGCGGTCCAGGAACTCCCGCAGCGGTGACCGCTTGTCACCGAGGGCGGCGGTCAGATTGCTGTAGCGGTAGGCCATTGCGGGCCGCTCAGTCGTCGCCGCCGGCGTCCTGCTGGGCGAACCGCTTCTCGATCGCGGCGATCAGCTTCGGCCGCAGCTCGGTCGGGCTGATCACCTCATCGACCGACCCGACCTCGACGGCCCGGTGGATCGAGTGGATGCCGTCGAACTCGGTCGCCAACTCACCGATCTTCTCCGCCCGCAGCTGCGGCCGCAGCTCGGCGAGCTCCAGCATCAGCGCACCGCGTTCGGTGTCATCGGCGGCCGCGATCCGTTGCTCCAAAGAGGTTGCGCGCTCATCCGCCGCCGCCCGCCGGTCCACCTCGGAGGAGAAGACGACCGCCGCGGCGGGCGCACCGCCGAGCACCGAGGCGTACGAGCCCTCGACCGCCAGCACCGTCAGCTCGGGGTTCAACCGCTTGCTGAACACCACGAACGCACCGCCGTGGTATCGGCTGATCACACAGAACACGATCGGGCCGTCGAAGTTCACCACCGCCCGGCCGATCTCGGCACCGTACTCCAGCTGAAGATTCCGCATCGACTCCGGCGATCCGTCGAACCCGGACAGGTTGGCCAGGATCACCAGCGGCCGGTTGCCGGAGGCGGCGTTGATCGCCCGGGCCACCTTCTTCGACGAACGCGGGAACAGGGTGCCCGCGGTCCAGGTGTCCGGGCCGTCGGTCGCCAGATATCCGTGCCGGGCAACGGGTTTCGACTCGATCCCGACCAGGCACACCGGATAGCCGCCGAGTCTGGTGTCGGCGACCACGGCGGTATCGGCATCGGCCATCTTCGCCCAGCGCTCCAGCATCGAGGCGTCCGCGTCGGCGACGGCCCGCATCACGGTGCGGATGTCGAAGGGCTTCTTGCGATCGGGGTTCCTGTCGACGGAGAAGATCTCCCCCACCGTCGCGAATTCACCCTCGTGCGGGAAGTCCGAGATGTCCCGATCCACCGGGTCACTGGTCTCGGTGCGCCGCGGCCGCTCCTCACCGGGCAGCACATAGCTGTGCTCGTAGTGGCTCATCAGGATGCCGAAGGCGGTCACCAGATCCGGCGCCCAGTACTGCGCCTGACCGTTGGGGCCCATCACCCGGTCGTATCCGCCGATGCCGTAGTTGTCCTCGGCCGAGACGCCGCCGGAGAAGTCCAACGACTGCTTGCCGGTGAGCACCATCGCCGAATCCGGGGTCATCACCAGGATTCCCTTGGTGTGCATCAACATCGTGGCTTCGGCGTTCCAATAGGGCTGGGCGCCGACGTTGATCCCGGCGACGACGACATTGATCTCACCGCCGTCCTGGGTGAACTCCACGATCCGCTTCAGCGCGGCCGCCACCCAGTCCATGTTCTCGGTGCCGGAGTCCATCGACACCCGGGCTCCCGCGGACAGCGCGAACCACTCGACCGGGACGCCGAGCTCCTCGGCCAGGTCGATCCCGGCGATCACCAGCCGGCACTCCGCCTCGGACAGCGCACCGAGGGAACGGGTCGGGTCACCGCTGAGCACCACCCGGGTGATGCCCTCCGGATAGATCTCGGTCGGGGTGGTCACCACCGCGGCGATGATGCCGGCCGGGTTGCTGCCCTCGGGCCGCTCCACCGGCACGAAGGCGCCATCGTCGTCGAAGTCGTATTCCACCACCGTGCCGCCGCGACCGGCGAGCAGGGGTTTCAGGTCATAGGGGTACGCCAGCCCGCGGCGGCGGGCCCGCATCGCCCGGGCCGCCGATTTGTCCAATGGCTGCAGGGGTTCCCGCGGTGGGGCGGTGACATCGGCGATCGTGCCGCGGCCGGGCGTGTTGTGGAACCGGATCGCGATCGGGCGCACCTTGCCGTTCGGGCCGGGGATCCGGCCCATGGTGAGCACCTCCTCGATCCCGGCGCCCTCGCTGAGCGGGGTGATCTTGGACTGCAGCGCGGTGAGGTGTTCCGGGTCGGCGTCCACGACCGGCCAGACGGTGACCCAGACGTGGTTCACATCCATCCGCGAACCCGCGCGGCCGCGGGCGGTCCGGACCCGGCGGATCGCCTCCAGCCCGTGCTCCACCGCCCGCTCGGCGTGCGGCAGGGCGACGGTGCGGCCCTCCTCGTCGCGGACCGCGGAGACCTGGCGCACCTGCGCCATCGCGATCAGTCGCCGGTCGGCGGGGTTGCTGCGCGCCACCGCCTCGTAGAGCAGCACGTCATCCGGCGCCTCCAGCCTGGTGACGTCGAACTCCGCGAGCCGCCACAGGTTCAGCCGGCGGCCCACCATCGGGTGGATGCCGTGCACCAGCTCGTCCTCGACCATGGTGAACTGCTCGGCCGCCGGGTCGGGACGCATGGTGAAGTAGTCCACCGGGCCGCCGTCGGTCGGGCAGATCGCGATGCTGACCCGGCGGGCGCGGCGGGTGAAGTCCTGCGATTCCAACCAGGACAGCAATCGCTGCCGCAGCTCGGGCACCTCGCCGACCTCACCCGGCCAGCGCAGATAGATCTCGACCACGTTCTGCTGGTCGTCGGCGAGCTGCTCGGCGACGGCCCGGGACAGCGGCGAATCGGCGACCAGTTCGGCCTCCTCGCCGATGGTGGAGATCACCCGGGTGTCACCGTGCCCGTCGGCGGTGTAGGAGGCGTAGACGACCGGTCGGCCGGCGACGTCGGTGACGGTCAGCCCGCGCAGGTCGTATTCCAGGTAGTGCCGCTGGATCAGCACCTCCAGCATCGGCTCGATGCTCGGCAGCCCATCGGCCATCCGGTCCCGCAGGAAGCCGACCAGTTGCTCCGGGATCGCTGCCAGGGCAGCGATCCGGGTGTCCCGGTCGGCGGCGTCCGGGTCGCTGAGTGCGTCCAGTTCGGCGGCGACCCCGTCGAGCACCTCGCGGCGTTCGGCGTCCACGGCCGGCTGGTCGAACCAGCGGAACCGGATCGAGCGGGCCAGGTCACCGATGATCGGCTGGCGGCGCTGGGTGGCCCGGACGGTACGCTCCAGCAGCGCGCGGGCGCGGACGGCCCGCTCGCCGGTGGGCGGGGTGTCCCCGGCCCAGCACTGCAGCAGCCCGACGATCACATCGACGTCCCAGTTCCGCTGCTGGGCAAGGAGAATCCGGAAAACCGCCTGCTCCAACTCCGGGGTGCGATCCAGTGCGGTGATGCCGTAGTGCGCCAGCACCCGCAGCAGCCGGTCGGCGAACACCTCGGGCAGTGCGCTGCGCTCCACGTCCAGGGTGCGCAGATAGTCGTGGAAGTGCTCGCGGGAGCTGTGCACCCGCAGTTCGGTCTGCAGTTCCTCACCGGCCGGGTGGTTGCGCAGCAGCTCGGCGATGTCGGCGAAGATGCCGATCAGCTCGCCCTCCTCGGCCTGCACGTCGATTCCGGCGGCGACCAGCTCGGGGCGCAGCGCGCGGTATTCGGCGATCAGCTCCTCGCGGCCGGTGACGTCGTGGCCGAGCAGCAGGGCACGCAGTTCGGCGAGCACGGCCCGGCCCCGCTCAACCGGGGTCGCCTCCCCCGCCGCCTCCGGCAGATCCAGCGGCACGGCCTCGGTCTCGGTCTGCTCCTCGTCCTCCCCCAGCGGTTCGAGCCGGGCCAGCGGCGTACCCGACTCGACCTGGGTGCCGGCGCGGACCAGCAGTTCCCGCACCCGCGAGGCCGTCGGCGCCGGCAGCACGGTCTCCATCTTCATCGACTCGAGCACCAGCACCGGGGCGCCGGCGGCGACCTCCTGGCCGACCTCGACAGGGGTGGCGACGACCAGGGCCGGGGCCGGGGAGCGCAGCACGCCGCCCTCGTCGCGGCTGATCCGGTGCGCGACGCCGTCCACCTCGACCAGGGTGGTCGGGCCCTGGCTGGCGGTGACCAGCCGATAGCGGCGGCCGTCGACGGTGATCCGGCCGTGCACCTCGTCGAGCCGGGTGAGCGCGGCCTCGACGGTGCGCGGCGGCTGGCCGGGGGCGGTGATCGTCACCCGGTGCCGGTCGGGGCCGATCTGCTGGACCGCGGTGGCGTAGGTGGTGCCGCCGAGCTTGAGTTCGATCTCCTGGCTGGTCTCGTGCCGCAGCTGCGGCCGGCCGCCGCTGGCGGTGGCCAGGAAGTGGGCGATCTCGGCGCGCTGGGCCTCCTCGGCGGCCAGCACGGCGGCGGCGACCAGCGCCACCCCGGTGTGCCGGTGCGCGGACAGCCCGCCGGCGGCGCGGACCCGGTCGATCCACCCGGTGTCGGCCCACTCCGGTTCGCCCCGGACCACCTCACCGGCGTCCAGCAGTTCGAGCAGGAAACTCTTGTTGGTGGCGCCGCCGTCGATCACCACGGTGGTCTCCTGCAGCGCCCGGCGCAACCGGGCCAGCGCCTCGGAGCGGGTGGCGCCGTGGGCGATCACCTTGGCGATCATCGAGTCGAAATCGGCGGGAATGGTGTCCCCCTCGGCGACACCGGTGTCGACGCGGATGCCCGGACCGGAGCCGAACTCCAGCCGCCGGATCCGCCCGGGCGCGGGCGCGAAGTCGCGGTCCGGGTCCTCGGCGTTCAACCGGGCCTCGACAGCGTGGCCGTGCTCGACGGGCCGCTCACCGGTCAGCGGCGTACCGCCGGCGACCTGGAGCTGCAGCCCGACCAGATCCAGCCCGGTCACCGACTCGGTGATCGGGTGCTCGACCTGCAGCCGGGTGTTCACCTCCAGGAAGGCGAACTGCTTGCTCTGCGGGTGATAGAGGAACTCGACGGTGCCCGCGCCGGCGTACCCGACGGCGATCGCCAGCCGCTCGGCGGCGGCCTTCAACTCGTCGGTCTGCTCCGCATCCAGCAGCGGCGAGGCGGATTCCTCGATCACCTTCTGGTTGCGGCGCTGCACCGAGCAGTCGCGGACGCCGACGGCCCAGGCCGTGCCCTGACCGTCGGCGATCACCTGCACCTCGACGTGCCGGGCGCCGGTGACCAGCGACTCGAGGAAGACCACCCCGCTGCCGAAGGCCCGCTCGGCCTCGTCGCGGGTGCGCTGGTAGGCGTCGGTCAGCTCGGCGGGCGAGGTGACCTTGCGGATGCCGCGGCCACCGCCGCCGGCGCTGGCCTTGAGCATCAGCGGGTAGCCGATCTCCTCGGCCGCGGCGAGCGCGTCGTCGAGGGTGTCCAGGCCGCCGCGGCTCCACGGCGCGACCGGTACGCCGACCTCCTCGGCGATCAGCTTGGAGCCGATCTTGTCGCCGAGCCGGCGCATCGCCTCGCCGCTGGGGCCGAGGAAGGTGATGCCGAGCCGGGCGCAGAGGTCGGCGAAGGCCGGGTCCTCGGCGACGAAGCCCCAGCCGACCCAGACCGCGTCGGCCTCGGTCTCGACCAGGGCGCGCTCCAGCACCGCGAGGTCCAGATAGGGCCGTGCGGAGGCCGGACCCAGGGCGTACGCCTCATCGGCCTCGCGGACGAAGGCCGAGCCGGCGTCGACGTCGGTGTGCAGGGCGATGGTGCGGACGGGCTCATTGCCTTCGCACTGCTCCCCGCTGAGACAGCGCCGCGCGTTCAGGTCGCGGACCGCGTGGATGAGGCGCATCGCCGCCTCACCGCGGTTGACGATGGCGAGCCGGGTGATCGGAGCGGTGTCGGAGGACGAAGGCACACCGCGACTCTGCCAGACCCGGGCCCGCGTACGGGGACCCCAACACCCACAGATGTCGCGCCCGAGATTAGGTGGAATCCCACAACTCGGCTCCTGGGCTGGGTGAGCCCTACGCTCATCGATATGGCAGCCGAACTCGTCGACCGCTCCGGCACCCGCTATCCGCTCACCGATCCGCGCTGGCGCGGCGCCGACGGCGGGCCGCTGGCGCTGACCCCGCTGCCGGGGATCACCGCAGACCAGGTGGATCGGAACGAGCGGTCGCTGTGGCGCTATGCGGCGGCGCTGCCGGAGCCGTTCCCGGCCGGGACGCGGGTCAGTCTGGGTGAGGGGCTGACGCCGCTGGCGCCGCTGGACTGGGACGGCGTGCCGCTGCTGGCCAAGCTGGAGTGGTGCAATCCGACCGGCAGTTTCAAGGACCGCGGGGTGTCGGTGATGGTGTCCCAGCTGCGCCGGCTGGGGGCGCGGCGGGTGCTGGAGGACAGCTCCGGCAACGGTGGTTCGTCGGTGGCGGCGTACGCGGCGGCGGCCGGGATCGCGGCGAAGATCATCGTGCCGGCGGCCACCTCGGCGGCCAAGATCCTGATGAGTCGGGCATTCGGTGCCGAGATCGAACCGGTGCCCGGTACCCGCGACGAGGTGGGGGCCGAGGCCGTTCGGCAATCGGCGGAGATTCCGTATGCATCCCACAATTGGCACCCCTACTTTCTCCAGGGTGTGAAGACCCTCGGGTACGAGCTGTGGGAGCAGCTCGGCTGGGACGCACCGGACAACGTGGTGGTGGTCGCCGGGGCCGGTAGTCAGCTGATCGGGCTGGATCTGGCCTTCACCGAGCTGCTGGCCGCCGGCGCGATTGGACACCGGCCGCGGTTGTTCGTCGGTCAGCCGGCCGACTGGGCGACGATCGTGGAGGCGGTGAACGGGGTCGAGCGGGATCCGGGGCTGGTGCGGGAGCCGACCGCCGCCGAGGGCGCGTCGATCGCGAACCCGGTCCGGTTGCCGGAGGCGGTCGAGGCGGTACGCCGCAGCGGCGGCGGGGCGTACGCGGTCGGTGAGACCGAGTTGGCCGGGGCGGTGCGGAAGATCTGTGCCCGGGGGTTGTACGCCGAGCCGACCAGTGCGGTCGCGGTCGCCGCCCTCGACCACTTCATCGGCACCGGCGACATCCGGGCCGGGGAGCGGACCGTGCTGGTGCTGTCGGGCAGCGGGCTGAAATCGGCCGAGCGGATGGCGGGGGTGTTCGGCTAACCCCGGCGGACCACGGCGGGGGTGATCCCGAATCGGGCCTTGAACACCCGGGTCAGATGAGCCTGATCGCGGAAGCCGCGGGCGGCGGCAATCGCCATGATGCTGCGGCCGGCGAGCTGCGGGTCACCCAGGTCCGCGCGGACGGCGTCCAGGCGCAGGTTGCGGATGGTCTCGGCCAGGGTCCACTCCTGATCCTGGAAGAGCCGGTGCAGGGTGCGGACCGACATGCCGTGGTGGGCGGCGAGGGCGGCCACACCGAGGTCGGGGTCGCCGAGGCGCTGCCGGATGTGGCCCAGCACGGCGGCCCGCAGCGCATCGTCGGGGGCGAGGGGTGCCTCGTGTTCGAGGGCCAGTCCGGTGAGCAGGTTGACCGTCGCCCGGCCGAGCAGCACCGCCGCGTCGGCGCGGACCGGACCGTCGACGACGGCGGTGTCGAGCAGCTGGGTGAGAACCGCGGCCGGGCCCTGCTCGGTGAACCGGTGCGCCAGCACCGCAGCCAGGGTGCGGGCTGGGAGCGCGAGCAGATCCCGGGGAACCGTCATCACGGTGCAGCTCCAGCGATCCTCGGCGCGCAGCTGGTAGGGGCGGGCGGTGTCATAGAGGACCAGCTGACCGGGGCCGATCCGGAGCTCGCCCTCCCGCTCGCGGTGCAGCACGAGTTCCCCGGAGCGGACCGCACACACCTTGACCGGGGTCGTGTCGGCGCCGCGGATCGCGCGCGCCGTGCGGCGCAACACCTGGGGCGTACCGGCCATTCGGAACGCGGCGACCTCACCGAGCGCCGCCTGCCGGACGCGGCCCGCACCGGGGCCGACCGCCAGCCCGAAAGCGCCGGCCATCTGCTCGGCCCACGGGGAGTCGACGTCGGCGGTCATCGGCCTCCTCGCCTCGTGCTGGGGCTGGCACGATTCGACCAGAACCCGGGCACCCGGGGTCAACGCTGCACCGGGTGATGCGGTCAGGCTAGCGCGGAGAGCCGAGCCCGCGTCCAGACCGGAGGTATCCCATGACCATCAGCTACCAGACCCTGTTCATCGGTGGCGAGTGGATCGCGCCGAGCAGTTCGGAGGTGATCGCGCCGATCAATCCGAGCACCGAGGAGGTCGCCGGAACGGTGCCGGCGGGGCAATCGGCCGACATCGACGCCGCGGTCGATGCCGCGCGGCGGGCCTTCGACGATCCGTTCGGCTGGTCGGCATGGGAACCGGAGCGGCGGGCGGAGCTGATGGAACGGCTCGCCGGGGAGCTCGATGCCCGCGCGGATGGGTTCGTGGAGCGGGTCAGTTCGCAGAACGGGATGCCGGTGGCGGTGGCCCGTCAGCTCGAGGTCGGCTATCCGAGTGCGGTGCTGCGCTATTACGCCGGGCTGGCCGCCAAGGGCGGGTTCGACGAGGTCCGGCCGGGCTTCTTCGGCGGCGAGATCGAGGTACGCCGCCGCCCGCTCGGGGTGGTCGCCGCGGTCGTGCCGTGGAATTTCCCGCAGGCGCTGACGATGTTCAAGTTGGCACCGGCGCTGGCGGCGGGTTGCACGCTGGTGATCAAGCCCTCCCCGGAGACGGTGCTGGACGCGTTCCTGCTGGCCGAGGCGGTGGAGGCGGCGGGGTTGCCGGCCGGGGTGGTCAACGTGGTGCCCGCCGGACGGGAGGTGGGGGCGTACCTGGTCGCCCATCCGGGGGTGGACAAGGTCGCGTTCACCGGTTCGACGGCGGCGGGCCGGGCGATCGCGGAGACCTGCGGTCGGCTGCTGCGGCCGGTCACCCTTGAGCTGGGCGGCAAGTCGGCGGCGATCGTGCTGGAGGATGCCGAGTTGGATCTGGCGCAGATCGGCGAGGGGTTGTTCACCTCGACACTGTTGAACAATGGGCAGACCTGTTTTCTCGGGACCCGGGTGCTGGCGCCGCGGAGCCGGTACGGGGAGGTGGTGGACGCGTTCAGTGCCTTTGCCACGAGCCTGCAGGTCGGGCCGGCCTCGGCGCCGGAGACCCAGATCGGGCCGATGGCGACCGCCGCGCAGCGGGATCGGGTGGAGGCCTACATCGCCAAGGGCCGCTCGGAGCACGGCCAGATCACCGCTGGCGGGAAGCGGCCGGAGTTGGATCGCGGCTTCTTCGTCGAACCGACGGTCTTCGCCGGGTTGAGCAATTCCTCGACGCTGGCCCGGGAGGAGATCTTCGGGCCAGTACTGACGGTGATCGCCTACGACGGTGTGGATGATGCGGTGCGGATCGCGAACGACTCCGACTTCGGCCTGGGCGGCACGATCTGGACCGCCGATCCCGAGCGCGGCGCGGAGGTCGCGCGCCGGGTGCGAACCGGCACGATCGGGGTGAACCGCTACCTCCCGGATCCGGCGGCGCCGTTCGGTGGGGTGAAGAACAGCGGCATCGGCCGGGAACTGGGTCCGGAGGGGCTGGCGGCGTACCAGCAGTTGCAGAGCGTGTATCTCTGAGGCTCGGCCGCGTCATTCATCCGGGCGGAGCAGGGTCAACCCCGGCGCGTCTACGAAGATGCCGTCGCCCGAGGCCAGCGGGATCTCATAGGCGATGGCCGTCGCGGCGATCCAGCAATCTCCCATATGGATCTTCTCGGCCAACTGGCGACCCTGCCTCCTGCACAGTGCCCGCAGCCGCGCCCAGGCCTCGGTCACGTCGTCATTGACCGGGGCAAGTGCAACTGCCGCGAGACTGGCATCCAGCTGAGCGAGCTTCTTCTGCCCCCAGTCCTTGACGAGTGCGCCGAACTGCACCTCTGCCTTCGTCTGCACGCTGATCGCAACCGCTCTGCCGGTGATCATTCGCCTCAGCGAGGCGTCTTCCGGTCGTGCATTACGCGGGGTCATGATCACCCGACTGAAGACATCGGTGTCGACCAGGACGAGGTCGTCACGCATGGATGCTCGCCAAGAAGTCGTCGAGTTCTTCCGGACTGAGATCTATCGGCTCAGGTTCGCGGATAGCGGCCTGCTGCACGGACTGCTCGAGATCGGGATCGACGCGCCCTAGCACTCCGGGCACGTCAGATGCCGACACGATGACCCCGACCATCCTGGGCGTGCTCTCCCGATCCACAAACCGCCCCTGAGCGGTGACTCGTGATCCCACCAGTTTGGCGGCGGCCGCTGCGTCGACCACGTCACGTAGTTCGACCGTGTTGTGGGCCACATCGCGAATCCGGAATCTGGCCGTGTGCAGGTCGACCATCTCCAGGACGCCATGGACCGTCCTTTCCGTCCCCCCTGGTTCCTCGGGTGGGGACCAGATATCTCGGTTGAGGTCGGCAGTCCGGATCTTGATCGTCGGATGCCCATCGCCCGCGATCTCAGCGTCGACCGCGTTCCTCTTCAACTCACGAACGAAGACAGACATCTGGCTGGCAACCGACTCAGACACCGTTGGCGAGCGTTCGTTCTGGGACAGATCCCGCGCGAGCTGCCAGAAATTCTGATCGGCCGTCTGACTGATCGAGTCCTCGACGTCAAGCGCGGCATCGTCGCCGATCTCAAAAGTGATTGTGGTGCTGCCGGGCTTCAACCCGAACCGGACCGAACTGAGTTGCTCGAGAACCGAATCGGTGCGGCCCAGACCCTGCCTGTCTGCTGCGGCTCTGGTGACACGATAGATGAGGTCGCGGAACGCCTCGATCAGCGCGACCCCTTCGAGAGCGCTGAGCTCACCGTCCGGGGCCGTATGCCCCTTGAGCCGCAACTGCACTTGCCGAGTCATCAGACCTCCCGGTACTTCGTAGCTCGATGACGCAATAAGACTAGAAAAGCACGCCGACAACGCGCACCAGGAGCTCATCGCGATTGGGTCACAATCAGTCGCGGCGCATCCGGTGCATCGGGCGGTGGTACCAGACCGGTCCGCAGGAGAACTCCCCCGCCTCGACCTCGAAGCCGTTGCGGCGATAGAAGGCCTCGGCGCGCGGGTTGCCGATCAGCACCCACAGATGTGCGGATTGCCGGTCCGGGAGGGCCAGGTCGAGCATGGTCTGGGCGAGGCCGGCGCCGTGGGCCTCGGGGCGCAGGTAGAGGTGGTTGAGCTGCCGGAAGTTGCCCGGTGGCAGCGCGATGCCGAGACCGAGCTCCCACTGCTGCGGGACATAGGTGACCACCCCGGTGCCGACGATCCGGTCGCCGTGCAGGGCGAGCCAGGTGCGACGCTCGGGCTGGTGGCCGGTCGCTTCGGCGCGCTGCTCGGCGGCGAAGCCGGCCTCGCGTTCGGCGGTGAGCTCGGGCACCTCGGCGAGCCGCTCGGTAGCGAACGACGGCGGCATCAGGTCGCGGTAGGTCTCGGCCACCATCTCCGCGTCCGCCCGCGCGTACGCCGCGGCGTCGGCGGGCAGGGCCCGGCGTACCACGAACTCGAAGTGGGTGTGCTCGTCCATCGAGTCCTCTCGCATCGGATCGTGAGGGGTGCCTGAGGACAATAGCGCCGGGCGGCCTCATACCGGCACCAGTTCGCGGAAACGGGCATGGCGGCGTGGCCTGCGGTCCGGGTCGTACAGTGCCGGTGGGATGATCGTCGGAATCCCTGTCATTATTCGGATCGCCCAGCGGTGTGGCTGGTCGGCGTCCCATGGTCCGTCGCGCGCGGGTTCGACCATCCGGTGATGATGCGGGCAGAGCAGGACCAGGTTGTCGAGGCGGGTGTGGCCGCCGAAATACCACGGTTTCACGTGGTGGGCCTCGCAGTCGTCGGGCGGTCGATCGCAGCCCGGAAAGACGCAACCGCGGTCGCGCGCGACCAGCGCTGCCCGGATCGGCTGCGTCACCAGCCGTTCACTACGGCCCACATCGAGCGGCATCCCGTTGCCGTTGAGGGTGATCGGGATGATCTCGGCGTCGCAGGCGAGCCGGCGTACTTCCGTCGCGGAGAGCCGCTCGCCGGAGTCGAGGTCGGTCGCGCCGAGGCCGGTACGCAGCTTCTCCAGCGACACCAGGACACTGATCCGTGGCCGGTCGCCGGCGCGTTGCGGGGCGCGACCGCTCGCCAGCGCACGACGGACCAGCACCAGCAGCGCGTCCGCGCGGGCCTGGGCGCGGGTCATCGGCACCTGCTGGTGCTTCGGCTGCTCGGCGCTGCGGGCCCAGATGGATTGGGTGTACGCCTCCAGGACGGCCTTGAGCTCCGCCCCGTCGGCGAGCGGGAGCTTGCCGGCGATGATCATCGAGCCCACGCCGTCGGGGGTGAGGGTGAGTCGTCGGTTCTGCTGGGCGAGCTTCTCCTCCGCCTCGAGGCGGCCGGCCTCGCGCTCGTCGGCGCCGTCGGGGTCGATGGTCTGCCACAGGTAAGTGGACAGTCGGCGGAGCGCCGTCGGGTCGTGACTGTCGGCGAACCCGACCATCAACCGCTCCGCCCGATCGCGCTCCGTCGCGGCCAGGTCGTCGGGCAGGTCGCTCAGTCCGTAGAGAATTCCGCGCAGTTGCTCGTCGGAGACTCGACCCTGCCGGACCGCTTCGGCGACTCGGGGAGCGCGATCGAGCTCGAGCGCCTCACGTACCAGCTCGCGGGCCCGCCGGCCGGTGTGCCGATGTTCACTGGTGAGGTACACCGCGGTTGAGCACAGGTGCTCCTGCTCGGCCGCCTGCTGGTGTTCCACCTGCGCGATGACCTTGGCCCGCAGGGCATGCGCGAGGGACACCAACGCGTCGCAGTTGTCCAACAGGGCAAGGGAATCCTTCGGGTCGAGGAGCTCAATCCGATCGGCACCGGGCAGGATCGACTCGACCATCTCAATGGTGATCGTGGTCGGCTTCGCTGCCGTGCTCGTGCTCATGAATCCAGTCAAACAGGTGCCACTGACAGTCACCCTCGCGTACCCTGCTGACGTGGCTCAACAGACCTTCGACCTCTATCAGCGCGTCAGCCAGTGGCCGGCGGGCAAGCGCATCTTCTCGGTGCTCTTCGCGTTCAAGGCGCCCTATTTCGCGACGGTGATGCCGCAGGTGCGCGAGGTGCGGGAGAACTACGCCGAGCTCACCATCCGAAACCGCTGGCGCGTACACAATCACATCGGCACGCTGCACGCGATCGCCGCCTGCAATGGGCTCGAGGCGGCGATGGGGCTGCTCGCCGAGGCGACCTGCCCGGCCGAGCTGCGCTGGCTGCCGCGCGGGCTGACCGTCAGCTACCTGCAGAAGGCGACCACCGACCTGACCTGCATCGCCGAGACCGATCCCGAGCAGTGGGCGAACACGCCCGGTGACGTCGAGGTGCGGGTCAAGGCGGTACGCACCGATGGCGTGGTCGCGGTCGAGGGCATCATCCCGGTTTACGTGTCTGCAAAGAAGAAGCGGACGGCGAGCGTCGGCTGAGCAGCCAGGTTCATCTCGACACGCTCGCTGCGCGAGCTGCTCGATGACCGTTGGATCTCACCAGTCGTGCATCGTGCCGTCGGCGAGACGGTTGAACGGCAGGTACGCCCGCTCGTAGGGGAACCGCTCGGCCGCCTCCACATCGAGTTCGACACCCAACCCGGGTTGCTCCCCCGGATGCAGCAGCCCGTCCCGCCAGCTGAACGACTGTTGGAACACCTCGTCGGTCCGCTCGCCGTGCTTCATGTACTCCTGGATGCCGAAGTTGTGGATGGCCAGCCCGAGATGCAACGCCGCCGCCATCCCCACCGGGGAGATGTCGGTGGGGCCGTGCATACCGGACTTCACCTGGTACATCGCCGCATAGTCGAGGGTCTTCTTCAGCGGGGTGATCCCGCCCATGTGGGTCACCGCGCCGCGCACGTAGTCGATCAGCTGGTCCCGGATCAGATCCTTGAAATCCCATGCCGTATTGAAAACCTCGCCGATCGCCAGCGGCGTGGTGGTGTGCTGTCGGACCAGCTTCAGCGCCTCCTGATTCTCCGCCGGCGTGCAGTCCTCCAACCAGAACAGGTCATAGGACTCCAGCGCCTTGCCGAGCTGCGCCGCCTGTAGCGGCGTCATCCGGTGGTGCCCGTCGTGCAGGAGCGGGATCTCGGGCCCGAACTCGGCACGAACCGCCTCGAAGACCGTCGGCAGGTGCCGCAGGTACGCGCGGGTGTCCCAGTCCTCCTGCTTCGGCAGCGGCCCACGCTGCGCGGGCTCGTAGTCGTAGCGTTCACCCGAGGCACCACCGGGCGCCGCCTGCGCGGCGATGCCATAGATCGCCTTCAGTCCCGGTACGCCGGTCTGCACCCGGATCGCCCGGTATCCCTGCTCCAGATGGGATCGGATGCTGTCGAACAGCTCCGGCAGATCCCGGCCGGACGCGTGTCCGTAGGCCAACAGTCCGTCCCGGCTGGCACCGCCGAGCAGCTGGTAGACCGGAAGCCCGGCCGCCTTGCCCTTGATGTCCCACAGCGCCATGTCGACCGCGGCACTCGCGGCCATCGTGACCGGCCCGCGCCGCCAGTAGGCACTGCGATAGAGGAACTGCCAGGTGTCCTCGATGCGGTGCGCGTCAACCCCGATCAGCAGCGGGATGATGTGTTCGCGCAGGTAGGCCACCACACCGAGCTCCCGCCCGTTGAGGGTGGCATCACCGAGACCGGTGAGCCCGTCGTCGGTGGTCAGCTTGAGGGTGACGAAGTTGCGGTCCGGGCTGGTGACGATGACTTCGGCGGACTCGATCTTCATGGCAGTTTTCCCTTTCGGAGTTGGGTTGGCGCGGTACTGACGCGGACCCCGTCCTCAACCATCGGCACTGACTCCACCTCTGTGTGGTCGCGTCCAGAAGCGGCTGTCAACCTATCGGATGGGTTCCGCTGCCGATGTCTGCCAGGTCGCCATCATCATCGTCATCGTCGGGCAGCGTGCTGTCGTCGAACGAGGCACCGAGCGGTTCGAAGATGTCGAGGAGGCCTTCGTCGCGTTGCGCGGCCGCCGAGTACGCATCGGCATCGAAGTCCTCGACGTGGACGTCCAGGTCGTCGGAGTCCCGGCGCACGATGAGTCCCCCTGAACCGGGGCACCCATCGACAACAGAACCCCCGGTCAGGACTGTCTGACCGGGGGTTCAAAGTGTTGTGCGCGAGAGAGGATTTGAACCTCCACGTCCCTAAGGACACTGGCACCTGAAGCCAGCGCGTCTGCCGTTCCGCCACTCGCGCTCGATGGGCATCCGTGCCCACCAGCCGTGAAACTCTAGCACGGCGACCACCGATCCACACAAATGGATTCAGCCCCCGGCAGCGACCAGTGCCAGACCGGCCCAGCAGGCGGCCAGACCGAGCAGGATCGAGCCGACCGCGTACGCCCCGAAGGCCAGCCAGGCGCGCCGCTCCAGCTGGTGCACCAGCTCCGAGGAGAAGGTCGAGAACGTGGTCAGCGCCCCGCAGAAACCGGTACCCACCAGCGCGGTCCACCAGGGCGACAGCCCGGCCCCCAGCACCAACCCGAGCAGGAACGAACCGAGCACGTTGACCAGCAGCGTCCCCCACGGAATCTGCCGACGCGGCGGCAGCCAACGACCGGCCAGATAGCGCCCCACCGCACCCACTGCGCCACCGAGGGCCACCGCCAGCGCCATCGTCGCGGTCATCACCGCGGCCCCAGCAGCCGGCGGGTGAGCACGATTCCGAACCCCGTCGCGAGCAGGCCACCCACCAGACTCACCAGCAGGTACGCCCCAGCGCGCGCGACCGCCTGCGCGGCCACGAGCCCCGCCACATCGGTCATCATCGTCGAGAAGGTCGTCCAGCCACCGAGCACCCCGACCCCCAGGAACGGGTACAGCAACCGGTGCGCCGGGCGGCGATCCACCACCACGATCAGTATGCCGAGCAGCAGCGATCCGGTCAGGTTCACGATCAGCGTCGACCAGGGCCAGCCCGGACCGGAATGCGGCAGCGCCACCGCCAGTCCCCAGCGCGCCAGGCTGCCGAGCGCGCCACCGGCCGCCACCACGGCCAGTACCGGGATCCTGGAAGAACTCATCGGGCTCAGTGTCGCACCGGTGGCTTCGACTCGCTCGTACCTCGCTCGCCCAGGCGGCGTCATAGGGTTCATCACCCGGCGAACCTCAACCCTCGGTCAAGGGCCGACATGCCCGATTGGGGTTTGCCGAATAGTATCGATCCGGCAAACCAGCCAACTGCTTTGGCCTGCCCACCGACAGACTGGGGGGCGAACGGGCCGATGAACGAGCAGTCGGCCGGTCGGCACAAGCAGCACGAGAGGGGTAACCGTGGGGTTCCTGGACCGCTTCGAGAAGGGCATCGAGGGCGCCGTCAATGGCGTCTTCGCGCGCGCCTTCAAGGGCGATGTGCAGCCGGTCGAGATCGCGGCCAGGCTGCAGAAGGAGCTCGACTCCACCGCCAAGCTGCTCTCCCGGGACAAGAAGCTGGTGCCCAACGAGTTCGTCGTCGGGCTCTCCCAGCACGACTACGACCGACTCACCCCCTACGGCAAGGCGCTCTCCGGAGAGATCATCCCCGAGCTGCGCAGCCACGCCCAGAACATGGGCTACGTCTTCAACGGCCCGATCATGCTGCACTTCGAGCTGGTGCCCGAGCTGCCCACCGGTCGCTTCACCGTCAACTCCGACGCCGTCGCCGGCGTCCAGGACAACCAGGCCGTCTCCACCACCGCCGCGCACCGCGCCCAGCTCGTCCTCGAGGTGAACGGGATGCGGCACCCGCTGGTCCCGCCGGGCATCGTGATCGGCCGCGGCGCGGACGCCGACCTGCGCGTCAACGATCCCGGCATCTCCCGCCGGCACGCCGAGATCATCGTCAGCGGCGGCGGGGTCGACCTCAGCTACCGGATCGCCGATCTGGGCTCCACCAACGGGATCACCGTCGACGGCAAGAAGGTGCGCCAGGCCACCCTGCACTCCGGATCGCGGATCGAGATCGGCAACACCCGGATGCTCGTCCACGCCCCCGCGGGACGCTGATGTCAGCGATCGCCGTCACCCTGCTCAAGGTCCTCTTCCTCGCACTGCTGTGGGTCTTCATCATGTCCGCCGCCGGGGTGATCAAGACCGACCTCTTCGGGCGTACCGTGCCCGCCTCGGAGCTGCCCCGGGACCTGGAACGCCCCCGCCGGCGCCGGGCGAAGAAGGGCGCCCCGCGCCGGTTCGCGATCGTCTCCGGTGACCAGCAGGGCATCTCCGCCGACCTGACCGACGGTGTGGTGCAGATCGGCCGCTCCGCCGACTGCCAGATCATCCTCGACGACGACTACGTCTCCACCCGGCATGCCCGGTTGCAGGCCGACAATTCCGGCGGCTGGTTCATCGAGGACCTCGGCTCCACCAACGGCACCTACGTCAACAACCAGCGGATCACCGCCCCCACCACGATCACGCTGGCCGACACGGTCCGGATCGGGCGTACCCAACTGAAGTTGGAAACCTGATCCATGCCCCCGACCCATGACGACGATCGGACCCCCGACACCGACCTCTTCCTCCGGTACGTGGCGCACTCGGAGATCGGTCTGGTCCGCAAGAACAACCAGGACTCCGGGTACGCCTCACCCCACCTGCTGGTGGTCGCCGACGGGATGGGCGGCGCCGCCGCCGGTGACCTGGCCTCCGCGGCCGCGATCCAGCTGATCCGCCGCGCCGACCGGAACGCCCGCGGTGAGGAACCGGTGCGCGGCGAGGCGATGCTGGAACTGCTGGCCGGGGCGCTCAACCAGGCCAACGACAAGATCGCCGACCTGGTCGCCGACGACCACAGCCTGGACGGCATGGGCACCACCGTCACCGGGGCGATGTTCGACGGCGCCGAGCTCGGCCTGGTGCACATCGGCGACTCCCGCGCCTATCTGCTCCGTGACGGCGAACTGACGCGGCTCACCCACGACCACTCCTGGGTCCAGTCGCTGGTCGATGAGGGCAAGATCACCGAGGCCGAGGCGGCCTTCCACCCGCACCGCTCGCTGCTGCTCAAGGTCGTCAACGGCCAGCCCGCCGTGGAACCGGACACCGACCTGGTACCGGTCAACGAGGGCGACCGGCTGCTGCTCTGCTCCGACGGCCTGTGCGGCCTGGTCGAGGACGACGAACTGTCCCGGATCCTCACCCGGAACGAGGATCCCGATGCCGCCCTGCAGGCGCTGATCGACGCCGCGCACCGCGAGGGCGGGATCGACAACATCACCATCATCGTGGCCGACGTGGTCGGTGACTCCACCGCGGCGACCACCGGCGCCAAGATCCTCGGCGCCGCCACCGAACGTGAGGTGCCGATCGTCACCGCCCGTCCGGTCGACCTGGGCGATCGCACCCCGACCCGGCGTACCGACGCCGAGGGCAACACCATCCCCGACTCCCCCGCGCCGCAGTCCTCGCCACCGGATGAGGAGACCAGCCGGTACGCCCCCCGCGAGGCCCCGCGCGGCGGCCGCTGGCGGCTGCTGCTCGCCGGACTCGTCGTGCTGATCCTGCTCGCGGCGGGCGCGACCGCCGGCTGGGCCTGGTCGCGTACCCAGTATTTCGTCGGCCCCGCCGACGGGAAGGTCGCCATCAACCGCGGCCTCTCCCAGCAGGTGCTCGGGGTGTCGCTGTCGGAGGTCTACCGGATCGAGGACACCGCGCTCAGCGACCTGCCGCCGGTCTACCGGGACCGGGTCGAGCAGACCATCACCTCGACCTCGCTGCCGGATGCCGAGGCGACCGTCGCCGAACTGCAGGAGATGGCCCGCCAGTGCGTCGCCCAGCGCGAGGCCCGGCTCACACCCGAGCCGACACCCACCCCGGTACCGCCCGGCGCACCGGGCAATCCGCCCGGCGCACCCCCGACCGAGCCGGTGCCGCCGACCCCGACCGAGACCGAGCCGTCACCGACCCCGTCGCCGGCCACCCTCACCCCGACCCCGGCCGGAGGTGAGTGCTGATGAGCGCCGCCGTCGCCGACGCACCCGTCGCCGGGGAGGACCTGGTCGTCGTCTACCACAAGCGCCGCAACGTCGAACTGGTGATGACCCTGTTCGCCGCCGGGATGGGCATCGCGTCCTATCTGCTGGTCGAGATGAACCTGTTCAACACCCTGCCGACGAACTGGCCGGTGGTGGCCGGGATCTGGCTGGCGATCGCGGTCATCGCCCACCTGGCGATCCGCTTCCGGGTGCCCTACGCCGATCCGCTGATCCTGCCCTGCGTGATCCTGCTGAACGGGCTCGGGCTGGCG
The DNA here is from genome assembly GCF_004362375.1 of Enemella evansiae. Taxonomy (NCBI): domain Bacteria; kingdom Bacillati; phylum Actinomycetota; class Actinomycetes; order Propionibacteriales; family Propionibacteriaceae; genus Enemella; species Enemella evansiae. Next base: position 352,661 of record NZ_SNXA01000009.1, read on the forward strand.
ATGATCCACCGGATCGACAAGATCCCCGACCCGGTCCGCACCGATGCCACCAATCAGCTCGTCTGGACCGGGCTGGCCCTGGTGCTGTTCGTCACCGCACTGATCGTGGTCCGCGACCATCGGCCGCTGCAGGGCTACACCTACACCCTGTGCGCGGCCGGTCTGCTGCTGTTGCTGATGCCGCTGCTGCCCGGGATCGGCAAAGAGGTCTATGGCTCCCGGATCTGGATCGGCATCGGCCCGTTCTCCTTCCAGCCCTCCGAGGTCGCCAAGATCGTCCTCGCGGTCGGCTTCGCCTCCTATCTGGTGGAGAAGAAGGACGTGCTGGCCCTGGCCGGCGCCCGCTTCCTCGGCATCGACCTGCCCCGGCCGCGCGACCTCGGCCCGATCCTGCTGATGTGGCTGGCCTCGCTGGCGGTGCTGGTCTTCCAGAAGGACCTGGGCACCTCGCTGCTGTTCTTCGGGCTGTTCGTGATGATGCTCTACGTCGCCACCGAGCGCCCCAGCTGGGCGATCCTGGGTGTGCTGCTGTTCTCGGCGGGGGCGTACGCCGGTTATCTGCTGTTCGGCCACGTGCAGACCCGGGTCTCGGGCTGGCTCGACCCGTTCAGCGACTTCGACCGCAACAACCAGATCATCAACGCCCAGTTCGGGCTCGCCTGGGGTGGACTGGTCGGCCGCGGCTGGGGGCTGGGCCGCCCCGGCCTGACCACCTTCGCCAAGTCCGACTTCATCGCCGGGGCGATCGGCGAGGAGCTCGGGATGGCCGGGCTGATGGCGGTGATCATGGTGTACGCCCTGATCGTCGCCCGTGGTCTGCGGACCGCGCTGGCCGCCAAGGAGCCGTTCGGCAAGCTGCTCGCCGCGGGCCTGTCCTTCGTCTTCGCGCTGCAGGTCTTCGCGATCATCGGCGGCGTCACCCGGTTGCTGCCGCTGACCGGCCTGACCACGCCGTTCATGTCCCAGGGCGGCTCCTCGCTGGTCGCCAACTGGGTGCTCGCCGCCCTGCTGCTGATCATCTCCCACCAGGCCCGCAAGCCGATCGCCCAGGTGAGCGCGGACCCGCTCGCCGGGCAGGCGTACGGGGACGCCGAGACCACCCAGGTGATCCACGGGGCCCACCGCGTGGGGAGGAGGGGAGCATGAACCGACCGATCCGCCGCGTCGCCATCGTGGCCATGGTGATGTTCGGGCTGCTGCTCGCCAACGGCACCTTCACCATGGTGGTCCGGCAGGACTCGCTGAACGCGAACCCGCTGAACCGGCGTACCCGCGATGAGGAATTCGCCCAGGACCGCGGGCCGATCCTGGCCGCGCAGACCCAGATCGCGCAGACCGTGCCCAGCAAGGACCAGTTCCAGTTCCAGCGCACCTATCCCGACGGTGCCCTGTACGCGCCGATCACCGGTTACTACTCCTATGACCACGCCCGCTCCGGGCTGGAGTCGTCGATGAACCAGGAGCTCGCCGGGACCGCGGACTCCCAGCTGATCCGCCGGGTGGTGGACACCGTCACCGGCCAGAAGCCGACCGGTGCCTCGGTGGAGACCACCATCAACCCGAAGGCCCAGCAAGCGGCCGCGAAGGCGCTCGGCAACCGCAAGGGCGCCGTCGTCGCGCTCGACCCGCGGACCGGTGCGGTGCTGGCGATGGTGACCAGCCCGTCCTACGACCCGAACCGGATCGCCAGCCATGACCTGAGCGATGCCAACAAGGCCTACCAGGAGCTGGCGAACGACCCGAACAAGCCGATGGCGAACCGGGCCGCGCGGGAGATCTATCCGCCCGGATCGACCTTCAAGCTGGTCACCGCCGCGGCGGCACTGGAGAACGGCAGCAGGCCGGACACGATGGTCGCCTCCCCCGAGCGGCTGCGGCTGCCGCAGACCAACTACGACCTGACCAACGACTCCAACTGCGGCGGCGCCAACATCACCCTCGACCGGGCGCTGCAGGTGTCCTGCAACACCGCCTTCGCCAACGTCGGGCTGGAGCTGGGTGCGGACAAGCTGCGCGCCCAGGCGGAGAAGTTCGGTTTCGGCTCCCGTCCGCTGCCGGAGCTGAACGCGGTCGCCAGCCGCTACCCCGACAATCCGGACCTGCCGTCCACGGCGCTGACCGCGATCGGTCAGCACGACGTGGCCGCCACCCCGCTGCAGATGACCATGGTGACCGCGGCGATCGCGAACAACGGCGACCTCTACGAGCCGTACGTGGTCTCCACCGTCCGCGGCGCCAACCTCACCCCGATCGAGACCCGCAAGCCCAGACTGAGGGGCCGCACGATGAGCCAGGACAACGCGAAGGCACTTGCGCAGATGATGCAGAACGTCGTGAACGACGGCACCGGCAGCAACGCCCAGATCCGGGGCACCGAGGTCGGCGGCAAGACCGGTACCGCCCAGTCCGATCCGAAGCGCCCGCCGTACGCCTGGTTCACCAGCTACGCACTGGATGACAAGGGCCAGCCGGCGGTGGCGGTGACCGCCTTCGTCGAGGACGCCGACATCCAGCGCAGTGACATCGCCGGCGGCCGGGTCGCGGCACCGATCGCGAAGGCAGTGATGGAGGCGGTACTGTGACCAACGAACAGCAGCCCGGTGGGGATCCCACCCGGCCCCGGCGCGCCGCGGACGATCCCTATGCGCCGCCGCAGGATCCGTTCAGCCGCCCGCCGGAGGCCACCGAGGCGTACACCCCCGATCCGGACGCGACCAACCAGATCGACCCGGACGCGACCCGGGTGGCCGGTACGCCGGCCGAGCCGCCGCAGCCGCCGCCCCGGCTGCTCGGCGGGCGGTACGAACTCGGTGAGGTGATCGGCCGCGGTGGGATGGCCGAGGTACGCCGGGCCTACGACACCCGGCTGGGTCGGCCGGTCGCGGTCAAGGAGCTGCGCACCGATCTGGCCAGCGACCCGACCTTCCAGGCCCGGTTCCGCCGCGAGGCCCAGTCGGCCGCCGGGCTGAACCACCCGAACATCGTCGCGGTCTACGACACCGGCGAGGAGCACGACGACAAGACCGGGTTGGCGATCCCCTACATCGTGATGGAGCTGGTCGAGGGCCACACGCTGCGCGATGTGCTCCGCGACGGCCGCAAGATCCTGCCCGAGCGGGCACTGGAGCTGACCCAGGGTGTGCTCGATGCGCTGTCCTATTCGCACAAGGCCGGCATCATCCACCGCGACATCAAACCGGCCAATGTGATGCTCACCCCGACCGGCCAGGTCAAGGTGATGGATTTCGGCATCGCCCGCGCGGTCTCCGACACCTCGGCGACGATGACCCAGACCGCGGCGGTGATCGGTACCGCGCAGTATCTGTCGCCGGAGCAGGCCCGCGGGGAGACCGTCGACGCCCGCTCCGACATCTACTCCGCCGGCTGTCTGCTCTACGAGCTGCTCACCGGGCGGCCGCCGTTCGTCGGCGACTCGCCGGTCTCGGTGGCGTACCAGCATGTCCGCGAACTGCCGGTGCCGCCGTCCCAGCTCGACCCGATGATCTCCCCCGAGATCGGCGCGATCGTGCTGAAGTCGCTGGCCAAGGATCCCGCCGAGCGTTACCAGACCGCCCGCGAGATGCGCGACGACATCTCCCGGGTGCTCGCCGGTCAGGACGTGACCGCGATGCTGCCGGCCCCGGTCCCGGCGGCCACCGCCGGTTCGCCGGCGGAGCCGGAGGAGGAGCCGCTGGTCGATGAGGAGGAGCCGCAGAAGAAGCGTGCGCTGCCGATCGTGATCACGGTGCTGGCGCTGCTGCTGGTCGGTCTGCTGGGCGCCCTGGTCTGGTGGTTCAACCGGCCGCCGGCCCCGGTGCAGCCCGCACAGGTGAGCGTTCCTCGGGTGGCCGGCATGCAGGAGGCCGCCGCGGTGAACAGCATCCGGGACGCCCAGTTGGAACCCAAGGTCACCCAGGTGGCCGGTGCGGACGACCGCACGGTCGGTACCGTCACCCGGCAGTCCCCCGAGGGCGGCGGTCTGGCGACCGTCGGTTCCCCGGTCATCATCGAGGTGAACATCGGGCCGAAGAAGATCGCGATCCCGACCGGGCTGGTCGGCAAGGACGAGGACGTCGTCACCCAGGCGCTGAATCAGGCGGGCTTCACCAACGTGCGGAAGGTCGACGCCAGCAGCGAGCCGAGCGACGCCAAACCGGGTCAGATCCTCGAGGTCAGCCCCGGTGAGGGCCAGCAGGTGACCCCGGAGAGCGAGATCACCCTGACCCGGGCCACCGGCCAGTCCCAGGTTCCGGACTGGAGCGGCTGGAACCAGGCCTCGGTGGAGCGCGACGGCCGGGCCAAGGGGTTCACCAACATCCAGTTCGCGACCCGCGAGACGAACAGCGACAACGCGGTCGGCACCGTGCTGAGCACCGATCCGCGGGCCGGGTCGAAGGTGGACCGGAACGCCCGGATCACCGTCTACATCGGTCGGGCGGCTCCCAAGCCGCCGCCCCCGCCGACGACCACCTCGGAGCCGCCGACGCGGACCCCGACGCCGACCACCAGCAGCACGCCGACACCGGAGGCGTCCCCGACGCCGACCAGCTCGGCGACCCCCCAGTGAGGAGACGCCGATGAGCCGGATCCTGGTCGTCGACAACTATGACTCGTTCGTCTGGAACCTGGTGCACTACCTGGCCCAGCTCGGTGCCGAGGTCGAGGTCTGGCGCAACGACGACGAGCGCTTCGCGGAGCTGCTCGCCGACCGGCCCTCGCAACCGCTGGGCTTCGACGGGATCCTGCTCTCCCCCGGGCCGGGTACGCCGGAGGAGGCCGGGGTGTGCGTCGAGCTGGTCCGCCGGCTCGGGGAGCGTACGCCGATCTTCGGCGTCTGCCTGGGGCTCCAGTCGATCGCGGTCGCCTACGGCGGGACCGTGGGCCGGGCCCCGGAGCTGCTGCACGGCAAGGTGTCGAGCGTCTTCCACGACGACCTCGGCACGATGGCCGGCCTGCCGAACCCGTTCGATGCGACCCGCTACCACTCGCTGGCGATCTCCGAGCTGCCCGATGCCCTCGAGGTGACCGCACGCACCGAGTCCGGAGTGATCATGACCGTCCGGCATCGGCAGCATCCGGTGGAGGCCGTCCAGTTCCACCCCGAGTCGGTGCTCACCCAGGGCGGCCACCGGATGCTGGCGAACTGGCTCGCGGCCTGCGGTGATCCGGACGCCGTGGCGCGCTCGGCGGGGCTGCGCCCGCTGATGGTGGGCGGCTGAGCCCGCCGACCGCTCAGCCCGCGCGGCGGGCGTACTGCAGTTCGACGCGGCCCTCGAAACCGGGCAGCCGCAGCTCACTCTCGGTCCGCTGGTCGTAACCGAGGTGATAGACCTGCACGTACTGCTGGTAGACCTTCAGGTATTCGGAGTTGCTCAGCCCGGCGGCCAGCTTCTGCGGGTCGCCGATCGCCGAGATCACATAGGGCGGGGCGTAGGGGATGCCGTGCAGCACCACGGTGTTGCCGACGCACTTGATGCCGGTGGTGGAGATCACCCGCTGGCCCTGGATCGTCATCGCCTCCGCACCGGCGGCCCAGAGCTCGTTGACCACTGCCTGGATGTCCTGCTGGTGCACCACCAGCAGGTCCTGGTCCACCCCGGGGGCCTGCACCGAGGCCGGCGCGTCGGAGAGCGTCACCGTCACCCCGCGACCCCGCACCGGGGTCAACCCGAGCTCGTCACCGGCGGCCGCCAGCGCGGCGGTGTCACCGGGATTGCCGGCGTTCTGCGCCGACAACCGGTCGACCTCGGCGCGCAGTTCGGACACCCGGTGGGTGAGCTCGGTGTTGCGCGCCGACTCGCTGCGGACCAGCCCGGCGAGATCGGTGTTGCGGGCGGGCCGCAGATCGGTGCCGCGGGCATTGATGCTGCTCACCGCGATCATCAGACCGATCACCAGACAGGTGGCTGTGGTGACCAACGTGCGCCAGCGCACCGCACCTCCTGTTCGCGAATGTGGGAAACCAGACCTCGACCTACTACGCTAGCGTCCCGAACCCACGAGGAGGAGCCTTGCCCGAGTCGAAGGCCCGCAAGTCGGCCGCTGACAAGAAGAAGGCCCAGCGCCACGAGGACGAGGTGGAGACCCGCGCCAAGAAGGCCAAGGTCGCCGCCCCCGGTACCCGGCGCTGGGTGGCTCCGGCCTTCATCGCGGTCGGACTGATCGGGGTGATCTGGCTGGTGCTCTACTACATCGCCGGCCGCGATCTGCCGTTCATGAACAAGCTGGGCGACTGGAACATCCTGATCGGGATGGGCCTGATGGCGGTCTCGCTCGGCATCTCGATGCTCTGGAAATGAGCACGATGGAGCTGCGTACGCCGGCCGAGCTGGCCGAGATGCGGGCCGCCGGCCGGTTCGTCGCCGACACCCTGACCGAGCTGCGGTCCAGTGTCGAGGTCGGCACCAACCTGCTGGACATCGACGCCGAGGTGGGCCGCCGGATCACCGAGGCGGGGGCGACCAGCTGCTACGTCGACTACCACCCGTCGTTCGGGGCGAGCCCGTTCGGGCACTACATCTGCACCTCGGTGAACGACGCGGTGCTGCACGGCCTGCCGCACGACCACAAGCTCGCCGACGGCGACCTGCTCTCCCTCGACCTGGCGGTCGAGGTGAACGGCTGGGTGGCGGACTCGGCACTGTCCTTCGTGGTCGGTACGCCCGATGAGGAGCACGGCGCCGCCGACGAGCGGATGATCGAGACCACCCAGCGGGCGCTGGCCGCGGCCATCAACACCGCCCGGGTCGGCAACCACCTGGGTGACATCTCGGCGGCGATCGGCAAGGTGCTGAAGCGCTCCAGCTATCGGATCAACCTGGACTTCGGCGGCCACGGTGTGGGCCGCACGATGCACGGCGACCCGCATGTCCCGAACGACGGCCGGGCCCGCCGCGGCCCCCGGCTGGAGGCCGGCCTGGTGCTGGCCATCGAACCGTGGGTACTGGCCAGCACCGACCGGATCCGCACCGATGCCGACGGCTGGACGCTGCGCTCGGTCGACGGCTCCCGCGGCGCGCACAGCGAGCACACCGTGGCGATCACCGCCGACGGCCCGATCGTGCTCACCGCGCGCAGCGACGGGCTGGGCATCCCCGACAGCGCCCTGCTGCCCTGACTGACGCTCATCGAGTAGCCAGCCATGTCGGCGGATGAGTTGTCGTCATGGAATTGCTCCTGACCGAGCGAAGCCGTCGACCGGAATCGCACCCCCGATGCGCGATCCCGGCCGTCGACGTCACTGGGTGGCGCCCTGAAGGGCCTTGGTGAAGGCGGCGGTGTCCTTGCTGGTCCAGTTGCACCTCCGGCTTGCCGAGCACCGCGGCGAAGTCGAAGCTCAGTCGTTGATCCCGAACCCGCGACGTCCGGTCGCGTTGAGCTGGTCGAACCGGAACCGGTTGTCCCAGTCGGCCTCGTAGTGCTCGTCGGGGAAGTCGGGCGCGCTCAGCCCGGCCTTGAACGCGGCGAGCTGCGGTTCGGCGTACGCCTCGTTCTTGGCGCACCAGGGCGCGGCCGGGATGTACATCACGTTGCCCCAGCCCTGCTGGTCGGTGACGGCACCGACGGCGTGGATCATGTCGCAGTGCCACCAGACGGTGTCACCGGGGGCGACCGCCGGGATCGGCACGACGGCCTGCATCAGCAGCGGATGCCACTGCTCGTTGATCGGGAAGGTCCGGCTGACCCGCACCCCGCACATGTCGTCGGCGGGCACGTCGTCCAGCAGCGGACGCAGCAACAGGTAGGCCATCGCCCCCGGGATCGGCACGGTGTGCAGGACGCCCTGGTCGGGCTCCATCTCCGAGAGCGCGGTCCACCCCTGGAAGGTGCGGAAGACCGAGGTCATCGTGGTGCCCGGGTACTGGTTGCCCTCGGTGCGGTAGCTGGCGTCCCAGGGGTCGTAGGCCTCGACATCGCCGCGGTAGAGGGCATCGAAGGCCTGCTGGTAGGCACCGGTCATCCACAGGTCGAGGGTGCCGGCATCGATGTGGGTGCCCAGGCCGCTCGAGTCGGTACCCGGCGGGCGCCGGCGGATGCGGTCGGCGTACAGGGCATCGCGGGAGGGGTCGAACCAGGTGCGATCCTCGGATTCCCCGTGCCAGAAGGAATTCATGAACGACTGGGTGGCCGCCATCCGCGGGTGCTGGCGGGCCTCCATCTGCGCCGGGGACCAGTAGATCGGGTAGATCTCGGGCTTGGAATCGACGGTGTCGAAGAAGTCGTCACCGGGTCCGCGGTAGTTCTCGAAGAACTGGTTCGCATCGACGTAGTCGACGATGTCGCGGTCCCACTGCTCGGCCTGGGCGCGGTCGAAGGTGCCGCGCACCACCGCGCAGCCGCGGCGCTTGATCTTCTGGATCGTTTCCTCGGGCACGGTGCCGGCCTCGATGTCGGCGAAGTCCACCACGGGCCAGGGCTGCTCGCCCCGATCGAGTTCGGCGCGGATCTGCTCGACCTCGGTACGGATCTGGGCTTCGACCTTGGCGAAGACCTCCTCCGGGGTGGTGCCGGCGGCCGCCATCCGGGCGCGGATCGCGTCCTTGACCTCGCGGATCGCGGCGTGCACGTCGTCGGGGACCTGCTCCCAGCGGGGCAGGTCGGGCAGTGTCTTCGAAGCGGTCTGCTGGCTCATCGTGGCGGCTCCTTCGGCGCGTTCCAGTTCGGAAAGACTCCTTACGAAAGATGATGGTGGCATCTTGCGGAATCATTTGCAAGGGGTCTTTACGAAAAGCGTCGCGGGTCTAGGGTGGGCATCGTTGACGAGGGAGGGACAGATGGGGCCGAACGGCACCGTTGAGCACTCGGATCCGGCGCCGTCGCTGGACCTGGTGCGTGACACCACCGACCGGCAGGTGCTGTCCTGCTTCTTCACCGCGCCGGAGCCGACCCGCCCGGCCATCGCCCAGCAGACCGGGATCTCCAAGCCGACGGTGTCCTCCAGCATCCGCCGACTGGCCGCCCGCGGGCTGGTCACCGAGGCCGGGTTGGCCACCGGCGGCGTGGGCCGGGCCGGCCAGCGGTACCGGCTGGGTGGCAGGTTCGCCGCCCTGGCGCTGCACATCGGCCCGGGGGGCGCCCGGGCCGAACTGGTCGACATCCGGGGTGAGGCGCTGGGGTGCCACCGCGAGCCGGTGGGGGTCTTCGCGGTACGCCCGGGCGAGGTCGCCGACGCGGTCGGTCGGATCCTGACGGCGGTGCGTGCGGAGCAACCGGGGCCGCTGCCGGTCGCCTGCTCGTTCGCCGGGCCGGTCAACGCCGCCGGGGTGGCCATCGACATGCCGCTGTCCCCGTTCCTGGTCGGCAGCCTGGACCTGGCCGGCCTGCTCGGTTCGGCGGGCGGCCCGGCCCCGGTGATCGACAACGACGTGAACTGGGCTGCGCTCGCCCAGCTCGCCGCCGGTGGCGTGGACGCCCCGCATTCCTTCCTGCAGGTGTATCTGGGCGAGGGGCTCGGTGGTGCGGTGGTCGCCGGCGGCCGGGTGGTCACCGGGCACCGCGGCCTGGGTGGTGAGCTGGCCTACCTGCCGACCGTCGCCCCCGACGGCAGCTCGACCTCGCTGCTGGATGCGCTGCGGCAGTCGGGGCTGCTGGTCCGTGGCGCGACCACCGTCGAGGTGGACCGGGTACGCGAGGCGCTCCGCGAGGGTGGCGCGGTGAGCGAGCAGGTGCATCGGGCCGTCGCCGCGGCACTCAGCGGCGCGGTGGCCCTGCTGGACCCCGAGGAGATCGTGCTCGGCGGGCCCTGGGGGGATGAGTTGGACCACGACCGATTGCAGCGCGAGCTGGACCAGCTCACCCAGGAATCGGTACGCGTGCGATCCCCGCTGATCCCCGTCGACGGCCCCTTCGCCGGGGCACGTCAACGTGCCGTCCAACTCGCCCGCGACGCCCTCCTCGACCGCGTCGCCGCCCCCTCCTGAGCGCACCCGTCCATCGAGCAGCCAACCATGCGCAGCGAGCGTGTCGAGATGAACCCGTACGCCGGCTGAGCGAGCGCCAGTCGAGTCGAAGCCTGATGTGCTGGACCCGTCCCACCAGCGCTGCCTGCGAGGGTGAGCGTGCTCGATGAGCGTGGGTGCGTACCGGTTCAGCTCGGCACGCTCGCGGCGGCCGACGGTGGGCCGGGGAGCCGACCGCCCAACAACGCCGCGATCGCCGCCACCACGGCCAATCCGAGGAACAGGGGGCGTACCGGAAGCTCCGGACCGGCACCCGCGACGACACCGGTCACGGTGGCCCCGACGGCGGCGAAGGCCTGCACCGCCATGAACATCGCCGTGGTGCCCTGGGCCGCCTGCTCCGGCTGCAGGGTGCGATAGACGCTGGCGAAGGTCGGCGCGGCGACGCAGCCGAAGGCCAACCCGATCAGCGCGAACAGCAGCATCGCCGCCCACAGCGGCCAGGATGGTGCCACCAGCGCGAAGACCCCGAATCCCAGCGCGGTGCCGATCCCGCCGCCGACGACCAACCGGCGCGGACCCCAGCTGTCGCTGAGTCCGCCGGCCCGCGCCATCGACAGCAGCAGACCAACCCCGAGCGAGACCGTCAGCAGGCTGCGCGCCAGGCCGGTGATCCCGAACCGCTCCTCGACCACCAGGGGCAGCACGGTCAGCTGGGTGTACATCAGCACCCCGACCGTGCACATGGCCAGCAGTGCCGCACGGAACGGGCCGCTGCGCAGCAACCGCAGATCGAGCACCGGCGTACCCGACATCCGCAGCGCGTGCCCCACATACCCCGCCAGCAGTAGGCAACCAGCCAGCCCGAGCAGCAGCACCTGGCCGCCGGCGGCACCCGCACCCCAGCGGTTCAGCGCCAGCAGCAGGCCGACGAAACCGGGGGTGAGCAGCGCCATCCCGCGGAGATCGGGCGCCGCGCCGCCGGAACCACCCGCACCGGCGGCGGCCGGTACCCAGCGCAGCGCGGTCACCAGGATCACCAGGCCGATCGGCAGGTTCAGCAGGAAGATCCAGCGCCACCATCCCGCATCACCGAGCACGGTGCCGACCAGCGGGCCGACGATCGGCGCGATGTTGATGACCAGGGAGAACCGGCTCATCACCTTCCCCACCGCGTTGCGTGGCGCCAGGGCAGCGGCGACGGCCATCGCAGCCGGTTCGAGCAGGCCCCCACCGAGGCCCTGCACGACGCGCGCCGCGATCAGCACCGGCGCGGACCAGGCCAGACCGCTGAGCGCCGAGCCCGCGACGAAGGCCGCCAGACCGGTGAGGAAGACCGCCCGGCCGCCGAACCGGTCACTCGCCCAGCCGACCAGCGGCAGGCTGGTACCGGCAGCCATCAGGTACGCCGAGGTCACCCAGACCAGCAGCGACAACTCACCCCCGAAGGCGGCCGCCAGGGTCTGCAGCGAGGCCGTCACGGCGGTGCCGTCGAGGACCGCCAGGAAGGCGGCCAATCCGAGCACCGCGATCACACCGGGAACGGGCCCGGCCGTGTGCCGGGAATGCAGATCGGACGAGTTCTTTACTGTCATGGTCGCGGACTTTACTACACGGTTTAGTCAGATTCCATAGCGGTTCAGAACCGCCCCGTATGCTTCAACCATGAGCAGCACCTCGGCGGCAGACACCTCGGCCGGTTCGGCGACCCGGCGTGCCGCGGTGGACAAGCGGCGCAGCATCCTCGACGCGGCGGCGCCGGTCTTCGGTGAGTTCGGCTACCAGCGCGCCAGCGTCGATGCGATCGCCACCGCCGCCGGAGTGTCCAAACCGACCATCTACAGCTACTTCGGCGGCAAGGAGCAGCTGTTCCGGGCCTCGGTGGCCGACTCGGCCCAGCACCTGAACGCCGAGTCCCTCGCCGTGGTCCAGGCGCTGGACGTCCGCCCGCAGCACTGGGAGACCAGCCTGCGGAAGGCGGCGTACCAGCTCTCGGTCTGCCAACGCAGCGATTGCGCGGCGGCCCTCGGGAGGCTGATCAATGCCGAGGCCACGCGCGATCCCGAGGTGTTCCGCAGCGTTCGCAGGGCCGGGTACCAGCCGATCGTCGACGCCCTGGCCGGCAAGCTGGCGATGCTCGGCAATGCCGGCCTGCTCGACCTGCCGGATCCGGTGCTGGCGGCGAAGCAGTTCTTCGCCCTGATCCACGCCGAGCTGCCGGACCTCACCGCCCTCGGCACCCAGCAGGCCTCGGATCGCGCGGTCCGCACCGCGGTCGAGGCCGGTGTCGCCACCTTCCTCAGGGCGTACGCCGCAGCCGGCGACTAGCGCTGCGCTCGGCCTAGCGGGCGGCGAGCAGGGCCTCGGCGGTCGGCACGTCGGTGATCAACCGGTTGAACAGCCCGGCCCGCGCGCAGGCGCGGATGCTGCGCACCTTGTTCTCCCCGGCGGCGATGGCGATGCAGGCGTCGATCCGCCGCAACTGCTCGGGACTGATCCGGATCATCCGGTCGCTGCCCTCGAACTCCACCGGCGCGCCCTCGTGGTCGACGAAGTTGAGGCAGACATCCCCCGCGGCACTGCGGATCGAGGCGGACCCCAGTGGCACGTGCGCCGAGATCGACCCGCGGGCCAGCGGCGCCGCACCGACCCCGACCAGGGCCACCCGGGCCCGGTCCCAGAGCGCGGTCGTCGCGCGGAAATCAGGGTCCTCCAGCAGGGTGCGGTAGAGCGCCGGTGACGGCACGGCCGGGGCGAACAGCAACCGCGGGATCGCACCGGTGCGCTGGGCGATGGCCCGGGTGATCTCGTTGGTCTGGAAGTGGGCCTCCGGTTCGCTCACCCCGCCGACGGTGGGCGCAAGCAGCACCCCGGGCAGCGGCGGCAGCGGGCCCTGACTGACTTCATAGGTCGTCTCCCCCGAGGCGACCAGCAGCACCTCACCCGGAGCCATGGCCAACTCCTCGAGCACGGCCGCGACCGCCGGCCGCAGATCGTGGCCGGCATGCCCCGCCCGGATCCGCGGCGCCAGGCGTACCCCCTGCAACCCCAGTGACTCCGCCAGCCGATCGGCCAGCTCCGAGGACTCGGTCACATTCGGCGGCACGACCTCGATACGGACCAGCCCGGCCCGCCGGGCCTCGGCGATCAGTCGGCTCACCGTCGGCCGGGAGACGTTCAGCCGAGCGGCGATCTGCGCCTGGGTCGCGTCCTCCAGGTAGTACATCCGGGCCGCCCGGTACGCCGCCTCGAGATTCAGCGCCGAGGCACGCCGCGGCGGTTCACCCCGGGAGATCTCGACACTCATGGTGCTGAGACTAGCGGTTCGCCACCCCACAGCACGGGAGTCATGCACATTTGTTCTTGTGAACGTTTGTTCTTGACATCTGTGCAGCCTCGTTCTACGGTCGATCCAAGCCAGAGACGACCAATGGAGGTTCTTCCGATGTCAGAGACGACTCAGCTGCCCGAAGAGATGACCGCGGTCGTGGTGCACGGCCCCGAGGACTACCGCCTCACCACCAAGCCGGTCCCGACCCCCGAGCAGGGCGACCTGCTGATCAAGGTGGAGGCCGTCGGCGTGTGCGCCAGCGACCTGAAGTGCTATCACGGCGCCGCCAAGTTCTGGGGCGATGAGAACCGCGACCGCTGGGTCACTCCCCCGGTCACCCCGGGCCACGAGATCGTCGGCACGATCGTCCGCGGCGACGACGAGGCCCTGGCCAAGCATGGCGTCGCGCTCGATGACCGCGTCGCGGTCGAGCAGATCGTGCCCTGCTGGGAATGCCGCTACTGCCTCAATGGCTCCTACTGGATGTGCGGCCCGCACGACATGTTCGGCTTCCGCCACCACGACGGGGGCATGGCCGAATACATGATCATCCCGCCGCAGGCGCTCGTGCACCGGGTGAGCAAGGACCTGCCGCCGCAACACGCGGCCTTCGCCGAACCGCTGTCCTGCGCGCTGCACGCGGTCGAGCGGGCCAACATCACCTTCGACGACGTCGTCGTGGTCGCCGGCGCCGGGCCGATCGGCCTGGGCGCGATCGCCGGCGTGCGGCAGAAGAACCCGATGAAGGTGATCGCGCTGGACATGCTCGACTCCAAGCTCGAACTGGCGAAGGCCTGTGGCGCCGACCTGACGATCAACATCGCCAACGAGGACGCGAACCAGATCATCCGCGACCTCACCGACGGCTACGGTGCCGATGTCTACATCGAGGCCACCGGCCATCCCTCGGCGGTCAGCCAGGGCATCAACCTGCTGCGCAAGCAGGGCACCTTCGTCGAATACTCGGTGTTCAAGGACGACGTGACCGTCGACTGGTCGATCATCTCCGACGACAAGGAACTCGACGTGCTCGGTGCGCACCTCGGCCCGCACTGCTGGCCGGCCGCGATCAAGCTGCTCGAGTCGGGCGAACTGCCGATGGAGCAGATCTGCACCGACCAGTTCGGCCTGGACAAGTTCCAGGAGGCGCTGGATCTGGTCGCCGATTCGGGCGGCGCCTCGGTGAAGGTGTCCCTGCTGCCCTGAGCGATTCCCTGCTCACACACCCAACCCGTCCATCTCGCCCGCCGAGGGCCTCGACCTGCAAAGGCGCAGCCATGAACTCCGAAACCGCCGCAACCTCAACCACCACAGCACATCCGGACGTCAAGCCCTACGGCTCACCCGATGAGACCCGCTGGGATCGGCTCGGCATCCCCGACGTGCTCAAGTGGGGCTTCATCGGCCTGCTGATCTTCATGACCGGCAACGGTGTCGAATCCAACTTCATCACCCCGCACATGGTCGCGGTGCTGGGCAGCCCCGAGGCCACCGTGTCGACGATCATCACCGGTTACAGCCTGGCCGTGCTGGTCGGCAGCTACCTCGGCGGCGCACTCTCCGATCTGTGGGGTCCGCGCCGGGTGATGCTGCTCGGATTCCTTGTCTGGGTGGTCTTCGAGGCACTCTTCCTGATCAGCCTGAGCATCGGCAGCGTGCCGCTCACCGCGATCACCTACACCCTGCGCGGTTTCGGCTATCCGCTGTTCGCGTTCGCCTTCCTGGTGTGGATCAACATCACCGCACCGGTGCAGCGCAACGGCACCGCCGTTGGCTGGTTCTATGTGATGTTCACCGGTGGCCTGCCGACCCTCGGCTCGCTGTTCGCGCTCGGCGTGATCCCCACCTTCGGTGGCGGCACCCGCGGTGAGACCGCGGCGATGATCGGCTCGATCGGCCTGGTCGTGATCGGCTATCTGGTCGCCCGCTTCGGTGTCCGCGCGACCAACGGCGTGGGCCGGATCGCGCCGCCGGAGGAGACCACCGGCCAGGTCCTCACCGCCGGCGTCCGGCTGACCGCCAGGCACCCCAAGATCCTGATGGGTTTCCTGGTCCGACTGATCAACACCGCCCCGCAGTACGGCATGTTCATCATCCTGCCGACCGTGATCGCGGTCGACCTGGGATGGGGGCAGTCACGCTGGTTGTCCATGACGGTGGCGGTGTACGCGACCAACATTCTGGTGAACGCCGTCTTCGGTGCGGTCGGCGACCGCTGGGGCTGGCGGCGTACCGTCCGGTGGTTCGGCGTCTTCGGCTCGGCCTGCGGCCTGCTGCTGTGGTGGTACGTCCCGCACTGGGTGCCCGCCGGATCGACCTGGGGCTTCCTGGTCTCCGTCGTCGCCGGCTGCGTCTTCGGCTGCCTGCTGGCCGGCTTCGTGCCGATGGGCGCGATCATGCCGGCGCTGACCCCGGAGCACAAGGGTGCCGCGATGGCCATGTACACCACCGCTGCCGGCGGCGCCGCCTTCCTCGGCGCCGGGGTGGTCGCCCTGGTGCTGAACCTCGGCAATGCCATGGGGTGGAGCAGGTTCGCGACCAACAGCGCGGTCGTCTGGGCCTTCGTCGCCCTCTACGCCGCCGCGTTCGTCATGGTCGGTTTCCTCAAGGTGCCGCAGGACGAGAAGGGCGCCCGCCAGCACTGACCGGCGAGCCCGCGATCCCAACCACAGAAGGACAGTTTCGATGACCACGATCTTCAACGACCCGGCCGAGTTCGCCGAGGACCAGCTGGCCGGCTTCCTCGACCTGTACGCCGACCGCGTGCGTGGGGTGCCCGGTGGCGTGGTCTCGCTGCGCTCCGGCGATCCCCAGGTCGCGGTGGTGATCGGCGGCGGCTCCGGCCACTATCCCGCCTTCTGCGGCACCGTCGGGCCCGGGTTCGCGACCGGTGCCGTGGTGGGCAACATCTTCACCTCCCCCTCGGCGGCCCAGGCCTATTCGGTCGCCAAGGCAGCGGATCAGGGCCGGGGTGTGATCTTCAGCTTCGGCAACTATGCCGGGGACACCATGAACTTCGGCATCGCCGCGGAACGGCTGCGGGCCGAGGGGATCGATGCCCGGATCGTGATCGTCACCGACGATGTCGCCTCCGCGGACGAGGCCGAGAAGCGGCGCGGCATCGCCGGTGACTTCAGCGTCTTCAAGGTGATGGGGGCCGCGGCCGCGGCCGGCAAGGACATCGACGAGGTGGAACGCCTCGGCCGCAAGGCCAACGACGCCACCCGCAGCTTCGGTGTCGCCTTCTCCGGCTGCACGATGCCGGGTGCCGACGAGCCGCTGTTCACCGTGGCGGAAGGAAAGGTCGGGCTCGGGCTCGGCATCCACGGCGAGCCGGGGATCCGCGACGAACCGTTGATGAGCGCCGACGAGCTCGCGGAACTCTTCGTGGACAAGGTTCTGGCCAATCGCCCCGACGACCCCGCGGGTGACACCGTCGCACCGATCCTGAACGGACTGGGCACCACCAAATACGAGGAGTTGTTCCTGCTCTGGGGCCGGATCGCCGCCCTGCTTGCGGAAAAGGGGATCACCGTCGTCCAGCCCGAGGTCGGCGAACTGGTCACCAGTCTCGACATGGGCGGCTGCTCACTGACCCTGATGTGGCTGGACGACGAACTCGACGAGGCCTGGCGCGCCGACGCGTACACCCCCGCCTATCGCAAGCTGGGCGTCGGAATCGCCGATCTCCGCCCACCGAGCCAGGGGGAGCTCGCCGAGGAGGCGGCCGAACAGCAGGCACCCGAGGCCACCGAGGCCGCTCGCGCGGCGGCCGGCACCGCCCGCACCGCCCTGCAGACGATGCAGCAGGTGCTGCACGATGCGGAGTCGGAGCTGGGCCGGATCGACGCGGTCGCCGGCGACGGCGATCACGGCCGCGGGATGGTCAAGGGCATCGATGCCGCGGTCAAGGCCGCCGACGCGGTGTCGGACGGGGCCGGGGTCGCCTGGACGCTGCGCCGCGCGGGCCAGGCCTGGGCCGAGTATGCCGGTGGCACCTCCGGGGTGTTGTGGGGTGCGGCGCTGGAGGCGTTCGGTACCAGCCTGACCGATGATGCCGAGGCGTACTCCGATGCCGACGTGGTGGCCGCCACCCGGGCGTTCGCGGACGCCATCAGCCAGCTCGGCGGCGCCAAGCTCGGTGACAAGACCCTCCTCGATGCGCTGCTGCCCTTCGTCGACACCCTGCAGGAGAAGCAGAACGAGGGCCTCGCCGTGGCCTGGCCGGCGGCTGCCCGGGTCGCCGACGAACAGGCGAAGACCACCGCGGAGCTGCGCCCGCAGGTCGGGCGGGCCCGACCACTGGCCGAGAAGAGCGTCGGTACGCCCGATGCGGGCGCCACCTCGATGGCGCTGCTGCTGGTCGCCCTCGGTGACCAGCTGAACGACACCTCCCACCGAAAGGAGCAACGATGACCAACCGACTGCGTATTGCGATCGGCGGCGATGACGCCGGATATGACTACAAGACAAGGATCAAGGCCGATCTGGAGAACGACGACCGGGTCGCCGAGGTGATCGATGTCGGGGTGAGCGAGGACGAGGACACCGCGTACCCCCATGTCGCCGCCGACGCCGCCCGACTGGTCAAGGAAGGGAAGGCCGACCGCGCACTGCTGGTCTGCGGCACCGGATTGGGGGTGGCGATCAGCGCCAACAAGATCCCCGGGATCCGCGCAGTGACCGCCCACGACTCGTTCTCGGTGGAGCGGTCGGTGCTCTCCAACGACGCCCAGGTGCTGTGCCTGGGGCAGCGGGTGATCGGGTTGGAGTTGGCCCGCCGGCTGGCCAGCGAATGGCTCGGCTACACCTTCGATCCGCAGAGCTCCTCGGCACCCAAGGTCGAGGCGATCAGTGGCCTCGAGACCGACGACACCCGAGAGGACCGAGGATGAGCGAGTCGAACCAGATCGATCTGTCCTTCGCACTGACCGACAAGATCGTGCTGGTGACCGGTGCCGGATCCGGGATCGGCGCCGCGATCGCCACCGCGGTCGCCTCCCGGGGGGCCACCGTGGCCGCGGTCGACCTGGACGAGAACAGGGCGACCGCGACCGCCGACGCCCTCGGTGGCGAGTCGGCCGCCTGGGCCGCCGACGTCTCCGACCCGGTCGCGGTGGAGCGCACGGTGGCCGCGATCCTCGAGCGGTACGGGCGGATCGATGTGCTGATCAACTCGGCCGGGGTGGCCGTGCTGGCACCGGCCGAGGAGCTGAGCCTCGACCAGTGGGACATCACGATGCGGGTGAACCTGACCGGCTCGTTCCTGATGAGCCAGGCCGTCGGCCGGTCGATGATCGAGCACGGCACCGGTGGGCGGATCATCGGCCTGGCCTCCCAGGCCGCCACGGTCGCCCTACCCGAGCATGT
Organism: Enemella evansiae; assembly: GCF_004362375.1. Taxonomy (NCBI): domain Bacteria; kingdom Bacillati; phylum Actinomycetota; class Actinomycetes; order Propionibacteriales; family Propionibacteriaceae; genus Enemella; species Enemella evansiae. Next base: position 371,261 of record NZ_SNXA01000009.1, read on the forward strand.
GGCGTACTGCGCCTCCAAGGCCGGGTTGCTGGGGATGACCCGCACCCTGGCGCTGGAGTGGGGCAAGCACCAGATCACGGTGAACACGATCTCGCCGACGGTGGTGCTCACCGAGTTGGGCCGCAAGGCCTGGGACAACCCGAAGGGCGAGGCACACAAGAAGGAGATCCCGGCCGGCCGGTTCGCCGAACCCGACGAGATCGCCGCCGCGGCGATCTTCCTCGCCTCCGACGCCAGCGCGATGATTAACGGCACCGACCTGGTCGTCGACGGCGGTTTCACGATCCGCTGACCAGCAGCTACCTCCAGTGGGTGGCAGAATCGCCGCGTGATCGACAAGAACGTCATCGCCGCCCACGACGCCTGGCGGGCGGAGCGACTGGCGCAGGTGACGGGAGCCGTGGGCAACCTCGCGCTCGTGGACTACCAGCCGGTGGGCACCGAACCGGAGGCCGTCCACCGGATGCCTGCGCGGGTACGTCGAGAACCGGGGGAACCGGGCGTACGCGTGACGTCGACCGGCCCCGGGCTTCGGATCCGTACCGCACAGGGCGAGCGGCCGGTCGAGGATGAGACCCTGTTGCCCTTCCTGCAGCCCGACGGGCTGCCGCTGCTCTCGGCGGGGGCGATGACCGCCGACGCCTTCAGCCTCGACGGCAGCGATGTCGAGTTGCGGCTCTACGACGCGCAGGCGCCGGCGTTCACCGACTTCGACGGCATCGAAGCCGCACCCTACGACCCGGCATGGGCCCTCCCGGCGACCTTCGAGGCGCACCCCGAGCCGCAACGGGTGCCCTGGGCTTTCACCCGGGCAAGCGATTCGGGGCACACGAAGGCCGTCCCCGGCACCCTGCACACGACGATCGGCGGCACCGAACACGCCCTCACCGTCTTCGCCGACGGATCCGCGCTCGTGCTGGTCTTCGCGGACTCAACCACCGGGGACGAGAGTTATGCGCCCGGACGCTTCCTGCGCGTCGACCCGGTCGCTTCCGGCGGAACCATCACCCTCGACTTCAACCGCGCGATCGTGCCGCCCTGCGGCTTCAGCGACTTCTACTCGTGCCCGATCCCCCCGGCCGAGAACCGCCTGGCCGTGCCGGTACGGGCGGGTGAGCTGCGGGCCCGCTGGCACAACCGGAGCTGACCAACGGGCCAGGCCCCTGTGCAATCTGCACAACAGCTGCCGGATTCAAGAAGGAATGCACATCGCGTCCGCGGAGGCGTACCCCTAGCTTGGGCCCATCCGCGTCACGCATTCCAAAGGAGCCGTCATGGCCCACTCCGCTCACGTCGACGACTACGCGCTCGGCCGCGTACCGACCACTGCGCGCAAACACTGGTTCGGTATCGCGGTCCAGCGATTCGGCCAGATCTCGGCACTCTCGCAATTCCTGCTCGGCGCCACGCTCGGTTACGCGATGACCTTCACCGACGCCTTCCTGGCGATCCTCGTCGGTTCGATCATCCTCGAGGTGGTGATGTGCTTCGTCGGCTTCATCGGCCGCAACGAGGGCCTCAACACCGCACTGATGGCCCGCTGGACGGGATTCGGTGAGGTCGGTGCCTCGCTGGTCGGCCTGGCGATCGGGATCAGTCTGATCGGCTGGTTCGGCATCCAGTCCGGCATCTCGGCCGAATCCCTGAACGCGCTGATGCCCGGGGTGCTGCCGGTGTGGGCGTGGAGCGTCCTGTTCGGCCTCGCTGTGACCGCCGTCGTCGCCTTCGGGTTCGGCGGCATGCAGTGGCTGGCGAACATCACCGTGCCGCTCTTCCTGGTCCTCGTCGGCTGGTCGGTGACCCGCGAGCTGAGCCGCCACGACATCGGCGCCCTGCTCCGCAGCGAACCCGCCGGCGACCCGATGACGATCTTCCAGGGCGCGGGCCTGGTCGCCGGCGGCGTCATCGTCGGCGCGATCATCACCGGCGACATGACCCGCTTCAATCGCACGAACGCCGATGTGGTGAAGCAGACGGTGGTGGGGGTCAGCCTCGGCGAGTTCGTCATCGGTCTCGCCGGTGTCCTGCTCGCCCACGCGGCCCGCAGCGGCGACATCGTCGCCATCGTGACCTCCTCGGTCGGCCTGGTCGGCCTCATCATCGTGATCACCGGCACCCTCAAGATCAACGACTGGAACCTCTATTCCTCCTCGCTCGGCCTGGTGAACTTCGTCTCCACCACCTTCGGCAAGCAGCTGCACCGCGCCTCGACGACGGTCGTGCTCGGCATCGTCGGCACCGTGCTCGCCAGCGTGGGCATCCTGCAGCAGTTCACCGGTTTCCTCACCCTGCTCTCGGTCGCGTTCCCGCCGATCGCGGGGATCATGGTCGCCGAATACTTCATCGTCAAACGGTTCCGCCCCGAGCTCGACGCCACCCGCGAGCGCGGGCTGCTGCCCGCGACGGCACCGCGGATCGTGCCGGCGACGATCGCGATCTGGCTGATCTCCTCGGCGGTCGGCTTCTTCGTCACCTGGGGCATCCCGTCGGTGCTGAGCCTGCTGCTGTCGATGGTGCTCTACATCATTGCGGGCCGGCTCGGGCTGGTCCGCGGCGTCGGTGTCGCGAAGACCCCGGAGAGCGCCACGGCCCAGCAGGCGGACACCGCACACTCGGCCTGACCGGCCCCATCCCCCATCAACGACACGCGAGAGAGAAACGACATGCACATCGGCATCGACGTCGGCGGCACCAACACCGACGCCGTACTCATGGACGGCAGCACCAGCCTGGCGGGCGTCAAGCACTCGACCACCCCCGATGTCACCAGCGGCATCGTGCAGGCGATCGAGGATCTGCGCGCCCAGCACGCCTTCGACGGCGCGGACATCGAGGCGGTGATGATCGGCACCACCCACTTCATCAACGCACTCGTGCAGGCCAAGCGGCTCGCACCGACCGCCGCCCTGCGTCTCGGGCTGCCGGCGACCAGGGCGCTGCCGCCGCTCGTCGACTGGCCCGAGGTGCTCGTCGAGGCGCTCGAGGCACGCTGGTATCTGGCGCATGGCGGTTACGAGTTCGACGGCCGGCCCATCTCCCCGCTCGACCCCGAGGAACTGCGCGCCCACGCCCGCGACATGGGTGAACACGGCATCCGGTCGGTGGCGATCTCGAGCGTCTTCAGCCCGGTCAACCATGATCTGGAGCTGCAGGCCGCGGCCATCGTGAAGGAGGAGCTCGGGCCCGAGGTGGCGATCTCGCTGAGTCACGAGATCGGCCGGATCGGCCTGCTGGAGCGCGAGAACGCGACCATCATCAACGCCGCCCTGCGCGAGCTCGCCGGGGAGATCGTCGACGGTCTGACCGCCGCCGTGCGCGCCCATGGGATCGATGCCCCGATCTTCCTGAGCCAGAACGACGGCACGTTGATGGATGAGGATTTCGTACGCCGCTATCCGGTCGCGACGTTCGCCTCCGGTCCGACGAACTCGATGCGCGGGGCGGCCGTCACCAGCGGCCTGGAGACCTGCGCCGTCGTCGACGTCGGCGGGACGACGGCCGACATCGGCCTGCTCATCGGCGGTTTTCCCCGCGAGACCGCCAACGAGGTCAAGGTGGCGGGCATCCGCACGAACTTCCGGATGCCCGATGTGCTCTCGCTCGGCATCGGCGGCGGTTCGATCGTCGACACCGAGACCGGTGAGGTCGGCCCCGAATCGGTCGGCTACCGGCTCACCTCCGAGGCACTGGTGTTCGGCGGCTCGACGCTCACCGCGACCGACATCGCCGTCGCGGCCGGGCGCGCGCAGGTCGGCGACCCGGCCAAGGTGGCCCACCTGGATCCCGAGCTCATCCAGCGCGTACTCACCCGCATCGCCGAACGCATCGCCGAGGCCGTCGACCGGATGCGTACCTCACCCGACCCCATCCCGGTCGTGGCGGTCGGCGGCGGTTCGATCCTGCTGCCCGACTCGCTGCCGATCTTCGGCGCGGTGGCCCGACCCGAGAACTATGCGGTGGCGAATGCGATCGGTGCGTCGATCGCCCAGGTGGGTGGCGAGATCGACAAGGTGGTGAGCATCGATCCCGCCGGTCGCGACGAGACGATCGCCGCACTCAAACAGGAGGCGGTCGAGAAGGCGGTCGCCGCGGGAGCCCGCCCCGATTCGGTGGCGATCATCGACTTCGACGAGGTCCCGATCCCTTACCTGCCTGGAAACGCGACGCGGGTACGCGCGAAGGCCGTCGGCGATCTGGAGATGGGTGCCCGATGACCTGGACCATCGATCCCCAGGCCATTCCGGCGCTCGCGCGCGGCGCCGCCGTGCTCGGCACCGGCGGCGGTGGTGACCCCTACATCGGCGCGCTGCTGGCGACCCGGGCACTCACCGAGCACGGTGCGGTCACCGTCGTTTCGGTCGACGAGGTGCCCGACGACGCACTCGTGCTGATGGTCGCGATGATGGGGGCGCCGACCGTGATGGTGGAGAAGCTGCCGAACCTCGAATCGGTGATGGATCCGGTGCGCGCGCTCGGCACCTATCTCGGCCGGCCGATCAGTCACATCGCCTGCGCGGAGGTCGGCGGCGTCAACTCGATGATCCCGATCGCGGCCGCCGCCACCCTCGGCCTCCCGCTGCTCGACGCCGACGGCATGGGTCGGGCCTTCCCGGAGCTGCAGATGGTGCTGCCGACGCTCTCGGGCATCACCGCGTCCCCGTTCGCATTCGCCGATGAGAAAGGAAATGTCGGCGTCCTGCAGACGATCGACAACACCTGGACCGAACGCATCGCCCGCGTCGCAGCGGTCGAGATGGGGTGCTCGTTGATGATCGCCGGCTTCGCGATGGCGGGGGCGCAGGCGCGCGAGTCGCTTGTCCGCGACAGCCTCACCCTGTGTGCGGGCGTCGGGGACAGCATCCAGGCCGCGCGGGACGCCAAGCGGGATCCGGTGCGCAGCGCGGCCGACCTGCTCGGCGGCCGCGAACTCTGCCAGGGCAAGGTCATCGACCTGCAGCGCGCGACGACCTCCGGCTTCGCCCGCGGCACCGCACGCATCGACGGGACCGCCGGAACGCTCACCCTGCAGTTCCAGAACGAGCATCTGATCGCCGAACTCGACGGCCGCGTACTCGCCACCACACCCGATCTCATCATGGTGCTCGAACACGAGTCCGGGGAGCCGATCACCACCGAGGGGTTGCGCTACGGGCAACGGGTACGCGTCATCGCCGCACCGGCCGACCCACGCTGGCACTCGGCCGCGGCGCTCGCCATGGTCGGCCCCGGCTACTTCGGTTACGACACCCCCGCCGTCCGCTTCGACGGCTCGATCTCGGAGGGCACCGCATGAGCTGGGAACTGACCGTTGCCGACCTGCCGGACCTGGCGCGCGGAGCGACGCTGCTGGGCACCGGAGGCGGCGGTGACCCCTACATCGGGTCGAAGCTCGTCGAACGGGTGCTCGGCGGGGGCGCCATCACCGTCCTCGATCCCGACGACCTCGACGACGACGCATTCGTCATCCCGACCGCCCAGATGGGTGCGCCGACCGTCATGGTGGAGAAGATCCCGGCGGGCACCGAACCCACCCTCGCCCTGCGTACCCTCGAGGCGCACCTCGACCGCACCGCGGATGCGACGATGCCGATCGAATGCGGCGGTATCAACTCGATGATCCCGTTCGTGGTCGCCGCCGAGACCGGGCTGCCGGTCGTCGACGCCGACGGCATGGGCCGGGCCTTCCCCGAACTGTCGATGGAGACCTTCGCCGTCTATGGCGTGCACGGTTCCCCGCTCGCGCTCGCGGGTGAGCGCGGCGAGCAGGTCATCATCGACACCGGCGATGACGACCGGCAGATGGAATGGCTCGCCCGCGCGGTGACGATCCGCCTCGGCGGCGTCGGGCACATCGCCGAATATGCGATGTCGGGTGCCGACGTGAAACGCACGGCCGTGCCGCGGACGATCTCGATGGCGCTCGCCCTCGGCCGCTCGATCCGGCTCGCCCGCGAGGCGAAGCGGTCACCGTTCGAGGCGATCGCCGAGACCCTCGCGCCCACGCTGTATTCCCACGTGCGGGAACTGTTCGTGGGCAAGGTCGTCGATGTCGAGCGGCGCACCACCGAGGGCTTCGCCCGCGGCCGCGCGCGCATCGCACCGCTCGACGGTGGCACCTCGTTGGAGATCGCGTTCCAGAACGAGAATCTCACCGCCCACCGCGGCGCGGAGCTGCTCGCGATCGTGCCGGACCTGATCTGCGTCGTCGACCACGAATCGGCCGAGCCGATCACCACCGAGGGCCTGCGCTATGGCCAACGAGTACGCGTGCTCGGCATCTCGACACCGGAGTTGATGCGCACCCCGGAGGCGCTCGCGATGTTCGGACCGGCGGCCTTCGGCCTCACCGAGACCTTCCGACCGGTCGAGGGCTGAGCGCGTCTCGCGGCACCGCCGCGGCAGCCCGCCTAGGCTGGCCCGGTGCGGCGCATCGACCTGGCGGATCTGGAGACGCTCGCCCTCGGCTGCGCGCTGCTCGGTTCGGCCGGTGGCGGCACGACGACCCATCTCGAGCTGATGGCGGGCCAGGCGGACTGGCCGGTGACGCTGCTGGAGGTCGACGATCTCGACCCGGCGACTCGGTGCCTCGCGCCGGCCTTCGCGGGTTCGACGATGATCCTGGGTGAGCGGCTGCCGGGTGCGGCACCGTTCGCGCGGGTGGTCGCCGCGGTCGAGCAATGGGTGGGTGCGCCGGTGCCGGCGGTGTGCGCGCTGGAGGTCGGCGGCCTCAACGGGCTCACCCCCGTCGTCGCCGCACAGGGTCGGGCGATCGTCGATGCCGACTGCATGGGTCGCGCGATGCCGGGTTTCGACCAGGTGACGCTGCTCGTGGATCGCCTGCCCGGTCTGGTGATCGCCACGGGGATCGGTGACGGGGTGGCGATCGTGGCGAGCGAGCGCCCCGAGGATGCCGAACGGATCACCCGCGCCGCGCTCGAACAGGCGGGTGGGACGGGCGTCGTCGTGCTCGGCGGCTTCACCGTCGGCGCGCTGCGCGACCACGCGGTGACCGGCAGCATCAGCACCGCCCTCGAACTGGGACGGGTGTTCCGCGATGCCCTCACCGAGCCGCTCGAAACGCTCGCCGGACGCCTCGGCGGCCGGCTGCTCGCGGCCGGCCGGATCCTCGCCTCCCAACCGGATACCGCCGGTGGCCGGGTGCAGTCCTTCGAGATCGAGGGCACCAGCGGCGCGGTGCACCGACTCATCACCCGCTCCGAGGCGATCGCGTTCGTGACCGACGGCGAGCTCCGGAGCGCGGCACCCGACATCATCGTCGTGCTCGACGCGCGGTCCCGCGCGATCCTCGAGGTGCCGAGCCTCGCGGTCGGCCAGCATGTCGCGGTGCTGGAACTCCCGGGACCGCCGTGGTGGCGGACGAGCACCGAACGGCTGCGTCACGTCGTGCCCTCCACCTATGGGCTGGCCGAACTGGACCCCGCCGGATGACCGCGCTCGACCTGGCCGCGCTCCGGGCGCACCTCGCCAACGGCGGCGTACGCCATGTCGCCGGTCCGAGGGACACCGAGTTCGCCGCCGCGCGTCTGGCACACACCGATGCCGACCTCGACACGCAGTCCGGGGACGACCTGGCGATCATCGCGACCGCGGCCCCGGTCGAGCCGTGGGGCGTCGATGCGTTGCTGCGCCGGGTCCGCGAGCGCGGGTACGCCGGGTTGGCGATGCCGGGTGCGGCCGGTGTCAGCCCGGGCGCGACGCGGCTCGCGGACCGCCTGGACCTGACCCTGCTCGAGGTCGAACGACCCTACGAACTGGCGGAGGCCTGCTGGCAGCTCACCCTGGCACGGGACGCGCTCACCCTGGAGATCGTCCGCCGGCTGGCGGTCGCATTCCGTTACCAGGCACGGGATCTGCCCGATCTGCTGACCCAGCTGGCCGCCAGCGTCGGACAGGGCATCGCACTCGTCGACGCCGACGGCGTGCTCGTCGAGGCGGGCGGGCAGCTCGGCGAATCCCACCGCGCGATCGGCTGGGATTCCTGGATCGATCTCGCCCACGACGGTGACACCGCGATCGCGAGCGTACGCGTCGACAGCCTGTCCCGGCCCGGGCTGCGGCTCGCGATCTTCGGCGACGGGATCAGCAGACCCCAGCTGCTGGCGCTCTCGGTGGCCGCCGAGGTGGCGATGCCGGCCGTCGCCGCGCGGATCCTGGTCGATGAGGTCGCGGCGGTGAGTGACGCATCGGTCTCCTCCGATCTGCTGCGCGACTTCCTCGACCTGCGCGGGGTGCCCGATCCGGAGGTGGAACGGCGGATGCTCGAGCGCGGCTGGCGCACCGACGGGCACCACCTGGGGTTCCGCCTGCTCGGCCGCAGCCGGGTGGACACCCGCGAGCTGCTGCGGCTCGTCTCGACCGAGCTCGCCCGCCTGGGTGTCGAATCGCATGCGACCACCCTCGGCCGCGGGGTGACCGGCTGGCTGCGGTTCCCGACCTCCCCGGATGCCGCGACCCTCGAACGTCGCATCGGTGCGTTGCGGGGTGTGCTCGAGTCCGCGCGGCGCGCGTTCAATGTCGCGATGGGGGTCGGTTCGCTGCAACCCGGCGGTCAGGGCCTGGGACTCACCCTCGGCGAGGCGACCGACGCGGCCCGGATCGCGGTGGACCGCTCCTCGACGGGTTGGTTCGTGCGGGTCGACGGTCTCGGTCTCGAGCAGCTGCTGCTCGCCCGGACCGACGACGACACCTTCATGCCGGCGGCCGAATCGCTGCTCGAACCGCTCCGCGGGGACGGCGATGTGCTGCTCAGCACCCTCGCCGCCTATCTGGATCAGGAATCCAGCATCGCCGCGACGGCCGAGGCGCTCGGTGTGCACCGCAACACCGTGACCAGCCGGGTGCAGCGCATCCAGGGCACCCTCGGGGTCGACCTGCACGATCCGGGGGTACGCCTCGCGCTCCATCTCGCGTGTCGGGCCGTGTTGCGCTGATCTGGTTCGACACGCCAGTTCGCCCCCGGCTTACCGAGTGGTCGAACCCCAGAATGCACCCCGCGTGGTCGAGCACCGACGAGCGGATGCGGGTTTGCGGGCCGCGCCGACAATTGCGGGGCCGATTCTGGGGTTTGACCATTCGGTAACCCGCGGGGTGGCTTCGACTCGCTCGTACCTCGCTCGCTCAGCCGACGTTCCGGGATGGCTTCGACTCGCTCGTACCTCGCTCGCTCAGCCGACGGGGGTTCATCTCGACACGCGCCCGCGGCGCCGCTTCGCTCTGCCGCGGGCGCTACTCGGTGAACGTCAGGCCTGGGGTTTGAGGAGTGGGAAGAGGATCGTCTCGCGGATGCCGACGCCGGTGAAGAGCATCACCAGCCGGTCCACACCAAGACCCATGCCACCCATCGGCGGGGCGCCGAATTCCAGTGCAGCAAGGAAATCCTCGTCCAGCTGCATCGCCTCGGGGTCACCTGCGGCGGCGGCCAGCGACTGGGCGGTGAGCACCTCGCGCTGCACCACCGGATCGATCAGCTCGGAGAAGCCGGTACCGCGCTCCATTCCGCCGATGATCAGATCCCAGGCCTCCACCAGCCGCGGCTCGTCGGTCTTCGGCCGGGCCAGCGGCTGCGCGATCGCCGGATAGTCGTGCACGAACGTCGGCTGCTGCAGGTCCGGTTCGACCAGCTCGCCGAACAGTTCCATCACCAGCTTGCCCTCCGACCAGGCCTCGTCGACCTCGACCTCGTGGGCGGCCGCGATCTCCCGCAGCCGCTGTGCCGGGGTGTCCAGGGTGATCTCCTCACCGAGCTTCTCGCTCAACCCGGCATGCACCCCGAGCCAGCGCCACTCCCCGCCCAGGTCGATCTCCCGCTCCCCGACCCGGACCACCCGCGAACCGAGCGCGTCGGCGACGTCCAGGATGATCCGCTTCGTCAGTTCGGCGATCGTGTACTGGTCCCCCCAGGACTGGTACGCCTCCAGCATGGTGAACTCCGGCGCATGCGAGGAATCCACACCCTCGTTACGAAAGATGCGGCCCATCTCATAGACCCGGTCCGCCCCGCCGACCATCGCCCGCTTCAGATACAGCTCCAGCGCGATCCGCAGCGTCATGTCGATGTCGAAGGCATTGAGGTGGGTGCCGAAGGGCCGCGCGGCGGCACCACCGTGCACCAGCTGCAGCACCGGCGTCTCGATCTCCAGATAACCGTCCGCATCGAGCGTACGCCGGATCGAGCGGGTGATCAGCGCCCGCGTACGCACCATCTCCCGCGCCTCGTCCCGGGCGACCAGGTCGGCGTACCGCTCCCGGACCCGGGCCTCCTCGCTCATCTCCTTGTGCAGCGTGGGCAGCGGTCGCAGCGCCTTGGCGGCGAGCTGCCAGCTGGTCGCCATCACCGAGAGCTCACCGCGGCGGGAGCTGATCACCCGACCGGTCACCGCGACGAAGTCACCGAGGTCGACATCGGCCTTCCAGTCGGCCAGTCGCTGCTCGCCGACCTCGGCCAGCGACAGCATCACCTGCAACCGCTCACCGTTGTCGGTGGCGGTGAACCCGTCCTGCAGGCTGGCGAAGCAGAGCTTGCCGGTGTTGCGGATGAACACCACCCGGCCGGAGACGGTGACCACGTCCTGGGTCTCCTCGCCGGCGGTCAGCCCACCCCACTGCTCGCGGACCGCGCGCAGGGTGTGGGTACGCCCGATGCTGACCGGATAGACCTGCTGACCCGAGGACAGCAGCCGTTCCCGCTTGTCACGGCGGATCCTGAGCTGTTCGGGGAGGTCGTCGGCGGGGGTCTTGCTGGCGGCTTCGTCACTCACCCGGACAGCGTAGCGATCCTCTAGTCGCTGACCCGGAGCGCAGACTAGGGTGGCGCGCATGAGCTACGGTCAGAATCCCTACGGTCAGAATCCTTACGGCCAGCCCCAGCAGCCCTACGGTCAGCGGCCGTACGGGGGCCAGCAGCCGAATCCCTATGGACAGCCGGGTCAGGGCGGTCAGCCGCAGAATCCCTATGGCCAGCCGCAGAACCCCTATGGTCAGCCCGGTCAGGGCGGCCAGCCGGGTCAGGGCGGTCAGCAGGGTCAGGGCCAGAACCCCTACGGCCAGCCCGGTCAGGGCCAGCAGAACCCGTACGGTCAGCCCGGTGGGCAGCCCGGCCAGGGCCAGAACCCCTACGGCCAGCCCGGCCAGGGCGGCCAGCAGAATCCCTATGGCCAGCCCGGTCAGGGGCAGAGCCCCTATGGCCAGCGGACGGGGCAGCCGACGACCGGTCAGCCCGGCCAGGCGCAGTCCGGCCAGTCGGCGACCGAGCAGTCCGGCACGGGCACCGGGGACAGCTGGCGCTCCCCGGGTACCAGCGGTGACGAGTCGACCGGGTCGGTCGGGGTGACGATCGTCGAGCACGCGGTCCGCGTACACACCCTGCTCGATGATCCCGAACAGTTCGTCGGCCGTTCCCTCGGTGAGGTGATCGGGGTGGCGGTCCGGCCGCGGGGTGCCGATGTGGCCGCGCTGACCAAGGCGCGCCAGCAGGCCGTCTCCCGGATGGCGGAGATGGCCGAGGCCGCCGATGCGGACGCGGTGATCGGGCTGCGCTTCGATTCCAACTCCGAGGAGATCGTCGCCTACGGCACCGCGGTCACCCTGGAGGAGGACGACGCGCTGCTGATCGAGGAGGAGGCCTTCGTCGCCACCGGCACGCTGGCCGAGGACGACGCGGACGAGGATTCCTATGACAGCGGCGAGAGCGGCGGTTACGGATCGGGTTCCCGGTACGCCTCCGCGGGCGAGTCCGGTGAGAGTGCGCTGTCCGGCACCGGCAGCGCCGGGACCGGTACCGCCGGGGCGGGCGCTGCGGCCGACGACGACGCCGATGACGACATGACCCGGCTCAGCACCTCCTCCCCCTACTCCGGCACCACCGGCCAGGGTGCGGGTCAGGGCGCGGCCGGCCAGGGCACCGGTGAGCAGCACAGCCCCTACGGCGGCAGCGGCAGCAGCAGCTATGGCCAGCAGGGCTCGGGCCAGTCCGGCCAGGGTTGGTCCCCGGCCGGCCAGGGGCAGCAGCAGGGTCAGGGCCAGCAGTCCGGTCAGCAGGGCAACCCCTACGGCGGCGGCTCCTACGGCCAGAGCCAGCAGGGTCAGGGCCAGTCCGGCCAGCAGGGCCAGTCCGGTCAGGGTCAGCAGGGATCCGGTCAGCAGGGCCAGGGCCAGGGCTGGCCGTTCTCCGGCAACAACTGATCCACCGCGCACCGCGCACCACATCGCGATCCAGCGAATCCTGGGTGCATCCCGCCAGCCCTCCAGGGCAAGGGGGATGCACTCGAGGTTCGCTGGATCGCTGTGTGTGGGTCAGCCGCGGCTGCGCGCCTCGTCCAGATAGGCGTACGCCGTCACCCGCGAGATCCCGAGCCGCGCGGCGATCGCCTCGATGGACTTGCGCATCTGCGTCGCCCCCTGACGCTCCAGGGTCTGCAGCACCCCGATCCTGTCGTCGCGGGTCAACTGGCCGACCGGCTTGCCGGTGTCGTGGATGGCGCGGGTGATCATCGCATCCATCACCGAGACCAGATCTCCGCCGAAGTATTCATCGGGCGCCGCCGGCGGCGTATCGACCCGGGGCAGCAGCGCATCGAGGAGCCCGCGCGCCTGCTGGATCCCGCTGAGGTCCACATTGATGCAGAGTGCCGCGATGATCCGCCCCGCCGGATTGCGGAAATAGATCGACGAGCAGCGCAGCTCCCGGCCGTCGCTGGTGAAGCCGCGGTAGCCGAACGCGTCATGGTCCGCATCCGGATCCTTCTGCACCTCCAGGCCGATGCTGGTCGACGGCCCACCGACCTCGCGGCCGGTGACATGCCCGTTCTCGATCGCCATGATCGTGTGCCCCAGGTCGAGCTCGGGCCCGCCCTCGAGGTTGTGCAGCACCGCCTCGCAGCTCGGCCCGCCGGCGGTGGCGATCGCCTTGAGCACGGGCGCGAACGTGGTCAGCACCGCGTCCGCATCGGCGAAGACGCGTGCCTCCGGGCTGATGGGGGGCTCCGCGCGGGCAACGGCAGCGACATTCGGGCCTGGCATGCCCCGATCCTAGAACCAGACAAACAGTTCAGTCCATAGACGTTCTGTTCAGCGAGTGCTACCGTTTCGTCCGCGACGAACCAAAGGGGGCTCGAATGACCACGGCCGACACAGTGGAGCCGCTGACGAAGAAGCAGCGGAAGATGATCGCGGGCGGTGCCATCGGCACGCTGATGGAGTACTACGACTACTACCTCTACGGCCTCGCCTCGGCGGCGGTCTTCCCGACCGTCTACTTCGCCAGCGACAGCCTGGCGGTGGCGCAGCTGGCCTCGTTCGCGACCTTCGCGGTGGGCTTCTTCCTGCGCCCGGTCGGTGGCATCGTCTGGGGAATCGTCGGCGACCGGGTGGGCCGCAAGGCGGTGCTGATGATCACCGTCGTCGGGATGGGCCTGGCCACCGCCGGGATCGGCCTGATCCCACCGGCGGCGTCCATCGGGATCACCGCACCGATCCTGCTGCTGATCTGCCGGATGTTCCAGGGCTTCTTCGTCGGTGGCGAGATGGGTGGCGCCGCGACCATGGTCATCGAACACGCACCGCCACGCCGGCACGGCTTCTATGGCGCCTTCCTGATCAGCGGCGCGGGGATCGCCAACGTCGGCTCCGCCGGCCTGATGGCCGCCCTCGGCGCCGGGAGCACCAACTGGTTCATGACCTGGGGTTGGCGGATCCCCTTCCTGCTCGGCCTGGTGCTGGCGATCATCGCGATCATCCTGCGTGCCCACCTGGAGGAGTCCGACGACTTCAAGCAGGTGCAGGCCGCCCAGCAGCGGACCGGCAAGCGTCTCAACCCGTTGGTCGAGGTGTTCCGGCACCCGAAGAACGCCATCCTCGGTGTCCTGATCGGCCTGCCCCAGTCGATCGCCGGCTACATCGTGCTTACCTACGCGATCTCCTACCTGGTCAGCAAGGGCGTACCCGCCCAGTACGGCATCCTCGGCACGCTGATCGTCGGCGCCCTGCAGATCTTCGTCGCCCCCGCCTGGGGCCTGGTCTCCGACCGCGTCGGGCGGCGCAAGGTCTACATCTTCGGCTGCATCGCCTTCGCCGTGCTGGTCTATCCGGCCTTCATGCTCTATTCGACCGGGAACATGTGGCTGGTCTTCGCCGGCATGATCATCGGATTCGTGATCCCCGGGGTGGCGATGCAGGCCACCCTGCAGACGATGCTGGTGGAGATGTTCGACCCGGAGGCCCGGACCACCGGGGTGAACCTCGGCTACCAGCTCTCCAACACCATCGGCGGTGGCCTGGCACCGTTCATCGCCGTCGCCCTGGTCTCCGCGGCCGGGGGTCAGTTCTGGCCGGTCGTGGTCTATTCGGCGGTGATCTGCGCGATCGGTGCGATCGCCACCGCGGCCGCGAACTTCAGCCAGAACGGCCAGCGACTGCATGCCCTGCGCGGTACCGAGACCGCAGGTGATGGAGTGGGGACAGGACTGACCGCACAAGGAGGACCCCGACAGTGACCAGCACCAACGCAGCCCCCCGGATCGAGGCCGAGCTCCGATTCGGCCCGCAGGACAAGGGCATCCCGGAAGGGGCGATCGGCCTCACCACCCAGGAATTCCTGGCGACCTCGCCCGAGCTGAAGGATTTCTGGACACCACTGGTGGTCCTCGACGACGCCGCGATGACCCACAACATCGACACCATGGCGCGCTGGGTGGCCGAGCGTGGCCTGGAGCTGATGCCGCACGGCAAGACGACGATGGCGCCGACCCTGTGGCAGCGGCAGCTGGACACCGGCAGCACCGGGATCACGCTGGCCACGATGGGCCAGGTCCGGACCGGCCGCAGCTTCGGCCTGACCTCGATCATGCTCGCCAACAGCGCGGTCGACGAACGCTCGCTGCGCTGGCTGGCGGCCGAACTCGCCGACCCGGAGTTCCGCTTCGTCTGCTGGGTCGACGGCCTGCAGAACGTCGAGGCGATGGAGCGGGTGTTGAGCGGTATCGACCTGCCGCGGCCGGTCGACGTCTGCGTCGAGCTGGGCGTACCCGGCCGGCGCGCGGGTGCCCGCACCCTGGCCGACGGGGTCGCGATCGCCGAACGGATCGCGGCGTCCACCGTGCTCCGGTTGGCCGGGGTGTCCGGCTACGAGGGCGTGGTCGGTTCGCACCGCGACCCGCAGACCCTGGCCGCGGCGCGGGATTTCCTGGAGCGGCAGATCGAACTGCATCAGGCCATCTCGCATCTCTACGACGAGGGCGAGGTGATCGTCACCGCGGGCGGCAGTGGCCTGTTCGACGTGGTGGCGGAGGTGTACGCCGCAGCGGGCGCCGGGCAGAGCGCGACCCGGTTCGTGCTGCGCTCCGGGGCGTACATCGTCCACGACGACGGCATCTACGAGGGGATGTCCCCCTTCGGCGCCGCGGCCGATGCCGGGGGGCCGCGATTCCAGGTCGCCATGCACGGTATCGGCCGGGTCACCTCGGCGACCGAACCGGGCCTGGTGCTGCTCGACGGCGGCAAGCGTGATTTCCCTTATGACGCAGGGCTTCCGGTCCCCCGCGGCCAGGCGGCAGACCTCGGTGAACCGTGGCGGCCGGTCGGCGGCAGCATCACCGAGGTCAACGACCAGCACGCCTATCTGAGCACCGGCGTGCCGGTCGGCTCGGTGGTGGCGCTCGGGCTCTCCCACCCCTGCACCACCTTCGACAAGTGGCGGGTGCTGCCGGTGGTCGACTCCTGGGAGTCCGGCCGGGTCGTCGACCTGGTCCGGACCTGGTTCTGATGGTGGCGACCGGTGCCGGCCGGATCGTGCTGCGCGGCGGTTCGATCCCGGCCGGCGGGGACACCCAGCCGGCCGCGGTCGCCGTCGAGGGCGAGCGGATCACCGCCGTCGGCGCCGTCGAGGCCCTCCCCGACGACCGGGTGATCGACGCCGCGGGGCGGTTGCTGCTGCCCGGATTCGTCGATGCCCATTCCCATGCCGACGGGATGCTCGGCGATCCGCAGGTGCAGCAGGCGCTGCTGCGCCAGGGGATCACCACGATCATCGCCGGCCAGGACGGGGTGTCCTATGCACCCGGCCCGGGCAGCTATGCCGAGGAATACTTCGCGGCGATCAACGGACCCGATCCGGCCTACCGGGGTGGCGGGGTGGCCGGTTACCTCGATTCGATCGACGGTGCCGGCCCGATCAACGCGGCCTATCTGATCCCGGCCGGCACGATCCGTCACGAGGTCTGCGGCCGGGGCGCCGGGCCGGCGGCTCCGGAGCAGACCGCCGCCATGGTGGCGCTGGCGTCCCAGGGAATGGCCGAGGGGGCCGTCGGGTTGTCCACCGGACTGGACTATGTGCCCGGGATCTTCCAGCAGGCTTCGGAGATCGCGGCGCTCTGCGCACCGGTGGCGACCGCCGGCGGGGTCTATGTGACCCACATGCGCGGCGGATACGAGGCGAACACCGCCGCCGGGATCGGCGAGATCGCCGAGATCGCGAACCTGACCGCGGCGGCCACCGGAGCCGAGCTGCCGGTGCACGTCTCCCACTTCCACGCCGATGCATCGATCGTGCTCGCCCAGCTCGATGCGTTGGCAGCTGCCGGGATCGATACCAGTTTCGATGCCTATCCCTATGTCCGCGGCTGCAGCCTGTTGGCGATGCCGTTGCTGCCGCCGGAGTTGTCGGTGCTGCCGCTGGCGGAGGTGTTGGACGGCCTGACCGATCCGGTACGCCGACCCGAGCTCCGCGCGGCCTGCCTGGCCAGGGTGACCACCAGCGCCAGCCTCGGCCCGGACTGGGCCCGGATGATCACCGTGGCACACGTCGCCCCCACGGTCGCCGGGGGGCCGGATTTCTCATGGGCACACGGTTTGACGCTGCAGGAGGCAGCGACCCGGGCCGGTGCGGCACCGATCGATTTCGCCCTCGACCTGCTCGCCGCGGCCCGGTTGCAGGCGAACGCGGTGATGGCGGTACCGCACGAGCGGGGTGCCGCCGAGCTCGCCCAGATCTTCGGCCGGCCGGAGATGATGGGCGGCTCGGACGGCATCTTCATCGGCGCCCATCCGCACCCGCGGGCCCGCGGCAGTTTCGCGCGCTATCTGCGCGAATATGTGCGGGAGTGCAAGGCCTGGACCTGGGCCGATGCCGTGGCCCACCTGGCCACCGGGCCGGCGCAGCGGTTCCGGCTCGGTGAGCGGGGTGTGATCCGCCCGGGTGCGGTCGCCGACCTGATCCTGGTCGACCCCGGGACCGTCGCCGACACCGCGACCTATGACCGGCCGCTGGGCCTGGCCGTCGGTATCGATGACGTGCTGGTCGCCGGCGTACCGGTGCTGGCCGACGGTGAACTCACCGGCGCACGTCCCGGCCGCGGACTGCGGCGCAGCCCATGACTCGCCGCGGACTGCGGCGCAGCCCATGACGCGCCGCGGACTGCGGCGTACTCCCCCAGATTCCCCAGATTCCCCACAAGGAAAGGAAACCCCATGACCAAGGTTGGCATCCACACCGCCGACGCACCGCAGCCGGCCGGGCCCTACAGCCAGGGCGTGATCGCGAACGGATTCGTCTACACCGCCGGTTTCGGCCCGCAGGACCCGGCCACCGGGCAGGTGCCCGACAGCGTCGCCGACCAGACCCGGCAGGTGCTGCGCAATGTCGCCACCGTGCTCGCCCAGCACGAGCTCACCCTCGATGACTGCGTGAAGACGACCGTGCATCTGGCCGATCTGGCCGACTTCGCCGAGTTCAACGACGCCTATCGGGAGTTCTTCACCGAGCCCTTCCCGGTGCGCACCACGGTCGGCTCGCAGCTGAACAACATCCTCGTCGAGATCGACGTGGTGGCAGCGATTCCGCAGGACTGACCCGGCACCCGGCCGGATCCCTCGACACGCAGGATCGATTCGGCGCTACGCCCGCACCTCGGCGCGATCACCCGACCACAGGGTGTGGAACATGCCCTCGTCGTCGGTGCGGGCGTAGGTGTGCGCGCCGAAGAAGTCGCGCTGCAACTGGGTCAGCGCGGCCGGCAGCCGCGGCGAGCGGAGCGCGTCGTAGTAGGCCAGCGAGGTCGAGAACGCCGGCACCGGGACGCCGGAGGCGACCGCCGCCGAGACCACGGTGCGCCAGCCCGCCTGGGCCCGGCCCAGGGCGTCGGCGAACACCGGGGCCTCGAGCAGGGTGATCAGGTCGGGGTTCTCGGCGTACGCGGCGGTGATCGTGTCCAGGAAGCGGGCCCGGATGATGCAGCCGGCCCGCCAGATCCGGGCGATCTCACCGGGCTGGATCTCCCAGCCGTAGTGGAGGGCACCGGCGGCGATCAGGTCGAAACCCTGGGCGTAGGCGATGATCTTGGCGGCATAGAGGGCGTCGCGGATCTGGTCGATGAACGCCTGCGGATCCTCGATGTCGATCGGTTGATCCGGCCCGGGCAGCGCTCGGCCGATCCGGCGGCGGTCCGGGTCCGAGGACAGCGAGCGGGCGAAGACGGCCTCGGCGATCCCGGAGACCGGTACGCCCAGACCGAGCGCGATCTGCACCGTCCAGCTGCCGGTGCCCTTGGCGCCGGCGGCGTCCAACACCTTGTCCAGCAGGGGTTCGCCGCCGCCGCGCGGGTCGGCCTGGCGCAGCACATCGGCGGTGATCTCGATCAGATAGGAGTTCAGCTCGCCGGCGTTCCACTCGTTGAAGATGTCGGCGATCTCGCTGGTGGTCTTGCCGAGCACCCGGCGGAGCAGGTCGTAGGCCTCGCCGATCAGCTGCATGTCGGCGTACTCGATGCCGTTGTGCACCATCTTGACGAAGTGGCCGGCGCCGTCGGTGCCGACGTGGGTGACACAGGGGCTGCCGTCCTCGGCGCGGGCCGCGATGCTCTCCAGGATCGGGCCGAGGGTGGTGTACGCCTCGGCGCTGCCGCCGGGCATCAGCGAGGGCCCGTTCAAGGCCCCCTCCTCGCCGCCGGAGATGCCGCAGCCGACGAAGTTGATGCCCTGCTCGCGCAGCGCGCGTTCCCGGCGGATGGTGTCGCGGAAGTCGGCATTGCCGCCGTCGACGATGATGTCACCGGGTTCGAAGACCCCGGCCAGCTCGTCGATCACCGCATCGGTCGGGGCACCGGCCTTGACCATGATGATCGCGGTCCGCGGCCTGGCGAGCGCGTCGGCGAAGTCGGCGACGGTCTCGGTGGGGATGAAGCCCGCGTCGGGATGCGCCTTGGCGAGCTCCTCGGTCTTGGCCGTGGTGCGGTTGTGGATCGCCACCGTGTTGCCCTCGCGGGAGGCGAGATTGCGGGCCAGGTTCGACCCCATCACCGCCATGCCGGTGACCCCGATGTTGGCGCGGCCGGTGTTGCTGCCGGCCTTCGTCGCCGTGCCGTCGCTGGGGTTGCTGGAATCAGTCATCGCCGTCCCTTTCCGGGCGTTCGTTGCGCGTGCTCGGTCGAATCTACGCGCCCGGTCCGGGTGCGGCTCAAGACCCGTCTCGGAAGACGTTGCGGATCCGGATCCGCCCCTGCTCACCTGCTATGGCCGCGAACCGGACGACGCCCAGATCCGGCACGATCGCGTCGGCCTCCAACTCCTCGGCCGGGGTGGTGGTGACCACCGCCAGCCGGGCGCAGCCGGCGGCCGCGGCGGCGGCCAGGCCTTTCGGTGCGTCCTCGACGACCAGGCAGTCGGCGGGATCCTGGCCGAGCCGTTCGGCGGCGACCAGGAACGGGTCGGGTGCGGGTTTGCCGCGGGTCACGTCATCGACGGTGACCAGCACCTCGGGCACCTCGATGCCGGCCGCGGCGAGCCGGGCCAGCGCCAGCGACCGGTTCGCGGAGGTGGCGATGGCGGCGCGGTCGGGGGGCAGGGCCGCGAGTGCGTCCGCCGCCCCGGGCAGCGCGATGACATCGGCCACGTCGGCGATCTCGAGCTCGTCGATCCGAGCGATCGCCGCGTCCGCGCGGTCGGCCGGGAGCAGCGAGCGGATCACGTCCCCCGACGGTACGCCGTGGAAGCCCTGCAGCTGTTCGGCGGTGATGTCGTGCTCGATCGCCCAGGTGGTCCAGGTGCGCACGATGGCTGGGGTGGAATCGACCAGGGTGCCGTCCATGTCGAAGATGACCGCGGCGAAGTCCCGGTCGAAGAGGTCGGGGCTGGGATCGTTGCTCTGCACAACCCCGATTCTGGACGCCCGGCCAAGCGTCGTCACCGCGGGGTCGGTGGCCGCGCGACCCCGACAACATTGAGGGCTGTGACGAATCTGGCGGCTGTGACTGTTGATGCTACGTTTATCCACGGCCTGTTGGGGTACCGGAGGGAACAATGAGCGACGATCCCAAGCGGACGAGCGGCGATGCGGAGGAGACCGTGACACCGGTCGGCCGACGCAGCTGGGGACCCGACGAGGACTCCACCGACGACGATCGCCCGGAGCGCCCCGCGCATCGGGCGGCCCGCGCGGCCGATGACGAGTCCGAGCAGGCAGCTACCGACCAGACCAAGGACTCCGTGACCCAGACCAGTGCCGACCAGCAGGGCACCGACGAGCCCGGAGCCGGGCAGGATCCGAAGCCCTCGACCGATCCGGACCGGCCCGCGGCAAAGGACGTGACCGACACGTCCGGTGACAAACCCACCGACGAGCCCACCGAACGGGCCGCCGACAAGCCTGCCGATCGGGGCACCGAGCGGGCCGCCGACAAGCCGGCCGATCGGGCCACCGACAAGCCGGCCGAGAAGCCTGGCGCCGAGAAGCCTGGCGCGAAGGCCGCCGACGAGCGCCCGACGGCACCCCGGCCGAGCGGGCAGCAGTCCGCCCCGGCCCCGAAACCGACCCGCCCGCAGTCCGCACCGGCGCCGCGCCCCCAGTCCCAGGCCCCGCAGGGGCGTACACCGGACCAGCCGCGCACCGAGACCGAACGGCCGAGGTCGCAGCCGGGCCAGCCCGGGCAGTCGGGTGAGCGCTATTCGGCCGGTGAACTGATCGCCCAGCTCACCCCGGCCAGCCCGCCGAAGGCGCGGACCGGCTGGCGGGCCCGCTTCGGGCTCGCACCGACCCAGCGCGAGCTGGACGAGAACCGCGACACCGAGGTCGCCAAGACCGTCTTCACCCGGCCGGTGACGATCATGGTCGCCAACCCCAAGGGCGGCGCCGGCAAGACCCCGACCGCGCTGCTGCTCGCCGCGGCCTTCGGCCTCGCCCGCGGTGGCGGTGTGGTCGCCTGGGACAACAACGAACTGCGCGGCACGATGCCCGACCGGTCCGCGTCCCCGCACCGCCGCAACGTCCGCGACCTGCTCGAATCGATGGAGCGGCTGCAGCGCAGCGACGCCCAGTTCACCGATCTGGCGCACTTCCTGAACCACCAGGCCAGCGGCACCTTCTACACCCTCGGCTCGGCGCAGACCTCCGAGCGGGTGATCAGCGACCAGGACTTCCGCGAGGTGCACGACGTCTTCGCCCGGTTCTTCCAGGTCATCGTCACCGACACCGGCAACAACGAGGCAGCACCGAACTGGGTCGCCGCGGCCGAGGTCGCCGACTGCCTGGTGGTGCCGACGAAGTGGCGCTCGGACAGCCTGATCCCGGCCGCCCGGATGCTGGAGACCCTGCAGGACGCGCATCCCGAGCTGCTGAAGCGGACCGTCATCGCGGCCACCAACGGGCCCGCCGACACCCAGACCAAGGTGAAGGCCAACGGCGCCTCCTGGTTCGGCTCCTCGCACCCGATCGTGGAGATCCCCACCGATCCGCACCTCGCCGAGGGCGGGGTCATCGACTACGCCCAGCTGAAGCCGGCCACCCGGCGGGCGGCCCTGCAGCTCGCCGCCGAGGTCGCGCGACGGCTCTCGGCCAGCGACCGCGACTGACCCGCCTGCCCCGCTCCTCGGCGGGGACCTCGCTCCACCTCATCTCGACCAGTACGCCGGTGTTCCGCTTCGCTGCGGCCCGGCGTACCGATCGATGAGCGTGAACATATTGTGAAGTGAGTACTCACTCACTACTGTGGGCGGGGTGAGTCCGAGAGCCCCCGCCCTGCCCGCGGCCGAGCGTCGCCGGGTCCTGGTCGAAGCGACCCTGCCGCTGCTGCGCGAGCGCGGCGCCCGGGTCAGCACCGCCGAGATCGCCCGCGCCGCCGGTGTCGCCGAGGGCACCATCTTCCGCGTCTTCGCCAACAAGGACGAGCTGCTGGCCGCCTCGATCGAATACGCGATGGACCCCGAACCGATGCTGGCCGAGCTCGCCGCGATCGACACCGCCCGCCCCCTGGCCGAACGGCTGGAAGCGGTCGTCGCGATCTGGCAGCGGCGGGTCCGCGACATCAGCGTGCTGATGATGGCGATGTACGCCTCGGGCGACGGCTCCCCGGTCCAACCGCGGCACCGCAGCCACGCCGAACACAAGGCCCACAACGACCAGTTGGTCGCCGCCATCGCCGCCGTCATCGGTGACGACGCCGACCAGCTCACCCTGGACGCCACGGCGGCGGCCTCGCTGCTGCGCTCCCTCGCCTTCGCCACCTCCCACCCGATGATCTCCGACGAGGCGATCACCGACCCGCACACGATCGTGCAGATCATGCTGCACGGCATCCTCACCCAGGAGCGCTCGTGCTGATCCGACTGTCCCGCCGCTTTCTCAAGCCCTACAAGGGATTGCTCTGCGCGGTGGTGGTGCTGCAACTGGTCGGCACCATCGCCTCGCTGTTCCTGCCCACCCTGAACGCCTCGATCATCGACGACGGCGTGGTCACCGGCGACATCGGCCACATCTGGCGGATGGGCCTGATCATGCTGGGGGTCAGCCTGATCCAGGTCGTCTGCGCGATCACCGCGACCCGCTTCGGTGCGATGACCGCGATGAGCTTCGGCCGCGATGTCCGTGCCGCCCTGTTCGGCCGCGTACTCTCCTTCTCCACCAGGGAGATGAACCAGTTCGGCGCACCGACACTGATCACCCGCAACACCAACGACGTGCAGCAGGTGCAGATGCTGATCGTGATGACCGCGACGGTCGTCGTCGCGGCGCCGATCACGATGGTCGGCGGGGTGGTGATGGCACTGCGCGAGGATCCCGGGCTGACCCTGCTGATGGCGGTCGCGGTGCCGGTGCTGGCCGCGGTGATGGTGCTGCTGGTCAGCCGGATGTCGCCGCTGTTCCGCAGCATGCAGACCAAGATCGACACCCTGAACCGGGTGCTGCGCGAGCAGATCACCGGCATCCGCGTGGTCCGCGCTTTCACCCGCGAATCCCAGGAGACAAGGCGATTCGAGGAGGCGAACGCCGATCTGACCCGGACCGCGACCAGTGTCGGCCGGCTGATGGCACTGATGTTCCCGGTGGTCACCTTCGTGCTGAACGCCTCCTCGGTCGCGGTGATCTGGTTCGGCGCCCAGCGGATCGCCACCGGTGACCTGCAGGTCGGCCAGCTGACCGCCTTCCTCACCTATCTGGTGCAGATCCTGATGTCGGTGATGATGGCCTCGTTCATGCTGTTCATGGCCCCGCGCGCCTCGGTATCGGCCGAGCGGATCAACGAGGTGCTGGACACCGCGAGCTCGGTCGTGCCCCCGGTCAACGGTGTACGCCCCACCGAGACCCGGGGTGTCGTCGAGTTCGACGACGTCAGCTTTTCCTATCCTGGCGCGGATCGCTCGGTGCTGCACCACATCCGCCTGCTCGCCGAGCCGGGGCAGACCACCGCCATCATCGGCTCCACCGGCGCCGGCAAGTCCACGCTGGTCAACCTGGTACCACGGCTGTTCGACGCCACCGAGGGCGAGGTCCGGGTCGACGGGGTGGACGTCCGCGACCTCGACCCGGAGGAACTGTGGCGCCGGATCGGCCTGGTCCCGCAGAAACCCTTCCTGTTCTCGGGAACCGTCGCCAGCAACCTGCGCTACGGCAACCCCGACGCCACCGATGAGGAGCTCTGGGAGGCACTGCGGATCGCCCAGGCCGAGGACTTCGTGTCCGCCATGGACGGCGGTCTGGCCGCCGAGATCAGCCAAGGCGGCGGCAACGTGTCCGGCGGCCAGCGACAGCGGCTCTCGATCGCCCGCGCGCTGGTCAAGAAGCCGGAGATCTATCTCTTCGACGACTGCTTCTCCGCGCTCGATGTGGCCACCGACGCCCGGCTTCGGGCCGCGCTGCGGCCGTTCACCCGCAACGCCTCGGTGCTGCTGGTCGCCCAGCGGGTCTCCACCATCGCCGATGCCGACCAGATCATCGTGCTGGAGGACGGTTCGATCGTCGGCCGCGGCCGACACGAGGAGCTGCTGCAGACCTGCCCGACCTATGCCGAGATCGTCGATTCCCAGCTGAGCGCCGAGGAGGCCGCATGAGCAGCACCGGGCAGAGCGCCAAGGCGCCCGAGCGCCCGAAACACCGGCCGACCGGACCGCAACTGGGCGGGCCGGGTGCTCCCCGGGCGGCGGAGAAGGCGATCAACTTCGGCCCCTCGCTGCGCCGGCTGATGGGCCGGCTGCGACCCGAGCGCGCGCTGGTGCTCGGCGTGCTGCTGCTGGCCGCGATCGGGGTCGGGATGAACGTCGTCGGCCCGCGGATCCTGGGCATGGCGACCGATGTCATCTTCACCGGCATCCTCGGCACCATGATGGCGACGATGGCACCCGGGTCGACCAAGGCGCAGATCGTCGCCGGCCTGCGGTCCCGCGGTGACGACACCACCGCCGATCTGCTGCAGAACTCGGCCGCCGTGCCCGGGGTGGGCATCGACTTCAACCGGCTCGGCTGGATCGTCATCTTCGCCCTGGCGCTCTATGTCATCTCCGCGTTCCTGCTGTGGCTGCAGGCCTACCTGCTGAACGGGGTGGTGCAGCGCACCGTGCAGCGGATGCGCAGCGACGTGGCCGGCAAACTGAACCGGCTGCCGCTGCGCTACTTCGACAACCAGCCCCGCGGCGAACTGCTGTCCCGGGTCACCAACGACATCGACAACGTCTCCCAGTCGATGCAGCAGACCCTGTCCCAGTTGGTGAACTCGCTGCTCACCCTGGTCGGCGTACTGCTGATGATGCTGCTCGTCTCACCGCTGTTGACGCTGGTCGCGCTGATCACCATCCCGGTCTCGATGATGCTGACCGTGGCGATCGGCAAGCGCTCGCAGAAGCTGTTCGCGCAGACCTGGAAGTCGACCGGTGAACTGAATGCGCACATCGAGGAGGCCTACACCGGGCACGCACTGGTGAAGGTGTTCGGCCGGCAGCAGGAGGTCGAGCAGGTCTTCGCGGAGCGGAACAATCAGCTCTACAAGGCATCCTTCGGATCACAGTTCGTCTCCGGCATCATCATGCCGACGATGATGTTCATCGGAAACCTCAACTACGTGGTGATCGCGGTGATCGGCGGGCTGCGGGTGGCCAGTGGCGGGATGACACTGGGCGAGGTGCAGGCGTTCATCCAGTACTCCCGTCAGTTCACCCAGCCGCTCACCCAGGTCGCCTCGATGGCGAACCTGCTGCAGTCCGGGGTGGCCTCGGCGGAGCGGGTGTTCGAGGTGCTCGACGAGGCCGAGGAGGTGCCCGAGGGCGGCTCCGAGCTCGCCCCGGTCCGGGGTCACGTCCGGTTCGAGGAGGTCGACTTCTCCTATCGCGCGGATCGGCCGCTGATCGCCGAGCTGTCACTGGATGTGCCGCCGGGTTCGACGGTGGCGATCGTCGGGCCGACCGGTGCCGGCAAGACCACCCTGGTCAACCTGGTGATGCGGTTCTACGAACTGGACGGTGGCCGGATCCTGCTGGACGGGGTGGACATCGCCACCCTGCCGCGACAGGCGCTGCGCTCCCAGATCGGGATGGTGCTGCAGGACACCTGGCTGTTCGGCGGCACGATCCGGGACAACATCGCCTACGGCCGCCCGGATGCGACCGACGAGGAGATCCTGGCCGCGGCGAAGGCGACCTACGTCGACCGGTTCGTGCACTCGTTGCCGGAGGGTTATGACACGGTGATCGACGAGGAGGGGTCGGGGGTGTCGGCCGGTGAGAAGCAGTTGATCACCATCGCCCGCGCCTTCCTGGCCGACCCGGCGCTGCTGATCCTGGACGAGGCGACCAGCTCGGTCGACACCCGCACCGAGGCCCTGGTGCAGCAGGCGATGGCCGCGCTGCGCAGCAACCGGACCAGCTTCGTGATCGCGCACCGGCTCTCCACCATCCGCGACGCGGACACCATCCTGGTGATGGAGAACGGTTCGATCGTCGAGCAGGGTACGCATGCCGAGCTGCTGGCCGCCGAGGGCGCGTACGCCCGGCTCTACCAGGCCCAGTTCGAGGCCCCGATCGAGGACGAGGAGCTCGCCAGCTGAGGCGTACGCCCGGTGGGCCGTCCTTTCGTGAAACCCCCTTACCTGGTGTGAAACCCCTGCTGCAGTGGGGGTTTCACGCCCGGACAGGGGGTTTCACGAGTTGTCATCGATCGGCCGAATCGGTGGACAACCTTTTTGGCCATCCACAACCTGCCCCAGAGCCTTTCCGCTGTGGGGCGCCTCTGCTGGGCTGGTGCGATGGAGATCGTCACCACCGCCGAGTTGCTGAAGAGCGGGATCGACCACCCCGGCATCAGGAAGCTGGTGACCTCGGGTGATCTGCAGCGGGTACGCCGCGGCGTCTACCTGCGCGGGCCGGATCAGCAGCTCGTCGCCGAGGAGCAGCATCGCGCCCTGATCCGGGCGGTGCTCTGTGATCGGCCCGATGCGGTGTTGAGTCATGTCTCGGCTGCGGTCGTCCACGGTCTACCCGTGCCGTTGCGCAGCCTCGGCCGGGTCCACCTGATCCGCCGCGCCAAGCATCCCGGCGGCAAGCGCTTCAACCACAGCTACCTGCACCGGGTGGTGCAGGAGATCCCCACCTGCGTCATCGCCGGGCTGGTGGTCACCGATCTGGCCACGACCGTCCTCGATCTGATCCGGGTTCTCGATCCCGCTGATGCGGTGGCGGTCGCCGATCGCGCGCTCGCCAAGAAGCTGCAGCGCCAGGTGCTGCTCGACCGGGTCGCCGCCGAGGCCGGGCGCCGCGGAAACGCTCAGGCACGCCAGGTGTTGCGATTCGCCGATCCGCTGGCGGAGAGCCCGGGCGAATCGTGGGCCCGCTGGGCGTTCCATCGAGCGGGGTTGCCGGCCCCGAGGTTGCAGGTCGAATTCTTCGACGACGCCGGGAACTTCGTGGCCCGCCCGGACTTCGACTGGCCCGATCTCGGCGTCTCGGCCGAGTTCGACGGTGAGGTCAAGTACGGACGGCTGCTCGGACCGGGACAGGATGTGGCCTCGGTGATCCGCGCGGAGAAGGACCGGGAGGAGCGGTTCCGGCGGGCGAGCGGCCGGTGGCTGGTCCGGGTGGTCAATCGGGAGCTGGCCGATGTGGCGGCGCTGCGGCGTACCGTGCTCGACGCGGCGGGATATGCGGGCCGAACCGCCGGCTGAGACACCCCACGGCCTTGCCGCGAAACCCCCTCTCCGGGCGTGAAACCCCCACTGCAGTGGGGGTTTCGGCGCAGTAAGGGGGGTTTCAAGGAGAGGCGCTCACCGCGCGGACGTCAGTTGGCGGAGAGTTCCTTGGCCAGGGCGGTCCGGTCGGCGGCGGGCATCCGGCGTACCAGCTCCACATAGACCGCCCGGCGCTCGTCGGCGGGGCCGGTGACGAGTTCGAGGATCTCGTCGGCGATCAGGGCGCCGCGGCTGGTCATCGGCTGGTACAGCCACTGCCGCCCGTCCCGCTCGCGCTGCACGATCTCCTTCTTCGCGAGCCGGTCCAGCACCGTCATCACGGTGGTGTAGGCCAGGTCACGGTCGGCGGCCAGCACCGTGTGCGCCTGCCGCACCGACATCGGCTCCGGGGCATGCCAGAGCACCTCCATCACCTTGGCCTCCAGCTCACCGAGCAACGTCATGGACCCCTCGATTCGTGAATATTGCGCTGGTCACATTAGCCCGCTTCGATTCCTGATCCTACGACGTCTCGTAGTAAGTTGCATGGCATGAGCACCGAGACACTCGCGCGGTGGCAGTTCGGGATCACCACCGTCTACCACTTCCTGTTCGTGCCGATCACGCTCGCCATGTCCTTTCTGGTGGCGATCTTCCAGACCATGTGGGTACGCACCGGCAACAACGCCTACCTCCGGCTGACCAAGTTCTACGGCAAGCTCTTCCTGATCAACTTCGCGATGGGTGTGGTCACCGGCATCGTGCAGGAGTTCCAGTTCGGGATGAACTGGTCGGACTACTCCCGCTTCGTCGGTGACATCTTCGGCGTCCCGTTGGCGCTGGAGGCGCTGCTGGCGTTCTTCCTGGAGTCCACCTTCCTGGGTCTGTGGATCTTCGGCTGGGACCGGTTGCCGAAGAAGATCCACCTGGCCACCATCTGGATCGCGGCAATCGGCACCAACATCTCGGCGATCTTCATCCTGGCCGCCAACTCCTGGATGCAGAACCCGGTCGGCTGGCGCTTCAACGAGCTCACCAACCGGGCCGAGCTGACCGACTTCGGTGCGGTGCTGCTGAACCCGGTGCTGCTGGTCACCCTGCCGCACCAGCTCGCCGCCGCCTGGATGGTCTCCGGCGCCCTGGTCGCCGCGATCGGCGGCTGGCACCTCTACCGGCTCGGGCGCGGCGACGGCAACCACGAGCAGCGCGAGGAGAAGACCCACCGCACCGCCGTTCGGATCGGCGCCGTCGCGATGCTGATCGGCAGCCTCGGCGTACTGATCTCCGGCGACCTGCAGGGCAAGGTGATGACCGAGGTGCAGCCGATGAAGATGGCCGCCGCCGAGGCGCTCTACGAGACCGAGCAACCGGCCGATTTCTCGCTGCTCACCATCGGCACCCTGGACGGGCAGCGCGAGGTGTGGTCGATCAAGATCCCGCGCCTGCTGTCGTTCCTGGCGCACTCCAACTTCACCGGTGAGGTGCAGGGCATCAACCCGCTGAACCGGCAGTACCAGGCCGAGTTCCAGCCCCAGCTGCAACAGGTCTACGGTCCCGAGATCGCCAACCGGATGACCACCTACAACCCGAACATCCCGCTCACCTACTGGACCTTCCGGATCATGATGGGCCTGGGCTTCCTGGCGATGGGTATCGGGGTGTTGACGCTCTGGCTGACCCGCGGGAATCGCCTGCCACGCAGCAAGATCTGGTTCGCGATGATGGTCACGTTCCCGCTGGCGCCGCTGTTCGCGAACTCGTTCGGCTGGATCTTCACCGAGACCGGCCGCCAGCCCTGGGTGGTGTTCGGCGTGATGCCGACCGCCGCCGGTGTCTCCCCCGGTGTCACCCCCGGGATGGTGCTGTTCTCGATGATCACCTTCACCCTCGTCTATGGCGTGCTGGCGGTGATCGAGGTGGGCCTGTTCCTGAAGTACATCCGGATGGGGCTGCCCGAGGTCGAAGAGCCCAAGGTCCTCGAGGACGAGGACTCCCCGATGTCGTTCGCGTACTGAGTTTCTGAGTGAGGAATCGACAATGACACTCGCACTGCTCTGGTTCATCCTGATCGCCATCCTCTGGATCGGATTCTTCGTGCTCGAAGGCTTCGACTTCGGGGTCGGCATGCTGGTCGGCATCCTCGGCAAGAAGGACAAGGACCGCCGGGTGATGATCAACACCATCGGCCCGCTCTGGGACGGCAACGAGGTCTGGTTGATCACCGCCGGCGGGGCCATGTTCGCGGCCTTCCCGGAGTGGTACGCCACCTTGTTCAGCGGGCTCTATCTGCCGCTGTTCCTGATCCTGATCGCGCTGATCTTCCGCGGCGTCGCCTTCGAATACCGGCACAAGCGCGAGAGCGCCGCCTGGCAGCGCGGCTGGGACCGCTGCATCATCTTCGGCTCCTTCGTGCCCGCCCTGGTCTTCGGCATCGGCTTCGCCAACTTCGTCCGCGGGCTGCCGATCGTGCACGACGTCGCCGGACGGCGCTGGGTGATGGAGGGCACCGTCGGCAACTTCTTCGGCCTGTTCATGCCGTACGCCCTGCTCGGCGGGGTGCTGTTCGTCACCTTGTTCCTGTTCCACGGCGCGATCTTCATCTCGCTCAAGACCAAGGGCGAGATCCGCTTCGCCGCCCGGAAGTTCGCCGACCGGATCGGCCTGGTCGCGATCGCACTGCTGGCGATCTTCAGCGTCTGGACCGCTGCGGCGTACGGCAACGGCGTGGTGAGCTGGATCGCTGCGGTGGTGGCGATCCTGGCCGCCACGGCCGGGTACCTGCTGATCAAGCGGGGCCGGGAGGGCTGGGCGTTCACCGGGACCGTGCTGGCGATCATCGCCATGATGGTGCTGATCTTCAGCTGCATGTTCCCGAACGTGGTCCCGGCGCTGGATCCGGTGAACGACATGTCCATCCAGGATGCGGCCTCGACCGGCTACACGCTGCGGATCATGACGATCGCCTCCGCGGTGTTCCTGCCGATCGTGCTCGGTTACCAGGCGTGGACCTTCTGGGTGTTCCGCAAGCGGATCAGCACCCAGAACCTGCCGGTGGTCGAGTCCGCGGAACAGCAGCCGACCGGCTGAGCCGGCCGCCTGCGCGCGAGCGACTACGCTGCCCCCGATGGCCGGACCGATCGATCCACGACTGCTCACCCGGGCCCGGGCCACCCGCGGCTTCCTGATCGCCTCGGTGGTGGTCGGGTCCGCGACGGCCCTGCTCGTGGTGGCCCAGGCCTGGCTGCTGTCGCGGATCGTGGCGCGGGTCTTCGACGCCGGTGCGCAGCCGTCGGCGGCCGAGGCGGCCCGGTTGCCGTTCGGCGGGCTGGCCGCCGCCCTCGGCATGCTGGCGCTGGTGATCGCCGGGCGCGCGGTGCTGGCCTGGTTCGGTTCCTGGCTGGCGCACCGCTCGGCGGCGGCGGTGAAATCCCAGCTGCGGGCCGACATCATCGATGCCCGGCTGGCCGCCCCCGGGGCGACCCGGGTGCCGACCGGGCAACTGGTCGCGCTGCTCGGCCAGGGCCTGGACGCCCTGGACGGCTACTACGCGCGCTATCTGCCACAGCTGGTGCTGGCGCTGACCGTGCCGCTGATCGTCGGCGTGACGATCCTCACCGCCGACCTGACCTCGACGATCGTGGTCGCGCTGACACTGCCGCTGATCCCGCTGTTCATGGTGCTGATCGGGCTCGCCACCAAGGTCAAGCTGGATCGCAGCTGGCGTACCCAGACCCGGTTGGCGAACCACTTCGCCGACCTGGTCGCCGGGCTGCCGACGCTGCAGGTGTTCGGCCGGGCGAAGGCGCAGGAGAAGGGCCTGGTGCTGACCGAGCAGAAGCACCGCAGCGAGACCATGTCGACGCTGCGGGTGTCCTTCCTGTCCTCCTTCGCCCTGGAGCTGCTGGCGACCTATTCGGTGGCCCTGGTCGCGGTACCGATCGGGCTGCGGCTGGTCGAGGGCAATATCGACCTGACCACCGGGCTGTTCGTGCTGATCCTGGTGCCGGAGTGCTATCTGCCGGTCCGCCAGGTCGGGGTGCACTACCACGACTCGATCGACGGGATCACCGCCGCCGACGAGGCGTTCGCGATCATCGAGGGCGCCGACGCGGTCCGCGGCCGGGAGCGCGGCGCGGCCCCGGATCCGGCCGCCGTCGAGGTGCAACTGGCCGGGATCGGCGTACGCCACCCAGGTGCCGAGACCGACGCGCTGACCGACTTCTCGTTGGCGGTACGCCCCGGTGAGGTCGTCGCCCTGTCCGGGCCCTCGGGGTCGGGCAAGTCGACCGCGCTGGCCGTGCTGATGGGCTTCCTCACCCCGACCACCGGCCGGGTACTGGTCGGTGACACCGATCTGGCCACCATCGACCCGGCCGCCTGGCGGGCCCGGTTGGCCTATGTCGCCCAGCAGCCCGGGGTGATCAACGCATCGCTGGCCGAGAACGTCCGGCTGGGCGATCCGGCGGCCGACGATGCGGCGGTGGCCGAGGCGCTGCGGCGGGCCGGGGCCGGTGAGCTGGATCCGGCGCGCGCGGTCGGTGACGACGGGGTGGAACTGTCCGCCGGTGAGCTGCGCCGGGTCGCGGTGGCCCGGGCGCTGCTCCGGCTGGATGCCGGGGCCGGACTGCTGGTGCTCGACGAACCGACCGCCGGCCTGGATGCCGCGGCCGAGCAGGCGGTGATCGAGGCGGTACGCCGCAGCGGCGCCTCGGCGCTGGTGGTCAGCCACCGCGATGCGGTGCTCGCCGCCGCCGATCGGGTGGTCCGGTTGACCACGGCACAGCCCGATGAGGTGCGCCGATGAGCACCCTCGCCCTGTTCCGCGGGTTGGCGGCCGAGGTGCCCCGGGCCCGGTTGCGGTTCGCCGCCGCGCTGCTGCTGTCCTTCCTCACCTCGCTGGCCGCGGTGACGCTGATGGGTGCCTCCGGCTGGATGATCTCCCGGGCCGCCGAGCATCCGCCGGTGCTCTATCTGCAGGTGGCGATCGTCATCGTGCGGGCCTGCGGGCTCTTCCGGGCGGTCTTCCGGTACGCCGAGCGGCTGGTCTCGCACGAGCTGGCGCTGCAGCTGCAGAGCGCGCTGCGGATCCGCACCTACGCCACGCTGGCGAGCACCACCCTGCTCGGCCGGCGCCGCGGTGACCTGCTGATCCGGGTGGTCTCCGATGTCGCCGCGATCATGGATCTGGTGGTCCGGGTGGCGGTGCCGTTCGCCTCCGCCGGATTGCTGGTGGTGGCGGCCAGCGTGGCGATGTCGGTGCTCTCCCCGGTGGCCGGGGTGGCGCTGC
This sequence comes from Enemella evansiae, assembly GCF_004362375.1. Taxonomy (NCBI): domain Bacteria; kingdom Bacillati; phylum Actinomycetota; class Actinomycetes; order Propionibacteriales; family Propionibacteriaceae; genus Enemella; species Enemella evansiae. The sequence continues at coordinate 403,979 of NZ_SNXA01000009.1, forward strand.
TGATCTCAGCGGTGCTGGCCGGCTGGCTGGTACCGATCGCGGCGGCCGGTGCCTCGGCGCGCGCGGACCGGGAAACCGTCGGGCTGCGGGCGGAGCTGGCCGTGCTGACCCGGGAGGTGAACCGGGCGGCGTACGATCTGGCCGCCTATGGTGACACCGGCCGCCGGGATGCACTGCTCGCCGTCGATGCCCGGCTGCGGGCCGCCGAGTCGCGGGCCGCGGTGGTCCGCGGGGCCGCTGCCGGCGCCCAGGTGCTGGCCGCCGGGGCGGCGGTGCTGGTCGCGGTCTGGGTCGGCGTACCGGCGGTGGCCGACGGGTCGCTGGCCCGGGTGAACCTGGCGGTGCTGGTGCTGGTGCCGCTGGCGCTGCACGAGGTCCTCGTCCCGCTCACCCAGTCGGCGCAGACGCTGACCCGGGCCCGGGCCGCGCTGGACCGGGTCCGCGAGCTGCTCACCGCTCCCCCGGTCGGCCGCGGGGACCGCGCCGATGAGACCCCGGCCGCCGAACCGGTGCTGGAACTGGACCGGGCCGCGGTGGGCTGGCCGGGTGCCGGTGCGGTGCTCGATGACGTGTCGCTGGTGGTACGCCCCGGTGAGCGGGTCGCGCTGACCGGTGCGAGCGGGATCGGCAAGACGACGGTGGCGACCACGCTGATGGGGATGATCCCGCCGCTCGCTGGGGCGATGACGGTTCGCGGCACCATCGGCTATCTCGCGCAGGACGCGCACATCTTCAACACCTCGGTGGCCGAGAACGTCCGGATCGGCGATCGGGACGCCGACGACGAGCGGGTCGGTGTGGCGCTGCGCGCCGCGGGGCTGGAGCTGCCGTTGCGGCGGATCGTCGGCGAGGAGGGTTCGATGCTGTCCGGCGGCGAGGCCCGCCGGCTGGCGCTGGCCCGGGTGCTCGTCGGGGACAGTCAGTGCTGGATCCTCGACGAGCCCACCGAGCACCTGGACACCGACACCGCGGCCCGGTTGCTGGACGATCTCTGGGCGCTGTCGGCGGACCGCGCGGTGCTGGTGATCACCCACGACCCCCGCGTCGCCGCCGCCTGCGACCGGATCGTGCACCTCGGCTGACCCGACCCGCTCATCGAGTAGGCAGCCATGCGCAGCGCAGCGGAGCAATGGCTGCCGTGTCGAGATGAAGCGCCCCGTCAGACCACACCCTCGACCCCTCGCTTACCAGTTGGTCGAACCCCAGAATTCGCCCCCAGTGTTCGAGCACCGACGAGCGGATGCGGGTCTGCGGCCCGCGTCAAGAAACGCGGGATGGATTCTGGGGTTTGACCAGTCGGTAGAACCCTCGCGCTCATCGAGTAGGCAGCCATGCGCAGCGAAGCGGAGCAATGGCTGTCGTGTCGAGATGAAGTGCCCGCTCAGGTACCGCAGAAGGTCACATGCGGGCCCGCGTCGGCCGGGGCGGGCCGGGAGAGATCGTCCAGACCCGGGCGGGCGGCGTACGGCTCGCGCAGCGCGTCGACGAGCCGCTGATAGGGCGCGAGGTCGCCGGCGGTCGCGGCCGCGAGCGCCTCCTCGACGACGTGGTTCCGGGCGATGTAGGCCGGGTTGATCCGGTCCATCGCCGCGGCCACCTCACCCGGTTCGCCGACGAGCAGCGCCTCGCGGCGGGTGGCCCACGGCGCGAGGACGGCCGGGTCGGGGAACAGCTCGGCGGCGGTACCCGCCGACAGGGCCCGGAAGAAACCGGTGAGGTCGACCCGGTGCTGCTGGAGCAGCGCGAGCCCGTCGGTCACCAGGTCCTCATCCGGCGCGGGCAGGCCGAGCTTGCGGGAGAACCCGGCGACGAGCGCCTCCTGATAGCTCCCGGCGAACCCGACGACGATCTCGGTGGCGGCCTCGACCGCGGCCTCCCGATCGTCGGCGATGAGCGGCAGCAGCGTTTCGGCGAGCCGGGCCAGGTTCCACTGCGCGATCGCGGGCTGGTTGCCGTAGGCGTACCGGCCGCCGGCGTCGATCGAGCTGAACACGGTCGCCGGATCATAGCCATCCAGGAATGCGCACGGGCCGTAGTCGATGGTCTCCCCCGAGATCGTCATGTTGTCGGTGTTCATCACACCGTGGATGAACCCGACCTGCATCCACTGCGCGATCAGCTCCGCCTGGACCCGGCTCACCTGGCGCAACAGCGTGAGCCCGGGTGTGGTGTCCGCCGGGTCGGCGGCATCCGGGAAGTGACGCTGCAGCGCGTACGCCGTCAGCCGTTCCAGCAGCGTCGCGTCCGAGGGAGTCTCCGGGTGGGCGGTGAGCTGGGCCGCCAGCTGGAAGGTGCCGACCCGCAGATGGCTCGCGGCGACCCGCGCCAGCACCGCACCCGGCTGCCGGACGCCGTCCCGCGGGACCCGCTCACCGGTGGTGCAGACCACCAGGGCGCGGGAGGTCGGAATGCCGAGGGCGTGCATCGCCACCCCCATCAGGTGTTCCCGCAGCATCGGCCCGAGGACCGCCTTGCCGTCGCCACCGCGGGCGAAGGGGGTCCGCCCGGATCCCTTCAGGTGCAGGTCTTTCCGGCGGCCGGCGGTGTCGACGATCTCACCGAGCAGCAGCGCCCGGCCATCACCGAGCAGCGGCGAGTAGCCGCCGAACTGGTGCCCGGCGTACGCCTGCGCAACGGTCGGCACGTTCTCGGGCACGTCACCGACGAGCAGTCGCGTGCCCTCCGGTGTCCGCAGGGCGGCCGGGTCGACGCCGAGCTCGGCGGCCAGGGATTCGTCGATCACCACCGGGCACGGCTCGGGGAAGCTCGCGGCACGGCGGGCCACGGACAGTTCGGGCACCGCTGCGGCGTACCCCTGGGTGAGGGTGAACGGGCCGGCGGCGACACCGGTCGCCGGCGGAGCGAGATGGACCTCGGCCATGACGTGCTCCTTCGTGTGGGCGTCATTCGAGCCTAGGTCACCGGTGGTACCGGTGATCGCCGACACCAACTGATGTAATGGTTTTTGACCATCTATCCATTAACCTCCCACTAACCTCCCACACTGAGTCCATGACGGAATGGACCTGGCTGGGCGACCACCCCGCGGTCGATCTGGCGAACACGATCCGGATCGTCGACGGTCAGCGGGTCGAGCTCATCGGCACGGTCGACGCCTTCGCCGAGTGGGCGGACCTCGAACCCGCGGCACTGCCCCCGGCCCGGCCGAGGACCGAGGCCGAACTCACCCGCGTACACCGCCTGCGAGACAGCGCGGTCCGGTTGCTGGATGCGGCCGTGACCGGGCGTGAACTGCCCGCCGCCGACGTCCGCGCGGTGAACGATGCGGTGCGCGCCTCCGCCACGACCCGGCTGATCGGCGGACGGGTGGGTGCCACCGAGACCGAAGCCCGCGACGGTACCGGGTTGGACGGGTTGCTCGGCGTACTCGCCGCCACCGTCGTCGACCTGCTCGGTCGGGACCACTTGGCCAACCTCGCGGTCTGCCATGCTGACGGGTGCGGCCAGTTCTTCCACCGGGCCCGACCGAACCAGCGCTGGTGCAGCCCCGGATGCGGGAACCGGGCGCGGGTCGACCGGCACCGGCACCGCCGACGCGCGACCCCCACGCCGTGACCGAGCTGGCCGCGATCAACTGGCCCGGCTTCTTCGCCGTCCTGGTGCTGGCCTACCTGACGCCGGGGCCCGAGTTCCTGATCGTGCTGCGCTCGGCGACCCGGGGCTGGCGGGCGGGCCTGGCCGCGGGAGCAGGTGCCCAGACCGGGCTCACCGTGCACATGCTGATCGCCACACTCGGCCTCTCCCTGCTGCTCACCCGCTATCCGAGCGCGCTGCTCACCATCCAATTGGCGGGATCGCTCTATCTCGGGTACCTGGGCTGGCGTCTGCTGCGCAGCGCCGGCACCGAGGCCGGACCCCGCCCGTCGACCGCCACCGCATTCCGCCAGGGCCTGGCCACCGACCTGCTGAACCCCAAGGTGGTCGTCTTCTTCGCCGCCGTGCTCCCGCAGTTCGTCAACCTGTCCGCGGGCCGGGTCCGCGAACAGATGCTGTTGCTCGGCGTCGTGGACGTGCTGTTCGGGTTCCTCGCCTGGCTGCTGGTGACGGCCGTCGGCGTACGCCTGAACACCTGGCTCGCCGACCCGGCGCACCGCCGCCATTGGGATCGGGTCGGCGGGGCGCTGCTGCTCGCGGTGGCGATCACGCTCGCCGTCTCCGGAATGTTCCGGTGGTGACCGATTCGCGGGCCGTGTGAGGCTGGCCACACACCCCCGGGACCGTGCCCGGGCCCGAAAGAAGGACTTCGATGAGGGCAACCACGTTCCTGCGCCGCACAGCAGCCGGAGCCGCGATCGTCGCGCTCGGCACACTGGCCGGCTTCACCCCCGCACTCGCCGCGACCACCAACGACTACGTCGCCCTCGGTGACTCCTATTCCGCCGGTGACGGTGGCGGCAACTACATCATCGACGGCACCACCTGCTTCCGCTCACCCAACTCCTTCGCCGGTCAACTGGCCGCGGAGAAGGGGTTCAACCTGGACCTGCAGGCCTGTTCCGGTGCGATCACCTCCGACATGCCCAAGCAGTACCCGTCACTGTCGGCCGAGACCGACTTCGTGACGCTGACCATCGGCGGCAACGACATCGGCTTCGCACCGGTGGTCACCGAATGCGCGAAACCGTCCTGGTGGGGAGATTGCAGCAAGGCGGTGAACGAGGCCGTCGCCAAGACCAACAATGTGCTGCCCAGCAAGCTCGCCGACGTGTACGCCCAGGTGAAGACGAGGGCGCCGAAGGCGAAGATCGTGGTCGCCGGCTATCCGCGGTTGTTCAACGGCCAGGACTGCTCCTGGGCCACCTTCTTCTCCGCCGACGAGATGCGCCGGATGAACGATGCGGCCGATCTGTTGAACAGTCGGATCCAGCAGCAGGCGGCGAGTTCCGGGTTGACCTTCGTCGATGTCCGCCAGCAGTTCACCGGGCACGCCGTCTGCGACGCCCAGCCCTATCTGCACAACCTGTCGCTGAACGTGGTCGAGTCGTTCCATCCGAACAAGGCCGGCTATGCGGCGTACGCCGACGCGATCGGTCCGAAGCTCGGCACCCCGCGCACCTCGCTCGCCTCCGCGGCGTACGCCGGCGGGCAGGCCGTGATGACCGACAGCCGCAGCGGGAAGAGCGTGCGCGCCAACCTCGGCGGCCGGACCGCCGCCGACCCGTCCCGCAGCCGGACCAGCAATCCGGATCTGCGCTCGGCGGAGGCCCGTGCCGCGGCCCGGAAGGCCGGGATCAGTGACCGCGAGCTGAATGAGCTGGCCGCCGGCCAGGAAAAGGCGCTGCGCGGCCAGCAGGTCAGCCAGGCCGAGGCCCAGGCGCTGCGCCGCGCCAAGGGCTGACCCCGCCGCGATCCATCGAATCCTGCGTGCATCCCCCTCCCCCTGCAGGGCTGGGGAATTGCACTGTGGGTTCGATGGATCGCGGGCGGGGGGCTGGTGGCAGACTGGTGGCATGCTGGTCGCCTTCTCCGTCGCCCCCTCCGGTTCCGAATCCGTGCACGAGGCGGTCGCCGCCGCCGTCCGCGTGGTCCGCGAATCCGGCCTGCCCAATCAGACCGACTCGATGTTCACCACCATCGAGGGCGAGTGGGACGAGTGCATGGACGTGGTGAAACGCGCCACCGAGGCGGTGCAGCGCTACGGCAACCGGGTCTCGCTGGTGCTCAAGGCCGACATCCGGCCCGGCCACACCGGTGAGCTCACCGGCAAGATCGAGCGACTCGACCAGGCGCTCCAGCAGTCCGCGGACTGAGCCGCGCTCAGTGCTCGACCTCGGCCAGGTCCGCCTGCGCCGAGACCCCACGGAGCATGATGCCCGCGAAGATCGCCACCGCGAAGAGGATCACCGCGGCGATACCACCGGTCCAGGCAAGGGCGCTGGTGAACGAATCGACCGCGGCGCTCGCCAGCGCCGCACCGATCTCACCCGGCAGCTGCTGGGCGTACACCAGTGCCGCCGCCAGGGTCTCCTTCGCCCCCTCGAGCACCGTCGCGGGCAGCCCCGCGGGCGCGGCCTCCGCGAGACCCCGGCGATAGAAGCCGAGCAGCACCGACCCGAGGATCGCGGTGCCGAACGCGGTGCCTAGTTCGTACGCCGTCTCGCTGATCGCGGCGGCCTGACCCGCCTGTTCCGGGCGTACCGAACTCATGATCAGGTCGTTGGTGAGCGTCATCCCCACCCCGGCACCCAGGCCGACGAGGCAGAGGGTGATGGCGATCATCCACGGCGGGGTGTCCGGGGTGAGCCGGAGCAGCATCGCGAAACCGCCGGCGGTGATCAGGACGCCGAGGGCGACGATCAGGGCGGTCGGGAATCGCTTCACCAGCGCCGCGGCGATGAACCCGGCGCAGGCGGAGACGGCGGCCTGCGGCAGCATCCAGAGCGCCGAGGAGATGACGCTGAGGCCGAGGACGAGCTGCAGGAACTGGGTGAGGGCGAACATCGCACCGACCAGGGAGAACACCGAGAGCAGGTCGGTGATCACCGCACCGGTGAAGGCCCGCACGCGGAAGAGCCGGACATTGATCACCGGCACCGGCATCCGCAGCTGGCGGATCACGAACAGCACGAGCAGCACGAGGCCGGCGAAGAAGGTGAGGAACGCGACCCCGGGGCCCTTGCCCTCGGCGAAGGTCTTCACGCCATAGACGAAGGAGATCATCCCGGCGAGCGAGAACAGGATGCTGGGCAGGTCTATCCGGCCCGGGTTCGGGTTCCGGCTCTCGGGAACCAGGAACGGCGCCAGCGCGAGCAGCAGCACCATCACCGGGATGTTCATCAGGAAAGCCGCGTGCCAGCTGAACACCTCGATGATCCAGCCGCCCACGATGGGGCCGGCGGCGGCGCCGAGCGCACCCATCGCGGACCAGACGGCCATCGCGGTACGCCGCTGGTCACGGTCGGCGAACATGTTGCGGATCAGCGAGAGCGTGCCGGGCATGATCATCGCACCGGAGATGCCGAGCAGGGCGCGGGCGGCGATCAGCATCCAGGGTGCGGTCGAGAGGGCACCCAGCACCGAGGCGATCGCGAAGAAGACCGCGCCGATGAGCAACACCCGGCGCCGCCCGAACCGGTCCCCCAGTGAGGACATGGTGATCAGCAGGCCGGCCAGCATCAGCGCATAGATGTCGAGCATCCACAGCTGCTGGGTGCCGCTGGGCTTCAGCTCCGCGGTGATGTCGGCCAGCGCGAAGATCAGCACCATGCCGTCGATCGCGATGAGCAGCATCGGCAGCACCAGGACCGCCAGTCCCACCCAGGTGCGGGTCGTCGCCCGCTGCGGGGTCTCCGTCGTCAGTTCCATCGGTTCCGTCTCTCGGTCGGGGGTTACTTCACCATTTAGTGTACTACACCAAATGGTATAGTAATGACCGTCGAGGAGGAGGACCGATGGCACGACCGAGCGCACGACCCAAGCTGATCGATGCGGCCCTGACGGTGGTGGCGGAGCGGGGCGTCACCGCCCTCACTCTCGACGCGGTGGCCGAACAGGCCGGAGTGACCAAGCGCGGCCTCATCTACCACTTCCCCAGCAAGCACGCCCTGCTGGTCGGCATCCACACCGAACTGGCCGCGCGGATGGAGCGCCGACTCCTCGACGCCACCGGGCGGGAGCCGGAGACCGCGAGCCTGGTGGATCGTACGCGCGGCTATGTGCGCGCGGCGGTGGATGCTCCGACCACCGTCGAGCTGCGGTTGATCATGGAGGCCGCGAACGAGCCGGACTGGCTGGCACCCTGGGAGCGGGTCTACCGGCGCTGGTTCCCCGAGGAGGAGCAGTCGGTCGACGAACTCGATGCGGTGGCGCTGCGCTGTCTGGTCGCGCGGATGGCCGCCGACGGCTCCTGGGGATACGAGAGCATGCTGAGCACCCCGATGACCCCGCAGGCCCGCGAGCGACTCACCGAGAGCATCCTCGACACCCTCGGCGACGCCTGATCGACCCGTTTCAGCCCTCGTTGTCGGCGTGTCACTGCACCGCGATCTGCGCTCCACCGAGGCAAGCAGCTCGTCCCCGGCCGACACGGGGGCCGCGAAATGCAGTACGCCCGGGCCGAGGCCCGGGCGTACTGTGCGTGAACGCTGGCTGAGCGAGGGCGGATCGAGCGGGTCGAAACCACCTCGGCCCAGGATCAGAGCGGCTGGTAGACCACCGTCATCACACCCTGGCTGACGTTGCCGATGGCCGAGAAGGCGGCCTTCGACAGGTCCAGGCAACGGCCGGCGATGTAGGGGCCGCGGTCGTTGATCCGGACGGTGACGGTCTTGCCGTTGGAGGGGTTGGTGACCTTGACCATGGTGCCGAAGGGCAGCGTCTTGTGTGCCGCGGTCAGCGCGTTGGTGTTGAACACCTCGCCGTTGGCGGTCATCTGACCCTCGTCGTACATGGAGGCCTGGCAGGTGGAGCCGACGGCCGGGCTGCCACCGGTGGAACCGGAACCCGAACCCGAGCCGGAGCCGGCGTTGGTGCCCGCGGACTTCGACGGCGGGCTGGAGGGGCGCGACGAGCTGGTCGTGGGGGCCTTGCTCGGGCTCTTCGACGGGGTGGTGCTCTTCGGGGTCGGGGTGGCGGTGCTGCCGGTACCGACCAGCACGACCTCATCGACCGGCTGCTTGTCGACGCGGCTGGAGGTCATCTTGTTCTCGATGCTCTTGCCGTTCTCGAAGCGCTCGGTCCAGACCTCGATGGTCTTGCCCGGTACGCCCTTGGTGTCGACCTTCTCGGTGCCCTTGGGCAGCGAGGAGCTCTCCTTGCGGACGGTCTTGAAGGGGATCTCGATCTCGCGGGTGGTCTCCTTGGTGTCGACCTTGTTCACCGCGACGGTGAGCCCCTCGGTGATCGGGGTGTCGACGCCGGGATCGAGCCGGTCGGTCGGCGCGTATTCGATCTGCGCCTCGGCGAGCGCCTGGCCGACGGTCTCGGCCGGGGTGATCACGGTGCGCGATTCACCGGCGACGACCACGGTGATCTGCTTGGCGGTCTCGATGTTGAGATCCAGACCCTCGCGGCCGATCGCGGCGCTGCGGGAGGTGGAGAGCTTGGACTCGTCGCGGATCGACATCTCCGCGAGCGCCTGCTCCACGGTGGTGGCAGTGGTCCACATGGAGGACTTCTCGCCGTCGACCGAGAGGTTGAGCTGGCGGCCGTAGCGGACGCTGATCTGCTGGCCGTCGGCGAGCTTCTCACCGAGGGCCGGTGCGACCTGGTCACGCTCACCGACCTGGATGTTCTGGGCCTGGAGGGCTTCACCGACGGTTCCGGACCAGGTGCGGACCTTCATCGGCACCCCGTCCTGGGACACCTCCACATCCTTGGCCATCGCCTGGCTGACGCCGAAGACGCCACCCGAAGCCACCAGGACACCACCGGCGACCGCCAGGGGGATTACCTTGCGCAACTCGACTCCCGTGAGAACTCTGCTGTTTGGTGCCGAGGCGCACAAGCACGTATCACCCCGACTCATTCGTCACGGAATGGTAACTGCTCCGAGCCGTTTCCCAAAAATCTGCTGAGAAAACCCACAGTTGGGGGCTCCCCGCCCGAACATGTCAGGGGTTATGCACGGTCAACAAGGCCGCGGACTGTGCGATCTGCCCCAAGAGCTGACCGGCTCAGCGGGCGTACGCCTTGAACCGGCGCAGCCGGAGGCTGTTGCTGACCACGAAGACCGAGCTGAGTGCCATCGCGGCCCCGGCGATCATCGGGTTCAGGAAACCGAGCGCGGCGAGCGGCAGTGCGGCCACGTTGTAGGCGAAGGCCCAGAACAGGTTCGCCTTGATGGTGCCCAGGGTCGCCCGGGAGAGGCGGATCGCGTCGCCGGCGAGCAACAGGTCGCCGTGCACCAGGGTGAGGTCGGCGGCCTCGATGGCGGCGTCGGTTCCGGTACCCATCGCGATGCCGAGGTCGGCGGTGGCGAGCGCGGCGGCGTCGTTCACGCCGTCGCCGACCATCGCGACCCGGCGGCCCTCGGCCTGCAGGGCCCGGACGGTGTCGACCTTGTCGGTGGGCAGCACCTCGGCGATCACCTCGTCGATGCCGACCTCGGCGGCGACCTGTTCGGCGGCGGTGGCGGAGTCGCCGGTGAGCAACACCGGGCGCAGGCCCAGCGCGCGCAACCGGCGGATCGCCTCGGCCGAGCTCGGGCGTACGGTGTCGGCCACCTCGATGACGCCGATCGGGTCGTCGTCGGCGATCACCACCACGGCGGTACGCCCGGCGGCGCGGCCCTCGTCGAAGGCGGCGCGCAGCTCGGCCGGGAGCTCGCCGTCGACCAGGGCCGGTCGGCCAACCTTGATCCGGCGGCCCTCGACGGTCGCCTCGGCACCCAGGCCGGGTCGGTTGATGAAGTCGGTCACACCCACCGTCGGCTGAGTGAGCGCCAACCCCTCCGTCGGCTGAGCGAGCGCCAGCGAGTCGAAGCCACCCACGATGGCCCGCGCGATGGGGTGCTCGGAGTTGTCCTCGACGGCGGCGGCCAACCGCAGCACCTCGGCCTCGTCGACACCGGCGACCGGGCGTACGCCGGCCACCGACATCGCGCCGGTGGTGACGGTGCCGGTCTTGTCCAGCACCACGGTGTCGACCCGGCGGGTGTCCTCGAGGACCTCGGGGCCCTTGATCACGATGCCGAGCTGGGCGCCCCGGCCGGTACCGACGAGCAGGGCGGTGGGGGTGGCCAGACCGAGCGCACAGGGGCAGGCGATGATCAGCACCGCGACCGCCGCGGTGAAGGCGAAGGCGGCACCGGCGCCGAGCAGCAGCCAGGTCACCAGGGTGATCAGCGACAGGGCGATCACGATCGGCACGAAGATGCCGGAGATCCGGTCGGCGAGGCGCTGCACCTGGGCCTTGCCGGTCTGGGCGGCCTCGACCATCCGGGCGATCTGGGCGAGCTGGGTGTCCTGGCCGACACGGGTGGCGCGGACCACGATCCGGCCCTCGGCGTTCACGGTCGCTCCGATCACCTCATCGCCGGGGCCGACCTCGACCGGTACCGATTCACCGGTGACCAGCGAGTTGTCGATGCTGCTGCGCCCGGAGGCGACGACACCGTCGGTGGCGACCTTCTCCCCCGGGCGGACGACGAACTCGTCGCCGACCGCGAGCTGATCGACCGGGACCCGGTGCTCGGTGCCTTCGCGGAGCACCGACACCTCGTTGGCGCCCAGGGTCAGCAGCGCGCGGACCGCTTCGCCGGCGCGGCGCTTTGCGCGGGCCTCGAAGTAGCGACCGGCCAGGATGAAGGTGGTGATGGCGGTGGCGGCCTCGAGATAGATGTTTCCGAGTCCGTCCCCCTGCTCCAACCGGAAGCTGAACGGGTGGGTCATGCCGGGATGGCCGGCGGTGCCGAAGAAGAGCGCATAGACGCTCCAGGCGTACGCCGCCAGGGTGCCCATCGAGATCAGGGTGTCCATGGTGGCGGTGCCGTGGCGCAGGTTGACCCAGGCGGCGCGGTGGAAACCGCTGGCGCCCCAGAGCACGACCGGGGTGGCCAGGCCGAGGCTGAGCCATTGCCAGCCGTTGAACTGCAGCGGCGGCAACATCGCGAGCAGGATCACCGGCACCGAGAGGACCGCGCTGACGATCAGCTTCTCGCGCAGTGCGGCGGTGGGGTCGTCCGCGTCCGAGCCGGTGGGGGTCGTCGAGGGGACGCTGGCACGGTAGCCGGCCCCCTCGACGACCTTGATCAGCTCGTCGATTCCATGATCACCAACGTTGTTGATCTTGGCTTTCTCGGTGGCGTAGTTGACCGTGGCGCTGACCCCGTCGACCTTGTTGAGCTTCTTCTCGATCCGGGTCGCACAGGACGCACAGGTCATCCCGTCGATCTCCAGTTCGACGCTCTGCGGTCGCTGGTCCAGCGCCGTCATGATCAACTCCTCGTGCTGCTGTTCTTCGGGGTACGCCTCAGGCCTGCGCGACCTGGTAGTCACCGGCCTCATCGACCGCTTCGGCGAGCTGGGACAGGTCCAGCGGCTGCTCGGAGGTGACGGTCATCCGGCCGCCCTCGAGCTCGACGGACACGTCGGTCACCCCGGCCAGGGCGGAGACCTCTTCGGTGACGGCCTGGACGCAGTGCCCGCAGGTCATGCCGGTGACGGTGTAGTTCGCGGTGGTCATGGTTCTCCTCTGATTGATCGTTGGGGGATTGATCTTGGTTCGGTCAGCTGCGGACGAGCCGGGCGATGGCCGCGGTGGCCTCGTCGATCTTCTCCTGGCCGTCGCCGCCGTCGGCGATGGCGTGCGCGACACAATGGTGCAGGTGCTCATCGAGCAGTCCGAGCGCCACGGACTCCAGCGCCCGAGTCGCGGCCGAGACCTGGGTGAGGACGTCGATGCAGTACTTGTCCTCATCGACCATCCGCTGCAGGCCCCGGATCTGCCCCTCGATGCGACGCAGCCGCTTGAGGTGCGCCTCCTTGTTGGCCGTGTAGCCATGGGTCGGCTGGGCCTGGTCGACCGCGGTCTCGTTCTCCATGGCCATAACCATACCCCCCTATGGTATCTGTCGCAAGACCTGGTCAGTTGATCACGGGCTGGGCCGGAGGAGTGTCCATGATCGTCAAGTTATGCACAGGTCGGCCCCAATCCCACACGCCTCAGGGCGCTGTCAAGCCCGCTCGGCGTGTCCCGAAGTCCCCAAAAATCGGTTCAAGATTTTCTTTCATCCACCGCCATTCTCGGGCGTTTCTGCTTGTCAGAGCGATGTTACTGGTGAGACTCCAGACTTACCCACAGGTCCATCCCCAGACCGTGCACAACTCCGCGCGGGGTTCACACAGGCTGTCCACATGCCCTGTGGATAACTTGGTTTCGGTCGGGCCCTCGGAGGGCGTACGGTGTCGGGGTCCGGTCCGCAGAACGGGACCACCAGGGGCTCCCGATGACACGCGCGGGAGCGTACGCGAACGAGTGTCAGTGGTCCCGGTTAGCGTCGAGAACATGCATCAGATCTGCCCGTGGGAGGTTGTGTGAGCACCGAGGTCTCCGACGACCTGGAGAGTGATTTCCGACCCGGACCCGGACCCGGACCCAGTGATCGCGCCCAGCGTGCCGAGCGGGCCGCCGGTGGCATCGACCGGACCCCGCCCCAGGACAATGAGGCCGAGCAGTCGGTGCTGGGCGCGATGCTGATGAGCAAGGATGCGATCGCCGATGTGCTCGAGGTGCTCAAGGGTGTCGACTTCTATGCGCCCAAGCACGAGTTCATCTTCGATGCGATCCTCGACCTCTACGGCCGCGGTGAGCCGGCCGATGCGGTGACGGTGGCCAACGAGCTGAGCCGCACCGGGCAGCTGCAGCGGGTCGGCGGCCACCCCTACCTCTATGACCTGCTCGCCTCGGTGACGATCGCCGCGAACGCCGGCTATTACGCCCAGATCGTGCGCGACAAGGCGATCCTGCGGCGGCTGGTGGAGGCCTCGGTGAAGATCGCCCAGCTGGGGTACGCCGGCGAGGGCGATGTCGCCGAGATCGTGGACCGCGCCCAGGCGACGGTCTATTCGGTCAACGACGGCAAGTCCAGCGAGGACTACCAGCCGCTCGCCGACATCATGGAGGCCACCCTCGACGAGATCGAGGCGATCGGCTCCCGCTCCGGCGACATGGCCGGCGTGCCGACCGGTTTCGTCGAATTGGACGAATTGACCAATGGATTGCACGGCGGACAAATGGTCATCCTGGCCGCCAGGCCTGCCGTCGGGAAATCAACTTTGGGCCTTGATTTCGCCCGCGCCTGCTCGATCAAACACGGCCTTTGCTCGGCAATTTTCTCCTTGGAAATGAGCAAGGTCGAAATCGTGATGCGCCTCCTTTCGGCCGAGGCGCAGATCCCGTTGAACCACATCCGCAAGGGCACGATGAACGAGGACGACTGGCAGCGGCTGGCCAGCAAGATGGCGGCGATCTCGGAGGCGCCGCTGTTCATCGACGACTCGCCCAACCTGACGATGATGGAGATCCGCGCGAAGGCCCGCCGGCTCAAGCAGCGGCACCAGCTCAAGCTGATCGTGATCGACTACCTCCAGCTGATGAGCTCCGGCAAGCGCGTCGAATCCCGCCAGCTCGAGGTCTCAGAATTCTCCCGCCAGATCAAATTGCTGGCGAAAGAATTGGAAGTTCCGGTCGTCGCGATGTCGCAGCTCAACCGTGGCCCGGAGCAGCGGACCGATAAGAAGCCGATGGTCTCCGACCTCCGCGAATCGGGATCGCTGGAGCAGGATGCCGATATCGTCATCCTGCTTCATCGCGAAGATATCTACGACAAGGAGTCCGCGAGACTGGGCGAAGCCGACTTCATCGTCGCCAAGAACCGTAACGGCCCCACCCGGACCATCGTGACGGCCTTCCAGGGCCACTACTCACGGTTCATCGACATGCAGCACTGACGGCCGGGGCACGCGTGTCCGGATGCGCGCGTGAATCACGTCGCGCCCGGGCAAGAAGCCCGGTGCCGGCGCCTATCCGATAGGAAGGAACCATGACCGACACCGCACCGACCGCTGCTCCGACCAACAAGCTCGGCGTCCACGCCCTCGTCTGGGTCGGCGATACCTCTCCCGAGAGCGTCGAGACCGCCGTCAAGCAGACGGCTGCCGCGGGCTACGACATCCTGGAGTTCTCGCTGCACGACTCGGTGAACCTGGATCAGCGGGCGACCCGTGAGCTCCTCGAGGCGAACGGGCTCGGCACGGTGTGCTCCCGCGGCCTGGCCAAGGACGCCGATGTCTCGAGCGAGGACCCCGCGGTGGTGGCCCGCGGTCAGCAGTTGCTCCAGGATTCGCTGGAGGTGACCGCCGGCATCGGCGGCACCATCCTCACCGGCGCGCTCTACAGCGCGTTCGGGAAGGCACCCGGCCCGCTCAGCAAGGCCGGCCGGGACAACGTCGTCGGTGTCCTCAAAGAGTTCGCCGCCGAGGCCGCCAAGGTGGGTGTCACCCTCGGCCTGGAGGTCTGCAACCGCTACGAGACCAATGTGGTGAACACCGCCCAGGACGCGCTGCGGCTGGCCGACGACATCGGTTCCGACAACGTGATGATCCACCTGGACAGCTACCACATGAACATCGAGGAGAAGGACTTCGCCTCCCCGATCATCGAGGTCGGCGACCGGCTCGGCTACGTCCACATCGGCGAGAACGATCGCGGCTACCTCGGCTCCGGCCACCTCGACCTCCCCGCACTGTTCGAGGCCCTCGCCACGATCGACTACCGCGGCGCGGTCACCTTCGAATCCTTCTCCTCCGCCGTGCTCTCCCCCGGCCTGTCCAACGATCTGGCGATCTGGCGGAACCTGTGGGACGACGGCTTCGACCTGGCCACCCACGCCCGCGAGTTCATGGCGGCAGGGCTCGCCGCACCGACAACCGGGCGCTGACGACTCCGCTCAGATTTCTTGTGGATAACCCCGTTCCGGCCCGGACACGGGTGCCCCGGGCGAACCAGACTCGAGGCATGACTTTCGAACAGCTCAAGGAAAACTGGAACACCCGACCGATCACCGACAGCAACCTCGCCGACGTCGTCGACCTCTTCCTCGCCCTCCGCGACCGGCACCGCAACAGCCTGCTGCTGCTGATCACCGACGACGCCGGCCGCCCCATTCCGACACCGATCATGCTCAACGAGGTCGACTGGCACATCGACCCGACGCAGGACCGGAACTTCATCGAGTTCCTGACCATGATCGCCGACCACGGCAGCGGCGTACTCGTCGGGATCGGCCACCCGCAACCGGGTGTCACCCTCGACGACCTGCGCTGGCGCGCCGCCCTGGCGAAGATCCTGCCGCGGATCGGGTTGCACCCACTCGGCTTCTTCACCGGCGACATGGACACGGTGGTGCCGATCCCCGACAGCGCGGACCTGGCCGCCTGAGGCGTACGCCGATCGGGCGCCTCCCGCGCAGGCAGAGACGCACGCCTAAAATGGCGGCCATGAATCTCACCGATCTTCCGCTGCGCGCGACCACCGGCGCCTTCATCCTCAACTCCGGGCTGACCAAGCTGCAGGGCGACGAGGCGACCGCTCAAGGGATCCACGGGATGGCCTCCACCGCCTACCCGGCGTTCAAGGACATGGACCCCAAGCAGTTCCTCAAGCTGCTCGGCGCCGGCGAGACCGCGCTCGGCGCGCTGCTGCTGGCCCCGCCGGTCTCCGGCACGGTTGCCGGGCTCGGCCTGCTCGGCTTCGGCGCCGGTCTGATGGGGCTCTACTTCAAGGTCCCGGGAATGCGGCAGGAGGACGGCATCCGCCCGACCCAGCAGGGCACCGCGATCGCCAAGGACTCCTGGCTCGTCGGCGCCGGGGCCACCCTCGTCCTGCAGAGCCTGGCCACCAAGCGGCGCAAGGCCCGCAAGGAGCGCAAGCTCATCAAGTGACCCGACCGGGGAACGCCGCCAGGTACGCCTCGGCGTTCCCGCTCACCCGGGTGGCGGTGCACAGCACCAGCCGAGCCGGTTCGAGGTCGCGGATCGGGATCGCCGCGACCTCGGATCGGCGATACAGCTCACCGTTGCCCTGCGCGATGATCGCGATGCCCAGCCCCGCATTGACCGCCTCGAAGGTCTCATCGGCGTTCTCGGCCTCCGCCGCGATCCGGGCCGCCACACTCCGCCGATCCGCCGCCAACCAGTAGTCCCGCACCACCCCGGCCGTGGCCGGCAGCGCGATCACCGGGTCGTCGGCGATCTCGGCGAAGTCGACGGCCGCCCGACCGGCCAGCCGATGGTTGGCCCCGACGATCACCGACCGCGGTTCCTCCCGGAGCACCCGCAGCGCGGTCACCCCGTCGGGCACCGGCTCCCACAGCAGCCCCAGATCCGTCGCACCGTCGACCAGGCCGGCGGTCGGGTCGGTCCAGGGCACCAACCGGACCGAGATCTGCCAACGCCCCGGATCCAATACCTCGGTCAGTTCGGCGACCACACCCCGACCGACCGCGGTCTGCAAGCCGATCCGCAACACCCCGGGCGCGGCTGCGGCCTGCGCCGCCCGGAGCCCGTCGGACCAGTCGGCGAGCAGGATCCGGGCCCGCGCGATCAATACCTCCCCGGCCGGTGTCAGCGAGACGCCGCCGGGTCGGCGTACGAAGATCTCGAAACCGACCTGCCGCTCCAGTGCCCGCACCTGCTTGGACACCGTCGGTTGCGCGATGTAGAGCCGGTGCGCCGCGGCCGTCACGTTCAGTTCGTCTGCCACCGCGACCGCGTACCGCAGATCACGCAGGTGAATGTCCATAGCCAAAGGCTATGCCGACGACTCTTGGACAGCCCGGGTCGAGCGCACCGAGCCTTGGACCATGACATCTGCGAACCGCACTCTCGGCGACCTCAGCACCTCAGCCATCGGCTACGGCGCGATGGTCCTCTCCCCCGGCATGTACGGCCCGATCGATGACGAGTCCGCCGCCCTCGCGCTGGCCGCCGCCGTCGACGCCGGCTGCACCCTGATCGACACCAGCGACGGTTACGGCACCGGCGGCCACAACGAACAGCTCGTCGGCCGAGCGGTCCACGACCTCGGCGACCGGGTCCAGGTGGCCACCAAGTTCGGCTTCCTGCTGCAACCCGGTGCCGAACCGCACACCTTCCCGGTGCGCTACGAGTTCGGCCAGCTTGCCGTGAACACCGACCCACGCCACGTCCGGGCGTACGCCGAGGCCAGCCTGCGGCGTCTCGGGCGGGACGTCATCGATCTCTACTATCCGCACTTCCCCGATCCGCAGATTCCCTATGCCGACACGATCGGTGCGGTCGCCGACCTGATCGACGCCGGCCTGGTCCGGCACCTCGGTGTCTCCAACGTGACCGCCGCCCAGCTCCGGGAGGCGCACGCGATCCATCCGGTCGCCGCCGTGCAGACCCAGTGGTCGATGTGGGCACCGATCGATCCCGAGCTGTACGCCGCAGCGCGCGAGCTGGGCGTCGGGGTGACGGCCTGGTCCCCGGTCGGCGGCGGTTTCCTCACCGGGCAACTGCCCGAGCTGGCGGCCGACGACTTCCGCAGGGCGATCCCGCGGTTCAGCGCCGAGAATCTGGCGACCAACCGCGACCGGTATGCCCCGATCCGCGAGCTCGCCGCCGGGCTGGGTATCACCCCGGGGCAACTCGCCCTGGCCTGGCTCCTCGATCAGTACCCGCATGTCGTCCCGATGCCGGGCAGCCGGACTCCGGCGCACATCCGCGAAAATGCTGCTGCAGCACAGATCGCGCTGGATGCGGAGACCCGCTCCGCGCTGACCGCGGCGCTTGCCGAGATCCGACCGGCAGGCGAGGTGAGCGTGCTCTGAGCGGGCAGTACCTGTCGGTCACCCGCCATCACTCGTGGACCAGCTGGGCCACCCGTTCGATGTCGATCAGCACCTCGGGGTCGTAATCGGCCTTCGCCCCGGGCAGATAGCGCACGGCGCGAAGTCCTCCCTGGTAACGGAATGCGCCGTGCACGCGATGGAGCTCCCAGTCGACCGGACCACCGCGATCGACACCGACACTGATCCCGGTGAACGGCGCCAGTCCGCACAGCTGCCGGACCACCGGCACCTCGACCGAGCGGCCACCGGCGGACAGGGTGACCGACCAGCAGACCCCCGGCAGCGCCTCGAATCGCAGCCGGACGTCCTCGACACCGGCCGG
This sequence comes from Enemella evansiae, assembly GCF_004362375.1. Taxonomy (NCBI): domain Bacteria; kingdom Bacillati; phylum Actinomycetota; class Actinomycetes; order Propionibacteriales; family Propionibacteriaceae; genus Enemella; species Enemella evansiae. The sequence goes on from NZ_SNXA01000009.1 coordinate 422,635, forward strand.
ATCGAGCGGTAGCGCGACCCGATGCATCGTGCCGTATTCGTTGTAGCTGAAGCAGATCTCGTCGTCGCGGACGAACAGCACGTAACCGCCGCCCTGATCACCGTGGGAGACCAGCACCCCGCTGTCACCGGGGCGTACCGTGGCATCGATCTCGATGTCGAAGGACCGGAACTTGGTCAGTTTGCTGGATCGGAACCGCTCCAGGGTCGGGGTGAACGCCAACAGCTCGACGGGCCGCTCCAGCAATTCCTCGGTGGAGGGGCGCTGCCGGCTCAACGATCCGTCGTCGTTGATCGGGAACACCGTGTTGTACCAGGCGGTGCGGGTCCACTGCTCGGCCAGCTGCCGGGTCAGCTCCGGCAGGCTTTCGGCCAGATCGCGGGTCTCGGTCGGGTCGCTGGCCACGTCGTAGAGCTGCCAGCGACCGTCCGCCCAGTCCGGACTGCTGCCCAGCAGTGCACTGACCACCTTCCAGCCGTCCCGGACGAAGGCCCGCCGACCCTGATACTCGGTGTACTGGGCGACGTGCCGGGTGTCCTCCTCGGCGTCCTGCAGCACGGGTACGAAGGAGGCTCCGTCCCGCTCCGGTGCGGGCCGCCCGTGCCGCTGCTGCAAGGGGCTCACCCCGGCCAGCTCCAGCACCGTCTCGCCGATGTCGGTGACATAGGTGAACTGGTCCCGGACGCCGGGATCTCCTTCCTGCCTTGGCATTCCGGCCGGCCAGGAGACGATCATCGGGACCCGGATCCCGCCGGCGTGGGCGAAGAACTTGTAGAGCCGGAACGGCGTGTTCGAGGCGTACGCCCAGCCGCGCGGATAGTGGACGGTGGTCTGCGGCCCGCCGATCAGCTCCGGGTCGCGCGGCTGGTGCTGCTGCCACCAGTCGGGTAATTGCGCGCTCTGCGCGAAGTGGCCGAAATAGCTGCTGGTGCCGACCGGCCCACCCTCACCGGTGGCGCCGTTGTCGGAGGTGAAGACGATGATGGTGTTGTCGAGCTCACCCAGGTCCTCGAGCACCCCGAGCAGGCGGGCCAGGTTCTGGTCGACGTTGTCGACCGCTGCCGCGTACACCTCCATGTAGCGGGCGAAGAGCTCCCGATCCTCCTCGCTCAGCTCGTCCCAGGCGGGCACCTCCGCCCCGGGCTCGGTGTTGCGGGGTGCGTTCACCGTGCCCTCCGGGAACAACCCGTCCGCCAGCTGGCGGCGGAACCGTTCGTCGCGGACCCGATCCCAGCCGAGGTCGTAGCGGCCGCGGTATTTCGCGATGTCCGCGGGCTTGGCCTGCAGCGGACCGTGCACCGCCTGGTGCGCGAAATAGAGCAGGAAGGGCTTGTCGGGATCGTTGCCGCGCAGCCCCTTGATCATGTCGATCGCGTTGTCGGTCAGATCATCGGTGAGGTAGTAGCCCTCGGGATACTCATCGATGACCAGCGCCTGGTTGTCGCGGACCAACCGGTGCGGGTGATGCAGCGAGGTGCAGCCGTCCAGGCAGCCGTAGTACTGGTCGAAGCCGCGCTGCAGCGGCCACGAGCTGCGATCGGCGGCGTCGTGCTGGTTGGCCTCCTTGGTGAGGTGCCACTTCCCGACCATGTAGGTCGCATAACCCGCCGCCCGGAAGCTCTCGGCCAGCGTCGGTACGTCGTCGGCGAGTTCCAGGGTGGCGCCCGGAAAGCCCGGATCGGAGTGCGCGACGGAGGCGAAGCCGGCGCGGTGCGGGTTGATGCTGGTCAGCAACGCGGCGCGGGCCGGTGAGCAGACCGGCGGCGTCTGGTAGTTGGTGAAGCGGTAGCCGCGCTCGGCCAGGCCGGCCAGCGCCGGGGTGGCGATCTCCCCGCCGAAGGGGGCGATGTCGCTGAACCCCATATCGTCCATCAGCATCACCACCACGTTCGGTGCACCCTGCCGGGCGCGTACCGGGGCCGGCCAGGCCGGGGTGGATCGGGAGGCGAACTCGTCGACCACCCCGGCGAAACCCTCGTAACCGCGATGGGCGTGGCCGTTGGCGTGCACCCGCGGTGCGGTGGGTGTGGTGTCCCCGTCGTGCGGCATAGGTCAGATCCTCCTCAGATCCTTGTCCCGTCCCTCGCGGCTGAGCAGGACGGCCAGACCGGAGATCAGCAGGGTGGCCATCCAGGCGATGCCCAGGACCAGAATGTTGCCACCGGTCAGCAGCAGGACACCGGTCGCGGCCATCGGGGTGAGACCGCCGGCGATGGCGCCCGCGCCCTGATAGGCGACCGAGGCGCCGGTGTAGCGCAGCCTGGTCGGGAAGAGTTCGGCGACGTACGCCCCGAACGGGCCGATGATCAGGCCCTGGCAGAGCTGGCCGAGGATCACCGCGGCACCGTAGCCGAGGACGGTTCCGGTGCTGGTCAACCAGACGATCGGCAGCGCCGAGAGCACGGCCGCACCGACGCCGGCGAGCAGCACCGGGCGGCGGCCGAACCGGTCGCTCAGTCGGGCACCGAGGATGATGGTCAGCAGGGCACCCACGGCGCCGATCGCCTTGGCGTTCAGCACCCCGGTCTGATTGGCGCCGTTCTGGACCGCGAAGGAGACCGCCCAGACCGTCACCATGCCCGAGAGGGTGAAGATGCTCATCGCGGCCAGGAAGCCGAGCAGCAGGGCGCGCGGGCTGTGCACGAACAGTTCGACGACCGGGGTCTTGCGCTCCTCGACCTTCGCCTCGAGTTCCTGGAACAGCGGGGATTCGGAGACCTTCAACCGGATCACCAGGCCGACCGCGATCAGCAGTGCGCTGAGCAGGAACGGGATCCGCCAGCCCCAGGCCAGGAACTGCGCGCGGGGCAGCAGGGTCATCGCGCTGAACAGCAGGGTGGCGCTGAGTACGCCGACCGGGCCGCCCATGTTGGCGAAGCTGGCCGCGAAGCCCCGTTTGCGGTCGGGGGCGTGCTCGAGCGCCATCAGCACCGCACCGCCCCATTCACCGCCCAGCGCCAGCCCCTGGACGATCCGCAGCACGACCAGCAGGATCGGGGCCAGCATGCCGATCTGCGCCGATCCCGGCAGCAGACCGATCGCTACGGTGCCGACGCCCATCATCAGCATCGAGATGACCAGCACCGTCTTGCGGCCCACCAGGTCACCGAAGTGGCCGAAGATGACGCCGCCCAGGGGCCGGGCGAAGTAGCCGACCGCCAGGGTTCCGAAGGATGCGAAGGTGGCGACCCCGGGGCTGCTGCCGGCGAAGAAGAGCGGACCGAAGACCAGAGCGGCCGCCATGGCGTACAGCAGGAAGTCGTAGTACTCGATCGCACTGCCCATGAAGCTGGACGCGAGGATCCGGCGCATCTCCGCAGGACTGGCCGTTCTCGGCTGCGCGGATGTCTCGGCGACGGGAACGTCGGCGTTGTTGGTCATGCCCCACCTCTTTGTGATCGACCGGTTTCGACACGACTAGAGTGCGAGGCGAACAGAGTTGTGTAAAACACAAGTAATGTAGATCAGATTTCGGGAAATCAGCTATGGATGTCACGCTCCGACACCTGCAGTACCTGCTGGCGGTCGCCGACCAGGGCAGCGTCAAGGCCGCGGCGCAGGCGTGCCACGTCTCACCGAGCAGTGTTTCGCTCGCCCTGGACGACCTGGAGCGATCAATCTGTCGGTCTGGTTGCTGCCCCGCCTGCTCGATCGGTTCAGCCGGGACTATCCGCAGGTCCAGGTCCGGTTGAGCGAGGGCAGCCCGCACGCCATCCAGGAGCAGTTGGTCGACGGCGCCCTGGACGCGGCCTTCATCCAGCGCAGCCAGACCTGGCGCGAATTCGACACCACACCGATCGTGCCGCTGCACGTCTACGCCGTCCTCTGGCAGGGGCATCCGCTCTCCGTGCGCGACACGGTGAGCCTGGTCGACCTGAAGGACGAACCCGCGATCCTGATCGGTTACGAGCCGGCGATGAGCAACGCCCGTGCCATGTTCCGGGCGGCCGGTGTCGAACCGTGGATCCGCTGGACCGGTGAGAATGTGGAAATGGTGCGTTCCCTGGTCGCCCGCCGTCTCGGCTATTCGCTGATGGTCGGTCGGCCGCTCGGCGGCAGCAGCTATGAGGGTCTCCCGCTCATCCACCGTCGGCTGAAGGAGTCGGCCACCGACAACTTCGTTGACATCGCCACCCCACGCAACCTGACCCGGACCAAGGTGACCGAAGCCCTGATTTCTGTGTGTCAGCAGGAATTCTCACCACTGGCGCCGCCCACGGAGTACAGCGACCGACAGGCCTGAGGCGGATCGGTTCCGCGCTGCGTCTTGCCTTCGAGCGCGCTTCAATCTTTAGCGTCTGGTGTCATGACACAGACACAGCAGACCGAACAGACCCCGCACCGCACCTGGCTGATCACCGGCGCGACCTCCGGGATCGGCCGGGCTCTCGCCGAGGCCGCACTGGATGCCGGGGAGAATGTCGTCGGCACCGCCCGGCGGATCGAGCGGTTCACCGGCTGGACCGAGCCGCATGGGGACCGATTCCTGCCGGTCGCCCACGACGTCCGCGACACCGATGCGGCCGCCGCGGTCGTCGCACAGGGAATCGAGCGGTTCGGCGGAATCGACGTGCTGGTGAACAATGCGGGTGTCGGGCAGGTCGGCGCCGCCGAGGAGGTGAGCGACGACCAGTTGCGGGACATGCTCGCCCAACACCTGTTCGGCCCGGCAGCGCTGGTCCGGGCGGTGCTGCCGGCGATGCGGGCCACCGGTCGCGGTGCGATCGTGCAGGTGAGCAGCCAGGGCGGCCGGATGTCGTTCCCGGGCGCGGGATCCTATTCGGCCGGCAAGTTCGCCCTGGAGGGCTGGTCGGAGGCACTGGCCGGTGAGGTACGCGGTTTCGGGATCCGGGTGCTGATCGTCGAACCGAGTCGGTTCCGGACCGGCTTCAACGATGACGATGTGCTGCTCAATGCCACCGAGAGCGAGGCCTATGACCAGGTGCTCGGCGCTGTGCGCACGGAGTTGCGGTCCGTCGCGGGCAGCCAGGAGGGCGATCCGGTGCGAGGGGCCGGGATCATCCGGGAGGTGCTGGCACTGCCCGAGACGCCGTTGCGGCTGCCGCTCGGCGCGGAGGCGGTGCGCAATCTCGCTGAGGCGTACCGGCAGGGAATCGCGGAGCTGGATCGCACGGCGGCGTTCGCCGAGGCCGCCGACTTCCCCGATGCACCGCCCTCACAGCGGGCGTTCCGCTGACTAGAGTGCAGGCATGTCCACCGACGCCCTGATCACCCGGTTGCTGGACGATGCGGAGCAGACGCCGTCGTCCTCGACGATCGACGCGCTGCACACCCTGCTGGACGATTCCACCCTGGAGGCGTCGGCGGCACCGAAGAGTGTCGCCGACGCCGCCCGGACGGTCGGACTGTCCACCTCGACGCTGCGCTACTACGAGAATCAGGGGCTGGTACGCCCGCAGCGCAACCTCTCCGGTTATCGCGAGTACACCCCGAAAGACCTGCGCCGGTTGATCTTCCTGACCCGGATGCGACTGTCCGGGATGAGCATGAGCGACCTGAAGAGCTACATCGAACTGGTCGACCAGGGCCCGGCCACGATCCCCGACCGTCGCCGACTGATGCTTGACCATCGCGCCAGAATCGTCCGCCAGCAACGAGAACTCGCGCTCGCACTGGAGGCAACCGACTACAAGATCACCACCTACGGCGGCCATCCCGAGGGGTGAGTCCCTCACGCCGGGTGGTCGCCCGCCCGGCTGCTCCGGATCAGGAGGGCGCCGATCGTGCACCCGACGGCGCTGACCACCAGTGCCATCGCGGCCTGACTGAACGCGGCGGCCGGATCGGCCGGAGTGCGGGCGATCAGCACCGCACAGATCGCGCCGCCGAGCGAGCCGCCGACGCGTTGCAGGATGTTGACCTGGGTGATCGCATCCGGCAGTCGGTTCGCCGGAACTGCCTGGTAGGCGGCGATTCCGGCGGGCATGGCCACCAGGTTGACCGCCGCCCCGAAGCCGACCAGCAGCACCTGCACCAACCACAACGGTGCCGTCACCGGCAACCAGATCAACGGCAGGGTCGTGGCCAGGGCGAGCAGTGCGCCGACCAACGCCACTGGCGCCGGCCCGCTGCGATCCACCCAGCGGCCGGTGAGCGGAGCGGTGATCGAGGTCGCGGCGGCCACCCCGATCAGGCTGATACCGGCCTGGAACGGGCTCTGGCCCCGGCCCAGTTGGAAATAGAGGGCGAACAGCACTCCGCTGCCGAAGATCAGCACCCCGGAGAAGAAGGCGGTGATCGCACCGGCACGGAAGGCGCCGAGGCGATACAGACCGACATCGAACAGCGGCTGGGCGGAGCGCAGGCTGACCAGCACGAATCCAGCCAGAGCGAGGATCGCGAGTGCGGCGACCCCCAGCACGCCGGCATCCAGGTGGCCGGTGTCACCCCACCGGGTGGTCGCATAGACCAGCGCCGGCAGACCGACCGCGATCAGGACCAGGCCGGTACGGTGCAGCGGCTGGGTGTTGCTGGACTCGCCGCGCGGGATCAGTCGCCGGCCGAGCAGCAACCCGGTGGCCCCGATCGGCAGGTTGATCACGAACAGCCAGGGCCAGGGGGCGTACCGCAGGATCACTCCGCCGAGCAGGGATCCGATTGCCGGGGCCGCGCTGACCGCGATCCCGAGCGTACCCATCGCACGCCCCAGTCGTGCCGGCCCGACTGCCTGGCCGAGCACGGTCTGCCCGGTGGGGATGAGGATTCCGCCCGACAGGCCCTGCAGCACCCGGGCCACGATGAGCAGTTCCACGCTCGGGGCGAGCGCGCAGCCGAGCGACGCGATCGTGAACGCCGCCAGCGCGAGCAGCCACAGACGGCCGCTGCCGAGACGCCGGGACAACCAACCGGCCGCCGGCAGCGACACCGCGAGCGCGAGCAGATAGCCGCTGGCGACCCACTGGGTGAGTGACAGCGGGGCACCCAGGGATCGGCTCATGGTGTCCAACCCGACGTTGACGATGGCGGCATCCAGACCGCTGGCGAAGGCCCCGAGAACGATCACCCAGCACAACCGCCAGGTCCGCGCGTCGATCGGCTCCAGCTCGGCACGGGCGCCCGACGCGGTTCTCGCGCTCACACCGAGGCCCGCGATCGCAACCCGCGCAGGGCATTCGCCCAGTCGACGATCTCGTCGAGCATGCGCTCCAGCACCGCGCCGTGGTGTCCACCCGGTGCCAGCTCGCCGACCTCGAGCATGTCGGGCAGCTCGAAGTCGCTGAACAGATTCAGTGCGACCTGACTGCGCACGGTGGCTACCTTGACCTCCGCCAGCGACAGCCGGAGCTGCTCGACCGCGCGTACGCCGCCGGTCAAGCCATAGCTGACAAAACCGGCGGCGCGGTCGTTCCACTCCGCGAACAGATAGTCGATCGCGTTCTTCAGCGAGGCCGGCATCGCATGGTTGTACTCCGGGGTGACGAAGACGAATCCGTCACAGCGACCGACCTGCTCGGCCCAGCGCAGGGTGTGCGGTCGGGTGTATTGCCCGATGGCCGCCGGCACGGGTTCGTCGAGCAGCGGCAGCTCGAAGTCGGCAATGTCCAGAAGTTCGATGCTCGCCCGGCCGTCGAGGTACTGCTCGGCGCAATGCCGCACCCAGTCGGCGACCAGCCGGGACCGGCGGCCGGGCCTGGTGGAACCGACGACGATCGCGATCCGGGGAAGTTCAGTGGGTTCGGTGTCGATACTCATGCAGACTAAAGTACAACGTTCATTGCACTATGTACAATGGGTGTTGCAGTTTGGTCGAGGGAGGCTTCCGATGCGTGAGGACAAGCAGCAGGCGTTGCTGCGCGGCGCCCTGCGGGTCTTCGCCCGGGACGGATACACCCGAGCGAGCATTCAGACGCTGGCGGCCGAGGCCGGGGTGTCCACGCGCACGATCTACAACCAGTACGGCAACAAAGAGGCCCTGTTCCGCGCCGTCATCCTGGACAGCGCCCGACAGGTCGCGGAGCGGGAGAGCGCACTGGCGGATCGCCTGCTGGGCCGGATCACCGACCTGCGCGCGGATCTGATCGAGTTCGGCATCGCCTGGGCCACCCCGGATCCCGCATCGGCGGACCACTTCGCGATGGTGCGGCAGGTCCGCGCCGAGCAGGACCACATCGACCCCGAGGTGTTGGCGGCCTGGCAGCAGGCGGGCCCGGAACGGGTCGCCGGGGTGGTCGCCGGGCATCTCGCCGCGATGGCCGAGCGTGGACTGCTCCGGATCGACGATCCGGACCTCGCCGCGGTGCACCTGATCCAACTCACCGCGAACACCGTGCAGAGCATGCCGGCCGCCGCCGACCCCGAGCGCATCGTCACCGCCGGTGTCGATGCGTTCCTGCACGGATACGGCCGGTCAGCCGACTGACGGGGTGATCGCGCCGGCGGCTACCGAAGCGCCTCCTCCGGAATCACTTGCGCAGCGTTCCCCCGCGGCATCCCGCCAGACAGCGTCAGCGGCTCAATCGCTCCCGCAGGATCACCGCACCGGGTCCGCTGAGCTGATCGAGATACTGTGGCCGCCCGGCCAGGGTCATCATCAGCGCACGGGCCGGTCCGGTGACCTCCGGCCCCTCACCGGAGGCGAACGGGGCGTCGGTCGCCCGCAGCCCGAGACCACGGCTGGTACGTCGACTGGGCACCGTGAAATCCCTGCTCACATAGAAATCCAGCACAGCGGTGCCCGCGTCCGTGGACGGCGGCGCGTCGATGCCCAGCGGCCGGCGGATGTCCTCCCCGTGCACGAGGACCTCACCGAGGTAGGCCGCCAGGTCCTTGCTCGGGGCGATCCGCAGCTCGATCGACTCGCGGAATCGGGCGTACGTCCCGGCAGGGGTGTCACCGAGCTGCTCCCGCAAGCGCCGCGCGTTGTGCACCGCCGGCCGGAATCCGGACCCGACGATGCTGCGGATCCAGCGCCACTGACCGACGCGGGCGGCGGCGGTGAGATGGGCGAGCACCTGCTCGGTGTCCCATTCCCCGCACAGCGATCGCGTACGCCACTGCTGGCCCGTCACATCGGCCAGATCGTCGGCCAGCTGCCTGCGGGCGGCCCGGATCAGCTCCCAGTACTGGTCGGTGGTGGTGATCGGCACTGTTCGGCCCTCCGCTCGTTCTGGTCTCCCACCGAGTCTGGGAGATCGGGCGAGTGCTGCGCTTCTCCGTTCTTGCGCCTCGATCAGCGGGAGGTGGCGAAGGAGGCGTACCCGGTTCCCGAACCGCGCGGTACCACCTCATCGAGCGCCTCCAGGTCGGCGGCGCTCGGCTCCCACTCGATCGCCTCGACGTTGGCGGCGATCTGCTCGGGGCGGCTGATCCCGGAGATCACCGACCCCACCGCCGGCTGGGCCGCGAGGCCGCCCAGAGCCACGCTGAGCAAGGAGATCCCGCGCTCATCGGCGTACGCCTGCAGGGCCTCGACCTTATCGAAGTCGGCGCCCTGCAGCCGCGCTGCCTGGCTGTCGCCGGAGAGCCGGCTGCCCTCCGGGGCCTTCTCGCCCCGGCGGTACTTCCCGGTCAGCAATCCGTACGCCAGCGGGAAATACGGCAGGATGCCGATGCCCATCGCCCTACACGCCGGCACCAGCTCGGCCTCCGCGGACCGGTTGTAGAGCGAGTATTCGTTCTGCGCCGAGATGAACCGCTGCAGACCATTGGAGCGCGCGATCCAGTCGGCGTCCACGATCTCCCAGGCGGTGCGGTTCGAGGAACCGATGTGCAGCACCTTGCCCTCGGTGACCAGATCGTCGAGCACCTCGAGGGTCTCCTCCAGCGGCGTACCCCGATCCGGGGTGTGGAACTGGATCAGGTCGATGAAGTCGGTATCCAACCTGCGCAGGGATTCCTCGACCGCGACGCGGACATAGCGCCGGGATCCGCGGGCGCCGAAGTCGGGGCCGTTGGCGCCACCCATGTCCATGCCGAACTTGGTGGCGATCACGAATCGGTTCCGCCGCCCACGCAACGCCTGGCCGAGCAATCGCTCACTCTCGCCGCGGGAATAGGAGTCGGCGGTGTCGAAGAAGGTCACCCCGTGCTCCTCGGCGGCGTCGACGATCCGCACCACCTCCTCGGCCGAGGTCCGGGCGCCGAAGGAGTTGCACCCCACGCCCAGCGCGGAGACGACGAGCCCACTGTCACCAAGCCTGCGATAGTCCATGGTCCCGACGATAGCGCCGGCCGGTTCGGCGAACCGCACCCCTTGACAACGTACAACCACTTGGTTGTATGTTTGCGTCATGGCCAGCGTGGAGCAGGAGGACCGTATCGATGCGATCTTCCACGCGTTGGCCGATCGCACCCGGCGCGACATCCTGCGTCGGGTGCTGGCGGACGACCAATCGGTCACCAGCCTGGCAGCCAACTACGACATGAGTTTCGCGGCGGTCCAGAAGCATGTGGCGGTCCTCGAGAGGGCAGGGCTGATCACCAAACAACGCAGCGGACGGCAACAGCTGGCCAGCGGCCAGGTGACCGCGGTGCGTTCGGTGTTCGGCCTGCTCACCGAGCTCGAGGGGCACTGGCGGGGCCGCATCGACCGCATCGATCAACTACTGGGAGAGGAACCCTGACATGCCTGTCACCGACATCACCAAGAACACCGACGACAACAGCATCACCATCACCGCGGAGTTCGAGGCTCCCCTCGAGCGGGTCTGGCAGCTGTACGCCGACCCGCGCCAGCTGGAGCGGGTCTGGGGGCCGCCCACACATCCGGCCACCTTCGTCGAGCACGAGCTGCGCCCCGGGTCGCGGACCACCTACTACATGACCGGGCCGGAGGGGGAGAAGTACGCCGGTTACTGGCGGATCACCGAGGTGGACGAGCCGAACAGCTTCACCTTCGCCGATGGGTTCGCCGATCCGGAGGACTTCTCACCGAACACCGACCTGCCCGAGTCGCAGAACGTCTACCGCTTCGAATCCACCGCCGACGGCACCCGGGTGACCTTCCTCTCCAGCTACGCCACCAAGGAAGCGCTCGAGCAGGTGCTCGCGATGGGCATGGAGGAAGGCGCCACCCAGGCGATCAACCAGATCGACGCTTTCCTCGCCCAGTAAGGACTTCTGACGGTCAGGGAACCGGTTCCGGGGCGGGTGCGAGCCAGTCGTGGATGAGCGGCACGACGCTCGCCCCCTCACCGGTCGCCGAGGCGACCCGCTTCATCGACCCGGAGCGCACGTCGCCGACGCAGAAGATGCCCGGCACGCTGGTGGTGAGCACCGCCGGCGGCACACCGTCGATCCAGTCCGCCTGGGGCAGGTCGCGGCCGGTGACGACGAACCCGTGGTCGTCGCGGGCGACCTCGGGCGGCAGCCAGTTGCACTGCACCACCGCACCGAGCAGCAGGAACAACCCGCGCACCTCCTTGCGGCTCTGCTCACCGGTCCGGGTGTCCTCCAGCGTCACCCAGGACAACCGCTCGTCCTCATCGGCACCGCCATCGACCACGATCGCGTTGCCCACAACGGAAATCCGGGGATTGAACTCGATCTCTGAGATCAGATACTGCGACATCGTCTCCGACAGGTCGGCCCGGCGGACCACGATCGTCACCGAGCGGGCGAAGCGGGCCAGATGGACCGCGGCCTGACCGGCGGAGTTTCCGCCGCCGACCACGATCACGTCGACGTCCTCCATGTCCCGGGCGGCGGTCATCGCGGCGCCATAGTTGACGCCGTTGCCGACCAGCTCCTCGATCGATTCCACCCCGAGTCGGCGATAGCTCACCCCGGCCGCGACGACCACGGACCGGGCGGACACGTCACCACCCTCGGTGTGCACCACATGCGGACCGCCATTCGCGCTGATGGTGACCCCGGTCGCCGGCCACCCGGTGAAGAACCTGGTACCGAAGCGGATGGCCTGGTTGCGGGCCCGTTGGGCGAGCCGCATCCCGCTGATGCCACGGGGAAAGCCGAGATAGTTGCGGATCATCGAGGAGGTGCCGGCCTGCCCGCCGATCGCCTCCGCCTCCAGCGTCACCGTGCTCAGCCCCTCGCTGGAGGCGTACACCGACGCCGCCAGACCCGCCGGTCCGGCGCCGACGATGCAGACGTCGACACAGTGGGTCAGCTCGATCTCATCGGGTCGCCCGTAGAGCTGGATGGCCAGGTCGTGGACCGAGCGCGGTGCGCAGATCTGATCGTCGGCGAACACCTGCACCAGCGGGTACGCCTCGGGGTCGAGTCCCCACTGGGGAGCGTTGCCGCGGATCCGCTCCCCCGCCACGCTCTCGGGTGCGACCACACCGTTCGGGATGCCGATCCGGTCGAGGTAGTCGCGCAGCGCCAGGGTCAACCGATCCTGCCGCGGTGTGACGATCTCCACGGTCGCCACCTCCGGCGCGGCGACGGTCGAGCCCCAGTCCGACAACAGCTCCACGACCGCGCCGTGGTATTCCTCATCCCGCGGACCGCGCGGGGTGAGCAGGAAGGCGTCGTACTTGCCCTTGGCCAGCCCGTGCCGCAGCGGCTCGGCGTCGCTGCGGAAGTTCTGCCAGCGCGCGGTGACGATGCGGCGCGCCGTGGGCACCAGATGACGCAGCTTCGCGATGGCCTGATAGACGCTCTCCGCGGCGTTCGGGTCGACCACCCGCGAGTCGGCGACGAAGAGCGCGACCTGCCCGCCGTCGGCGAGGATCCGCTGCACGGCCTCGACGGCCTCGGGCAGTCCCGGTACGCCGACGACCTCGTATTCGCGGGCATAGCGGTCGAACTGGGACAGCAACTCGTCGAGGCCGACCCCGGCGACGATCACGATGCTCGGCATGCTGCGGTTCATGAACCGATGTTAGGCCCTCGACGACGCCTGACCGAGTGCTCATCGAGCAGCTCGGCATGCGGAGCGAAGCGAAGCAATGCCGAACTCACCCACGCTCATCGAGTAGCTCGGCATGCGGAGCGAAGCGGAGCAATGCCGAGCGTGTCGAGATGAATCGCCTCACAACCCGACCTGTTGCCGGTACGCCTCGGCCCAGTCCTCGGGGCGCAGGTCGCGTGGGAGCACCAGGCCCCGCCGACTTGTCCGGCGGCGGGCAATCCTGGTGGCCGTCGGGACCGGCACTCCGTTGCGTACCAGGATGTCCTGGATCCCTCGGCCCCGGCTCCCGAAGACCCGCGCGACCCAGGACTGGTACCGGCCGCGCTGCCGGATCGGGAGCAGCGGGTCGGTGCGCCGGTCGATGACGAGCAGGCCCGCATCGACCGAGGGGCGCGGCCGGAAGACGGCCGCCGGCACCCGGCGGTCCAGGCGGAAGTCGAACCAGGGCCACCACTGGGCGGTGAGCTGGGTGGCACCGCCGACACCGGCACGCTTGCGGGCGACCTCCCACTGGGTGAGCAGCACGGCCGCCTGCCAGCCGGGTGTGGAGAGCAGATGGCGCAGGATCGGGGTGGTCAGGTGGAACGGGATGTTCGAGACGACGACCGAGCCGGCGGGCGGGGCGTGCCGCAGGATGTCCCCTTCGCCGATGCAGACGTGCGGGCCGGTACGCCGGTCCAGCGCGCGAGCCCGCCGGCCATCGACCTCGATACCCTGCAGCGGTCGGCCAAGTGCGGCCAGCGGGAGGGTGAGCGCACCGTCCCCGGTACCCCATTCGACGATGTCACCGGGTCGTTGCCGGACCAGTTCGACGACGCGGGTGATGGTCGCGGGATCGGTGAGGAAGTTCTGACCGAGTTCATGGCGGCCGGTTCTGGGCATGGAAAAGCTCCTGTCCTGGAAGGGATTGGAGCCGGGCAGCACGAAGCGCCGCCCGGCAGGGATGCCGGATGGCGGCGCGGATGCGGTGAGGTTCAGCTGATCCGCGCCGTCAGCGGCGGCGGATCCGAACGACCGTCGTGCAGTTCATGTGGGTCAGGTTAGAGCACCCTCGCCTCGCTCGCACCCGCTTTTCCCCACGCTCATCGAGTGTCGAGACGAACTAGACACGCAAGCACACACTTGCCTATCATCGCACCGTGACCGACGTGTACGCCGCGATCGCGGATCCCAATCGGCGCCTGCTCCTGGACGAGCTGGCCCGGCGGGACGCACAGCCGTTGTTCGAGCTGTGCGCGCGACTGACGACCGTGCACGGGGTTCCCCTGTCCAGGCAGGCGGTTTCGCAGCATCTCGCGGTGCTGGAGGAGGCCGGCCTGGTCACCACCCGACGCGAGGGGCGGACGAAGCTGCACAGCTTCAACCCCGACCCCCTGCGCGAGATCACCGACCGATGGCCCCGGACCAGACAGCAACCAGCAGAGGAATGACATGCCCCGTATCACCGTGACCAGCGTCTTCGTCGACGACCAGGACAAGGCACTCGCCTTCTACACCAACAAGCTCGGATTCCAACCCAAGAACAACATTCCGCTGGGTGAGTTCAGCTGGCTGACCGTGGTCTCCCCCGAGCAGCCGGACGGCACCGAGCTGCTCCTCGAACCCGATCAGCACCCGGCCGCCAAGGCGTACAAGCAGGCGCTGGTCGCCGACGGCATTCCCGCCGCCCAGTTCGAGGTGGACGACGTCCGCGCCGAGTTCGAGCGGCTCCGCGATCTCGGCGTACGCTTCACCACCGAGCCCACCGAGATGGGCGATGTCACCGTCGCGGTCCTCGATGACACCTGCGGCAACCTCCTCCAACTGGCCCAGTTGAACTGAGCCCCACGCTGGTTGAGCGAGCAAGGAACGAGCGAGACGAAACCACCGGGGGAGTCACTCCAGGATGACCAGCTGCCCGGTGGCACGGGTCATCGCCACATATCGGTCGACCGCGCCCTGCGCACCGTCGCCGAAGTCACCGGGACGGATGAGCACGACCAGGTCGAACTCCAGACCCTTCGCCGTCGCCGGGGTGAGTGACCGCACCCGGTCCGCACCCGGATGGCTGGGATCGCCGATCACGCAGGCGATTCCGTCATCGTGGGCGGCCAGCCAGTCGGCGAGGATGCGATCCCGATCGGCCACCGCGCCGTGCACCACCGGCAATCCGTTGTCGCGGATGGATGTGGGCACATTCGCATCCGGCACGGCCGCCCGGATCACCGGCTCGGCCTCGGCCATCACCGCCTCGGGCGTGCGGTAGTTGACCGTCAGCGAATCGACGGTGATCTGGTCGAGGCCGATCCGGGTGAGCCGTTCGACCCAGCTCTCGCTGAAACCGTGCCGTGCCTGCGCCCGATCCCCGACGATGGTCAGACTGCGCGAGGGGCATCGGGCGAGCACCAGCTGCCACTGCGCATCGGTCAGCTCCTGGGCCTCGTCGACGACGACGTGGGCGAAGGGCCCAGCGAGCCGATCCGGTGCGTCCTCGGCGACCACCTCGTCGTCATCCAGGGCGCCCCGCAGGTCCTGGCCCCGCAGCATCGACATCACCTGCATCTCGGTCGGGTCGCTGGCGATCAGGTGCTGGATCACCTCATCCATCTCGGCCCGTGCGGCTGCCTGCGCCGCCTCCCGCCGGCGCAATCGGGCGGCGGCCCGCGGGTCACCGAGCCGGCGACGGGCGGCATCGAGCAGGGGCAGGTCGGCATCGGTCCAGGCGTACGCCTCGGCGCGCTGCAATCCGGCGATCTGGTCGGCCGACAACCACGGAGCGCAGCGCCGCAGATAGGCCGGTACCGACCACAGGTCGGCGATCAGGTCGGTGGGCTCCAACAACGGCCAGGCGGTCCGTACCATCTCGGCCAACTCCTCGTCGGCGCGCAGCAGCGCCGGCAACCGCGCCGCATCGACCTCCGCCTCCGCCAACTCGTCCGCCAGCTGGTCCGCCGCGAGCTCGCCGAGTGCGGACCACAGCTGCGCCCGGGCCTCATTGTGCGGGGTGCCCGGTTCCACCGCGGCGAACACATCCACCCAGTCCCGGCGACTGATCGAGACAGCGCCGATCGGCGTCTCCACCTCGATCGGTTCACCGGGTGGCTCCTCGTACAGCGCGACGGCCGGTTCGACCGCGTCCACCATCCGCGCCTCGGACTTCCACCGCGCGACCTCCGGATCCTGCTCCGGCACCGCCGCGCCCCCTTCGGGGACCAGTTCGCGCAGCGTGCAGGTCAGCACTCCCTCCTCACCCAGACTCGGCAGGACGTCGGAAACGTAGTCCAGATAGGGAATCGAGGGGCCGATGAACAGCACGCCACCGCGGCGGTGGCCGAGCCGCGGGTCGCTGTAGAGCAGGAAGGCGGTGCGATGCAGGGCGACCACGGTCTTGCCGGTACCGGGTCCGCCGTCGACCACCAGCGCCCCGCGCGAGCTCGCTCGGATGATCGCGTCCTGGTCGGACTGGATGGTCGCCAGCACGTCCCGCATCCGCTCCGAACGGGGCCCGGAAAGGCTTGCCACGAAGGCGGACTGGTCATCCAGGGCGGCATCGGTGCGCAACCCCTCCGCGGTGAACACCTCGTCCCAGAAGTCGGCGATCCGGCCCCCGGACCAGCGGTACCGACGGCGGCTGAGCAGACCCATCGGATCGGCGTGCGTCGCGGCGAAGAACGGCTCCGCGGCCGGCGTACGCCAGTCGACGAGCAACACAGCCCCGTCACGGTCGCGCATCCCGAGCCGACCGACGTAGGTCACCGTGCTGTCGGCGGCGGTCATCCGGCCCAGGCAGAGGTCCAGGCCGTAACGCTGCAGCAACCGCAGCTGGGCGGTCAGCCGGTGCACCTCCTGGTCCCGCTCCAGGGCCTGCGTGCCGCCGCGGGCCGGTGCGGCACGGGCGACCTGGAGGCGATCGGTCAGTGCGTCGGTCAGCGTGCCGAGGGTGGATCCGAGGGCGGCGAAGTGCAGCTCGTCGGTGGCTGTCAGTTCCGGATCCGCCTTGTGGGCAAGGCGTTCCGGCAGATCGAAGACATGGGTGGGGGCAGCGGTCACAAGTAGGCTCCTGGTCGGTGAGGCATCGATTGTGCGCCCTCACCAGGGCCTTGCGGCAAGACCCCTGCTCCGCTATACCTTGGAAATGCGAGGACTGCGAGACTTGACCGCATGATCATCGCCCGCTCCCTGATCCTCTTCGCCCTGGCCGCGCTGGCCGAGATCGGCGGCGCCTGGCTGGTCTGGCAGGGCATCCGCGAACACAGGGGTTGGATCTGGATCGGTTCCGGGGTGCTGGTGCTCGGCGTCTACGGATTCATCGCCACCCTGCAGCCCGATGCCCACTTCGGCCGCATCCTGGCCGCCTACGGCGGGGTGTTCGTGATCGGTTCGCTGCTGTGGGGGATGGCGATGGACGGCTTCCGCCCGGACCGGTTCGACATCATCGGCGCCCTGTTCTGCCTGGCCGGGGTCGGGGTGATCATGTACGCGCCGAGAGGGTGATCCCTCGACTCGTCGCTGCGCTCCTCTCTCGGGGAAACGGGGCTGATCCCTCGACTCGTCGCTGCGTTCCTCGCTCGGGAACTGGGTGAGGGGTCAGCTGGCCGCCGAGTCCGGACGGTCCTGGGCGAGCAGCGTCTGCAGGGTGCCCTCGTAGTGCTCGGCCAGGGCACGGCTGGCCGCCTTCGCGTCCCGGGCCAGCACCGCTTCCAGGATCCGCCGGTGTTCACCCGGCACGTCGCGCTCCTGGTCCTGGACCCCGGCCCAGCGGCGATAGAGCTCGGCGCTGTCCCGCAGCTCGTCGGTGATCTCCATCAACCGCGGGCTGCCGCAGCCGGCCAGCACCGCTCGGTGGAAGGCGGCGTGCGCGGTCTCCCACTCATCGGAGACCCGCACCGGCTCACCCGAACGCATCGGCGTACGTTCCAGGCGGTGATGGGCGGCCACCAGGGCGGACTCCCAGTCGACGCTGCCCCTGGCGACCGCCAGGCGTACCGCCACCGATTCGATCTCGATCCGGGTCGCGGTCAGGTCGCGCAGGTCCTCATCGGACAGGGCCGCCACGGTGAACCCGATCCGCGGCTCGCTGGTGACCAGCCGCTGCTCACAGAGCCGGGTCAGGGCCTCCCGCAGCACCCCGACGCTGGCGGCGTACCGTTCTGCCAGGGGCGCGAACTTGAGCCGGCTCCCGGGCGGGTGGACTCCGGCCAGGATGTCGGCGCGCAATCGGTCGTGCACCTCTTCGGTGCTGGCTCGGGCGCGGACCCGCTCGGTACTCGTCACAACTGGAGAGTCTAAATCAAATCGGTCCCAGAATCAGCAGATCCCGGAAACTTTCGAAAATATCTTGTATCTGCGAATAGGATCTGATGTACTCGAGAAGTGTCCGGTCGGTGTCGACCGGAATCGGCACAGAGGGAGAGATGTCACGATGAAAATTGCCAACCTCAACGGCCGCGCCGTCCTGGTCGCCCCGGACGGGACCGCCACCGATGTGCAGAAGGCCAGCGACGGCCGATTCGGCCCGTCGGCGGCGGATCTCTATCCGGTGTGGGCGGAGTTCAGCGACTGGGCGGCCACCGCCCAGGTCGGCGACGGTGAGCAGGTGCAGCCCGAGCAGCTCGGTGCGCCCTCGCCCGCACCCACCCAGATCGTCGCCTTCGGCATCAACTACGCCGAGCACGCCACCGAGTCGGGTTTCGACTCACCCGTCGCGCTGCCGCCGGTCTTCCCGAAGTTCGTCTCCAGCCTGAGCGGCCCGGTCACCACCGTCGCCCTTCCCGAGGGTGGGCAGACCGACTGGGAGGTCGAGCTGGTCGCGGTGATCGGCCGCGGCACCGAGGGCCGCACGATCAGCGAGGACGAGGCCTGGGATCACGTCGCCGGGGTCACCGTCGGTCAGGACATCTCCGATCGCGCGAGCCAGTTCTCCACTCCCGCCCCGCAGTTCGGGATGGGCAAGTCCTTCCCCGGCTTCGCGCCGACCGGCCCCTGGCTGGTGACCGTCGACGAGCTGCCCAACCGCGACGATCTCGAACTGCAGTGCACACTGGACGGCCAGACGATGCAGAAGGGCCGGACCAGCAATCTCATCTATTCCGTTCCGCAGCTGATCGCCGGCCTGTCCGGTGTGATCACTCTCTATCCGGGTGATCTGGTCTTCACCGGTACGCCGGAGGGCGTCGGTCTGGGTCGGGATCCGCAGGTGTTCATCCAGCCCGGCCAGGAGCTCGTGACCAGCATCGAAGGCATCGGCGAGTTGCGGCAGAAGTTCGTGGCCTCGGGTGAGGGTGGCGCCAAGCCGGTGCGCACCCTGAAGAAGGAGGGATCATGAGTCTGCACGGCCTCAGCCACATCGTGATGGGCGTGCCGAATGTCGAGGAGACGGCCGCCTACTACGAGGAGTTCGGGCTCGGTCGCGGTGAGCAGAATCGCTTCTCCACCAGAGATGGTGGCGAGCAGCTGCACATCGTCTCCGAACCGCGCCGGCGGCTGGTCGAACTCGGCGTACGCGCCGATGACCCCGACGACCTGGACCGGATCGCGGTCGCGCTGACCAAGCTCGGTTTCGAGCACGAGCGGCCCGATCCCGAGACGCTGACCTCGACCGATCCGGTCACCAACATCCGCGCGAAGATCAAGGTGGCCGAGCGGATCTCCCAGCAGAGCGAGCCGACCCCCTACAACGGGCCGGGTCGGATCGAGCGATACGGCCGCGCGCCGGGCATCGTGCGCGAGGATCGGGTACGCCCCCGCAAGCTCGGGCACGTGGTCTCGGGCACCGTCGATCTGCAGGCCACGACCCGGTTCCTGGTCGACGGTCTCGGTTTCCAGGTCTCCGACTACATCGGCGACAAGGGCGCGTTCCTGCGCTGCAGCAACGACCACCACAACTTCCTGGCGCTCGCCGCCCCGGTCAGCTATCTGCATCATTCGAGCTGGCAGGTGGACGACATCGACGATGTCGGCCGGGGGGCCACCGCGATGCTGGAGGGCAACCCGGAGCGGCACATCTGGGGGCTGGGTCGGCACTATGCCGGGTCCAACTTCTTCTGGTATCTCAAGGATCCCGCCGGGAACTTCTCCGAGTACTACTCCGATCTCGACGTGATCCCCGAGGACGAGATCTGGGACCCGCAGGTGATGGAGGGGGCCCAGGGGCTCTACAGCTGGGGTCAGCCGCCGCCCCCGTCCTTCCTGGCACCGGAGGATCTGGCCGCCCTGATGGTGGGTGCGCACAGCCCCCGGTGACCGAACTGACGGCGTCCACCCAGGGGTTCCTCCACCCCTGGGTGGATCTTCGTTCCGAGGCGACCGACCGGGGCCGGAAAACGGCCGATCCGCGGTGCGCGCCCGCCTAGCGTTCTGCTCATGAACGCAACCACCAGCACCCGATTCGGGTTCCTCGACGCCCTCCGCGGCTTCGCGATCGCCGGCATCCTGCTGGTGAACATCCCCGACATGACGCGGCTCGGCGTGGACGCCCCGCCCGCTCCCGTCGGTGACTACAGCACCACCCAGCAGCTGCTGCACTTCCTGGTCAGCACCCGCTTCGTGCCGATCTTCATGCTGCTCTTCGGCGTCAGCCTGGTGCTGGTCCGCGATGGGGCCCGGCGTCGCGGGGTGAAGGCCTGGCCGGTGCTGGTCCGCCGCCTGGTCGCCCTCTTCGGCTTCGGGTTGCTGCACTCGTTCCTCTATCCCGGTGAGGTGCTGCGCGAGTACGCCGCCGTCGGCCTGCTCGTGCTGCCGGTGGTGCTGCTGGCACCGGGGTGGGTGCTGCTCGGCCTGGGCGCGGTCGGCACCATCGGGGCGTACGCGGTCACCGGCGGTGGGATCCTCACCATCCCCGGGGTGCTGCTGCTCGGTGCGGGTGCCGCGACCGTCGGCGTACCGGCCCGACTGGAGCGTGCCGACCGCTGGGTGGCGATCGCCGCCGCGACGCTGGCCGTGGTCGCGATCCCGGCGCTGGCCTGGCAGCGGGCGAACCCCGGTGATCCGCGATTCAGCAACGCCGGCGGGATTGCCGGTGGCGTGCTGGCCCTGCTCTACATCGCGCTGCTCTCGCTGGCCTGGCGTACGCCGCTGCGGGCCCTGTTGCGCGCCGCCTTCGACCCGCTGGGCCGGATGGCGTTCACCAACTACGTCACCGCCTCCTGCCTGGCGGTACCGGCCGGGCTGCTGCTCGGCTTCGCCCAGACCCGCGACCTGGCATCGGCACTCTGGCTGGCGCTCGGCATCCTGGTGCTGCAGAACCTCGGATCGCGGCTCTGGCTGCACTGGTTCGCCTACGGGCCGCTGGAGTGGCTGTGGCGCTGCCTGACCTGGTGGCGGATGGTGCCGCTGCGCCGCTCGACTCAGGAACCGTCCGGCCCGGCGGACTCGGCGTACCGCTCCGCCAGTCCGCGCAGGTACGCCTCACCGGCCGGCTCGGCCGGGTCGTAGGCGCCGCGGCCGGACTTGGCGCCCAGCTCACCGGCGGCGACCCGCTGCTGCAGCCAGGTCGGCACGGTGTCGGTGCCCAGGTCGGGCCAGAGCCGCCCGCAGACCGCGGCCCAGACATCCAGCCCACCGAGGTCGCTGATCCGGAACGGCCCGGCCAGCGACCAGCGCACCCCGATCGACGCGGTGACGATCTCATCGATCCCCGCCACGTCGAGAACCCCCTCTTCGACCAGGTGGATCGCCTCGCGGAGCAGCGCCGCCTGCAACCGGTTCGCGACGAATCCGGGGACGTCGCGGCGCAGGCGGACCACTGTCCTGCCGGCTCCGGTGAGCAGGTCCTGGACCGCATCGAGAACGCCGGGATCGCTGTGCTCACTGGGAACCAGCTCGATCAGCGGTACCACGGTGGCCGGATAGAAGAAGTGCGCGACGACCAGCCGGGCCGGGTCGGCGGCATGCGGTGCCAGCTCGCTCGGGCCGAAGGTGGACGAGTTCGATGCGATGATCGCCGCCGGGGCGAGCCGGCCCAGTTCACCGAGCAGGTCGGCCTTGACCTGCAGATCCTCGCTGACCGCCTCGACGACCAGTCCGGCGCCGAGCACGGCCTCCGCAAGGATCTCGGCGGGCCGCAGTGTGGAGATCGCCAGCCGTTCGGTGACCTGGTCGGCGACCCCGGGCCGCGCGTCGACCAGGCGTACCTGATTGCCGGCCCGGGCCAGCACCTCGGCGATGCCGGCGCCCATCTGGCCGGCGCCGACGACGGCGATCGGGTCGAGGCGGTGCTCGGTGTCGGGCTGATCGGGCATGAGATCCTCCTCGTCGGTTCGGTCCATCATTCCGCATACTGTGCTCCATGACCTACGACGACGAGCTGGCCGACCGGATCCGCGCGGTGCTGAGCACCGAGTCCGGGGTGAGCGAGAAGCGGATGTTCGGCGGGCTGGCGTTTCTCGTCGATGGACACATGGCCGCGGCGGCGAATCGCGCCGGGCAGCTGATGGTGCGCGTCGATCCGGCGACCTCGGCGGAGCTGACCGAGCAGGACGGTGTCGCGCTGATGGTGATGCGGGGCCGGGCGATGCCGGGCTGGTTGGACATCGAGCAACAGGTGGTCGACTCCGAGGCCGAGCTGCACCGCTGGGTGGGCCTCGGGGTGGCGTACTGCCGCTCCCTCCCACCGAAGTGACCGCACGTTCATCGAGTAGCTCGGCATGCGCAGCGAAGCGGAGCAATGCCGAGCGTGTCGAGATGAACGCCGTACACCGGCTGAGCGAGGAGGAACCACGAGACGGAGCCAAGCCCCGGCACGCAGCAGAAGAACAGCTAGCTCAGCATCCCCCGCACCCGCAGCTCGTCGGCGTCGGTGAGACCGGCGGGCCGATCGGCGGGATCGCGGCCGTTCTCGTACGCCAGGGCCGCGGCCAGGGTCGCGGCGAGCGGGCGAGGTTTCAGACCGTCGGCGATGGCTCGATCGCTGTCCAGGGTGGAGAAGCCGCGCAGGGCCGGGTCGTCGACCCAGAGCGGGAACGAGGCCGGCCCCATCCAGGCCCGCAGCCCGAGCTCGCCGAGCCGATCGGGCGGTACGCGCAACCGGGGTAGCGTGCTGCCCGCGACCTCGGCTGCGGTGTCGAGCAGCTCGGCCAGGGTGATGGTGGGGCCGGTGGCGTTGCGGATGCCGCTGATCCGGTGTTCGGCACAGTGCACCAGCCAGGCTGCGAGGTCACGGACGTCGATCAGGGCACAGGGGGCTTGCGGATCGTCGGGCACGGCGACGTCGGGACCACTCGGGTGTGCGAACCGCCACGGCCAGTAACCGGATCGCGCGGACCAGTCCCCCGGACCGCCGATCAGCCCAGCCCGCACGATGATCGCGGAATCCGTTGCCAGATAGGCATTCTCGCAGGCAACCTTGGCTTCACCGTACTGCTCCATCGATGCCATGGTGTCCTCGGTGAGCGGTGGCCGCAGTGGAGCGTCCTCGGGCTGGTCGAGCCGTCCGAGCTCGGCGTACACATTGGCCGAGGAGACGAATACCCAGTGCCGGGTGGTCAGCTCGGTCACCGCGCGGCGGGCCTGGCCGGGTTGCCTGGTGACGTCGATGACGGCGTCCCAGACCTGATCCCGTACGCCGGCGAGACCGTCCGGCTCCTCCCGGTCGGCGCGCACGAACCGGCTCCCCCGTGGGGGTTCGGTCGAACCGCGGGCGAGACAGGTCACCGCATGCCCGCGCGCAAGCGCCTCTTCGGCGATCATCCGCCCGAGAAAGGCGGTGCCACCCAGTACGAGAATGTCCATGTGTGCAGCGCATCACGCGCCCCTCGCAACCACAACCCCCGTTCGCTGTCAGCAGCAGCGGGGCTCCGCCCCCGTCAACCCCCGAAACGCGAACAGCGACCGTGCCTCCCCACGTTCATCGAGTAGGTCGCGCAGCGACCGTGTCGAGATGAACCCACCCCCGAAAAAGTTGTCCACAGATTTCCAGATTCCTTTCCCAAACGGGGAATCCGGACCAGCACTGTCAGACCCCTCGTGTTGGATCGGGGGTATGGACAGCAGCGCACCATGGACGATCGGCTCCTCACCGACGAACAACGCCTCCACCTGGGCGAGTTGAACGAACAGATCACCGCCCGCCTGCACGCCCACACCACCCGCACCCTCACCGGCATCGACCAGGCTGATGCGTCGAAACACGTGCATGGGGTGTGCACCACGACCTGGATGCGGGAACGCCACGGCTACTCCGGACCGGAGGCCTCCGGGGTGCTGCGGGAAGCGATCCGGATCGTCAACGCACCCGTGGTGTGGGAAGGGCTCGCGCAGGCCCGGGTGTCGCCACGTCAGACGACCGCGATCCTCACCGCCCTGAAACACCTTCCACCGGAGTTGCCGGCTTCCCAGGCGACTGCGGCGCAGCAGACGATGGTGGATCAGGCGCAGCGGTTCGGTCCATCCGAGCTGCGGGCCCTCGGTGACCGGCTGGTCGAGGTGGTCGACCCCGACCACGCCGACACACTGCTCGAACGGCGGTTGGAGCAGCAGGAAGCCGCCGCGCGCCGCAACCGAGAACTGCACCTCTACGGCGATGGGATGGGTTCCACCATCATCAAGGGCCGGATTCCGGCCGTCGAGGGGGAGAAGCTCCTCGCCCTGCTGGATGCGGTGCTGGAGAAGAACACCACCGACGATCCGCCGCCGTGTGGGTCGTTGTGTCCCGGACCCTCGTGTGGGTTGTGCGGGGGTCGTCCGTCGCGGGCGATGCGCCGCGCCGACGCGCTCATGGAACTCGTCCAGACCTACGCCGATGCCAACCGCGCACCCGCCCGCGGCACCGATCGAGCCCGGGTCAACGTGACCGTCGATTTTGACACCCTGCGCCGCGGGATCGGGTGCATCGACACCCCGGCCGGACCCATGTCGGCGCAGCACCTCCGGTTGCTGGCCTGCGATGCGGAGATCATTCCGATGGTGCTCGATGGTTTCGGTGTTCCGCTGGATGTGGGGCGGACCCACCGGTTCTTCGAAGGCGCGATCCGTGCGGCGCTGGTGGCTCGGGATCGGGGCTGCGTCTTCCCCGGCTGTGACCAGCCGGCCCGCCGATGCGCCGCGCACCACATCAGACCGTGGTGGTGCGGCGGCCCGACCAGCCTGGACAACGGCGTCCTGCTCTGCCCGCACCACCACGCGCTGGTGGAACCGTCGAGAACCCAACTGCACAACGGCAACCGCTGGGAGGTACGGATCAACCCCGACGACCGACTGCCGGAGTTCGTGCCACCACAAGGATTGGACCGCAACCGGAGACCAAGACGGCATCTGCGCCACCGCATCCGACAACGGCCCCTCGGCGACAACGATCACTGACCGGTTCATCTCGATGATTCTCTGCCCCTTTCCCTGGTCGGTGCCTGCATCGAGTTCGGGCGCTGGACCCGCCCCCTCAGCGCGGCCTGCGAAATTTGCGGCTCGATCGCGGAATCGACCGATCTGGGCACCGATTGGAAATCGAGCCGCAGATTTCGGCGGCGGAGCGGGCGAAAGACCGGGAGTTCATCTCGACACGGTCGCTGCGCGACCTACTCGATGAACGTGAAGAGACACGGTCGCTGCGCGACCTACTCGATGAACGTCACTTCGACTGCGGGAGCTTCTTCTTTCCGGGAGGGCGTTTCGCCGAGGGCGGGGGGACGACGGGGCCGATGTCTCCGTCGGGGGCGGTGTCCAGGTCGACCATCACCGGGGCGTGGTCGCTCGGCGCCTTTCCCTTGCGTGCTTGGCGATCCACCCAGGCAGCCTGCACCCGGTCGGCGACCGCCGGGCTGGCCAGCACCAGGTCGATCCGCATGCCGAGGTCCTGATGGAACATGCCGGCACGATAGTCCCAGTAGGAGAAGAACCGCTGGTCCGGCCAGCGGCGCCGGACCACGTCGATCAGGCCGGCGTCCTCGATCGCCTGCAACGCGGCCCGCTCCGGGGCGGTGACGTGGGTGTGCCCGGCGTACGCCTCGGGATCGAAGACGTCGGCATCGGCGGGCGCGATGTTCACATCACCGCAGACACACTGCGACGCCGGCCCGGCGGCCACGAAATCCCGCAGCTTCGCCAGCCAGTCCAGCTTGTAGCGATAGTGCTCGGAGTCCACCTCACGACCATTGGGCACATAGACCGAGGTGACGCGCACCCCGTCGCAGACCGCGGTGATCGCCCGTGCCTCGGGCTCGGGAAACCCCGGCATACCAGGAAATCCGACCTCGACCTCATCGAGCCCGACCCGGGACAGCAGGGCGACACCGTTCCACTGCGCCTGGCCCGCTGCGGCGTACTCGTAACCGCGCTCGCGCAACGGTTCGTCGAGCAGTTCGGCGAACCGCTCCTCGCTCACCTTGGTCTCCTGCAGGCAGACCACATCGGGTGCGCGTTCGTCGAGCCAGGGCAGCAGCCGCGGGATGCGTTGCTTGACCGAGTTGACGTTCCAGGTGGCGATCCGCACGAGCCCCAGCCTAGTTCCGACCGGTCGGCGCGCTGCCGGTCGGGGCGTCGGCCTCCGGCTCCCCGGTCACCTGACCGCGGCTCTGCCAGAACTCCAGGTGCCCCGGTACGCCGACCTCGGAGGCGACGAAGACCGGATCCTTGCCCTGCTTGAGCTGCCGGCTGTAATCGCTGAGCGTCCGCAGCCCCAACCCGGACAGCAGCAGGATCGCGATCAGGTTGACCAGGGCCATCACACCCATGATC
The DNA here is from genome assembly GCF_004362375.1 of Enemella evansiae. Taxonomy (NCBI): domain Bacteria; kingdom Bacillati; phylum Actinomycetota; class Actinomycetes; order Propionibacteriales; family Propionibacteriaceae; genus Enemella; species Enemella evansiae. The sequence continues at coordinate 449,117 of NZ_SNXA01000009.1, forward strand.
TGGTCGGCGGTGCTCCAGACCAGCTGCGCCGACAGCAGCGAGCCGACCAGGATGGCGGCCACCGCGATCACCCGATAGCTGGCGAGGACCGTCCGGCTCTCGCCGAACATGAAGCCCACATTGGATTCGCCGTAGTAGTAGTTGCCGAGGATCGAGCTGAACGCCAGCAGGAAGATGATCACCGTCAACAGCACCCCGGCCCACGAGCCGAGCCCGCTGACCATCGCCTCCTGGGTGAGGGTGATGCCCTTCGGTGCATTGGTCACATCCGGGCGGGAGCTGAGGATGATGAAGGCGGTGATGCTGCAGACCACCAGGGTGTCGAAATAGACGCCGAGGCTCTGCACGAAGCCCTGCTTGGCCGGATGGGTGACCGCCGCCGAGGCACCGGCGTTCGGCGCCGAGCCGAGACCGGCCTCATTGGAGAACATGCCGCGCTGCACGCCGATCAGGATCACCGTGCCGATCGCGCCACCAGTGGCGGCGTTCGGGGTGAACGCGTCGGCGAAGATGCTGCCGATCATCGTGGGCACGTTCTGGATGTTGATGACCACGATCACCAGGCCGACGATCAGATAGAGGATCGCCATGATCGGGACGATCTTGTCGGCCACGTTGGCGATCCGGCGCATGCCGCCGAAGACGACCGCGGCGGTCAGCACCGCGAGCACGATGCCGACGGTCAGGTTGGCGGAGCTGCCGGTCCAACCGGTGGTGTTGGTGATCGCGTCGGTGATCGTGTTGGCCTGCAGCGAGGAGAACGCCAGCGGGAAGCAGAGCACCAGCACGATCGCGAACAGGATGCCCATCCAGCGCCGGCCCAACCCGTACTGCATGTAGTAGGCCGGTCCGCCACGGAACGACCCGTCGGGGTCGACCCGCTTGTAGATCTGCGCCAGCGTCGACTCGATGAACGCCGAAGAGGCACCGATGACCGCCATCAGCCACATCCAGAAGACCGCACCGGGCCCGCCGGTGGCGATCGCGGTGCCGACGCCGGCGATGTTGCCGACACCCACCCGGGAGGCGGCGGAGACGCAGAACGCCTGGAACGAGGAGATCGGCTTCGCCTCGCTCGGGGTGTTCGGCACCGGGTCGCGCAGGGTGCGCAGCATCGCCGGGAACATCCGGATCTGCACGACCTGGGTCCGGATCGTGAAGTAGAGCCCGGTGATCACCACCACCGGCAGCAACAACCACGTCCAGAAGGCCCCGCCGACGGTCTCGATCAACTGCTGCGCTGCATCCATGCGGGCACCCTAACCGGACTCCGACAGAATGCACACATCCTCCTGCGGCTCGCGCCCGCGCACCCAATCCCCGCCCTTCATCGCAGTCGTCGAAATCCCCGCGCCAACTCAGTACCAACGACTGACCAACGCGAGGATTTCTCCTTGATGCTCTTCCAGAGCGGGGGTGCGCTTACCGACGCTCGCCGCTGTTCCTCCTGCGGCTCGCGCCCGCGCACCCAATCCCCGCTCTTCATCGCAGTCGTCGAAATCCCCGCGCCAACTCAGTACCAACGACTGACCAACGCGAGGATTTCTCCTTGATGCTCTTCCAGAGCGGGGGTGCGCTTACCGACGCTCGCCGCTGCTACCCGACCTCATGACCGGCCAGGTGCCGATCGTCACCGGTCAGCACCGCGAGCACCCGGCGTACGCCGGCGGCCTCCTCGGGCCGGTTCTGGCGTTCCAGCGCGCGGGCCAGCAGCAGCTGGGCGTACTCGTTGGTCGGATCCTGCTCGAGCAACGTGCGCAGCTCCGCCTCGGCCTTGCCCAGGGCGGCCCGGTGATAGTGGCAACGGGCCACGTACTCGCGCACATTGCGGTTCTCCGGTTCCGCCTCGAGCAGGTCGGCGAACAACTGCCCGGCGCTGCGGTAGTCGCGCTCCTCGAAGGCCGCCACAGCGGTCTCGTACAGGTACAGGTTGTCCATCTCTCGCTCCTCTCGATCAGCGGGACATCGGCTCAACGCTGTCCGCGGGGATTTATTCCCCTCACTCCCGGGGGGTATGCGACTGCTGACCGGATTCGCCCTCACCGGCGGTCTTGTGGGCCTTTTCGGCCTTCTTCTTCTTGAACGGCAGCAGGTGCATGATCAGCACCACGACCGCGCCGACGATCAGCCCGGCGACCGCGGAGAAGAAGGTGTTCACCAGCCAGCCCAGGAAACCGCCCACCCCGGGCACGTGCTCCGCCGGCGCCTCGAGGGCGAGCACCAGGTCATAGGGCGCCTTCCAGCCCAGGTCACCGACGCCGACCAGCAGGATGTGCCCACCGACCCAGAGCATCGCCACGATCCCGACGGTGGACAGCACGCTGAGCACCTTCGGCATCGCCGCGACCAGACCCCGGCCGAGGCGCTGCGCGCTCTCGGAGTCCCGCTCGGTCATCTTCAGGCCGATGTCGTCCATCTTCACGATCAGCGCCACCGCGCCGTAGACCACCGCGGTCATCAGGATGCCGACCACGATCAGCACCACCGCACGCTGCAGCAGCGGCTGGCTGGCGACCGAGTTGAGGGTGATCACCATGATCTCGGCGGACAGGATGAAGTCGGTGGTGATGGCCCCGCGGACCATCTTGTCCTCGAACTCCTTGCCCTGTTCGGTGGCGGGCTGGTTCTCCTCGGCGGCGTGGTGACCGCTGACCAGTTCCCAGATCTTCTCCGCGCCCTCGTAACACAGATAGGTGCCGCCGATCATCAGGATCGGGGTGAGCAGCCAGGGCAGGAAGGCACTGAGCAGCAGTGCCACCGGCAGGATGATGATCAGCTTGTTGCGCAGCGAACCGAGCGCGATCCGCCAGATGATCGGCAGCTCGCGGGCCGGGCTGAAGCCCCGGACGTAGCGCGGGGTGACGGCGGCGTCATCGACCACCACACCGGCGGCCTTGCCGGCCGCGGCGCTGGTCAGTTTGGCGATTGCGGCCACGTCGTCGAGCAGGGCGGCGAGTCCACCAGCCATCGGTCCTCCAGTCTCTGCGGGCTGTCTCCCGGGTACGCCGGTGCGGCGACCCGGCAAATCCTAGCGGGACGATGGGGCGTACGCCTCAGATCGGTGGCTTCGCGTCGGCTCAGAAGGGCGGGTTCGCCAGCGCGGCCTCGGCCTGCACCGGGTCGTAACCGCAGGCGGACTTCAGGTCGTCGCTGGAGGCGACCGGGGTGCTGCTCGGCATACCGGGGGCGTTGCCGACCGGCAGGGTACGCCGGACGCTCGGGGTGGCGGGGGCCGGGGCCTGCCCGGCGGTCGGGGCCGAGGGAGCAGCACCGGTCGGCGCCGGCTGCCCGGCCCCGGGGGCCGCGGGGGCCGACGGGGCCGCCGGTTCGGACTGCTTGATGGCGAGGTCGACCCGGGCCCGCATCAGCGCGAAATCGGGGTTGGTGGAGTAGAAGCCGTCCACACCGTGCTTGAAGGTGACCGAGCGCACCGGGGCGGTCTTCACCTTGTTGGACAGCTCGACGATGGCCGGCAGCACCTCCTGCGGGATGTCGGTCTGCACCATGTCCTTGGAGGCGGCGGCGATCGCCTCGTACCGGGCCAGCATGTTGGCCGGATTGGCCTGCTCGATGATCGCCAGCACCGTGCAGCGCTGCCGGTCCATCCGCTGGAAGTCGTCGGCACCGTAGCGGCCGCGGGCGAACCAGAGGGTCTCGGTGCCGTCCAGCTTCTGGTTCGGACCGGGTCGCAGCCACTTCGATGGCTTGATGCCGGCGTCGGTGTCGCCACCCATCGCGACCCAGGTGTTGATGTTCACCGTGATCCCGCCGAGGGCGTCGGCGAGCGCCTTGAACCCGGAGATCTCGACCAGCAGGTAGTAGTCGATCGGCAACCCGGTGGCCTCCCCGACCGACAGCTTCAACGCATCGGCGCTCAGGTTGTCGGTGGGGCCGAGCACGTCGGCCGGCACCTGCTGCGGCAGGTTGTCCCACATCGAGTTGACGAAGTACTCCTGGTCGGAGGAGTCGCCGCCATAGAAGCCGTTCGGGTAGTACTGCTTCAGCGGCGAGTCGGCCGGGAAGGGCATCCGGGCGGTGTTGCGCGGGATGCCGATCAGGGTGGTGGCACCGGTCCGGGTGTCGATGCTGGCGACCATCAGGCTGTCGGTACGCACCCCGGTGCGGTCCTTGCCGGCATCGCCGCCGAGGATCAGGATGTTCACCCGCGGCTTGTTCTTCCACGGATCGGCGTTGTCCAGCCGGGGCGCGGTCTGCGACTTGATCTGGTCGCTGCCGCGGAACACCCCGCCGACCAGGTTGGCCTGGTCCCAGGCGTAGACGGCGGCGACGGCAAGCGGTGCGGTGACCGAGAAGCAGAGTACGCCGACCAGCCCGGCTCCCAGGCCGCGGCGCAGCCGGTCCCAGCCGGCCGGGCGGAGCAGCAGATGGGTGAGCACCACGATCCCGGACCAGATCAGCCCGATGACCGGCAGGATCACCGTCAGCACCCGCAGCAGCACGGGATTGACCGCGACCCGGAGCAGCTGGGAGCGGTCCAGCAGGCCGACCAGCAGCAGGCCGAGCAGGGCCGCGAACCAGACCGCCAGGATGCCCAGGCCGAGCCGGCGCCGGCCGGCCTTCCAGAGCCCGAGCCCGGGCAGATAGGTGCCGATCGCGGTCCACAGCGCGGGGCCGCCGAAACCGGGCCAGGCAGGTCGCCGCGGTCGGCCACCGGCCACTCGACGTGCGCCACCCAGTCCATCAGTCACGGTCCACCACCCTAGGCGGCGGATCGGGTCGTGCGGTCGGTCGGACACCAGGCTTGGCCCCTGGTCTGACCCCTGGGCGTACGCCGGGGACCACGGTCTGGTGCGCGGCCGACACCCTCGGCCGGTCTCAGTCCCCGCGCGGCACCCATTCGACCGCCGGCGGCAGCGGGCTGCCGGTGCCGGCCATCGCGTCCAGCAGATCGATCAGGGCGGCGGCCGCCGGTGCCGGGACCCGGTCCCGAAGTTGCAGCAGCTGGATCCCCCGGTACGCCTTGGGTGCGGTCAGCGGCCGGTGCCGGAGCCCGGCGAAGGCCATCATCGGCAGCACCAGCCCCGGTACCACCGAGACGCCCATCCCGGCGGCGACCAACCCGGCGACGGCACCGACGTTGCGGGCCTCGGCCTGCTCACCGAGGTCGAGCTGCTGGTCGCCCAGGATCCGGTCCACATGCCGCCGGATGCTGCTGGCGGTGGTGAACCGGACGAAATCCTCACCGGCCAACTCGGCCCATGCCAGCTCGCCGTCCGCTGCGGCGTACCGATGATCCGCGGGGAAGACGCAGCAGAACCGATCCCTGGCGATCCGGCGGACCCGGAACGATTCGCCCGTCGGCGGGGCCACCGAGAACGCCAGATCGACCTCGGCCCGCCGGATCAGCTCCTCCACCTCGGCGGCCAGCCCGTCCTGGACGAGCAGCTCCACACCGGGGCGTTCGGCGCGGAACCGGGCGATCGCCGGGGGCAGCAGCCCGGCCGCGATCGAGGGCAGGGCGGCCAGCGCCACCCGGCCGGAGCTGCCCGCCAGCAAACCGTCGAGCTGCCGCATCGCCCGCTCGTGGCCACTCACGCACTCCCGCGCGATCGCCAGCACCTGTTCGCCGGTCGCGGTGACCACCACCGAGCGGGTGGTCCGTTCGAACACCGGCCGGCCGAGCCGGCGCTCCACCTCCGCGACCGTGCGGCTCAACGAGGACTGGGCGATCCGGAGCCGCTCGGCGGCCGCGGTGAACCCGCCGGCGTCGGCGACCGCGACCAGGGCACGCAGCTGCCGCAGATCCAGATCAATGCTCACGGTGCATGAATCTATCGCCAATCAATGTTGGACAGGCAGAGGTCTGACCGCTCAAGGTGGGGGCACCACCGGTGCTGCCCGTGCCGACCCAGCGAAGGAGCTGCGCATGTTGACGCTGATGGGCTTCCTGGCCATTGCGGTGATCCTGGTCCTGCTGCTCACCAACCGGGTCGCGGCCGTGGTCGCGCTGGCCGGGGTACCGGTGGTGGCCGCGCTGATCGCCGGCTTCGGCTTCACCGACATCGGCAAGTACGCCGCCGCCGGGATCAAGAGCGTCGCGCCGACCGCGGCGATGTTCATCTTCGCGATCGTCTTCTTCGGCGTCCTCCGCGATGCCGGGATGTTCGACCCGATCATCAAGCGGCTGGTGGGGGTGGCCGGCAATGCACCGGTGAAGGTGTGCTTCGCCACCACGCTGCTGGCGATCTGCGTCCATCTCGACGGCGCCGGCGCCACCACCTTCCTGATCGCGATCCCGGCGATGCTGCCGGTCTTCGACAAGCTGCGGATGAGCCGGTTGGCGCTGACCACCTGTGTGGGCCTCGGGGCCGGGGTGATGAACCTGCTGCCCTGGGGCGGCCCGACCGCGCGCGCCGCCACGACGGTCAAGGTGCCCGCCAACGAACTCTGGATCCCGCTGATCCCCGCCCAGATCGCCGGCATCATCGCCGCACTGGTGTTCGCGGTGCTGATCGGCCGCCGCGAACAGCGTCGGATCGCCCGGCTCGATCCGGTGGCCGAGACCGTCGGCGCGGCGGCCGTCGGGGGTGACGCGGGTGGCGCGGGTGGCGCGGGTGGTGCCAGCCGGGTCGGTGGCACACCGGAGGGAGCGGTGGACGACAACTCCGGGGGCGGCGGCTCCGCCGGCGGCTCCGGGGGCGCCGGAGAGGTGCTCAGCGAAGAGGACCGGGCGCTGCGCCGACCGAAGCTGTTCTGGTTCAACGTGATCCTCACCGTGGTGGTGATCGGCGCGATGATCGCCACCGTCTCCACCCCGGAGCTGATCTTCCTCTGCGGCGTGGTGATCGCGCTGCTGGTGAACTTCCCCGGTCTGAAGCAGCAGACGAAACGGATCGAGGCGCACTCGCACGGGGCGATGCTGATGGCCACCACCCTGCTCGCCGCCGGGGTCTTCCTCGGCATCCTGGAGGGGACCAGGATGATCGACGCGATGGCGCAGTCGGTGGCCTCGCTGATCCCGCAGGCCGCCGGGCCGGCGCTGCCGCTGATCGTCGGCATCCTCGGGGTCCCGCTGAGCCTGCTCTTCGGCCCCGATCCCTACTACTTCGGCGTCCTGCCGGTGCTCGCCGGGGTGGGTCAGCAACTCGGTGTCAGCCCGGTCGACCTGGCGCAGGCTTCCCTGCTGGGGCAGGAAACCGTCGGCTTCCCGATCAGCCCGCTGACCGGTTCGTTCTATCTGCTGGTGGGGTTGGCCGGGGTCGACATCGGCCGGCACATCAGAAGCCTGATCGGCTGGGCCTGGGCGGCCAGCCTGATCATGCTCGCGGTGGCCATGCTGACCGGGGCGGTGCCGCTGTGGGCGAACTGACTGCCGATCCGGGGCCACGCACGATCCGACTGGGCGCCGGAGCCGGGTTCGCCGGGGACCGGATCGATCCGGCGGTGCAGATCGCCCGCGACGGTGAGCTGGACTACCTGATCTTCGAGTGCCTGGGCGAACGCACCGTGGCCCTCGGCCAGGCCCGCCGGCTGGCCGATCCCAGCAGCGGCCACGACCCGATGCTGGCCGAGCGGATGCGGGCTGTGCTGCCGCACTGCGTCGGCCGGACCCGGATCATCACCAACTCGGGCGCCGCGAATCCGCGGGCGGCCGGGGAGCTGGTACGCCGGGTGGCCGACGAGCTCGGACTGGGCGAGGTGCGGGTCGCCGTGATCGAGGGAGACGATGTGCTGGCTGCGGTACGCCGGCTCGATCCACCCACCTGGGAGGACGGCCGGCGCCTCGGTGAGATCGACGAACCGGTGATCTCGGCGAACGCCTATCTCGGCTGCGCGCCGATCGTCGAGGCACTGGCCACCGGTGCCGACGTGGTGATCACCGGCCGCTGCTCGGATCCGGCGCTCTATCTGGCGCCGCTGGTGCACGAATTCGGCTGGTCGACCGAGGACTGGCAGCGGCTCGGCCGCGGCACCCTGGTCGGGCACCTGCTGGAGTGCGCCGGCCAGCTCACCGGTGGCTACTTCGCCGATCCGGTGACCAAGCCCGTACCGGGGCTGGCCCGGCTCGGTTTTCCCTTCGCCGATGTGGATTCCGACGGCAACGCGATCTTCGGGAAACCGGCCGGCAGCGGTGGCCGGCTGGACGCGCAGACCTGTGCCGAGCAGCTGCTCTATGAGGTCGACGACCCGGCGAACTACCTGACCCCCGACGTGGTCGCGGACTTCTCCGCGGTCCGGTTCACCGAGCTCGGCCCGGACCGGGTGCGCGCCGAGGGGGCCAGCGGGAAGCCCCGGCCACCGACGCTCAAGGTCACCGTCGGTTTCCGCAGCGGCTGGCAGGGCGAGGGGCAGTTGAGCTATGCCGGTCCGCGCGCCCTGGAGCGGGCCCGATTGGCCGCCGAGGTCACGATCGAGCGGTTGCAGGAACTGCACGGATTCGCCGCGGAGGAGCTCTTCGTCGAGCTGATCGGTGCCGGTGCCGCGCTCCGACTGCGACCCGAGATGGCATCGTACCGGGGTGCTGAGGACCCGATCGAGGTCCGGCTCCGGGTCGTCGGCCGTGCGGCGACCGCCGAACGGGCCCGGTTGGTGGGTCAGGAGGTCGAGGGCCTCTACACCAACGGGCCGGCCGGTGGCGGCGGATCCCGGCAGTCCCATCACGAGGTGATCGCGATCCGCTCGGTTTCCCTGCCCAGCAACGAGATCCGGGCCTCGGTGCAGCTCGACCGACCGCACCTCGCCGAGCCTCAGGGGGCGTACCGATGATTCTGGACGAACTGGCGACCGCACGGACCGGGGACAAGGGTGACACCCTGATCCTGGCGGTTTTCCCACGAAACAAGGAAAACTTCGATCAGCTGGTCGCCGAGGTGACCGAGCAGCGAATGGCCGAACACTTCGGCGACACCGTCACCGGCCCGGTGCAGCGGACCGTGCTGCCGCAGTTGCCCGGGATGGTGTTCCGGCTGCCCGGGGTGCTGGGTGGGGGCGTCACCGGCGCCCCCACCCTCGATGGCCACGGAAAATGCCTGAGCAGCTACGCGTTGCTGCTGCCGCTCGGGATCACCCCGCCGGAGTGACGTTGACCTGCATCAACCCGTCGTTGGGATCACCGATGGCGGCGAATGCGCCCGCGGACAGGTCGATGCAGCGGCCGCTGATGTAGGGGCCGCGGTCGTTGATCCGCACGGTCACCGACTTGCCGTTCTGCGGATTGGTGACGGTGGCGGTCGAGTTCAGCGGCAGGGTCAGGCTGGCGGCGGTGAGACCCTGCGGATCGAACTGCTCACCGGTGGCGGTGAGCTGACCCTCGTCATACATCGAGGCGGTGCAGGTGGTGCCACCGGTGCTCGCCGTCCCGGTGCTCGCCGTCCCGGTGCTGGTGGTACCGGCGCTGCTGGCCCCGGCGCTGGCCCCGCTGCTCACCCGCGAGACCGTGCGATTGCCGCTGGCATTGGAATCGCTCGACCCGCTGCCCGTCGAACCGGCGTGGCTGCGGCTGTGCTTCGTGTGGTGATGGGAGCTGCGCTGCTGGCTGCCGTCGTCGGAGGATGCGCTCCGGCTGGCGACGGTGCGCTGCTGCGAACCGGAACTCGAACTCGAGCCACCGGTGCGCTCACAGGCGAAGGCCGCGGTCGAGAGAGATGCGACCAGGACCCCGCCCAGGGCGCCGGCGCCGAGCAGGCGGCGGGCGATCTTCGTGGAAGTGGACATGGTTCTCCTTGGTTCACCGCCGTAGCGGGTTGCCGCGGTGACAACGTCCGGGAACGTACGCCTCCCTGAGAGCAACTGCAACGTTTGCTGAGAGATTCACAGAAACTGTGAATGGGAGCGAGTTTGTCAGCAGTTATCGCCCGTGCCCGCGCAGTGGACCGGCCATAGTCGCTGACAAACTCGCAACCGGGGGGTCAGGCCGTGATCCGCAGCGCGCGGCGCAGGGCGTCCATCATCTTGCCGCGGAAGACCTGCATGGATTCGGCCTCGGGGCGGAACACGTCGGCGGCGTGGTACATGCCGGGTTCGATGTCGAGCTGACAGGGCACCCCCGCCTCGCGGAGCCGGGCGGCGTACGCCTCGTCCTCGGGCAGGAACAGGTCGAGGTCGCCGACCCCGATCCAGGCCGGCGGCAGCCCGCTCAGGTCCTCCCGCCGCGCGGGGGCGGCATACGGGCGGTCCTCCCCCTCGTCGAGCGGATGGCCGAGGTAGGCCTGCCAGGCGACCCGGTTGGAGGTCTGGGTCCAGCCGAACCGGCCCCGGTTGCCGTGGTCGCGGATCTGCGTGGTGCGGTCGTCGAGCATCGGATAGACCAGCGCCTGGAAGCAGACCGGATGGCCCGCGTCGTGGGTCCGCTGGACCAGCGCGGCGGCCAGCCCGCCGCCGGCGCTGGCCCCCGCGACGGCGATCCGCTCCGGGTCGACCCCGAGCTCGGCGGCGTTCTCCTGCAGCCAGCGCAGCGCGGCGAAGCAGTCGTCGAGATCGGCCGGGAACGGGTGCCGGGGCGCCAGCCGGTAGTCCACGCTGACCACCGGCAGCCGCAGTTCGCGGGAGAGCCAGGCGCACAGCTCGTGGTCGATCGCGGCGCTGCCCATCACATGGCCACCGCCGTGGATCCACAGCACCGCGGCCCCGGTCTCGGCGGCCTGCGGCCAGGCCCGGTAGATCAGCACGTCGGCGCCGAAGGCCTCCGGGGAGGTGACCCGCCGCCGGGTCACCTCGACCCCCTCGGGATCGGGCACCCGGATCGGGATCCGTTGCAGCGCCTCGGCGACCAGCGGGTGCGGCAGGTCCAACGGCAGATAGAGCTGCGGCGCCCGCAGCTCGCGGGGCACCTCCTCGACCTGGCGGCGCCGGTTCACCAACCAGGCGGCGGCACCGGCGGCGGCCCAGCGGCCGGCTCGGGAGAGTTTCATGACACCTTCCTCGGGTTGGGATCATTCACCCCGGGATCGCCGGGCAGCAGCGCCGGCTCATCGGGGGCGGACAGCGTGAGCCGCGCCCGCTCGATGAAATCCGCCCGCTCCAGGTCGTCCTCGATCGCCTGCATCCGCCGCTGCAGCACCGATTCGGTGTCATCGCGGGACATGTCGACCGCGGCGACCAGATAGACCCGCGAGGGGCCGACGTATTCGAGCCACAGGTAGGTCACCCGGTCGATATCGGGCATCCCCAGCAGCGACTCGAGGGCCTTGTTCTGCAGCACCGGATCGACCGATTCGCCGACCAGGAACTGCCCGTTGCGGACGATCAGGATGAGCGCCACCACGCCGAGCAGGATGCCGACCAGGATGGAGCCGAGCGCATCGAAGACGGCATTTCCGGTGAGCTGGTGCAGCCCGATGCCGGCACCGGCGATGAGCAGGCCGATCAGCGCGGCCAGGTCCTCGAAGAAGACCGCCCGCAGGGTGGTCTCGGAGGTGCGCAGCACATACCGCATCGGCCGCAGCCCGGCGGCCCGCGCGGAGCTCCTGGTCTGGCGTACCGCCTGGCTGAACGAGATCCCTTCCAGCACGAAGGAGATCGCCAGCACGATGTAGGCCCACTTGTAGTCCACCGCCTCCTGCTCGGTCGCGGTGAGTTGGGAGATGCCGTGGGTGATCGACAGGATCGAACCGGCGGTGAACAGCCCGAAGGCGGCGATCATCGCCCAGACGTACGCCTCCCGGCCGTAGCCGAGCGGATGGGAGCGATCGCGGGGGCGTACCGAACGTCGCTCGGCGATCAGCAGCAGCACCTCGTTGCCGGTGTCGGCCCAGGAGTGCGCGGCCTCGGCGACCATCGACGCCGAGGCGGTGATCAGTGCGACGACCGTCTTCGCGGTGGCGATCAGCGCATTGGCGGCCAGCGCGATCAACACCGTCAGCAGTCCCTCGGGTTTCTTGCCGGAGGTGGTGGGTGTCGACTCGGCCGGGCGACTCGTCATGGGCCGACCCTATCGGGCGGTCCGGGCCGGGTTTCGGCGATCGTGCGGTATTCGCGCAGCGTCCAGGTGCTGGCCGGCAGCTCCAGTCTGGTGCAGCAGAGCAGCTCCGGGTCGAGCTCCAGGGTGCCCACCGCGCCGGGCGGTTCGCCGGCGAGCAGGGGGCGCGCGGTGCGCAGCACCAGTTGGGCGGGGCCGTGCATCCCCTCGATCATCTGCACCGGGCGGAACCGGTCCCCCGGCCGGCCCCAGACCGGCAACCGGTCCGGCCACAGCATGCCGACCAGCGGATGCACCCAACCCGGCGGATGGTCGTGCTCGACCGGGCGGGCGCCGGCCGCGGACAGCACCTGCCAGCAGTGGATGCCGGTCTCGTCGGCGACGTGCTCCATCGAATGGCTGCGGACCACCCAGCGTCCCGGCGCGACCGACACCTCGGCCAGATCGTCATGGGCGGCGACCAGCCCCGCGGCCCGGCGCCGCCCGGCACGCTCGCTCACCCTCTGCAGCAGCTGATCGAGGGCGTCGGCGTCCATGCACCGATGGTGCCCGGGTTTCGGTGCGGGGGCCAGACCTTCGGCCGATTCCGCCGGTCGGTGAACGGCTCAGTCCAGCAACAGGTCGAGTACGCCGCGGAGGGCGCCGCGGCGGCCGACACCGGTGGAGGCCAGGCCGCCGGTGCTCTCCGGCTGCGCGGGACGGGCCGGTCGCCGGTCGCTGGCGCCGACCGGGTTGGCGGGTCGGTCGGTGCTCGGTCCGACATTCGGGTCGCCGGCCGCCTCGTTGCCGTCGGCGGCGATCGGCAGCTCGTTCGGGTTCACCCGATGACCGGGCTCGGGGATCGGCACCTCGACCGGCGGCTGCTGCCGCCGCGGGGTACGGGTCGGCGCCGGGGTCCGGGGTGCGCTGGTCGTGGGCGCGGTGGTCGGTGCCGTCGTGGGCGCGACCGTCGGCTCGAGCGTGGGATCGACGGTCGGGGTCGCCGTGGGGCTGGCGGTGGGCCGCGGGGTCGCGGTCTGCTCGGGTGTCGCCGTCCGCGTCGGGGTCGCGGTCCTCGTCGGTGTCGCGGTCCGGGTGGGTTTGCCGGTCGGGGTCTTCGTCGCGGTCGGTGTGGGCTTACCGGACGGGGTCCTGGTCGGCGAACCGGTCGCCGTCGGGGACTTCGTCGGCGTCGGCTTGCGGGTGGGGGTCTTCGTCGGTTTCTTCGTCGGCGTCGGGGTGACCACCGGCGTACCCTTCAACCTCTTCGCCACATCCGCACGCAACTGCGTCAGCTTCGAGTGGAACAGCTCACCGGGGCAGCGGGTGGCCGATTCCTTGTCGTCCTTGTGTCCGATGATCCGGTTGGTGGGGATGCCGTAGGCCCAGCAGAGGTAGGCGAGCAGGCTGACCAGCGCATCCCACTGCTTCTTCGGCGGCAACCATTCGGTGTACATGCCCTCGTTCTCGATGCCGATCCCGCGCCGGTTCATCCCCGGGGCATGGATCCCGCGGACGAACTTCTTGCGGGTGCTGAGCGCCGCCAGGGTGCCCTGCCGGGCCTCCATGATGTAACCGCCGCGGCTGATCGTGAACTGCTGCCCGGAATCGCCCCAGCCCTGGTTCATGTGTTGCCGCTGGATGCTGCGCGCCAGCGCGAAGGCCTGCTGCTGCGAGAAATCCGAGGTGTTGGCGCTCGCGGTGTGGTGCACCACCAGATAGGTCGGCTTGTAGTTCAGCGTCTCGATGGTCTGGTCCGGCTTCACCGCACCCCAGGCCGAGGCGGGATGGATCTTCGGCTTGCTGGGCGCCGCCAGGGCGGGCAGGGTGGCCGCGCCCAGGCCGAGGCCGACGACACCGAGTCCGGCGGCGCCGCCGAGGATGGTACGCCGGGAGAGTCCGGTGGGCTGGGCGGTCTCGGTCATCGGGGAGCTCCTCGTCGGGTGAACTCCCCCGACGGTAGGCAGCCACCGGCCCGGCGGTCACGCCGCGAACGGCGGATCTTTCCTTCTTGTCAGGCCCGGAAGACCTTGCCCGGGTTGAGGATGCCGAGCGGGTCGAAGGCGGCCTTCACCCGGCGATGCAGTTCCAGCGACAGCTGCCCGACCTCACGCTCCAGCAGATCGAGCTTGAGCGTGCCGACACCGTGCTCGCCGGTGATGGTGCCGCCGAGGTCGAGGCTGAGCTCCATGATCGCGTCGAAGAGTTCCTGGGCGCGGCGGGTCTGCTCGGCATCGGCCGGGTCGAAACACACGGTGGGATGGAAGTTCCCGTCGCCGGCATGTCCGACGACCCCGACCATCAGCGAATACTTCTCGGCCAGTGCGCGGGTGCCGTGCACCAGTTCGACCAGTTTGTCGCGCGGTACGCAGACGTCGTCGATCATCGTGGTGCCGAAGCGCTCGAAGGCGGTCAGCACCTGCCGGCGGGCGGCGAGCAGCGCCTCCCCCTCGGCGGGGTCCTCGGCGACCATCACATCGCCACCGGCCGCGGCGAAGCATTCCTCGAGCTGCGCGATCTGGCGTACCGCATGGTCACCGCCGATATCGGACTGGGCCAGCAGCACCGCCTGCACGTCGTCGTCGAAGCCCATGTTGAAGGCCTCGTTGACCGCGTCGATGCTGGCCCGGTCCATGAACTCCAGCAGCGAGGGCTGGACGCCGCAGGCGACGACGGCCGAGACCGCGGCGGCGGCCTCCTCGCAGGAGCCGTAGGTGGCGACGACGGTGAGCGGCTGCTCGGTCTTCGGCCGCAGCATCAAGGTGGCCTCGGTGATCACACCGAGGGTGCCCTCGGAGCCGACGATCAGCTTGGTCAGGTCGTAACCGGCAACGCCCTTGACGGTACGCCGACCGGTGCGCAGCACCTGCCCGTCGGCGAGCACCAGTTCCAGGCCGAGCACATAGTCGGTGGTGACGCCGTATTTCACGCAGCACAGGCCGCCGGAGTTGGTGGACAGGTTGCCGCCGATCGAGCAGAACTCCCAGCTGGAGGGGTCCGGCGGATAGTAGAGCCCGTGTTCGCCGACGGCCCGGGACAGGTCGGCGTTGAAGATGCCGGGCTGGGTGACCACGAGCCGGTTGGCCGGGTCGATCTCGACGATCTGGTTCATCCGCTCGACGTTCAGCAGGATGCAGCCGTCGCTCGCGGTCGCCGCGCCGGAGAGGCCGCTGCGGGCGCCCTGGGGGACGACCGGGATCCGGTGTCTCGTCGCGGTCCGCATCACGTGCTGCACCTGCTCGCGGTCCCGGGCGCGGACCAGCGCGATCGGGCGGCCCGGCTCGGCGAACATCGCCCGGTCGATGCTGTAGCTGGCCAGCACGTCGGGGTCGGTGCTCAGCACTCCCTCGGGCAGGCCGGTGGCGAGGTCGGCGAGTGCGGCCTCGGTGGCGGTGTCCCGGTCGACAGCGGTGTCAGACATGGTGAAAGCCTACGCGCCGGTCCGGCGTCGCCGAGACGGTGGTTCACCGGGTGACGAGGACCTTGAACCGCTCCAGCACCACCGGCATGTCGGCGCTGAAACCCCGGTCGTGGCCGGCGTGCTGGGTGAAGAACTGCTGGTGCACCTCGCGCCAACCCGCCAGCGACCGGTCGCCCTCGCCCTCGGCGTACGCATGATCGGAATCCACCTGGTCGAACGGGACCACACTGACCTCGGTGGTCCGGATCAGGGCGCGGGGATGGCCGGCGCCGTCGAGGATGATCGAGAGGTCACCGGGGGTCGGCAGCGCCTCCCCCTCGACCTTGTAGTCCCATTCGGCGCTCGCGGTGGCGGTCTTGGTGCCGTCGAGGACCAGTTGCAGCAGCCGGTCGGCCTGGTCCGGATCGGCGCCGAAGGACCAGGCGGGCGGCGGCATCGACTCCGAGGTGGTGGGGCCGGTGAGGGCGTGGGCCGGATTCAGCCCGGCACGTACCCGCGCATCGGCCCAGAATGCCTCGATCTCCTGCTGGTCCATACCGGTGAGCGTACCCGCGTCGCGCGGCCCCGTCGCCGCCCGGAGCCGCGATCCATCGAACCCTGGGTGCATCCGTCGCGTGCTGCAGCACTCCATGGATGGCGCGATGGTTCGATGGATCGCGGATGCCGCAAGATCGGACAAGCGCGGGCGGTGCGGGGAGGTCTAGCGTGAGGCCCACCGGTCGGGTGACCGGTCGCTTGACTCGAGGAGAGAGCATGGCCAGCAATACCCGCACCGGTGCCCCGATCTGGATCGACCTGTCCACCCCGGACACCGAGGGCGCGAAGAAGTTCTACAGCGAACTGTTCGGCTGGGAGTTCACCGACACCGGTGAAGACTTCGGTCACTATCAGATGATCACCAAGGACGGGTTGCCCGTCGGCGGGGCGATGAGTTCGGAGATGGGCGACGGGTCCGCGCCGACGGCCTGGGGTGTCTATCTGCGCAGCGAGGACAATGCCGCCACCGTGCAGGCGGTGAAGGACAACGGCGGGCAGGTGCTGTTCGACGCGATGCCGGTCGGTGAGCTGGGGTCGATGGCCATCTACACCGACCCGAGCGGTGCCGCGATCGGCTCCTGGGAGGTCAAGGAGTTCGCCGGCTTCGAGACCCCGCAGACGCAGGGTACGCCGGTCTGGTTCGAGCTGATGAGCACCGACTACGATGCCGTTGCGCCCTTCTACGAAAGGGTTTTCGGCTGGACGCTCAGCCCGATGGATCCCGACGACACCAGCTTCCGTTATTCGACCTTCGGCGAGGGCCCGGAGGCGGCCGCCGGCCTGTGCGATGCGAAGAACTTCATCGGTGATTCGCCGTCGTTCTGGCGGATCTATCTGGCCGTCGACGACACCGACGCGGCGGTGGCGAAGATCACCGAGCTGGGCGGCAAGCTGCTCGACGGTCCGGAGGATTCGCCGTTCGGACGGTTCGCCACCGTGGCCGACCCGCAGGGGGCGATGTTCCAGATCAACGCCACCGCGAAGGGCGACGCACCGGCCTGATGGCGTCCGGGATCAGGGCGCGCCGATGAGGCGTACGCCGTTGTCCCAGCAGACCTGACGCAGCCACCCGCTGCCCAGCTCGAGGCGTTCCAGCGCCTCGAGCTGGTGCAGATAGGGGTAGGGGATGTTCGGGAAGTCGGTGCCCAGCACCACCCGGTCCCCGTGGTCGGCGAGCCTGGGCAGCAGCTCGGTCGGGAAGGGCATCAGCCGTTCGGTGAAGTCGGTGAACACCATCGTGGTGTCCAGCCAGACATTCTCGTGTTTTTCCACCAGGGCGAGGAAATCGGCGTACTCGGGCATTCCGGCGTGCGCGATCACCAGCGGAAGCCGGGGGTGCCGGCGGAGCAGCTCGGCGATCGGCTCCGGGCCGGTGTGCCGGCCGCGATTCGGGCCGTTGCCGCAGTGGATGACCGTCGGCGTACTCGAGTCGGCGAGTTGCCCCCATACCTTCTCCAGCAACCGATCCAGCGGATCGTAACCGCCGACCTGGACGTGGGCCTTGAAGATCACCGCACCGTCGGCCAGCGCCTTGGCCACGTAGCCGGCGGCGGACTCCTCGGGATAGAAGGTGGCACTGTGCGCGCAGTCGGGGGTACGCCGGGCGAAGTCGGTGGCCCAGTCGTTCAACCACTCGGCCATCCCCGGTCGGTGCGGATAGAGCAGAGAGGTGAAGCGGCGGACACCCAAGGAGCGCAGGATTTCCAGCCGTTGGCCCTCGTCGTGGCGGTAGCTGATCGGCCAGCGCAGCGGGCCGTGTTCGGGGTGCTCGGTGAGCTGGTCGAAGAAGGCCCACACCTTGGTCAGCACCCGTTCGGGCATGAAATGGGTGTGCACGTCGACCACCCCGGGCAGGCCGTGGCGGGTGCAGAACTCCTGGACCCGGGCTGCCTCGTCGGCCGGTGGTCGTTGCGTCGAGAGGGGTGTCATATGGGGGTGAGCCTATTACCGTGGGGACATGTTCCGCGGCAGGACCTCAGTGACCCAGGGCGCGCACGAAGACCTCGTGCTGTTCGGCCTGGTGGTGCTGATGACGCTGGTGCTGCCCGGGCTGGTCGCGGTGTCGCTGGGGTTCTGGGCGTACGCCACCCCCGCGCAGGCGGTGGTCGGGGTGGCGATGGTGGTCCCGCTGTTACTGCGTACCCGACACCCGATGGTGATGCTGGCGCTGGTCACCGCGGCCGGGATCGCGCACCTGTTCGTCACCGACCGGCCGCTGCCCTCGCTGGTGGTGGTCCCGATCGTCGCCTACTCGGTCGCGCGGCTGGTCCGGTCCCGCTGGTCCCGGGTGGCGGTAGCGATCGGTGCGCTGGCCTCGATCGCCGGCCCGATCACCTGGTACGAGCCGGATCGCGGCTGGAACCCGGAGATCGCCACGCTCACGGTGCTGGGCTGCGGGCTGATGGTGCTGACGCCCTACATCATCGGCCGCCGGCGGCTGGAGACCGCGATCGAGGACAAGAACCGGGCCCGCGCCGCACAGGAGGCCGCCGAGACGATCCTGGCGGAACGGGAGCGGAACCGGCAGTTGCAGGAAACTCTTGTCCGCCAGCAGATCGCCAGCGAATTGCACGACATCGTGACCCATTCGGTGTCGCAGATGGTCGTGCAGGCCGAGGGTGGTCGCGCCGCCTCCCGGAAGCGTCCCGAGCTGGCCGCCCAGGCACTCGATGAGATCTCCGAGACCGGGCGCGAGGCGCTCACCGAGATCCGCCGGGTGGTCACCCTGCTGCGGGATGAGCGTACGCCGCACCAGTGACTTCGTCTGGTGACTGCGTTCCTCGCTCAGTCGACGGCGGGCGCCGCCCGGTCCGGAATCCCCACGGGGACAGGGATTCCGATCCGGACGGCGCGTTCGGGGGTCACCTGTTCTTCTTGCCGCCGTTGGAGTTCGGTGCACCGTTCGACGGACGGCCCCACGGGCCGGTGATGGCCAGCGTGTAACCGGGGCCGCTCTGGATGTTGCAGAACAGCGTGGTGCCGGCCTTGTTGAACACCGGGCCGCAGAACTCGGAATCGTTGACCTGGTTGAGCGCCAGCGGATAGGCCTTGCCCTGCTCGGTGATGCCGACCAGATGCTGCTTGCCGTCGCCGTCCTCGGCCAGGATCAGGCCACCGTAGGGGGAGACGGTGATGTTGTCCGGGCCGTCGAAGTTGGTGCCCTCCTCGTCCGGGTTCGGATTCACCCCGAAGATGGTGGTCAGGGTGATCCGCTGCTTGCTCGGGTCGTAGTGCCAGACCTGGCCGTCGTGCTCGGCGACCGAACCGTCGGAGGTGCGGGCGAAGCTGGCGACGAAGTAGGCACCGCCGTCACCCCACCACTGGCCCTCGAGCTTGCGGGAGCGGGTGATCTGGTCCTCGGTGAACTGCTTGCGGACGCTGAGGGTGCGGGCGTCGCGGTCGGGGACCTTGACCCATTCGACGCGGTACCTGGTGTTCACCTCGGTGGCCTGGGCCAGGTCGCGGACGTGGTTGCCGGCCTCGTCGAAGCACTTCATCGCCTCCAGCGCACCGACCTCGACGGCGCCGTCCTTGGCGAGCTTGTGCAGCGAGTGCAGACCACCGGTGAAACCGGCCGGCGGGGTCCAGCGGTAGTAGAGACCGTTGGGGTTGCCGGCGTCCTCGGTGAGGTAGATGTGGAACGTCTCGGGATCCACCGCGACCGCCTCGTGGGCGTACCGGCCGAGGAACTTCAGCGGGATCGGCGCCATGCCCACGTTGGCCTGCTGGCTGGCCGGGTCGACCTCGAAGACGTAGCCGTGATCCTTGGTCAGCGCACCACCGGCGCGGGCCTCGGTCTCCTCACAGGTCAGCCAGGTGTTCCACGGGGACACCCCGCCGGCACAGTTGTTGATGGTGCCGGCCAGCGAGGTGTAGTGCTCCCGCACGTTGTTCTGGGCGTCGATCAGGAAGGTGCTGGTGCCGCCGCGGGCGCCGGTGTCATAGACGACGCCGCTGTCCTGATGCGGAACGGCGTACTTCTCGGAGCCGCCGATCTCGTGGTTGGAGATCAGCGTGCTGGCGCCGTTGCCGGCGTCGAAGACACCCATCGCGTCCGGATCGGAGGGCTGCACCATGCCGCCGCTGGCCTTGCCGGACTCGGCGATCACCGTGTAGCTGAACCCCTTGGGCAGCGCGAGAATGGCGCCCGGGGTGTACTGCAGGGGCCCGTAACCGAGCGCGGGCTTGGTGGCGGCAGCGGCCTCACGGACGAACGGCGCCAGGCTGCCGGCGCCGCTGATGGCGAAGCCGAGCACGGCGGCGGAGCCGCCGAGGAAGCCACGGCGAGTGACGGAGTCGGTCATGGGGAGTCCCTTCATCGAGTGCAGACCCACCCATCCAACTCACCGCCCGGTACGCCCACCCGGCCAGCAGGTGACCGATCGGTGAACGTCCGCTGAGGTTCCTCTCATGCCGGAACCCCGGACGCGATCCATCGACTCGTCAGTGCATACCCCTTTCCCTCTAGCAATCCACTGATGCACCGAGGATTCGATGGATGGGACGCGGCCGGCCGAGGGGCGGGGTGATGGCGCGCCGCGCGCGAGCCGACATCACGGGAGGCGAGCGTCCAGCGGCGCGCCCCCGCGATGCAGGCCCACCAAGGAGAAATCCCCGCGTGGCTCACGCCACCATCCGCCGACCCACCGCGCGGATTTCGACGACTGGGCCGAAGAGCGGGGTGATGGCGCGCCGCGCGCGAGCCGACATCAAAGGGGCGTGACGTCGACGTTGATCAGGCCCTGCCGCGGGTCGCCGATGGCGGAGAAGGAGGCGGTGGACAGGTCGATGCAGCGGCCGGCGACGTAGGGGCCGCGGTCGTTGATCCGGACGTCGACGCTGCGCCCGTTGGCCAGGTTGGTCACCCGGACCCAGGTGTTGAACGGCAGCGTCTTGTGGGCCGCGGTCATCGCGTTCGGGTTGAAGTATTCACCGGAGGCGGTCAGCTGACCCTCGCTGTAGAGCGAGGCCACGCACTTCTCGCCGTTCAGCACCGGGGCGCCGTTGTCGACCGAACCGGTGGCCGGGTTGTAGACCAGCTTGTCGCCCTGGAAGTTCTGGGTGATCGTGCCACCGGTGCCGAACTCCGAGGAGGTCGGGTAACCGAGCCGGCCGGCCTCCCAGCCCTGAGCGGCGTACCCGGCGAGGATCGCGCCACGCACCGGATGCGAACCCGACGGCGGCGACCAGTAGATCATTCCGCCCTGCAGTCGCTGGGCGCAGCCGCCGTCGCGCAGTCCGCAGAACTCACCTTCGGTCGGGTAGCCGAGCGGGCCGGTCTCGAAACCGGCGCCGGCGTACGCCTGGCTGATGGCTCCCCACATCGGGGCCGGGCCGGAGGCGGGCCACCAATACATCAACCCGCCCTGGTAACGCTGCGCACAACCACCGTCGCGCAACCCGCAGAACTCACCCTCGATCGGGTAACCGAGCTTGCCGGTCTCGAAACCGACCCGGGCGTATCCCTGGCCGATCGAACCCCAGACCGGGCGGGGGCCGGAAGCCGGCGACCAATACATCAGTCCGCCCTGGTAACGCTGCGCGCAACCACCGTCGCGCAGCCCGCAGAACTCACCCTCGATCGGGTAACCGAGCTTGCTGTTCTCCCAGGCCACTCCGGCATAACCCTCGCGGATCGAGCCCCAGACCGGGTTGGCACCGGAGGCGCCGGACCAGTAGAAGAGGCCGCCCTGGTAGGTCTGCACGCAACCGCCGTCGCGCAGGTCGCAGCGCTCGTCGGAGATCGGGTAGCCGAGCCGGCCGCGCTCCCAGGCGTAGTTGCCCCAGGCCTGGGCGATCGATCCGCGCACACTCCAGGGACCGCTGGCCGGGGACCAGTAGATGGTGCCGCCGGTGAAGCGGTGGAAGCAGCCGCCGTCGCGCAGCCCGCAGACCTCGGGGGCGACCGGGGCGCCGAGCCAGCTGTTGTAGCCGCCCATCGCGGTCCACTTCTGCCCGATGATGCTGCCCTCCTTGGGCAGGTTCGGGTCGGTGGTCGGCGCCGCGGCGGCCCGCTGGGCGACCGGTGCCGGCGTCGGGGAGGCGGTCGGCCCGGGGGTCGGCGTGGCGGCCGGGGTCGGGCTGGGTGCCGCCGTCGGCGCGGGGACGACCTGCTGGGTGCCGGTACGCGCGGTGGGCGCGGTGGCGGTCGGGGCGCTCGGGGTGGCGGTGGGCGACGCGGTCGCGGACGGGGTCGCCGTCGGTGTGGGGGTGGGTGTCGGGGCGGCCCACGCGGGGGCGACCTGCAGTCCGAGCACGGCCACCAGGCCGACGACAGCGGCGCCGAGCCGCGCGAATCCGGTCACAGTTCCTCCAAGAGATCCCCGGGACAATCCGGCCGATTATGACATTCTGAGAGCACTCTGAGGAAATCTGAGGAAAAACTCACACCGGCCTCGCGCGCCGGGTTTGCCGTCAGCGCACCAGGGTGCCGACCGTGCGCAGCAGCGGATCGCGCAGCGGCCCACCGCCCAGGCTGAGCCGGCGCATCGCGGCGGCCAGCCGCCGGATCCGCTGCGTCGGCCGCCGGCGTACCCGGTCGTAGCGGGCGAGCGCCTCGGCGGGCGGTGCAGACCCGAGCGCCTCCGCCAGCACCGCGGCATCCACCAGCGATTCGCAGGCGCCGCGGCCGAGATTGGGCGACATGGCGTGCGCCGCGTCGCCGATCAGCACCGTCCGACCGTGGACGAAGCTGGGCAGGGACGGCGCCTCGACGATCCGGTTGACCAGCGTCTGCCCCGGCGTGGCGGCGCCCAGCACCGCGCGGACCGGCGCCGGGAAGTCGGCGAAGGCGGCGCGCGCCCGGTCCAGCGCCTCCGCCGGCCCGGCCCGGAACTCGGGCAGGGTGGCGAACCAGTTGGTGAGCCCGTCGGGATGCGGGGTGCTGCCGAAATGCGCACCCCGGCCCCAGTACTCCCCCGGCTCCACCGGGAACGGAACCAGGCCGCGCAGCGCGACGATGCCGGTCGAGGTGGCGCCGCGGCCGAAGATCCGTTCCCGGGTGATGCTGTACGCCCCATCGGCCCCGATCACCAGCTCGGCCTCGCTCGTGCCGGGGTCGGCGACCCGGGTGCCGACCCGCTCGACGTGTGGCCCGACCGCCTGATCGAGCCAGTCGAGGAGCTGCACCCGGGTGACCAGCCACACCTCGGGCACCCGGGTGGAGTGCACCAGCCGCCGACCGGCGGCATTCCAGATGCTGCCCGCGGTGGGGCGTACGCCGGCGGCGCGGACCCGCTCGGCGAGACCGAGCGCCGCCAGCGAGGGCATCGCGAAGGGCCAGATGCCGAAACAGGTGCCGACCTCGCGGGCGCCCCGGCCGGCGTCGAGCACCCGGATCCGGAAGCGATGCGGGTCGAGCCGGGCGGCCAGCGCGAGCCCCGCGACACCGCCGCCGATGATGTCGATGGTCGTGACCATGGGCGCACATTACTACAGATGTAGTGCCCTAGGCTCGGGGCCATGTCCGATCGTCGTCACCAGATCGCCGAGGCCGCGCTGCGGGTGGTCGCCGGCGGCGGACTGCGTGCGCTCACCCATCGGGCGGTGGATGCCGAGGCGGGCGTCCCGGTGGGCAGCGCGTCCAACTGTTTCCGCACCAGGGCGGCCCTGGTCACCGCCGTCGCCGACCGGCTGGCCGAGCTGGACCGCGCCGAGGCCGATCGGTTGACCGCAGCTCCGCCGCAGACCCTCGAACAGGTGGCGGAGCTGATCGCCTCCTTCGCCCGTTGGCAGACCAGCGGTGCCGCCGCCGAGGCGACCCGGGTCCGGTTGGAACTGGCGACGCACCTGGATCTGAGCCGGCAGCACCAGCGGCTGCTGGACGATTTCACCGCGGTGCTCGCCGGTGTCGGGGTCGCCGATCCGCTGGCGGCCGCCCGCCGGGCCGCGGACTATCTGGATGGGGTGGTGCTGCACGCGGTGACCATTCCCGACCGCACCGTCGACCAGGCCGAGGTGCGCGCTGCGGTGTACGCCCTGTTGAGCATGTGAGCGCGCGATGAGCCCGCGCTTCGACTTGGACCGGATCGGTTCCGGCCTGCCGGTGGCGGCCGCCCTGCCGAGGCTGCGGGACTCCCTGGCCGAGCACCGGGTCGCGGTGGTCCAGGCGCCACCCGGTACCGGCAAGACCACCCTGGTGCCGCCGGCGCTGGCCGAGCTCGGGACCGGGGGTCGGGTGGTCGTCACCCAACCGCGGCGGGTGGCGGCCCGGGCAGCGGCGCGGCGGCTGGCGTCGCTGGCAGGGGTACGCCTGGGCGAGGAGGTCGGCTTCACCGTCCGCGGCGAGCGCCGCCGCTCGGCGCGAACCCGGGTCGAGTTCTGCACCACCGGGGTGCTGCTGCGCCGGTTGCTCACCGATCCCGAACTGCCCGGCATCGACGCGGTGGTGCTGGACGAGGTGCACGAGCGGCAACTCGAATCCGATCTGGCGCTGGGCATGCTGCGGGAGCTCCTGGAACTGCGGGAGGACCTGTCGGTGGTCGCGATGTCGGCCACCCTGGCGGCCGATCGGTTCGCCGCAATCCTCGGCAGCGTTGAGAATCCGGCACCGGTGGTGTCGGTTCCCGACGTGCTGTTCCCGCTCGAGGTCGGCTGGCGACCGGCGCCGGCCGGGGTGCGCACGCTGGACGCCCGCGGCGTCACCCGGGAGTTCTGCGGCCACGTCGCCGACACCGCGGCGGCGGCCCTCGCTGAGCACCAGGGCGATGTGCTCGTGTTCGTCCCGGGAGCCTGGGAGGTGGATCAGGTCTGCGCCGCACTGCGCGGCCGGCTGGGTCCGGCGATCCCGGTGCTGCCGCTGCATGGCCGGCTGTCGGCGCGGGAGCAGGACGCCGCACTCACCCCGGGTGCACACCGGCGGGTGGTGGTCGCCACCGCGGTCGCGGAGACCTCGTTGACCGTGCCCGGGGTGCGGATCGTCGTCGATTCCGGGTTGTCGCGGCAGCCGCGTCACGACGCCACCCGGGAGCTGACCGGGCTGGTGACCGTCTCGGTGTCCCGGGCGACGGCGATCCAGCGAGCGGGCCGGGCGGCGCGGCTCGGCCCCGGTCTGGTGCTGCGCTGCTGGCCGGAGGATGCCTGGGCGCGGGCCGCGGAGTCCGATCGGCCGGAGATCGCGACCGCCGACCTCACCGGTGCGATGCTGGATCTGGCCTGTTGGGGTACGCCGCGGGGTGCGGGTCTGGCGTTGCCGGATCCGCCGCCGGAGGTGGCCGCCGATCGCGCCGAGGAGACCCTGCGTGGACTGGGTGCGATCGACGACGCCGGTGCCGCGACCGATCTCGGCCGGCGGTTGGTGCGGTTGCCGGTGGACCCGCGGTTGGGCCGGGCACTGCTGGACGGCGCACCGCGGCTCGGCGTGCGGCGCTGCGCCGAGGTGGTGGCGATGCTGGCCGCCGACGACGGCGGCCGGGAGACCGATCTGACCGCGCGCTGGCGGGCGCTGCGTCGCGGCACGGCACCGGGGGCGAAGGCGTGGGCCGATCAGGCGCAGCGACTGGCCGAGCTGGCGCCGACGGGCGATGGCCGGGATTCCCAGCAGGAAAGGGTTTCCGAGGATCAGGCGGTGGGCTGGGTGGTGGCGCTGGCCTTCCCGCAGCGACTGGCCCGCGCCCGCGGGGGCGCTGGGGCGTACCTGCTGGCCTCGGGGACCGGCGCCGAGCTGCCGAAGGGTTCCCCGCTGCGGGGGCAGCCCTGGCTGGCGGTCGCCGAGCTGGGGCGTACCGAGACCGGCGCGGTGATCCGTGCCGCCGTACCGGTCGATGAACCGCTCGCGCTGGCGGCCGGCGCCGAGCTGCGGCGGGAGGCCGATGAGGTGAGCTGGGCAGAGGGCCGACTGGCCGGGCGCCGGGTACGCCGACTCGGGGCCATCGAGCTGTCCGCGACACCGGTCCGCCCGGATCCGGCCCGGGGCCGCGCTGCCGTCGCCGAAGCCCTGCGCCGCAAGGGATTGTCGCTGTTGCCGTGGCCCACCGCGGCGGTGACGTTGCGGAACCGGTTGGCCCTGCTGCACCGGGTGTTCGGCGACTGGCCGGCGATGGACGACGCGGCGCTGCTGGAGCGACTCGCGGACTGGCTCGGGCCGGAGCTGGATGCACTGGCCGCAGGCGGCCGGTTGTCGGCGGTGGACACGGCCGGTGCGCTGCGGCGCCTGCTCGACTGGCGGCAGGCCGCGGAACTGGACCGGTTGGCGCCGACCACCATCGAGGTGCCGTCCGGGTCACGGATCCGGCTCGGCTATCCCGACCACGACGAGCCGGAGCCGACGGTGCGGGTCGCGGTGAAACTGCAGGAGACCTTCGGCCTCGCCGAGACCCCGCGGATCGCCGACGGCCGGATACCGCTGGTGTTCGAGCTGCTCTCCCCCGCCGGCCGCCCGCTCGCGATCACCGCGGACCTGGCGAACTTCTGGAACGAGGTCTATCCGCAGGTCCGTGCCGAGAACCGCGGCCGCTACAGCAAGCACCCGTGGCCGGAGGACCCGTGGACCGCCCCACCCCGCCGCGGTACGACCCGTTCGGGACGATGACCACGCTCATCGAAGCAGATCAGCAGCAACACCCTGTGGTTCGGCGGCATCGGGGTACTGGGCTTCAACCTCGGCGCACTCTCCGCGGCAGACCCGACCCTCGTCGGCAGCTATCTGCGCCGTGCACTCGCCCTGGTCGCTTCCGGTGAGGCCACGGTGCACATCGCTGAGCAGCTCCCGATCCAGGATGCGCCGCGTGTGCTGGCCGCACTGCGCGCCGGTACCACGGTCGGGAAGGCGGTGCTCATCCACCAGCTGCCGTGAGTGGGCACCGCAGCGGCAGCGGTCCAGGCCACGGCGTCGAGGTGCCCGCCGGGACGATCCCCGCCGGAGAAGAACCGGAGCGCGCCGCCCTACGAGCGGCCCGAGAGAAGACCGGACTCGAGACTCGCGGTGGCCTGCGGAATCTGCGGCTCGATCGCGGAATCGGCCGATCTGGGCCCCGATCGGGAATCGAGCCGCAGATTTCGGTGCGCTGCTCGCGGGTCGCGGCATCATCTCGAGACGCTCTGCATTGCTCCGCTGCGCTCCGCATGCCGAGTTACTCGATGAGCGTCCGGACTGTTTTGACCGGATTCCCTATTCCAGCAGGGATTCCAGCTCGTCGGCGGTGAGCCGGGGTGCGGCCTCGTCGCCGCTGCCGAGCAGGCCGGCGGCGAGTTCGGTCTTGCGCGCGCCGAGGGCGACGACCTTCTCCTCGATGGTGTCGGCGGAGACCAGCCGATAGACCAGCACCGATCGTCGCTGCCCGATCCGGTGCGCGCGGTCGATCGCCTGCTGCTCGGCGGCGGGATTCCACCACGGGTCGAGCACGAACACGTAATCGGCCTCGGTGAGTGTCAGCCCGACCCCGCCGGCCTTCAGGCTGATCAGGAACACCGGTTGGTCGCCGTCGCGGAACTCCTGCACCACCCGCTGCCGGTCCCGGGTGGTGCCGTCGAGATAGCAGCAGGCGATCCCTGCCTCGGTGAGCGCCTCCCGGACCCGGGCGAGATAGCTGGTGAACTGGCTGAACACCAGCGCCCGATGCCCCTCACCGGCCAGCTCGGTGACCAGCTCGACCAGGGTCTCGGTCTTCGCCGAGTGCGGCGTCCGCCTCCCGCCCGCCTCGTCCGCGGTGGCACCGATTCCCTCGTCGATCGCGAGCTGCCGCAACCGGGTCAGCCCGGCCAGGATCTCGATCCGGTTGGCGTCCGGATCGGCGAGCAGGCCCAGCATCCGTTGCCGTTCCCGGGCGAGCTGCCGGTCATAGCGGCGCCGATGCCCGGGCGCCAGCGGCACCGACAGCACCTGGACGTGCTTCTCCGGCAGGTCGGCGGCGACCAGTTCCTTGGTCCGACGCAGCAGCAGCGGCCGGATCCGGTTCCGCAACCGTTCCATCAGCTCGGGCTGCCGCCCGGACTCGATCGGTCGGCGTACCTCGGCGTTGAAATCCTCCAGCTTCGGATAGAGCCCGGGCGCGACCAGCGCCAGCTGTGCCCACAGGTCGACCAGCGAGTTCTCCACCGGCGTACCGGTGACCGCCATCGTCACCTCCCGCCGCAGCCGGCGCACCGCCTGATGGGTGCGGGCGCGCGGGTTCTTCACCGCCTGGGCCTCGTCGAGCACCAGCACCGACCAGTCGTGGGCGGCGTACGCCTGGTCGTCGAGTCGCAGCAGGGTGTAGGAGGTGACGACCAGATCGGCCTCGGCGGTCAGCGCGGCCAGCTCGGCGCCGCTGGCCTTCAGCGTCCGATCGATCACCACCACCCGCAGGCCGGGGGTGAAGCGGGCGGCCTCACCGGCCCAGGTGCCGAGCACCGATGTGGGCGCGACGACCAGGGCGGGTGGCTCGTCGGTGCGCTGCTGGCGGCGCTGCAGCAACGCGGCCAGGGTCTGCAGGGTCTTGCCGAGGCCCATGTCGTCGGCGAGCAGGCCACCGAGCCCGGCGCTCCACAGCCGGTGCAGCCACTGGTAGCCGACCAGCTGATAGGGCCGCAGCTCGGCCAGCAACCCCACCGGTGGCGGCACCTCCGCGGAATCGGCGGTGACGAGTGCGCCGACGGTACGCCGCCAGCGCTCGGCCTGTTCGACGATCACCCCGACATCGGCCAGCTCCCGCCACAACGCCACATCGTCGCGGCTGATCCGCAGCTCGTCGCGCCGATCGGTGAGCAGGTTGGCCTCCTCCAGCAGCTCGGCGAGCCGCGCCAGTTCGGGGCTGTCCAGGCGGACGAACCGGCCCGAGGGGCTGACCAGCAGTTCCTGGTGGGCGCGGAGCGCGCGGATCACCTCGACCAGCGGCACCCGCTCACCATCCAGCAGCAACCGGCCGCCGAGGTCGAACCAGTCCCGCTCGTCGCTGTCGGTGACCTGCCACTCGACGCGGGCCTCGGTGGCCTCGGCATAGTCCAGCACCTCACCGGTGTGCAGCAGTTCGACCCGCTCGTCGGCGGTCAACCGCGGTTCCACCGTCGAGCGGAAGAGTGCGGCCCGGGCGGCGTCCAGGCGGGCGGATCCGGAGCCGAGCAGCTCGGCCAGCTCCGGCAGCTCGGCGACCAGCGCCGCCCGCAGCTCCTGCTCGACCACCGGGGAGCGGCGCGGGCCACCGCGCTCGACGAGCAGGCCGACCTCGCGCTCGCCGGTGGCGTCGGCGTACACCCAACTCCAGGCCAGCTCGATCCCGCCGGTGCCGAACCCGCGGATGGTGCCGCGCAGCCGCAGCGTCTCCCCCTCGGGCAGTGCGGCCACCTGGTCCGCGCCGGTGACCGGGGCGCGTTCGCGGAGCCGGGGCAGATAGTCGGCGACGAAGTCGCTCACCTCCTCGGGCGGGATCCGCACCTGCGCCAGTTGGGTCAGCGGACGTAGCCCCGGGTCGGGGTCACACGGTCGCAGCACCAGCTCCGCACCGGTGTCGACCAGCGCGGCGGTCGGCGGATTTCCCAACAGCTGAACCGATTCCAGCGGTGTCCCATCGAGCGCCTGGACGCCGAGCACCACCTGGTCATCGTCGTCGCGGGCCAGCCGGGCGCCGAGCGGCAGCTCGGCGAAATCCACGCCCACCCCGCGGCTCTCCCCACCGCCCTGCAGATGCTGTGCATGGGGCACGAACTCGCAGCCGGCGTCGCGGACCTGACCCAGCAGCCGCCAGGCCCCGGGCCCCAGATCGCCGAAGTCCAACACCCCGCCACTGTGGTAATAGGGCCGGTGCAGATGGGCGAGTTCGCGCAGCGCCCGCAGCTGATCAGGACGGTACTGCTGGTCCGCACCCGGTGCATTCACCGTCGACCACTGCAGGTTCTTCGCCCAGCGATCGCCCTTCTTCACCCGGCGGGTGGGCAGGAACTGCACCGCCCAGTCCCGACCGTAACGCAGCGCCGAGACCTGCAGCGCGAGCGGACCCTGCCCGGGTTCACCACGGGACTCGGCCGGGATCGCCAGCAACTGGTCGAGCTGCCGTCGCCACCGGGGGCTGCTCGGCCGGGCGCGGAGCCAGAGCAGCACGGTCAGCACGTGCTTGCAGTCGAAACCCATCGGGCAGCTGCAGTTGCCGCGGAACACATCCGGGGTGCCGACCGGGGTGAGCAGCACGTCGTAACGCCGGGTCCCGGTGACCTCGGCGAGCACCACCGACGCCTGGCTGGGCACCTGCACCGAGCGGACCCGGCCACCGTTCAGATAGGCGCGGGCGCGGTTCAGCGTCAACTCACCGAACCGGCGCAGCAGCTCCGCGTCGGTGGGCGCGTCCCACCAGCCGCGGGCCGGTATCGGCGCATGGCCGAGCGCCTGCTGATCCCACTCCACGCCTCGAATCTAGGCGCCCGCACCGACAGGCACGAGCCGTCGGGGAGGGTTGTCCACAGGTTTCTAGGACTGATCGCCGTCCGGGCGGCCCTCGGTGGCGCGCTCGTGCAACCGTTCCCGCACCTGGTCGGGGGTGTACGCCCGGCGGGCGCGCTCGTCGCGGGCGACCAGGACGCCACCAGCGGCGACCGAGACCAGCCCGGCGATGCCGAGGAACTTCCACACCGGCGCGATCCGCCGCTTCACCCGATCCCTGGATGCCGCCTTCATGGTCACTCAGGGTAGTGGCCCGGTCTCCGGCACACTGGGTCGCATGCCGCTCAGCCTGACCGAAGCCCTGGAGGCCAGTCGCACCGGTGACCTGTGGATCTTCCGCGGCACCAGCCGCGCCGATCGCGCGATCCGGGCGGTGACGAATGCCCCGGTCAACCACGTCGGAATGGCTGTGGTGCTTGAGGATCTGCCCCCGCTGATGTGGCATGCCGAGCTGGGCCGGTCACTGCCCGATGTCTGGACCGGCGGTCATCATCCGGGGGTGCAGCTGCACGATCTGGGTGATGCGGTGCACCGCTGGCGGGATCGCTACCACCAACGGGCGTGGCTGCGGCAGCTGAGTCCGGAGGTCGGCCGCGAGGCCGAGGATTCCTTGCTGCGCACGATTGCCCGGCTCGACGGGGTCAGCTTCCCCTCCACCGGCCGCCTGGCCTGGCGCTGGCTGTCCGGCCGGTTCGCCGACTGGCGGCTGCCCGGTGGCGGCGCGCCGACACCGACCGCCGCGTTCTGCGCCGAGGTGGTCGCGGTGACCTATCAGGAGATGGGCATCCTGCCGACCGACCGGCCGTCCAACTGGTACGACCCCGGCAGCTTCTGGAGCGGTGACGTGCTGGAACTCAATCCCGGCTGGCGGCTCGGCGAGGAGATCGCCGTCGACTGATCCCGCTTGCCGTCGGCGCCAGGGGGTCACGCCGGGACGCGTCCTGCAACCCGGCGACCACCCGGTGCACCTGCGGGGCGTCCTCGACCGCCTTGCGCACCCGCAGGGTGAGCTGCCGGGTCGGGGTCGGATTGACCAGGTCGCGGGCGACCACCCCGGGAACCAGGTCGAGGGTGCACAACCGGGGCACGATCGTCACCCCGACGCCGGCCCGGACGAAGGCGATGGCCGGCAGATGGTCGTCGGCGCGGACGGCGTACTCGGCGACGAAACCGGCCGCCGCGCAGGCCTGGTCGACGCGCAGTTGGCAGCTCGACTCCGCGCTGTCGGAGGCGATCCAGGTCTCCCCGCGCAGGGCGGAGAGTTCGACCTGGTCCTGCTCGGCCAGCGGATGACCCACCGGGAGGATCACCTGATAGGGCTCCTCCATCAGGTCGTGATCCCGGAATCCCAACCGGGCTGGGAATTCCGGATTCTTCACGAAGACCTCGATGTCCATCCGGTCGCTCTCGCTGCCTTCGGGAACCTCCCGCACGAAGAGCCCCAGCCGCAGCCCGGGGAAGTCGCGGACCACCTCGGCGATGATGCCGGGCATCCACGCCATCCCCACCGAGGAGATGTAGGCGACCGACAGTGATCCGGTACGCCCCACGCGCAGGTCCGCGACCCGGGACTCGACCTCGTCGAGGCTGCCCAGCACGCCCCCGGCGGCCTCGGCCAGCTCCAGGCCCGCCGCGGTCGGTTCGACCCCGCGGCCGACCCGTTCCAGCAGTGTCAGCCCGGTCTCGCGCTGCAGGGTGGTCACCTGCTGGCTGACCGCCGACGGGGTGTAACCCAGATTGGTCGCGGCGGCCTGGATGGAGCCTGCGGCGACGACCGCGCGGAACACCCGGAGCCGGTTCACATCGATCATGGGATCAGTACAGCATCCCTTAAGTGTGGTTCACAAGAGTTCGCTTGTGCTGATGTGTTGCGAGACCGATGATGGAACTGCCGGCACCACCAGACAGTTCCATCGATCCCTTCCAGCACAGGAGAAATCGCCATGACCGCACAACTGATCGGCCTGGGCGTGCTGGCACTGACCATCGGCCTGGTCGTCGCCGCCCTCGAACTCAACCAGCGCCTGCCCCGGCCGCCCGCGGCGCACCGCGGTGACGCCGACACCCGCCGCCTGCTCACCGACCTGGGCCACGCCCGCGACCGCGAGTGGCAGCGCCGGCCAGATCCCTTTCCGGCCCAGCGGCGGCACCGCGACGAACTCGCCCAGCTCGAGCTGCAGTCGCTTCATCAGTGAGCCTCACTGCGATCCATCGAACCTGACGTGCATCCCTCCAACCCTGTAGCAGTGGGGAATTGCACCCAGGGTTCGATGGATCGCAGCCGGGCGCCTAGTAGAGGTACGCGTCGGCGCGGACGCTCTTGCGAGTGCCGTAACCGCCCGGGGTCGCCCAGTTGTACTCCTCCACGCTGGCGGTGCCGTCCGGGTTCACCGCGGTGACGATGGCGGTGTGACCGTAGCCGGAACTGGTGCTGGAGGCCGCCCACCAGGCGATGGCGCCGACCTTCGGCGTACTGCTCACCGTGCGGCCCCGCTCGACCCAGCCCTGACGCCAGCCGCGGGCGTTGCCGTCGCCGCTGCGCGGGGCGATCTCGCTCCACACCATGCCGCGCTTCCAGGCGGCGAAGTCGGTGCAGTTGCGGTAGGCGAAGCCCCGCTCGGAGTAGACCGAACCGTTCTTGCACCACAGGCTGCCACAGGCATAGGCGTTGGCATCGGGATAGCTGCCCGGTACCAGCGGGATGCCGCCCCCGGTGCCACCGCCGGCGCCGGGCTGGGTGACCTGACCGGTGGCCTGGTCGAAGACCAGCTCACCACCCTGGAACTTCTGGGTGATCTTGCCGCCGCTGGGTGCGGATTCGGCACTGGTCGGATAGCCGAGCGTGCCGGTCTCCCAGCCGAGTTCCCCATATTTGTTGAAGATCGCGCCGCGTACCGGGTTCGGTCCCGAGCCCGGCGACCAGTAGATGATGCCGCGCTCGTAGCGCTGCGCGCAGCCGCCGTTCTTCAACCCGCAGAACTCGAACTCGATCGGGTAGCCGAGCGGGCCCTTCTCCCAGCCCTGGCCCTCGAAGGCGGTGCGGATCGCACCCCAGACCGGGTAGGTGCCGGTGCCCGGGCTGAAGTACTCGTAACCGGACTCGAAGCGCTGGCCGCAGCCGTTGCCGACCAGCCCGCAGAACTCACCCGAGGTCGGGTAGCCGAGCTTGCTCTTCTCATAACCCACGGCGGCGTAGTTGCCGAGGATCGCACCCCAGATCGGCTGGGCGCCGCCGGCCGGGGAGTAGTAGACCATGCCGCCGGCGAAGCGCTGGGCGCAGCCGCCGTCGCGCAGCCCGCAGAACTCACCCTCGGTCGGGTAGCCGAGCTTGCTGCGCTCGAAGCCGACCGAGCCGTACGCCCCCTGGATCGCCCCGCGGACCGGCTGCGCGCCGGTCGCGGCGGTGTAGTACATCATCCCGTTGGCGAACCGCTGGCCGACACCGCCGGAGACCAGGCCGCCGAACTCGGGGCTGCTCGGGTAACCCATCGCACCGGTCTCGTAACCCATCGCGGCGTACCGGTCCAGGATCGAACCGCGGACCGGATTGGGGCCGGTGGCCGCCGACCAGAGGATCAGGCCGTCGGTGAAACGCTGGCCACAGCCGCCGTCGCGCAGGCCGCAGAACTCGTCCGAGGTCGGATAGCCGAGCGGACCGGCCTCGAACTTCTGCGGGGCGTACGCCTCCAGCATGCCGCCCCAGACGGTGTGCGCGCCGGTGCCCGGGGACCACAGCACCAGGCCACCGGTGAAGCGCTGGCCACAACCGCCGTCGCGCAGCCCGCAGAACTCACCCGAGGTCGGGTATCCCAGCCGGCCCTTCTCGTAACCGCCGGCGGCGTACTTGTCCAGGATCGAGCCGCGCACGTGGTAGGCGCCGACGCCCGGAGCGTAGTAGGCCAAGCCGCCGGTGAAGCGCTGCACGCAACCGCCGTCACGCAGGCTGCAGTCCTCGTTCGAGGTCGGGTAGCCCAGCGGGCCCCGCTCGTAGCCCTGGCGCGCATAGTCGGTGCCGATGGCGCCCTTCACGGTGAAGGTGCCCGACTTCGAGCTGTAGACCAGGCCGCCGGTGAAGGACTGCACACAGCCGCCGTCGCGCAGGCTGCAGTCCTCGGGTGCGGTCGGGTAGCCGAGGACACCGGACTCCCAGCCCTGGCCGGCGTAGTGGTTCAGGATCGAGCCCCAGACGTTCACCGCGGGGGTGCGGGGGCTCCAGTAGATGTTGCCGCCGGTGTAGCGCTGCACGCAGCCGTTGTCGCGCAGGCCGCAGATCTCATCGGAGCGGGGGTAGCCCAGCGCACCGGTCTCCCAGCCCAGCTTGCCCCAGCGCTCGGCGATGGAGCCGCGGACCGACCAGGCGCCGCTGGGCATCGACCAGTAGATCGAGCCGCCGGTGAAGACCTGGTAGCAGCCGCCGTCACGCAGGCCGCAGATCTCGGCGGTCAGCGGGCCGCCGAGGAAGCTGTTCATCCCGCCCAGGCTGTTCCACTTGTCGCCGATGGCTCCGCCGACGGTGGGCGCCGGGCCGGCCGCGCGCGGGTCCGCCGGGCCCTCGGCGAGCTGCGGGCCGGCGAGCTGGGGGGTGGCGCCCGGCGTGGCGGTCGGACTCGGGGTCGGGGGTACGCCCGGGGCGGCGGTCGCCGTCGGCTGGGCGGTCGCCTGGCCCGGGGTGGCGCTCGGGGTCGGGGTCGGCGTCGCGCAGGGGTCGGTGACCGAGGTGGGTGACGCGGCGGGGGTGCCGGGTGTCGCACCGGGGGTGGCGCTGGCCGTCGCCGTCGGGTCGGCCGTGGGAGTCGGCGTCGGTGCGCACTGCGGGGTCGCGGTCGCGGTCGCCCGCGCGGAAGCGACCGGCGCGGGTGCCGATTCGGCAGTGGGCTCAGGGGTGGCCTCGGGGGTCGCGCTCGGCGTGGGCGAGGTCGGTGCCGCATCGGCACCCGGCCCCCCGCCGACCAGCATCGCGGCCAGCACACTCAGCACGGCCAACAGCCGCAGCACGACTCTCATGGGGGTTCCTCAGGTTCTATCGACAGGTCGATCGCCATTCTTGAGTACCACTCGTCACACGTGAAACCTGAACCACACAAGGAAATGCGGGCACCATGCGCCTCAGCGGAAGATCACACGCCTGTCATTTCAGGGTTCACCCTTACGGGGCGCGGGCCAGCGCCGGCTGAGAGAGTCTTAACCAGTCGGTGAAAAAGCATTGACCCCGGGTCGAGAGTTTCGACCCGGGGTCACGCTTCGGTGCGGTTGATCAGTTGCTGGCCTGCGTCGCGCTCTCGCGCTCGGCGGTCTCCAGCCGCTCGGCCGCCTCGTCGGCCTGGCCGCCGGGATTGTCCCCGGCATCGTCGGCGTTGTACGCCTGCTCGATCCGCTCACCGATGCTGGCGTCGACGTTCTTCCAGTAGTCGAAGGCGCGCTTCAGCACCTCACCGGAGACACCACCCTTGAGATGGCCGACCACGGTCTTCACGAACCGGTCGCGCTGGGCGTCGTCGAAGACCTCGCGGACCAGCGTGCCGGCCTGGGAGAAGTCGTCGTCCTCGGCCGAGCGCACGGTCTGCGCCCGGCGTACCAGGTCACCGTCGACCTTGAACGACTCGTCGGAGACCCCGGTCTGATCGGAGAACGGGGTGCCCTGGGTGTTCGGCGCGTACATCGCCGCGTCCCCGGAGTGGTCGTAGGCCATCGGGCCGTCGTAGGCGTAGGTGTGACCCTGGGTGCGCGGCTTGTTGACCGGCAGCTGCAAGTAGTTGGCGCCGATCCGGTGCCGGTGGGTGTCGGCATAGGAGAACACCCGGCCGAGCAGCATCCGGTCCGGGGAGAAACCGATGCCCGGTACCAGCGCGGACGGCTCGAAGGCCGCCTGCTCGATCTGGGCGAAGAAGTTCTCCGGGTTCTTGTTCAGCGTCATCTTCCCCACGTCGATCAGCGGGTAATCCTTGTGGGACACGGTTTTGGTGACATCGAAGATGTTGACCCGGTAGGTGAAGCCCTCCTCGAACGGGATCACCTGCACCCGCAGCGTCCAGCTCGGGAAGTCCCCCTCCTCGATGGCGGTGTAGAGGTCACGGCGATGCGCGTCGGCGTCCTCTCCGGCGACCTGGAGCGCCTCCTCGCCGGTCAGCCCCTCGACGCCCTGGTCGGAGTGGAAGTGGTACTTGACCCAGAACTTCTCCCCGGCGGCGTTGATCCACATGTAGGTGTGCGAGCCGTAGCCGTTCATGTAGCGGTAGGAACGCGGGATGCCGCGATCACCCATCAGGTAGGTGACCTGGTGCGCCGACTCGGGGTTCAGGGTCCAGAAGTCCCACTGCATCTGGTTGTCGCGCAGACCGTTGCCACCGCGGCGCTTCTGGGAGCGGATGAAGTGCGGGAACTTCATCGTGTCGCGGATGAAGAAGATCGGGGTGTTGTTGCCGACCAGGTCGTAGTTGCCCTCGTCGGTGTAGAACTTCAGCGCGAAGCCGCGCGGGTCACGCCAGGTGTCCGGTGAGCCCATTTCTCCTGCCACGGTGGAGAATCGGGCCAGCATGTCGGTCTTCGCACCCGGCTGGAAGAGCGCCGCCTTGGTGTATTGCGAGACGTCACCGGTCACCTCGAAGGTGCCGAAGGCACCCGAACCCTTGGCGTGCACCACGCGCTCGGGCACTCGCTCGCGGTCGAAATGGGCCATCTGCTCGACGAAGTGGGTGTCGTGCAGCATGATCGGGCCGTCGGGGCCCGCGGTCAGGCTGTGCAGGTCGGATGCCGCACCGCTCCCGGTGCCGGCCAGGCTGCCGGAGGTGTTGGCATCAGCAGGGAACTGCTCCTCGGTCATGGTGGTTCTCCTTCCCTCGATATACCACGAAGTTTCCCAGAGCCCCGACCGCGGGCCGCAGCCGGGGTCGGGGCTCCGGAAACCCCCCGATCTCCGTTCCCTTACCCAGTTGGCGCCGCGCGATCCTCCGGCATCAGCGCACGGGTGGAGCCACCCAGGGACGGCAACCGGGCCACTCCGGTCACGCCCCTCCGCGTCTCGACGGCTGACGAAAAGGGCTTCACCTGGCGAGCGATCGGGCGGACACTGGAAGGGTGAACTGGTGGCTCGGGCTGCTCGGGGTGGTCCTGGTGTTCACCGGCTGGTGCCTTCGCAGGATGCGTACGCCGCAGCCGGCCGCTGCCGCGTCCCCGGACCCGGACCCGGACCTGCCACTGGATCCCGCCCTGGACGAGTTGTCCTCGGCGGCGGTGGTGGCGCTGCTGGAACCGGTGATCCGGCGGGCGGCGCCGCTGCGCGGGATCCGCCGGGCGCCGGCGACCGGCGCCACCCGGTTGCAGTTCGCCGACGGCACCGTGGTGCTGGTCCGCAGCCAGGGTGGCCAGCTGGCCATCCTGGCGATCCGGCTGCAGCACGAGTCGATCGTGCTGGTCGGCTGCCACCCGATGGGCTGCGGCGCCGAACTCGAGTTCAGCACCGGCCGGGGCCCGGTCAAGGCGCTCGCCGTCGGCCTCGATCAGGCCGACTGAGCGCCGGCCTTGCGAGCGCCATGCCGTCGTCGAGTCGGCTGATCCGGGCTTCGCGAGACACCAGAAACTGTGGTGAGACCCCTACTGCAACTGGGGTCCCGCGACAGTTACTGGTGTCTCGCCGCCCGTTACGCCACGGGATCCTCGCTGGGCGGGGGTCTGAGCCCGGTTGGGAGGGCTTCGTCTCGCTCGTACCCCGCTTGCTCAACCGGCGTCGGTCAGCGGACCTCGAAGCCGGCGGGCACCTCGGCCTCCGGGTCCTCGGTGGTCTCGACCGAGTCCACCGTCGCCGGCTCGGGACCCCGATGGGCCCAGTCGACCAGCCGCTGGACGGCATCGGCCGGCCCGGCGACCAGGGCCTCGACCGACCCGTCGGAGCGGTTCGCGACCCAGCCACGGACACCCAGCCGGCGCGCCTGGTCCAGCGTGGACTGCCGGAAGAACACCCCCTGCACCTGCCCACGGATGCGTACCCGCAACGTCACCTCAGCCATCCCACCAGTGTGGACCCCGCTCAGTAGTCGGTGACGTCGAGGGCCTGCTTCGCCTTCTCCCGGCCCAGTGCGATCATCTCGCTCGCCCGATGGAAATCCAGGGTGCCGGCGGCATCGGCGGCGATGGTGATCTGCACATCCGGCGGATTCGCCGCCATCCGGTAGCGGGTGATCATCGCCTGCATCGCATCCAGCGACTGCACGATCACATCGGTGGTCTTCAGCCCCCGCGGCAGTGCCCCGAAGACCAGGTCCGGGTCCACCTCGGCGACCGCCTGCGCGGTCTGCGCGGCCTTGTCGACGACCTCCTCGGCGGCGGTCGGCAAGGCGGCCTGGTCACCGCGCTCGGCACCCCGGGCCCGCAGCCAGTCCATGTCGAGATGGCCGAAGCCGCGGCGGATCCGCTCGAACCAGGGCGCACCGGGCTCGGGCTGGCTGGACTCGCGTACCGGCGGCCCGTGGGTCGCACCGGGCAACCCCGCCAGGTTCACCGCGACGGTGAAATCGGCGACCGAACCGAAGGTCGCATCGATCGGCACCGGGTTGACCAGGCCGCCGTCGACCAGCGTCCGGCCATTGATGACGACCGGGGTGATGAAGCTCGGAATCGCAATGGAGGCACGGATCGCGGCATCCAGCGGGCCGCGCTGGAACCAGACCTCGCGGCGGCTGTCCAGGTCGGTGGCGACCGCGGTGAACGGGATCGGCAACTGCTCGATCCGGGCCCCGTCGAGGATCTGGCTGACCCGGGCGATCACCCGCTCGGCCTTGATCACCCCGGGCCCGGTCAGGGCCGGGTCGAGGAGCCGCCAGACATCCCGCTGGGTCAATCCCGTCGCCCACTCGGTGAACGGCTCCAACCGGCCGGCCGCCTGCAATCCGCCGACGAGCGCCCCCATCGACGTGCCGGCGACCGATACCACTTCATGCCCGCGCTCGTGGAGTTCGGCGATCACACCGATATGCGCGTATCCGCGCGCCCCTCCCGAGCCCAGGGCCAACGCAACCCGCATACCTCAATACACCTCCGTCGCCGATCGTACGCGGCCACGGTTCAGGCGCGGGCGGAGATGACGCCGCCGACAAAGTCGATGACCAACCAGGCGCTGCCCGGGGTGATCAACTGGTTCAAACAGCAGGGATATGCGTTCGGAGTGATCGACTGAGCGCCGCCCGCGACCGGCGTACGCCGAGTTTGTCGGCGACCGCGGCACCGATGGTACGCAGCCGCGAGCGCCCGACCTCCTTGTTGGGCAGGGAAAGCCGGAAGATCGTCGCCCACACCTGGCCGAGCTGACGGTGGAACGGGCCGGTCACGTATTCCAGCCCGTGCCGTTCCAGGATCGCCCGGACCTTCGGCGCCACCTCGGCCAGCCGGTTGCTCGGCAGGTCGGGGAACAGGTGGTGCTCGATCTGGTGGGACAGGTTGCCGCTGAGGATGTGCAGCAACCGGCCACCGGAGATGTTCGCCGAGCCGAGCATCTGGCGCACGTACCAACGACCCCGGGTCTCGCCGACCAGATCCTCCTCGGTGAAGGTCTGCACGTTGTCGGGGAAGTGGCCGCAGATGATGATCGAGTTGCTCCACACGTTACGGACCACATTGGCGACCACGTTGGCGGTCAGCGTGTGCAGGAAGCTCGGGCCCGACAGCAGCGGATGGACCAGGTAGTCGCGGGTGACCTGGCGGCGCAGCTTGGCGAGCACCTCGCGGGCATTGCGGCGGAACTCCTCGCGATCCACCTCACCCTTCAGGTAGGGGCCGAGTCGCATGTCATAGGCCGCGATGCCGTATTCGAAGAACATCGCGTTGAGGATCGCAAGCAGCGGCTGGGGCAACGAGGCCAGCGTCCAGGGCTGCTTCTCATCGACCCGGATGATCCCGTAGCCGAGATCCTCGTCGCGGCCGAGCACATTGGTCCAGGTGTGATGGGTGTCGTTGTGCGAGCGCTGCCACTGCCGGACCGGGCTGATCGCATCCCAGTCCCAGGTGGTCGAGTGGATCTTGTCATCGCGCATCCAGTCCCACTGCCCGTGCAGCACGTTGTGCCCGATCTCCATGTTCTCCAGGATCTTCGCGACCGAGAGCGCGGCGGTGCCGACCAGCCAGGCCGGCGGCAGGATCGAGAACAGCAGCACCACCCGGCCGGTGAGTTCCAGGCTGCGCTGGACCCGGATGACCCGCCTGATGTACGCCGCGTCCGCGGCTCCCAGGTCGGCCTGCACCTCGGCTCGAATGGCGTCCAGCTCGGCACCGATCTGGTCGATGGTCGCTTCGTCAAGCGCAGAAGAACCCTTGGCTTCCTCGAGCGCGGAAGATTTCGTCTCGAGCGTCTGGGTCATCGCATCTCCTCGGTCAGTGGTCGAGTTCGCAGTCGCCGGCGGCAGCCGAGACGCAGGTCTGGACGTGGATCGGGTCCTCGTCCGCAGTGGTCAGTGTCCCGGTACGCAGATCGCGGACCGAGCCCCGGCGCAGCGTCACCAGGCAGCCGCGGCAGATGCCCATCCGACAGCCCGAGGGCAGCGGGATCCCGGCCGCCTCGCCGGCATCGAGCAGCGGTTGGGCGCCCGTGGCGTCGACGGTCCGCCCGGAGGCGGTGAAGGACACCGTGCCGCCGGCGCCGACGGCGGCGAAGGGCGCCGGCCGGAACCGTTCGGTGTGCAGGCGCTCGCTCAGGTCGTGCTCGCTCCAGTGCGCCTCGCAGGCGTCCAGCAGGCCGATCGGGCCGCAGGCCAACACCCGGCGGTCGCGCCAGTCCGGCACCAGGGCGTCCAGCTCGGCGAGCTGGAGCATCGGTTCGGTCGCGGTGTGCCGGCGCACCAGCCGCAACCGGCCAGCTGCGGCGTACCCCTCGAGCTCGGTCCGGGCGATCACCTCGGCCGGCCGCGGCGCGCTGTGCACCAGCACCACGTCGGTGAGTTCGTCGAGGTGGTTGCGGAGCATGCCGAGGATCGGGGTGATGCCGGATCCTGCGGTCAGGAACAGCACCCGCTCGG
This sequence comes from Enemella evansiae, assembly GCF_004362375.1. Taxonomy (NCBI): domain Bacteria; kingdom Bacillati; phylum Actinomycetota; class Actinomycetes; order Propionibacteriales; family Propionibacteriaceae; genus Enemella; species Enemella evansiae. The sequence continues at coordinate 490,279 of NZ_SNXA01000009.1, forward strand.
GCAGCGGGTCGGCCAGGGTGAACTCTCCGGTGGCCTGGCTGAGCCGCACCAGCTCCCCCACCCGGGCGTGCCGGACCAGATGGTTGCTGACCGCACCGTCGGGGATCGCCTTGACCGTGATGGTCAGGGTGGGTGCACCGACCGGCGAGGTGATCGAGTACGCCCGGTGTTGCCGGACGCCGTCGACATCGACGCCGAGGCGCACGTACTGCCCCGGCCGGTGCCCCAGCCAATCCCGCCCCGGCTGGATCTCCAGCGTGCCGGCATCGGGGGTTTCGGCCCGGATCGCGAGGATCCGGCCGCGCAGCTCGGCCCCCGGGCGCAGCGGATCGATCAGATCCCAGAAGTCCCCGGGCGCCAGCGGCGTGGCGAGCGATTCCGCAAGCCAACGCAGCCCACCGACCAGTCGGCGGCGGCGTACGCTCTGTTGGAGGCTCACATACGCAACCGTAAGCTACGGAACCGTAAGTTTCAAAAGGTGGTCTCGTGTCCCGTCTCACATTTTGTCGACTTCCCTAGGATTTCTGCGTGGGCAACTTCCTGGGGCCGCTCATCAACTGGCTGGTCGGCCTGATGCAGACCATCGGTGCGCCCGGGGCCGGGATCGCGGTCGCGGTGGAGAACATCTTTCCGCCGGTGCCCAGCGAGGTCATCCTGCCGCTGGCCGGATTGACCGCCAGCCGGGGCCATTTCAGCCTCACCTCGGCGATCGCCTGGACCACCGCCGGATCGGTGGTCGGCGCCTGGGCGCTCTATCTGCTGGGGGTGAAGCTGGGCGTCCAGCGACTGCGGGTGTTCGCCGACCGGATGCCGCTGATGAAGGTCTCCGACATCGATCGCACCGTCGCCTGGTTCAACCGGCACGGCCGCTCCGCGGTCTTCTTCGGCCGGTTGCTGCCGCTGTTCCGCAGCATGATCTCGATCCCGGCCGGGGTGGAGCGGATGCCGTGGTGGCAGTTCACCTTCTACACCCTGCTCGGGTCGGGGATCTGGAACACCGTGCTGATCCTGGCCGGTTGGCAGCTCGGCGCGAACTGGCAGCTGGTCGAGCGCTGGACCGGGGTGCTGCAGAACATCGTGATCGCCGCGGTCGCCATCGCCCTGATCCTCTTCATCGTCCGCCGGGTCCGCGCGCGCCGTTCCGCGCGCCACGCGACCGAGGACTCCTCCGAACCGGCGACTAGGCTGAACGAGTGAGCCCTACCGATCTGCATCCAGCCCCCGCGCGGCGCTCGCCGACCGTGCGCAGTGCCCGCGCCATCAGCCTGGTCGCCGGCATCATCGTGGTGGCCTCGCCGGTGCTCGGCTGGCTCGGTCACACCGACTATGCCCGGACCTTCTACGGCATCCTGATCGGCACCTTCGTCGGGTTGATGGTCGGCGTCTTCGGCCCCGGCGCCGCGACCTCGCTGACCGGGCTGATCGGCGCCTCGATCCGGCCGCTGCTGGTGCTCGTCGCGCTGGCCCTGCTCGCCTGGGCGGTGATCGGGGTGATCGGCGGTCAGGACGTCCTCAACAAGACGATCAGCCTGGTCGCGGCCTCGATCATGGTGGCGGCCTGGGTGCCGATCACCCGGCTGTCGGGGCGCTGACTCCCAACCCCCGCTGGAATTCCAGGATCCGCCGGACGGCCTCGGCGACCGCCGCCGCACCGGCCGCCAGCGAGATCCGGACCGCCTGGTCACCGTGTGCGGTGTCGAAGTCCAGACCGGGGGTGATCGCCACCCGCTGCTGGTCCAGCAGCGCCTCGCACCACGCGCGGGAGTCGGGGTGGGGGCCGAGCACCGGGGTGATCGTGGCATAGAAATAGAAGGCCCCGTCGGCCGGGGCGACGTCCACCCAACCGAGCTCGTCGAGATGGTCGAGCACCACCTGCCGGGCGGCGGCGTAGTCGGCGACCTGCGCGACCCCCTCGGCGTACGCCTGCTCGGTGAACGCCTCCACCGAGGCGTACTGCGCCGGTACCGGCGGACACAGTGACAGGTTGCCGGTGAGCGCCTCGAAGGCGCCGACCAGATCATCGGGCACCAGCGCCCAGCCGAGCCGCCAACCGGTCATCCCCCAGTACTTCGAGAACGAGGAGACCACGATCGCGTTGCGGTCGTGGCTCCAGGCGCAGTCACCGACCGAGGCGCCGTAGGTGACGCCGTGGTAGATCTCGTCGCTGATCAGCCGCACCCCGCGCTCCCGGCACCAGTCGGCCAGTTCGGCGAGCTGCCCCGCGGCGAGCATGGTGCCGGTCGGGTTGGCGGGCGAGGCGACCACCAGCCCGGCGAGTGGTGCCTCGGCGTACGCCCGGTCGAGCAGGTCGATGGTGGGCTGGAAGCGTTCGGCGGGACCGCAGTCGAGTTCGACGACCTCGAGACCGAGGCTGGTCAGGATGTTCTGGTACGCCGGATAGCCCGGCCGGGCGAGCGCGACCCGGTCGCCGGCGTCGAAGGCGGCCAGGAAGCTGGTCAGGAAGGCGCCCGAGGACCCTGTGGTGATCGCGATGTTGCGGATCGGGACCTCCAGCCCGTACCAGCGGCGGTAGTGCCGGGCCAGTCCCTGGCGCAGCTCGATCAACCCGGTGGCGTTCGAGTAGCCCAGCGCGGTGCCGTCGGTGACCACCTCGGCGGCGCGCCGACGCACCCCCTGGGGTGCACCCGCCGACGGTTCCCCGGCGCACAGCGAGATCACCTCGATCCCGGCGGCGCGCAGCTCGAAGACCTTGTGCAACACCGTCATCACCTCGAACGGCGGCACGGCCGCGGAACGTGCGGAGGGGTGCAGGTGCCCCGGTTGGTGGTGGCTCGGCTGCTCGGTCATGGCGCGGATGTTACGCCCGGGCGTCCAACTCCCTGACCAGCCGGGCGGTCGCGGTGTTGCGATAGGACATGTCGGCCAGTTCGGCGACCTCGGCCCAGTCCGGTGTCACGGTGCGCAAGTTGATGCCCAGCCAACCGCCCGGGCCGTAGTAGGCCGGTACGAAGAACCGTTCGTCACCGAGCAGCGCCTCGCGCTCCTCGCGATCGGGGAGGAACAGCATGGAGTCGGCGTACTCCTCGGAGCCGTGATCGCCCTTGACGACACCGCCGAAGACCGCGAACACCTTCCTGGTGAAGAAGTTCGGGTGCCCGTGCGAGATCTTCTCCGCGGCCTCGGGCAGCGCCAGGCAGATCTCCCGGACCCGCGCCAGGTGCGGGTCGTCCTCGGCGAATCGCAGCGGGTGGGCCATGCGGTGATCCTGCCATGCCCGCGTACGATCGAGGGATGCGCAGCCAGGCAGGGCACTGATGGGCCGGGTCACGGTACGCCGCCCGGTCACCCGGATCACTCTCGGCGAGGGCACGTCCCGGCGCAGCGACTCGCTGACCGCCGAGGAACCGCTGGAGATCCGACTCGACGGGACGCCGCTGGCGGTGACGATGCGCACCCCCGGCAACGACATCGAGCTGGCGCACGGATTCCTCGCCACCGAAGGGATCATCGCCGGCCCCGACGACGTGCTCACCGCGCGCTACTGCGCCGGGGCGGTGGAGGAGCTCGACGAGCTGCTGGTCGACGGCGCCGCGGGCGATGGTCTGCGGGTGCTCGACCAGCCGACCACCCGGAATACCTACAACGTGCTGGAGCTGAAGCTCGCGCCACACGTCCCGCCGCCGGCGGTCGACCCGACCCGCAACTTCTACACCACCTCCTCCTGCGGGGTGTGCGGCAAGGCCAGCATCGACGCGATCACCCAGCAGTTGCGCTGGGACGTGGCGAGCGATCCGGTACGCCTGGACCCGGCGATCATCGCCGAGCTGCCGGACCGGTTGCGGGAGCACCAGCGCACCTTCTCCCGGACCGGCGGGCTGCACGCGGCCGGGTTGTTCTCCGCCGCCGGTGAGCTGCTGCACAGCGCCGAGGACGTGGGTCGGCACAACGCGGTGGACAAGGTGATCGGCTGGGCGCTGCTGAACGGCCGGCTGCCGGCGACCGGTTCGGTGCTGGTCGTCTCGGGCCGGGCCTCCTTCGAACTGACCCAGAAGGCCCTGATGGCGGGCATCCCGGCACTCGTCGCGGTCTCGGCGCCCTCCTCGCTGGCGGTCGAGTGCGCCGAGGAGGCCGGCATGACGCTGTTCGGCTTCGTCCGGCCACCCCGGCTCAACGTCTACACGCGCGCCGATCGCGTCGTCACCGCCAGCGATTGAAACGGTCGCATACAATTGGACCCAGTTTGTCGACACCCCGCGACGGCGATGCTCCGGGGATCTGTCTGGAGGAAGTCTTTCGTGCGGACGCGTGTTCCGATCGCTCTGGCGGTCACCACGGCCACCCTGCTGACCGCCTGCGGCGGTGGTTCGGACGACGCCTCCGGCAGTCAGAGCCCGCCCGCCGCGACCGTCGAGGACGCCGCCGCAGCCGTCGCCCAGGGCCTGTCCACCGGCAGCCTGCAGAACGTGCCGCTGCGCAGCGGCGACCCCAACGCCGACCTGCCGGTGCTGCTGCGGGGGATGAACGGGCTGCTGCCCAAGGTCACCGTGCAGGACATCCGGCGGGCCGGCAACACCGCCACCGTCGACTTCGACTACAGCTGGCCGCTCTCGGCCGACTGGGCCTATGAGTCCAAGGCCACCCTGGTCGATGACAAGGGGACCTGGCAGCTGATCTGGGAACCCTCGGTGCTGCACCCGAAGCTCACCACCGGCAACCGGTTGGAGCGCAACCGCACCACCACCGAGCGCGGCACCATCACCGGCCGCGGCGCGACCGTGCTGGTGCAGAGCACCCCGCTGCAGATGCTCGGACTGAACAAGGCGGCCGTGCCCAACACCGGCGACCAGCAGTCCTCGGCCCGCACCATCGCCGACCAGCTCAACCTGGACCCGGCGGCGTACCAGCAGAAGGTCGCCGCCGCCGGTCCGAACGCCTTCGTCGACGCCGCCCCGGTCCGCACCGAGGAGATCCCCGCCAACTACAGCCGGACCAAGGGTGCCGAGTCGCGCACCGTGAACCTGCCGGCCGCCAAGTCCGCCGGGTATGCCAAGGCGCTGCTCGGCACCGTCGGCTATGCGACCGAGCAGGAGGTCGCGAACTCCGGCGGCACCATCTATCCAGGTGACGTCGTCGGCCAGAGCGGGCTGCAGAAGACCTTCGATCAGCAGCTGCGCGGCCGGGGTGGCAACAAGGTCTATCTCGTCCCCCGGGACGCCGCCCCCGGCACGGCACAGTCCGGGTCGGACAACCTGGTCGCCGATTTCCCCGACGCGCCCGGGCAGACCCTGCAGACCACGATCGACGACGACGTCCAGACCCGCGTCGAGGACGCGGTGTCGAAGGCGAAACAACCGGTCTCGATCGCGGTGGTGCGGCTCGGCAGCGGTCCCGGTGGCGGCGCGGTGCTGGCCGCCGGTGACTCCCCGCCGGCCCGCGCCAAGGACGACTCGACCACCGGCAGGCTCGCCCCCGGGCTGGGCGCCTCCCCGGTCGCCGCGCTCGCGCTGATCCGCTCCGGGGTGAAGCTGAGCGACAAGGTGACGTGCGAGCGCAGCGTCAATGTCGGCGGCCGGACCATCGAGAACCCCAAGGGGTTCAGCTACAACGGCAACTCGATGACGCTGGAGCAGGCACTGGCCCGCGGCTGCCGGACGGCAGTGGCGCAGGCCGCGTCGAAGCTGCGGCCGAGTGAGCTGGAGGGTGCGGCGAAATCCCTCGGGCTGGCCCGGCAGGCCGATCTGGGCACGCCGGTGAACCTGGGTGGTTTCCCCGCACCCAGCGGTGATCTGGCCGCTGCCGAGGCGCTGATCGGCCAGGGCGGCGAGGGTGCGGTGCAGGCCTCCCCGCTGGCGCTGGCCGTGATGGCCGCCTCGGTGCAGGCCGGCCGCACGGTGAACCCGTCGGTGGTGCCCGACCGGACGGCCGGCGCGGACGGCGTACCCCCGCTCACCGACGGTGAGGCGAAGTCCCTGCAGGCCATGATGAAGCAGTCCACCGGCTCCTACGGTCAGCTCAAGGAGGCCGTCACCGGTGAGGCGGACGGCCGCCAGATCCTGGTCGGCTACTCCGACGCCTTCGCGGTCGCGATCGTGGTCTCCGACGCCGACCAGTCCAGCGCCCCGAGCCTGTCCACCCTCGCCCGGCAGGTCACCTCCAGTTCGTCCAGCTCCACGAGCTCCTCCCGCTCCTCCGGCTCGGGCTCGTCGAGCTCGGGATCCTCGGGGTCGAGTGGCTCGCGGAGCAGCCGCTGATGCTGCGCTCGGTACGCCGACCGCTCGCGCTCGCCGGCGCGGCCGCGCTGCTGTCGGGCTGTGCGGCGAAGCTCTCCACCCCGCCGGTGCCGAAGCCACCGGACCCGGCGCCGCAGGTGCAGGCGCTGATCGACGGCCTGCAGCGCACCGACCTCAGCCAGGTGCCCGCCGACCAGGACGCCGCCGGTCAGCTGAGCGAGATCGTCCGCGGCATGGACGGCGTCAAGCCGATGGTGACGGTCACCGGGACGAAGACCGATGGTGACGTCGCCACGGTCGACCTGGACTACAGCTGGCCGTTCGCCGGCCAGCCGTGGACCTATCGCTCCACCGCGACGCTGAACTACCGCGACGGCCAGTGGGTGCTCGACTGGACCCCGCAGCTGGTCCATCCCCAGCTCGGGCTCGACACCCGGCTGGTGCACACCAACACCCCGGCCACCCGCGGTCGGATCACCGGCAAGGACTCCGCGGTGATCGCCGAGGACAAGCCGGTGCTGCGGGTCGGCATCGACAAGTCCCGGGTCGATGCGGCCCGGGTCGAGGATTCGGCCCGCCGGCTGGCCCAGGCGCTGCAGATCAATCCCGACAACTATCTGAGCAAGGTCCGCGCCGGCGGCCCGGCCCAGTTCGTCGAGGCGATCACGCTGCGCCCGGAGGCGGCGCAGAACGACAGCTGGCGGCAGATCCCCGGTGCGATCGGCGTACCGTCGAACCAGACGCTGGTCACCGACAAGGAGTTCGCGCCCGAGCTGATCGGCACCACCGGACCGGCGACACCGGAGGTCGCCGCCGCGTCGAGCTACACCCTCTTCCCCGGTGATGAGACCGGGATCTCCGGGCTGCAGAAACGCGACGATGCCCAGCTGCGCGGCAGGCCCGGGACGAAGGTGTCGCTGGTGCCGCGGACGACGCCGACCCCGGCGCCGACCGCGACGGCCACGCCCGGTACGAGCGCGTCGGCGGCCACCCCGAGCCCGGCGCCGATGAAGCCGGTCACGCTCTTCGAGGCACCGGCCCAGACCGGTGGTGATGTCGCGCTGAGTCTGGATCTCGCGGCCCAGCGGAAGGCCGAGCAGGTGCTCTCCCGGGCGTCCGGATCTGCTTCCCTGGTGGCGATCCAGCCGTCCACCGGCAAGATCGTGGCGGCCGCCAACGCGGCGGGGAACGGTGGCAATCCGGATGCGACCTTCGGCCGGTACGCCCCGGGTTCGACCTTCAAGGTGGTCACCACGCTCGCGCTGTTGCGCAGCGGGATGACCCCCGACTCCCCGGTGAACTGCACCGACACGGTGACCGTCGACGGCCGGACCTTCAAGAACTACAGCGATTTCCCGGCATCGAAGGTAGGCCGGTTGAGCCTGGCCGATGCGGTCGCGTACTCCTGCAACACCGCGTTGATCGCGGAGAGCCAGCGGATCAGCCCGCAGGCGCTGCGGGAGGCGGCGGCCAGCCTCGGGCTGGGCACCGACTACGACGCCGGCTTCTCCTCCTTCTTCGGCTCGGTACCCGATCCGGCCAATGTCGTCGGCAAGGCCGAGTCGCTGATCGGCCAGGGCACCGTGGAGGCGTCACCGATGGCGATGGCCGCGGTCGCCGCCTCGGTGCAGGCCGGGCGTACCGTGATCCCGACCCTGGTCGCGGGGAACCCGCCGCCGCAGCCGAGCCGGCCGCTGACCGCCGACGAGGCGTCCGCGCTGCAGCGGGTGATGCGACTGGTGGTCTCCCAGGGCACCGCGAGCTTCCTCTCCGGCACCGCCGACGGCGCCAAGACCGGTACCGCCGAATACGGCACCGCGACCCCGCCGCGCACCCACGCCTGGATGATCGCCTACCGCGGCGATCTCGCCGTCGCCGTCTGGGTCAACGACGGGGAATCCGGTTCGAAGACCGCCGGCCCGCTGATCCAGGCCTTCCTCCGCTGACGTTCATCGAGTAGCCGACCATGCGCAGCGAAGCGGAGCAATGGTCGGCGTGTCGAGATGAACCAGATCTTCTCGACACGGTCGCTGCGCGACCTGCTCGAAGACCGTGCGAACCCGCTGGGTCGCTGCGCGACCTACTCGAAGACCGTGCGAACCCGCTGGGTCGCTGCACGACCTGCTCGACGGCCGGGTGAACCTGTTGGATGGCTGAAGAACGGACCGTACCCGCTGTCCGGCGACCCCACCGCGTACCAGCATGGTTGCCATGCCCCAACTGTCCGAAGCCCAGGCGGTCACCCGACTGCTCGACCGGTACGCCTTCTCGGCCACCCCGGCCGAGCGGGAGCGTGCCCAGCAGGCCGGTTTCCGGCAGACGCTGACCACGCTGCTCACACCGAGCGGTGATGATCCCGGCGCCGCGGCCACCCCGCCGCCGACGCTGCAGCCGACACCGAAGCGGGACCGGAACGACCAGGACAGCAAGCTCGCCTACGCCAAGGTCCAGCAGACCAACCGCACCGCGCTGATCCGTTGGTGGCTGGCCCGGATGGTCGCCGCCGAGCACCAGGGGGTGGAGAAGCTGACCTGGTTCTGGCACGGGCACTTCGCGACCAGCTTCGCCAAGGTCCGCCCGGTCGCGCTGATGCTGCCGCAGAACGAGACCTTCCGCCGCAACGCGCTCGGCGATTTTCCCACCCTGGCGAAGGAAATGCTGACCGACCCGGCGATGATCGACTGGCTGGACGGGGAGAAGTCGACCCTCAAGGCACCGAATGAGAACCTGGCCCGCGAGTTCATGGAACTGTTCACCCTCGGTGTCGGCCAGTACAGCGAACAGGATGTCCGGGAGGCCGCACGCGCGTTGACCGGTTGGGTGATCACCGGTGAGCGCGCCGTGCTGCAGCCGAAGCGGCAGGATCGGAAACCGAAGACGATCCTCGGTCGGACCGGAAACTTCGACGCGGCCGGGTTCGCCGACGTGGTCCTGCAGAAACCGGCATGGACGACCTTCGTCCCGCAACGGCTCTGGTTCCGGCTGGTCGGCGACCACCCGATCCCCGACGACGTGCTCGCCGGCCTCCCGCGGACTTTCGGCAGCGGATCGGTGGCCTCGGTGCTGACCGCGGTGGCGAGCGGACCGGCCTTCCGGGACGACCGCCATGCGCTGGTGAAGTCCCCGGTGGAGTGGCTCGTCGGTCTGCTGCGGGTGCTCGGCGTCCGGCCCCAGGACTGGTCCGATGACGACCTGGCCAGGGTGCAGCGCGCCCTGCGGGCCATGGGCCAGGTGCCGTTCACCCCGCCGAGTGTCGGCGGCTGGCCCTCGGACCAGCTCTGGTTGAACACCGGGACGGCGGTGGCACGGGCCACCCTGGCCGATCTGGTGGCCGCCCGGGCGGGTTTCGTGAAAGAGGCAGCGAAGACCAGCGCTGATGCCCGGATCTCGTTGCTGGCAACGACTTTCGGCGTCACCTGGACCGAGCGGACCAGGGCCGCACTGCAACAGGCCGACAGACCCCAGGCGATGCTGGTGACGGCCGCCTGCTCTCCCGAGGTGGTGGTGTCCCGATGACTTTCTCCCGACGCAAGTTCCTCACCTGGTCAGGGGTTGCGGCCGGTGCCGGCGCCCTGGCCGCCGGCGGCGGTTACGCCTGGACCCATCCCGACGTGCTGCGTCAGGCGGCCATCGACTCACCGCTGGATCCGCGGTCCGGGGTGCTGGTGCTGGTGACCCTCTATGGCGGGAACGACGGGTTGAACACCGTCATCCCGGCCGCCGACAGGGCCTACCAGGATGCCCGCCCGGACCTGGCGTACCAGCCGGGTGAGGTCCTCGACCTGGGCGACGGGCTCGGCCTCAACCCGGCGATGACGGGCCTGAAATCCTTGTGGGACAGCAAGGAGCTGGCGATCGTGCGCGGGGTCGGCTATCCGCAGCCGGACCGCAGCCACTTCCGTTCGATGGCGATCTGGCAGACCGCGGACCCGCGTACGCCCCAGCCGAGCGGTTGGCTCGGTCGCTGGCTCGATGCCACCGGTGACCCGCTGCAGGCGGTCTCGGTCGAGCCGGTGCTGCCACCGGTGCTGGTCGGCTCCCGGACCGCGGCGGCCTCCTGCCCACCGAAGGGATTGCAACTGGGCAAAGGGCCGACGGCGAATCCGCTGGCGATGCTCGGCCGACCCGATCCGGCGGACTGTCCGCTGCAGGCCGCCGCGGCACGATCGCTGAGCGAGGTGGCACGGATCGGCGTCGCGCTGGATCCCTCGGTGGCCCGAGCGCGCGAGGAGGCCCAGGCGCCGCAGGGGCAGGGGTCGGGCACCGGGACCGGTGGGCAACAGGCCCTGGAGCAGCAGCTCGACCTGGTCGCGGCGATGATCGAGCTCGGCGTACCGTCGCGGGTCTATTCGGTCTCGCTCGGTGGCTTCGACACCCATGCCGGCGAAAAGGCCAGCCTGGAAGGGCTTCTCGGGCATCTGTCGGACTGCCTGTCCCGCTTCCAACAGCGGCTGAACGGTACCGAGCGGGGCAAGCAGGTGGTGACGATGGTGCATTCGGAGTTCGGCCGGCGGGTTCGGGCGAACGGTTCGGACGGGACCGACCACGGAACGGCGGGTCCGATGTTCCTGATGGGCCGCGGGGTGCGGCCGGGTTTCCACGGCGATCAGCCCAGCCTCACCGATCTCGACAACGGCGACCTCAAGTCGAACCTCGATTTCCGGCAGGTGTACGCCAATCTGCTGACCCGGGTGCTGGATGCCGATCCGGCGCGTTTCCTTGCTGGCTTCAACAAGGAGCTTCCCGTCATCTCCTGATCACTGGGGTTCATCTCGACACGCTCGCTGCGCGAGCTACTCGATGAACGAGAGGGCGTCACTGCGCGAACTGGTCGGTGAGCGGGAGGGTGAGCACGAAGCGGGCGCCGCGGCCGGGTTCGGCGGGAGCGCAGATCACCTCACCGCCGTGCGCCCGGGCGTACCCGCGGGCGATGTTCAGCCCCAGCCCCGATCCGGCGCCGACCTCCTCACCGCGCAGCCGGACCATCCGGTGGAAGATCCGCTCGCGCTGGTGATCGGGTACGCCGCGCCCGGAGTCGGTGACGGTGAGCACGGCGGTGTCCCCGTCCTGCGCCAGGCCCAGCTCGATCCACCCACCCGGGCCGCCCACTGCGGCGTACCGGATCGCGTTGTCGACCAGATTCCGCAGCGCGCCCGCCACCCGGTCGGCGTCGCCGATGATCGCCAGGTCGGCCAACCCGACCCGGTGCACGGTCACCGCCGGTCCCGCCAGCTCGACCCGTTCCGCCTCCGCACCAACCAGCGCACCCAGCGATACCGGCCCCCGGTTGAGATCCAGCCCGGCATCGATCCGTGCCAGGTCGAGCAGCGAGGACACCATCGCCCCCGCCCGCTGCGCCTCGCGGGCCAGCAGCAGCTCCAACTGCTGTCGCTCCGCCGGCGACGACTCGGTGAGCAGCGCCTCGCTGGCCGCCTGGATCCCGGCCAGCGGGGTACGCAGCTCGTGGGCGGCGTCGGCCAGGAAGGACTGCATCCGCTCCGCCGACCCCTGGGCGACCTGCTCGGCCTCCCGGGCCCGCAGCTCGGCACCCTCCAGCTCGTCGAGCATCTGGTCGACAGCGGTCGCGGTGGCACCGATCTCGGTCCGCGGGTTGGTCGGCCGCAGCCGGACCCCGCGCTCCCCGCCCGCGATCCGGCGGGCCGAGCCGGCCATCCGTTTCAGCGGCCGGAGCGCGAACCAGGTCGCCAGCCAGGTGAGCAGACCGCCGAGCAGCAGCACCACCGCGGCGGCGATCCAGAGCGCCCGCTGCACCGCCGCCGACGAGGCGTTCGTCGCCGCCAGGTCGGCGGTCACGGTGAGGGTCGCCCCCTCATACGCCGCCCGGCCGCCCTGCAGCGTCGCCGTGCGGGCCCGTCCGGGCCGCTCGGGTTCCGGGCCGGACTGGTAGCGCTGCCCGCCACGCAGCACCAGTTCCACCTGCAGCTCCCGGCCCGACACCCGATCCGCCAACCCCTGGGGGCCGATCGGGGTGCGGGCCAGCTGCTGGGCCAGCCCGATCCGCTGGTTCACCAGCGTGGTCACATCCCGGCGCGCCTGGGCGGTGTAGATCTGGCCCACTGTGGTCACCAGCACCACCAGGGTGACCGCGAGCACCGCCAGCATGGCCAGCAGCACCCGGGTCCGCAGGCTGGCGGCCGGCAGGGGTGCCTCGGTACGGGGTGGTTCGGTCACGACTCCCCCAGCCGATAGCCCTCGCCGCGCACGGTGTGCACCACCCGCGGGCCGTACCGCTCCAGCTTCCTGCGCAGCGTCGACACGTGCACCTCCACCACATTGGCGTCGTATCCGTGATAGCCCCAGATGCTGGTCAGCAGCTGTGACTTGGGCACCACCCGGCCGACCTGGCGGGCGAGCAGTGCCAGGATCCTGCGTTCGGTCGCGGTGAGCTCGACCGGTACGCCGCCGCAGCTGACCCGGGTGGCCTCGTCGGCGATCGTCAGCTCGCCGATCGTGACGCTGGCGCCGATCGCCCCGGTACGCCGCAGGATCGCGTGACAGCGGGCGATCGCCTCGACCATCGCGAACGGCTTCACCAGATAGTCATCCGCACCCTCGGCCAGCCCGCGGACCCGGTCGGCCATCGTGTCCCGGGCGGTCAGCATCAGCACGCCGGCCCTGCTGTGCGCCCGGATCACCGGCAGCAGATCGAACCCGTCCCGGCCGCCGGGGAGCATCACATCGAGCACCACCAGTTCCGGCGCGAAGTCCGCCAACCTCGCCTCCACCCCGTCCCCCGAGGCCAGCTCACCGACCTCGAAACCCTGCCCGCGCAGCGCCGAGCGCAGGGCGAGGCGGATGGCGTCGTTGTCCTCGACGACGAGGATGCGGCTGGCTCCCATGTGTCCATGGTGCCGTTCGGCCGGGGTCTGCTCGGTAGGCTCGGCCGGTGCAATTCACCACTCTGCTGGCGGCGCTGCCGCTGCTGGTCGCCGTGCTCGCGCTGGCGCTGCGGATGAAGGCACTGACGGCGGCCCTGCTCTCCCTCACCGCCGCCGTCCTGCTGGGGTTGACGCTCTTCCGGGCGCCGGCCGCCGGCTGGTCCGCGGGCCTGCTCGGACTGGCGCCGACGATCGCCGAGGTGCTCGCGGTGCTGTTCGGCGGGGTGCTGCTGAATCGGGTGCTGGACCGGGTCGGCGCGCAGGCGACGATCGCCGCCTGGGTGGAGCGCAGCGGCGCCGGACAGCGGGAGCGGGCGGCGTTGCTGCTGGTCTTCGGGCTCACCCCGTTCGCCGAATCGGTGACCGGTTACGGGCTCGGTGCGATGGTCGCGGTCCCGTTGCTGCGGCATCTCGGTTTCGACCGGACGCGTTCGCTGATCCTGGCCCTGTTCGGGCTGTTCCTGACCACCTGGGGTGCGCTCGCACCCGGTGCGCTGGTCGCCTCCGCGCTCGGCGGGGTGGGTGAGATCGAGCTCGGGGTGCGCAGCGCCCAGCTCGCCTGGCTGCCGATTCTGCTGACCGGGTTGGCCACCCAGGCGCTCTGCTACCGCCGACAGGCGCTGCGGGTGACGCCGCTGCTCGACGTGCTGCTCATCGGCGCGGTGCTGTGGGGCGTACTGGTGGCGACGAACTGGCTGCTCGGTCCGCCGCTGGCCGGGGTGCTCGGTGCGCTGGCGGCGACCGCGGTGGCGCTGCTGCGGTTCCGGCTGGCCGGTGCCCGGGTCGGTCTGGATCGCGAGACCGCGGCAGCCCTGCTGCCCTATCTGGTGCTGGTCGTCGGGTTGCTGGTCAGCGGTATCGCGCTGCGGGTGACCGGGACCGGCGGGGCCTGGCAGCTGCTCGGGCTGGGGTCGCTGTGGCTGGTGGTGGCGAGCGCGGTGGCGCTGCGCCAGCACCACAGTTCGGCGGCACTCGTCCGATCCGATCTGGTCGCCTCGGTACGCCGCTGGTGGCCGGTCGGCAGCGCTACCGCCGGCTTCCTGCTGCTCGGCGCGGTGCTCACGCTGACCGGGATGAGCGCGGCGGTGGCGACCGGGTTGGCCCAGCTCGGCCGGGGTTATCTGTTCCTGGCGCCGTTCGTCGGCGGCCTGGGCGGCCTGGTCAGCGGCACGGTGGTCGGTGCGAATGCGATGTTCGTGGCCAGCCAGGCGCAGGCCGCGCACGCCATCGGCGTACCCGCTCTGGAACTCGTCGCCATCCAGAACCTCTCCTCCGGCGTACTCACCATGGCCGCCCCGACCCGGGTCGCCCTGGCACTGGTGCCGGCGGCCGACGGGGCCGGTGCGAAGGACTCCGCGGACCCGCCGCCGGACCTCGGTCACGCGCACCGCTGGCTGCTCGGGCTCTGCCTGATCACGCTGCTCGGGCTCGGCGGATTGGCCCTCACCGTCGGCTTCTGACGGACAAGTGACCCATTCGTGACCTGAGACTCCTCTCATTGCGCTGGCCCACTGTCTGCCGCGGGTCATAGGTTGCTGTGATCCCGGTCACAAGCCGGGCCATCCCATCAAAGACGACGAGGAGACACCCCGTGCGCATCCGCCGCCGATCAACCGCGCTCGCCGCAGCGCTGACAGCCACCGCACTCGCCGGATCGGGGCTCGCCGCAGCTCCGGCCTCCGCCGCACCCAATCCGAACTCGGGCGAGAAGATGGCGAGGGCCGTCTCCACCGACACCGCGATGCAGCACCTGAACCAGTTCCAGGCGATCGCCGACGCCAACGGTGGCAACCGCGCCGCCGGCACCCCCGGCTACGAGGCCTCCGCCCAGTATGTGGAGAAGACCCTCGCCGCCGCCGGGTACACCACCACCCGGCAATACTTCGACTTCATCTTCGAGCAGGTGAACGCCACCTCGCTGGACGAGGTCTCGCCGACCGCC
Source organism: Enemella evansiae (assembly GCF_004362375.1). NCBI lineage: Bacteria > Bacillati > Actinomycetota > Actinomycetes > Propionibacteriales > Propionibacteriaceae > Enemella > Enemella evansiae. The sequence continues at coordinate 505,311 of NZ_SNXA01000009.1, forward strand.
CGCTCGGTGGAGCACACCCCGATGAGCTACTCGCCGTCCACCGGACCGGCCGGGGTGACCGCCGAACTGGTGGCCCCCGCGGTCGCCACCGGCTGCGACGCGAGCGAGTGGGGCGGCGTGGACGCGACCGGCAAGATCGCCCTGATCAGCCGGGGCACCTGCTCCTTCGGCCAGAAGTCGGCCGCGGCGAAGGCCGCCGGCGCCTCGGCCGCGATCATCTACAACAACACCGACGGCGCCCTGAACGGCACCCTCGGCGCCCCCGGTGACAACTACGTCCCGACCACCGGTGTCACCCAGGCCGAGGGCCAGACGCTGGTCGCCAAGATGGCCAGCGGCCCGGTGGTGATGAAGTTCGTGCTCGACAAGGTCGTCGAGGAGCGCCAGACCTTCAACATCTTCGCCGAGACGAAGACCGGCCGCACCGACAACGTCGTGGTGCTCGGCGCCCACCTGGACGGCGCCTATGAGGGCCCCGGGATGAGCGACAACGCCTCCGGTGCCGCCACGCAGCTGGAGACCGCGGTGCAGCTGGGCCGGGCGAACAAGGTCAACAACAAGGTGCGGTTCGCCTGGTGGGGTGCCGAGGAGCTGGGCCTGCTCGGTGCGACCTACTACGTCAACGATCTGGTCGAGAACAACCCGGCCGAGTTGCAGAACATCGCCGGCTACCTGAACTACGACATGGTCGGTTCGCCGAACTACATCATCGGTGTCTACGACGCCAACCAGTCGACCTACGAGGCCCCGGTTCCGGTGCCCGAGGGTTCGGCGGCGCTGGAGAAGATCTTCACCGACCGCTTCGATGCGATCCAGCAGCCGTGGGTGGACACCGAGTTCTCCGGTCGCTCCGACTACCAGCCGTTCATCGAGAACGGCATCCCCTCCTCCGGTCTGTTCACCGGTGCCGATGGCACCAAGACCGCTGAGGAAGTCGAGATGTTCGGTGGCACCGAGGGCATCCTCTACGACCCGAACTACCACACCGCTCAAGACGACATCAACAACATCAGCCGGGAGGCGATCGACATCAACCTCAAGGCGATGGCCTACGCCGCCGGGACCCTGGCGTACGACACCTCGATGGTGAACGGCAAGGCCAGCAACGGCAAGTCGGGCAAGCCGAAGAAGGTCCGCCCGGGCACCCCGATGGGCAAGGCCGCTTCCTGATCGTCTGGGTCCCCGGCGCTTCGGGGTGCCGGGGGCCCGGACTTTTTCCGGCGCGCCGTCCATTTTCAGCGCGGCCAACTACTTCAACTTTTGATTGTCTGCTAAAAATAATGTCGGTCGGACCCGCTCTCCCCCCGAGGAGCGGGTCCGATCCCGTTTCCGCGTCGAGTGACATCCGGGGTTGAGGAGTACGCCATGGCCGAGGGCGAGCCCGATCAGATCCCCGAGGACGGGCTGACCACCCGGCAGCGCCGCAACCGGCCACTGCTGGCCGTCAACACCGGTGAGGGCAAGGGCAAGTCGACCGCCGCCTTCGGATTGGCGCTGCGCGGCTGGCACCAGGGCTGGTCGATCGCGGTGTTCCAGTTCGTCAAGAACGGCAAGTGGCGGATCGGTGAGGAGGCCGCGCTGCGTGCCCTGGGCGGGGTGCACGAGCAGACCGGTGCGGGCGGGCCGGTGGACTGGCAGATCATGGGCGCCGGCTGGTCGTGGAGCCGCAAACAGGGCACCGAGGACGATCACGCGGCCCAGGCGGCCGAGGGCTGGGCGGAGGTGAAGCGCCGGTTCGCCGCGCAGCGCCACGGCCTCTACGTGCTGGACGAGTTCACCTATCCGATCACCTGGGGCTGGCTGGACATCGACGACGTCTGTTCCACGCTGGCCGACCGACCGGGATTTCAACATGTGGTGATCACCGGGCGGGGTGCCCATCCGCGGCTGGTCGAGCAGGCCGATCTGGTCACCGAGATGACCAAGGTCAAGCACCCCTTCGACGCCGGCCAGAAGGGTCAGCGTGGCATCGAGTGGTGAGGATCCGCTGCGCTGGCACGGTGACGACGAACTGGGTGCCGGGCCAGCCGGTGCGCTGATCGATCTGGCGGTGAACGTCCGCCGGCCCGCACCACCGGCCTGGTTGGCGGAGGTGCTGGCGGGGACCATCGGCGAACTGGGCGCCTACCCCGACGCCGGACCGGCCCGCCGCGCGCTGGCCGCGCGGCACCAGGTGGCGGTGGAGCAGGTGCTCCCGACCGCCGGCGGCGCGGAGGCCTTCACCCTGGTGGCCCGTGGCGCGGGGGTACGCCGGGCCGCGGTGGTGCATCCGCAGTTCACGGAGCCGGAAGCCGCGCTGCGGGCCGCCGGGGTGCCGGTCGAGCGGGTGCTGCTGCCCGGGCCGGACTTCGCGCTCGACGCGGACCTGGTGCCCGCGGACGCCGACCTGGTGGTGGTGGGAAACCCCACCAATCCGACCGGGGTGCTGCATCGGGCCGCGACGCTGCGCGCCCTGGCCCGGCCGGGCCGGGTGCTGCTGGTCGACGAGGCCTTCATGGACGCGGTCCCCACGCTGGTTGAGCGAGCGAGGAACGAGCGAGTCGAAACCACCCCCACCGAACCCGAATCCCTGATCGCCCCGGTGATGCCCGGCGTACTGGTGGCGCGCTCGCTGACCAAGACCTGGGGGTTGGCCGGGATCCGGGCCGGGTACGCGGTCGGCGACCCCACGCTGATCGACCGGCTGGCGGCGCAGCAGCCGCACTGGTCGGTGTCCACTCCGGCCCTGGCCGCGATGGTGGCGACGAGCAGCCCCGAGGCGCTGGCCGAGGCCGGACGCGAGGTGGCGTCGATCGCCGAGCAGCGGGCGCACCTGGTGACCCGGCTGCGGGAAGCCGGGCTCGAGATCGTCGGCGGGCGGAGCGCACCGTTCGTGCTGGCCCGGGGGCCGGTGGGGCTGCGGGAGCGGCTGCGGGCGGAGGGGTTCGCGGTCCGGCGCTGTGACACCTTCCCCGGTCTGGACGAGCGGTACCTCCGGCTGGCGGTCCGCGAACCGGCGGTCAGCGATGCGCTCGCGGCCGCGCTGGGCCGGGCCCTGGGGCACTAGGCTGCGAGGGGACCAGTCAGGCAGCGGAGGGAGCCGTCGATGGCCATCACGCCACCGGATGAGGCGGCCCGCCAGCGGGCGCGGGAGCGCAGCGACACCCTGGCCAAGCCGGTCGGTGCGCTCGGCCGGTTGGAGGAGCTCGGCGCCTGGCTCGCCGCCTGCCAGGGGGTGTGCCCGCCGCGACCGCCGGAGCGGGTCCGCGCGGTGATCCTGGCCGGTGATCACGGGGTGGCCGCGCGCGGGGTGTCGGCCTATCCGAGCGAGGTGACCGCGCTGATGGTGCGGGCCTTCGTCGCCGGCCGGGCCGCGATGAACGTGCTCGCCCGCCAGCACGGCGCCACGGTCCGGGTGCTGGACATCGCGGTGGACGCAGATTTGTCCGACCTCGGCGATGCCGTCACCCGGTTCAAGCTGCGCCGCTCCTGCGGATCGATCGACCGGGTCGATGCGATCACCCGCACCGAGGCCGAGCAGGCGGTCCGGGTCGGTCGGCAGATCGCCACCGAGGAGGTGGCCGCCGGCACCGATCTGTTGATCCTCGGCGACATGGGCATCGGCAACACCACCCCGGCCGCCGCGCTGATCGCGGCCGGTCTCGGGTTGACCGCGGAGCAGGTGGCCGGGATCGGGACCGGGCTCGACGAGGCCGGCCGGGCCCACAAGGCCGCGGTGATCGAGACGGCGCTGCGGCGGGTGGGTGAGCGCGCCGCCGATCCGCTGGAACGCCTTGCCGGATTGGGATCGGCGGATCTGGCGGTCGGCGCCGGCTTCTTGGCCGGCGCGGCCGAAGCCGGGGTACCGGTCTTGCTGGACGGGGTGATCGCGGTCGCCGAGGCGGTGCTCGCCGAGGATCTCGCACCGGGTGCGATGGCCTGGTTCGCGGCGGGACACCGCTCCACCGAGCCGGCCCAGGCGTACGCGCTGGACAAGCTCGGGCTGACACCGCTGCTCGATCTGGGGATGCGGCTCGGCGAGGGGTCGGGGGCGATGGCCGCGGTGCCGCTGCTGCGGTCCGCGGCGCTGCTGCTGGCTGAGATGGCGCTGCTCGGCGAACTGGGCGAGGGGTCCTGATGGCGGCCTTCGGCGACGGGTGGCGATGGGCGGTGGGTACGCTCACCGTGCTGCCGAGCGGGCGGTTCGAGACCGGTCCGGCCGCGGCCCGGGTGATGGTGGCCGTCGCGCCGCTGGCGGTGCTGCCGCTGGCGCTGGTCGCCGCGATCATCACCCAGGCAGGGAATCTGTGGGGATCCCCCGATCTGCTCACCGGGTTGCTGGTGATCGGCTGGCTGGCGCTGGCGACCCGGGCGATGCACGTCGACGGGTTGGCCGATGTGGCCGACGGATTCGGCGCCGGCTGGTCACCGGAGCGGGCCCGGGAGGTGCTGAAGCGCGGTGACATCGGCCCGATGGGGATCATCGCGCTGATCGTGCTGCTCGGCCTGCAGGTGGTCGCGATCGGCGCCCTGGCCGAGCAGCCGCACGGTTGGGCACTCGTCGGCGGGTCGGTGCTGCTGTCCCGTTGGGCGATCGCGATCTGTTGTCGGGCAGGGATTCCGGCGATGCCCGGGTCACAGTTGGGCCGGGCGCTGGCCGGTCAGGTACCGGGCTGGCTCGCCTGGTCCTGTGCGGCGGCGACGGTCGCCGGGGCGACGCTGCTGGCCTGGTGGGCCGGGCTGTCGCCCTGGCGCGGGGCGCAGGTGGGGTTGACAGCGGTGCTGGTGGCGAACTGGCTGGTGACCCGTGCCCGGCGGGTCTTCGGCGGCATCAACGGTGACGTGATGGGCGCGGCGATCGAGGTGTCGCTGACCACGCTGCTGATCGGTTGGGCGCTGTGAGGGTGCTGATCACCGGCGGCATCCGGTCCGGGAAGTCGCGGATGGCCGAGGAAACCCTGTCCGGGCAGGACAATGTGGTCTATCTGGCGCCCGGGCCGAAGGCGGATCCGGTCACCGACCCCGAGTGGGCGGAGCGGATCGCGCACCATCAGGAGCAGCGGCCGGCGCACTGGCGGACCATCGAGACCACCGAGGTCGCCGCGGCGCTGCCCACGCTGGACGGCCCGGTGCTGCTGGACTGCCTCGGCACCTGGCTGGCCGCCCAGTTGGGCGAGACCGGCGCCTGGGATTCCCTGTCCGGTTGGGAATCCGCGATCGCCGAGCGGATCGAGGCGTTGGCCGCCGCGTGGCGGGCGTACCCGCACCAGGCCGTCGCGGTGACCAACGAGGTCGGCTGGGGGCTGGTCTCCGACCACCGTTCCGGTCGCGTCTTCACCGACTGGCTGGGGCGTACCAATCAGGCGATCGGTGCGGCCAGCGACGAGGTCTGGCTGGTCGTCGCCGGCCGTACGCTGAAACTGACCTAGCCCTGCGAGTCGGCCGGCGACTGGAACGTGCAGACGCAGGCCTCGTTGCCCTCGGCATCGGCCAGCACCCACCAGGCGGGGGCGTACTGGTCGGTGACCAGTCGGCCGCCGGCATCCAGCACCGCCTGGACGCGCTGCTCGGCCTGATCGGCGGGCACGTCGACGTCGATGTGGATCCGGTTGCGCTGGTCGCGGCGCTCGTCGGTCGGCTGGAACCAGATCGAGGGACCGGACTTGTTCGGGTCGACGAGTTCGTCGTCGTCGACCTGGTCATAGCCGTAGACCGCCTGCCAGAACGGCAGGATCGCCGCGATGTCCTGGGCGTCGATCGCGATCTGGGTCTCGCTCAGCCCCGCCAGGTCGATCTGCCCGTCGGACACCTTGACCACCGGGACGATCGCCGCGGCCAGGTCGACATCGCGGCCGGAGATGCCGCCGACATCGTGCGAGCTGAGCGCCAGATGCACCTTGTTGTAGCGGATGTCGATCTCGGGATGGTGGTTCATCTCCTCGGCGAGCTCGCCCACCCGGTTCACGAACTCCAGCGACCGCCGAAAATCGGAGAACTTCGCCACCAGGTGCATCCGGCCGTGCACCAGTCGCCACTTCGGCATCGCCTCGACGGCCTGCTCGGCGGTGAGCTTCTCTTTCGGCCCGTATGGATTGGACATACCTCCACCGTAGGACCAGCAGCCCCTCACCGCCACCGGCCCCGCGGCGCCATCGCGCCCTACACTGACGCCGTGCCCCTCCCCGCGCTGCTGCTCGGCTGGCTCGCCGACGAGGCCCTCGGTGACCCGCGGCGCGGGCACCCGGTCGCCGGTTTCGGCCGCCTGGCGCGGCGGCTGGAGCGGCGCTGCTGGCGGGACACCCGGGCCGCCGGGGTGGCGTACGAAATCCTTCTGGTCGGCGGCACGATCGGCGCCGCGGTGTGGCTGGACCGGGTGACCCGGGCCACCGCGCTGCGGCTCCCGGTGCGGATCGCCGCGACCTGGCTGGTACTGGGCGGGCGCAGCCTGCGCCGGGAGGCGGCCGCCGTCGACGAACTGCTCGCCGCCGACGACCTGCCCGCGGCCCGGGAGCGGATCCGCAGCCTGGTCGGCCGCGACCCGAGCGCCCTCGGGCCCGACGAACTGGCCCGGGCCGCCATCGAATCGGTGGCCGAGAACACCGGGGACGCGGTCGTCGCTCCGCTGTTCTGGGGTGCGGTGGCCGGGCTGCCGGGCCTGCTCGGCTACCGCGCGATCAACACCCTGGACGCCATGGTCGGGCACCGATCGGACCGCTACCGCAGATTCGGCTGGGCGGCGGCCCGGGTCGACGACCTGGCGAACTGGCTGCCGGCGCGCTGCTGCGCCGAGCTGGCCGTGCTGCTGGCGCCGGTGGTCGGCGGGTCACCGGCCCGGGCGCTGCGCACCATCCGCCGGGACGCCCACCAGCACCCGAGCCCGAACGCCGGCCCGATCGAGGCGGCGTTCGCCGGTGTGTTGGGCGTCCGCCTGGGCGGGCGGAACAGCTATGCCGGCCAGGTCGAGGACCGCGGCCAGCTCGGCGACGGCCCGCCTCCGCGGCGTACCGACATCGCTCGGGCGAACCGGTTGGCGTTCGCGGTGGCCGCCGCTGCCGCGCTGCTGGCCGGGGCCACTAGGCTGAAATGAATGAGTAGTGATCCGATCCGAGTCGATTTCGTCTGCTGGGGCAACATCTGCCGCTCCCCGATGGCCGAGCGCGTCGCCGAGGCGTACGCCGAACGCGAGGGCATCACCGATGTCGAGTTCAGCAGTTCCGGGGTGAGCTCGGAGGAACTGGGCAATCCGATGGACCCGCGGGCCGCTCAGTGGCTGCGAGAGAACGGCTACCGGGCCGATGACCACACCGCCCACCAGGTGACCCGTGAAGAGATCGACGGCGCCGATCTGGTGGTGGCGATGGAGGATCTGCACGTCGATCGGATGCGGCGCCTGCGACCCGAGCATCCGGAGAAGCTGCGGTTGCTGACCGACTTCGACCCGGACGCCGAGCCCGGTTCCGGCGTACCCGATCCCTGGTATGGCGACGCGGACGGCTTCGGCGACACGCTCGCCAGCATCGAGGCGGCGATGCCGGGAGTCTTCGCAGAGATCGCGCGAATCCGGGCAGAATAGGCGCCATGCACATCCTCGTGGTTGACGACGATCAGGCCGTCCGAGATTCCCTGGCCCGTTCCCTGCAATACAGCGGCTACGAGGTGACAACCGCCAGCGACGGGGTGGAGGCCCTGGCCCGTCTCTCCGCGTCCCGCCCGGATGCGGTGATCATGGATGTGATGATGCCGCGGCTCGACGGCCTGGAGACCACCCGGATGCTGCGCTCCACCGGCAACGATGTGCCGATCCTGGTGCTCACCGCCCGCGACGCGGTCGGCGACCGGGTCGACGGGCTGGACGCCGGCGGCGACGACTACATGGCCAAGCCGTTCTCGCTGGAGGAACTGCTGGCCCGCTTGCGGGCCCTGGTCCGCCGCTCCGGTGGCGGCGGGGAGCCGGGTGAGTCGGAGGCCAACGAGACGCTGGTGTTCACCGACCTCAGCCTCAATCCGCAGACCCGCGAGGTCTCCCGCGCCGGTCGGCACATCAGCCTGACCCGGACCGAGTTCGCGCTGCTGCAGACCTTCATGGAGAATCCGCGCCGGGTGCTGGAACGCGGCTGGCTGCTGAACGAGGTGTGGGGATTCGACTTCCCGACCACCGCGAACTCGCTCGAGGTCTACATCGGCTATCTGCGCCGCAAGACCGAGGCCGAGGGTGAGCAGCGGCTGATCCACACCGTCCGCGGCGTGGGCTACGTGCTTCGAGAATCGGCGCCGTGATCAGACGGCTCCGCCGGTGGCTGCGCACTCCGTCACTGCAACGCCGGGTGGGCACGCTCACCGCGGTCGCGGTGTTCCTGGGTGTCGCACTCACCGGTATGGCCGGCTACATCACTGCCCGGGTCTCGCTCTACGACCAACTCGACCGGGAACTCACCTCGATGGCGCAGGTGACCGCCGAGTCCATCGCCGGCAGCGACCTGCAGACGCTGGGCGGGATGGATGCCGAGTCGCTGCGCTCGCTGAATGTGACGCTGGTGCTGCTGAAATCCGATGGCACCACGATCCGGGTCCCCGGTGAGCGGGTCAGCCTCGAGCTCGACTCGACCGAACTGGCGCTGGCCCGGTTGCAGCAGGGTTCCTCGACCCGGACCGGCACCACGACCGACGGCATGGTGTATCGGATCGCGGCGGTGCCGTTGCCGCAGGCCGGCGGCCGGTACGCGCTGGTGCTCGGCCGGCCGCTCGGGCCGACGCTGGCGATCCTGGACAGCCTGCGGATCGTGCTGATCGTGGTGGGTTCGATCGGGGTGCTGCTGGCGACCCTGGTCGGTTCGCTGGTCGCGCGGAGTTCGGTACGCCCGGTGGGCCAGTTGTCGGCGGCGGTCGCGCGGGTCACCCAGACCGATGTGCTGGATCCGATCGCGGTGCACGGCAACGACGAGCTGTCCGAGCTGACCCGGCAGTTCAACACGATGCTCTATTCGCTGGCATCGTCCAGGGCGCGGCAGAACCGGTTGATCGCCGATGCCGGGCATGAGTTGCGGACGCCGTTGACCTCGCTGCGGACCAATATCGAGCTGCTGGTCGCCGACGAGAAGAACCACATGCTGCCCGAGGGCGCGCGTCGGGAGATCCTCTCCGACATCGCCGCCCAGCTGGCCGAGTTCACCTCGCTGATCGGTGACCTGGTGCAGCTCTCCCGCGGTGACCAGGTGCGGCCGGCCCGCGAACCGGTGGATCTGCGCGATGTGGTCAATGCGGCCCTGCAGCGGGTACGCCGCCGCGGTCCGGGGTTGTATTTCGATGTCGAGTTGAACCCGCTCTATCTGATCGGCGAGCCGGACACCCTGGAGCGCGCGATCACCAACCTGCTGGACAATGCGGTGAAATTCTCTCCACCCGGTGGCACCATCCACGTGCTGCTGGAAGGCGACCAGCTGCGGATCTCCGACCAGGGCCCCGGTATCGCCGATGAGGACCTGCCGCACATCTTCGACCGCTTCTATCGCTCCGACCGTGCCCGGAACACCCCGGGCACGGGTCTGGGTCTGTCGATCGTGGCGCAGACCGTTGCCCGGCACGGCGGCTGGGTGCGGGCCTCCCGCTCCGCCGAGGGCGGTGCCGAGTTCACCGTCCGGCTCCCCGGGCGTACCACCCGGGAAGAACTGCTCGCCGACGCCGATCTGGTGAGCTGACGTTCATCGAGTAGCTGGCCCGGCGCAGCGCAGCGGAGCCGGGCCAGTGTGTCGAAGCCAACGTTCATCGAGTAGCTGGCCCGGCGCAGCGCAGCGGAGCCGGGGCAGCGTGTCGAGATGAACGCACTCCTCCCTTGGCCGCCTTCCTACCCTTGGTGCATGAGGGCGGATCGGAACCGGCAGACGGTACGCCGCAGCGCGGCCGGACTGGCCGTGGCCGCGGTGATCGCCACCTCTGCCTGCACCGCAAGCGATTCCGGCCAACCGGTACCGAGCCCGGCGGTCGGTACGACGGCGTCCCCGGCGCCCAGTGTGACGCCAACGCCGAGCCCTGCACCGACGCCGACACCCAGCGCGATACCGTCACCGGTGCCGGCGGTCTTCGAGACCGAGCGTGCGATCGCCGATGTCCGGACCCTGGCTGGCGACATCGGGCCGCGGCTGGCCACCGGCCCGGAGTTCGACCGGGCCGCGGGTCTGGTCGCGGAACGCTTCGCGGGGTTGGGATTCCGGGTGGCGCGACAGGAGTTCGAGGTACCGGCCGGGGACTCCTGGGGTACGCCGGTGGCGGCGGGGAGCTCGGCGAACGTGATCGCCGAACCGTTCGGCTTCGACCCGGCCCGTCCCTATCGGATCGTCGGCGCACACCTGGACACGATCGCGGTGGCACCGGGCGCGGAGGACAACGCCTCCGGAGTGGCGGTCATGCTCGAGCTGGCCCGAATGGCTGCCCAGGAACAGAATCAGCAGGTCCGCTTCATCGCCTTCGGCGCCGAGGAACCCCGCGCGCAAGGGGATGCGAACCATCACTACGGGTCCCGGTTCTATGTCGACGAGCTGGCCCGACAGCCCGGTGAGCTGGCCGGGATGATCTCCCTGGACCGGGTCGGCGTCCGCTCCGATCGGGTGCCGATCAGCAACGGTGGACCGCGGGGATTGCCGGTACGCAACGATCTCCGTGCTGCCGCGGATCGGGTGGGGGTACCGGTGCAGCCCACCGACAACAACCGCGCCAGCGACCACTGGTCCTTCGAGAAGGCCGGGCTGCCGGCCGCGCGGATCGGCAGCGTTCCCTACGCCGGTTACCATTCCCGCCGCGACACCCCCGACGTCATCGACCCCCGCCAACTCGAACGCGTCGGCCAGCTCGCCTGGGCATGGCTGAGCTCCCCCACCGGTTGACATCCATCGAGCAGGTCGCCCAGCGACCGCTACCCACGTTCATCGAGTAGGTCGCGCAGCGACCGTGTCGAGATGAACCAGTACGCCCCTTGCGCCGGTTGAGCGAGGAGCGCAGCGACGAGTCGAAACCAAGCCCCCACGTTCATCGAGTAGGTCGCGCAGCGACCGTGTCGAGATGAAGCGGCACGCCCCTGCGCCGGCTGAGCGACCGAGGAAGGAGGGAGTCGAAGCCAAGCCCCCACGTCCATCGAGTAGTCGGCCATGCGCAGCGAAGCGGAGCAATGGCCGACGTGTCGAGATGAATCCAGAAACTTTCCTCAAACCCCTTGAGTTATTCGAACACCATGACTATTGTTTGACCTAGCAGATGAGAGGAGGTGACCAAAGATGACCACCAACCCACGAGCCGAAGTCTTCGCAGCGATCCGCGCCGAAAGCGACACCATCGCCCAGACCGAAGCCCGCCGCCTGGTCGCGATCGCCGCCGCCTGCGACACCTACTCCGGACTGAACACCCACACCGACGAGTTGACCGCCCACGTCCTGCACGGTGAACAACTCGTGTTCCCCGGTGCGGACGGTACGCCCGGCATCACCGAGTTCTTCCACCTCGAGTTGGCCATGTCGCTGGGCTGCTCACCGGAGACCGCGCAGGTGTGGACCGCCGACGTGTTGAATCTGCGCCATCGGCATCCGATCCTGTGGCAGGCCACCTTGGACTGCGACATCCCCGTCTGGGTCGCCCGGGACGTCTCCCGGGCCGCGTTGCAGCTGTCCTTCACCCAGGCCCGCGAGTTCGACTCCCTCTGGTCACTCCGGCTGATCAACCTCACGCCCAAGCGCGCGGTAGCGACGACCGAGGCCCAGGTCGCGTTGATCCTCAACGAGGACAAGGAAGCCGAACGCCAGGCCGCCAAGAAACAGCGTCGTGTGGAGTTCACCCCCAGCCGGACCATCGCTGGCATCACCGACCTCTACGCCAACCTCGACGCCGGTGACGCCGCCCAGTTGAACGGCACCTTGGATCGGCTGGCGGATGTGCTCAAGGCCGGTGGCTCCACCGCCAGTCGTGATGAGCTGCGTGCCGAAGCCCTGGGGCACCTCGCGCATCCCGATCGGGCCCGGCAACTCCTGCAACCCTCCCTGTTCGACGGCGCCACCGTCACCCCCACCGGCGAGGTGATCAACCGCGATGGCGAGATCGTCACGCCCACCGGCGAGCGGTGCCGGCACGGTGCGGAGTTGATCCTGCACGTCCACCAGAAGGACCTCGCCAACCGCCGCGGCGGTGAAGGCGAAGCGCTCGGACCGGTCACCCTGCAACACCTGAAGGAGCTGCTCGCCCGGTGCACCGGGACCGTGAAGGTGCGGCCGGTAATCGACCTGGCCGCGCCGGTGATGGTCAACACCTACCGACCCAGCGACGAACTCGCGCAGCGGGTGAAGCTGCGGGACCGGTATGTGATGTTCCCCCGATCGAATCGCAGTGCGTTCGGCCGCGGGATCGATCTGGACCACACGATCCCCGCCCCGGAGGGGCCGACCAGTTCGGGCAACCTGGGGCCGTTGAACCGGTCAGCCCACCGCGCCAGAACCCACGCCGGATTCACCCTCGAGCAACCCTCACCCGGGGTGTTCCACTGGAAAACCCCGGCCGGGCAGGAGGCCTGGGTCAACCGCCACGGGACCTGGGACCATCCACCACCCGATCACCTGATCAACGATCCCGCCGCCTCGCTCTCCCGGACCGAACAACTCCTCCGCGACACCCTCGGCAACGGGCGAACCCAGTTGGAGAAGGAACGGGCCGAAGCCGAACAAGCAGCCGACGAAGCCCGCGAACGCGAGCGACTCCGCCGCGCCCGCAAGAAGCAACGCCTCCGCGACCTACGCCAAGCTGCCCGCGACCAGGCCGAACAGCGATCCGCATCGGAGCAGTACGCGAAGCAGGCGGAGCGACCGAAGAAACCGGCTCCGCCGGAGTCCCAACCTGCCCTGATTCCCAACCAGGACTAGGCTTCCGCACGCTCATCGAGCAGCGCGGCATGCGCAGCGAAGCGGCGCAATGCCGAGCGTGTCGAGATGAGCAACCACGCCTCGCACCTCTCGACACGGTCGCTGCGCGACCTACTCGAGGAACGTGAAAGGGACGCTCGCTGCGCGAGCTACTCGAGGAACGTGGCGTCACTGTGTCGGACGGGCGTACGGACCAGTGCTGGTACCGGTGATGTCGCCGAGAATGTCTTCCCGGGCAGTGTTTCCGGCGAGCCGCGGGGCGAAGTCATCTCCGATCTCGTAGGCGACCGGGTCGACCGCCACCACCCGACCGTCCCAGATCGTCAGCTCCACGAACACACCCTGACGTACCTGCGCCGACTGATTCATGTCGAAGACGAAATTGCCCAGCGAGTTCACCACGGTGACATCACCGACCCGGTCCCAGCCCTGCACCCAGTGCGGATGGCTGCCGATCACCGCATCGGCCCCGGCATCGACGAACGCCTGCGCGGTATCGCGCTGGGACGCCTCCGGCCGATGGGTGTACTGCGTACCCCAGTGCGGCATCACGATCACCACATCCGCCTGCTGCGACACCTCCTCGATCACCCGGGTGGTGGCCTCCCGCTGGGCGAGGTTGAGCGGCCCGGTCCGCGGCGGCATCGACAACCGGTTCACCCCCGGTGAGTTCTCCCCGGCGGCCACACCCTCGATGGATTCCGTGCCCACAAAGGCGATCCGCTGTCCGTTCACCTCCAGGATCCGCGGCGCCCGCGCCTCGGCAACATTCCGGCCGGCGCCGAACCGCGCGATGCCGGCTTCATCGAACAGGTCGAAGGTCTGCAGCAGCGCCCGCTCCCCGAAATCACCGACATGGTTGTTGGCCAGGCTGACCGCATCGAAGCCGGCGGACCGCAGCCCCGGCAGTGCCACCTCGGGATCGGCGCTGAAGGAATCCCCACCCTGGAAGGGCGGGCCGTCGTCGGACAGCGACGCCTCGAAGGTGCCGACCGTCAGATCGGCGGCCGCCAACCGGTCGGCCAGGGGCCGGAACACCGCGGCCGGATCGTTGCCGCGGGCGAGCCGCTGACCCACCCGGCGACCGAGCATCACATCGCCGACGATCGTCACCCGCGCCACGGATTCGGGCGGGCGCCCCGCGGTGCGCAGCGGATATGCCACCGGGTCGGCGAGCGGGTGGCGGCCACCGACGGTCAGCACCCGCACGCTCGGATCGACCGCATCGGCCGGTACCACCGCAAGCACATCGGGGCGCTGCCGGACACGCTCCAGGGCCGCACCGGGATCGGCGTACGACTCCGCGCCGGGCACCAGCGGCAGTGAGGTGACCACCGTCAGCGGGCCGGCCGGCAGTCCCAGATCCGCCCAGTCGTCGGCGCCCTGGTCGAGCACGGCGCGGGCGGCCTGCTCGCTCACCTCCAGCATCGGATTGCTCGCATGCACCACCAGCGCAAGCGGCGTCTGCGGCTCGGGACTGGGTTCGGGGGTCGGTTCCGGAGCGGGCGCGGCGGCGCTCGGGGTGGGCGGAACGGGAGCCGGAGCGGGCTGCGGCGCCGCCGGGGCGCAGCCGGCCAGCAGCAGCCCGACCAGCGCGGCACTCACCCCGCCGATGCCGCGACGAGCCCGATCCGCCCGATGCTTCATGCAGTGAATTTATGCGCGGCCACCAACATGGGTCGGCAGCGACCGGCGCGGCCCATGCCGTTCCGGGCGAGGCCCAACCAGCTCGATGAGCTGCTGCACCCGGTACCGGTGCCCGCGATAGGGCTCCAGCACCTCCTCGGCGGCGTCGTTGTCGAGCACCTCCCCGGTCAGCGCCAGGGTGATCATCCCCGGCACGTGATAGTCACCGGTGCTCCACGCGTCCGGGTCGCCGTGGGCGCGCTGTCGGACCTCCGCCGAGGTCCAGGCGCCGATCCCCGGCAGCGAGCAGAGCGCGGCGTGCGCGTCGGCGCTCGGGCGGGTGAGCGTACGCTCCAGGGCCGCGGCTCGGCGGACCGCTCCAACCGCCGCGCGGCTGCGTTTCTGCTCCACCCCGGCCCGCAGCCACTCCCAACTCGGGACCCGCGCCCATTGCTCGGCGGTCGGCGGGCAGACCATCCCGTACGCCCCAGCGCCCACCTGCTGCGCGGGCCCGGGGGCCGGGGTACCGAAGCGCCGCACCAGCAGCCGCTGCGCTCGGAACGCCTCGGCACCGGTCACCTTCTGCTCGATCACCGCCGGGACCATGGCCTCCACGACCAGCCCGGTACGCCCCACCCGCAGCCCGGGATGGCGTCGCCGGGCCTCGACCAGCAACGAATGCGCGACGTGAAAGCCGGCCGGATCGTCCCCGTCGCCGAGCAATTCGGGGAGCTGCTCGAGCGCCCACACCGCCCCCGCACCCCAGGCGTACCCCCGCACCCGGTCGGTGCAGCGGATCGCCAGCAGCGCCGGGCCCTCGGGCGTACTGCTGGCCCGCCACCAGCAACCGTCGACGAAGCGGTGCGTCGGATCACCGGACCCGCGCCGCAGCCGACCCAGATACGGCGCCAACGGCCGCGCGGGCAGACTGCGGGTCAACTCGGGCACGGGGTCAGCGTAGTTCCGGGACCTGACCGGCAGACATAGGCTGAGCGAAGGCGACGGCGCGGGGCGTACCCACCGGTTGCGGCGAGAGGGGTCGGCCGTGTTCGAGTTCACCGTCGGCGAGGGTGTCACCTGGCGGATCGAGCCCATGGGCGATCACACATCGCGGATCAGTGCCCGGGTGTGGGCCACGTTTCCCGCCGGACTGCTGGGGCGGGCGGTCGAGTGGATCTTCGTGCACCTGCTCAACGGGATCGAGCGGGATCGCGAGCATGCGCGGGTGGAACTTCGCCACCTGAAGCGGATCATCGAACCCCGCTGAGTTGACCCGATCACCGAATCTATGCGTTTCGCATATACTTCTGCCCATGACTGTCGACCTCGAACAGGCCATCAACGAATGGCACGAGAGCGTGAACGCCGGTGACCTGAAGCGGTCCGCGCGGGCGGTGGGCGACCCGGTCGTGGTGTTCGGCCCCAAGGGCGCCGGCCCGATCACGCCCGAACAGTTCGCTGACTGGGTGCAGCGCTCCGGCATCCGGTTGACCCCGCGCTCCTGGCATCCGATCAGCGAAAAGCTGGTGGTGGTGGAGCAGGACGCGAGCTGGCCCGAGAACGCCAAGCCCACCCGGGTGGCAACTCTGTTCCGCGCCAAGGACGGCCGGGTCACCGCCGCGCTGCGGCTGCCCGACCTCCGCCAGGCGCTCGAGCTGGCGTACCTCGTCCGCGAACTCGCCGCCACCGAATGACCGCCCGCAACCAGCAGCCGGAACCGGGCCCGGGCGAGTTGCTGTTCACCTTCGTCCGGCACTGGTCCCGCCGCGCCGCGGCCGGTGACCCGCGGGCCGCCGACCAGGGCCGGTTGGTCCAGGTCACCGAGGCCGTGCACGCGCTCACCGGACGCGGCGATCCCGCCACCGTGAATGCCGTCGCCGATGACCTCGGCATTGATCAGAGCGGCGCGTCCCGGTTGCTCCGCAACGCCGCCGATGCCGGTTACCTCACCCTGGCCAGCACACCGGCCGACGGCCGGCAACGAAAGGCCACCCTCACCACGACCGGCCGGGTCATGCTGCGCAACGCACACCGCTGGCAGGAGCAGGTATTCGACGAACTGACCACCGGCTGGAGCCAGCGCCGGCGCGATGAGTTCCGGCGGGCGATGGCCGATCTGATCACCGCGGATCGACGCCGCGGCTGACCCCCTCAGCCGAGCAGCTTCTTCACCATCGGTACGACCTCATCCCCGTACCGCTGGATGGATTCGAGCTGGTACTCGTGCCGCACCGGCTGGTCGAACTTCAGGTCGAAGCGATCCACGCGCAGCGTCCGCACCGTGTCGGCGATCTTCTGGGCAACGGTGTTCGGGGAGCCGACGTAGAGCGAGCCGTTCTCGATCTCGTCCTCGAAATCGCCGGGTTCCGGCGGTGGCCAGCCGCGCTCGCGGCCCATCCGCTCGCGCATCGCGAACCAGCCGTCGCGGACCAGGTCCCGGGCCCGTTGGTCGCTCTCGGCGACCAGGCCCGGCGAATGCACCGCGAGCCTGGCGCGGGGTACGCCGAGCTGGTCCTGGGCGCGTTCGAACAGGTCGACGTAGGGCGCGAAGCGCCCGGGCGGGCCGCCGATGATCGCCAGGAAGAGCCCGAACCCGTACCGCGCGGTGCGGACCACCGACTCGGGGCTGCCGCCGACCCCGACCCAGGCCGGGATGCCGTTCTCGGTGGTCGGGAAAACCCGCTGGTCGGTGAGCGGCGCGCGGGTGTTGCCGCGCCAGCTGACCGGTTCCTCGGTGAGCAGCGCGGCCAGCAGTTCGAGTTTCTCCTCGAAGAGCTCCTCGTAGTCGTTGAGGTCGTAGCCGAACAGCGGGAAGGATTCGATGAACGAGCCCCGGCCGGCGACGATCTCGGCGCGCCCGTTGGAGACCGCGTCCAGGGTCGCGAACCGCTCGAACACGCGGACCGGGTCGTCGGAGCTGAGCACCGTGACGGTCGAGCCGAGCCGGATGTGTTCGGTCTGCCCGGCGATCGCGGCGAGCACCATCTCCGGGCTGGAGACCGCGAAGTCCGGCCGGTGGTGCTCCCCGATGCCGAAGAAGTCCAACCCGGCCCGATCGGCGACCACCGCATCGGCAACCAGGTCCCGGATCACCTGTGGGTGTGGCAGAAACTCGCCCTGCTCGTCACGGGTCAATCCGCCGAAGGTGTCCAGGCCGAACTCGATATCCATGCCGGGAAGCGTACGCGTCAGTGGGCGGGTCAGGCGCTCGGCGGGCGCAGCCGCAGGCCCTGCATGCCGCCGTCGACGGCGAGCGCGACGCCGATGGTGGAGCCGCTGGAGGGCGAGGCGAGATAGCAGATCGCCCCGGCCACCTCCTCCGGTTCGACCAGTCGCAGGTGCGGCTGGCGCAGGTTGAGCTGGCGCAGCTCCTCGTCCGGATCGGCCGCTTTCGCAAGCAGGTTGGAGATCCACGGCGTGTGCGCGGTACCCGGGCAGACGGCGTTCACCCGGATGCCCTCCCGGGCATGGTCGGCGGCCATCGCCAGCGTCATCGAATAGATCGCGCCCTTGGAGGCGGAATAGAGCACCCGCTCGGGCAGTCCTGCGGTGGCGGCGATCGAGGCGACATTGACGATCGCGGCATGCTCGGACTCGCGCAGCGCGGGCAGCGCGGCAGCGGCCACCCGGGCCATGCCGCGGACGTTGATGTTGAGCACCCGCTGCCATTCGGCGTCGTCGTTGGCGGCGACGTCACCCTGGGCGCCGATGCCGGCGTTGTTGACCACGACGTCCAACCCGCCGAGCTGCCCGACCGCCTCACCGACGGCGCGGTTGACGTCGTCGGTGTCACCGACGTCGCAGCGGATCTGGATCGCGCCCTCGGGCGCACCGTCGGGGTCGAGGTCGAGCACCGCGACCCGCGCACCGCGGCGCATCAGCTCGCTGGCGGTGGCGCCGCCGATGCCCTGGGCGCCGCCGGTGACCAGCGCCCGGATTCCGTCGAACTCGCTCATCGTGGGTTCCCTCCGCTGGAGTCTTGGACGCGGACAGTTAACGGCAGCGGGATGACCGGGTCAACCACGCGTGCGGCAGCGGTCACGGCGTACGCCCGGACAGCGGCCACGAGTTGGCCTGGCAGCCGAGCAACCCCTTGGTCTGCTGCATCATCACCGGCGCCACCGCGCCGCGACGGGGGCACTGGGCGTGCGAATGGCCGAGGAAGTGGCCCACCTCGTGGTTCACCAGATACTTGCGGTAACCGGCGACGTCACCGTGGTAGTCGGGCACCGCCTCGACCCAGCGGACCGCGTTCAGATTGACCGAGTTGCCCTGCTGGCAGGACACCTCGCCGAGGGTCCGCAGCGGCAGGCAGCGGGCATCGGTGGTGCCGGGGGTGAGCACCTTCACGGTCAGCTCGGCCGCCTCGGTACCGACGAAGTCGAACTGCGCCTCCCCGCGGGCGGTCCAGCTGCGGCCGTCCTGCAGCACGTCCGCGGCCTCCCGGGCCACCGCCTCGGGATCAAGCGGCAGGTCACGCTCCACCTGGACCCGGACCTTGACCGTCCGACCCTGCTGCCCGGGCGGGGCCGGCCGCGCGAACGCGGCGGTGCGCAGCTCACCGGAACCGCGGGCCGGCACCTGCACCTCCGGCCGCGGCGCGGGCGCAGCGGGTGCGGGAGCGGGCGCGGGGGCAGGGCCGGGTGCGCCGGAGGCCGGGGGCGCCGGGGCAGCCGGGGCGTCCGAACCCTCGGCCTCGGGGGCCGCCTGCGGCGTACTCGAACCGGTCGGCGCGGTGTTGAAGGCGCCACCCCAGACCAGCAGCCAGAGGGTGATCCCGGTCGCGATGACCCCCGCCAGCAGCGGCTTCCAGCGCTGTCTGGGCGGCGGTGGCGGCGGCCTTCGACGGCCTCGCTTTGCGACCCGGGGGGTATCTTGCGCAGAATCAGGTGTACGCATGCCCACCGCCGGAGCCGACCACCGAACCACGCATCGATGAACAAGACTAGGTCATAAACGTGTCCCACATTCACAGCAGCACGCCCGCGTCGCGATCCCCGGAGGACCTGGCGCGGCGGCGTCGCGCCCTCCGGTTGATGATCATCGCGCTGATCCCGATCGCGGTCTGGACCCTCGGCGCGCTGATCGTGATGTGGCCGACCAACGTCCAGCAGAGCATCACCCCCGGCATCTCCACCTACTCGGTCCCGGGGGCGACCATCGAGACCGGCCGGATCACCGAGATCGCCGAGATCAACTGCGAGGGGCAGACCGGGTCGGCGGCGAACGCCCCGAACCAGACCTGTGGCCGGGCGAAGGTCGAGCTGACCAGCGGCCCGGAACAGGGTCAGACGATCGACGAGGTCACCATGAAGGCCTCCGACTACAGCTCCGGGGTGAAGGTCGGCCAGTCGGTCCGGCTCTGGCGGATCCCGGCCGAGGGCGTACCGCCGCAGTACCAGTTCAACGGCTTCGAGCGGAGTACGCCGATGCTGGTCTTCACCGCCCTGTTCGCGCTGGCGGTGATCGCGGTCGCCCGGCTGCGGGGCCTGCTGGCCCTGGTCGGTCTGGCCTTCGCCGCGTTCATCATGGTGAAGTTCATGTTCCCCGCCCTGGTCGCCGGCTCGAACCCGACACTGGTCGGACTGGTCGGCGGATCGGCGATCATGTTCGTGGTGCTCTACACCGCACACGGGTTCAGTGCCCGGACCACCACCGCCCTGCTGGGCACGCTTTTCGGCCTGTTCGCCGCCGCCGGATTGGGCTGGATAGCCACCACCTGGGCGCACTTCACCGGTGTGACCAGCGAGGACGACTTCATCCTGTCGGCGTCCGCGCCGAACCTGAAACTCACCTCGGTGGTGATCTGCGGCATCATCATCGCCGGACTCGGCGTCCTCAACGACGTCACCATCACCCAGGCCTCCGCGGTCTGGGAGCTGGCCGAAACCGATCCCGACGGCACCCGGCTGTTCCGCCGCGCGATGCGGATCGGGCGCGACCACATCGCCTCCACCGTCTACACGATCGCCTTCGCCACCGCCGGCGCCACCCTCGGCACCCTGCTGCTGCTGAGCATCTTCCAGCGGCCGCTCTACGAGGTGATCCAGGACGAGCAGTTCGCCCAGGAGATCATCCGCACCCTGGTCGGCTCCATCGCCCTGGTCCTGGCGGTGCCCCTGACCACCGCCATCGGGGTGGCCGTGGTGAGCGCCTCGAAGAAGTCCCGTGGTGAGATCTCGCTCGCCACCGACGGGCCGACCGCCGGCCCCGGTGACGAACTGATCGACCGGGACCGCTACTCCAGCTGAACCGGGGTGGTTAGGGGTTCCCGGGGCAGCGGCGTTACCCTCCGCATATGTCCACTGATGCCCCCTACGCCGACCTCATCGATGACGCCGTGGCGCTGGCCCAGCAGTGGTCCGCGGCCACGGTCGCGGGCCAGACGCGTGCCGAGAAACGGACCTCCGGTCAGCTCGCGTCGCTGCTGAAGGATCGGCGCGGTCTGGACCTGGCGGTGCGCTTCGTGGACCGCGTCGCCCGGCCCGATGATCTGCGGGTGGCGGCCAACGAGCTGCGCCGGATCGGGCGCGGTGCGACCTTCCTGTCACCGGTCGACCGGGGGCTGCTGCGGGCCGGGGCGTACGCCGCCCCGCTGGCTCCCGCACTGGTCGTCCCGCTGACCCGGACCCGGTTGCGGCAGCTGGTCGGGCATCTGGTCGTGGACGCCACCGATCCGGGGCTGGGCAAGCATCTGGCCCGCGCTCGCGCCGAGGGTTTCCGGCTGAACATCAACCTGCTCGGCGAGGCGGTGCTCGGTGAGCAGGAGGCGGAGTCGCGGGCCCGGCGCACCGCCGAGCTGCTGGCCCGCGACGACATCGACTACGTCTCGATCAAGGTGTCCTCGCTGATCAGCCAGATCTCCACCTGGGACGACGAGGGTTCGGTCGAGCGCTGCGTCGAGCGGCTGCGGCCGATCTACCGCATCGCGCTGGGGAGCTCACCGCACTCGTTCGTCAACCTCGACATGGAGGAGTACCGGGACCTGGCGCTGACCACCGAGGTGTTCAAGACGCTGCTGTCGGAGCCGGAGTTCATGGGCCTGGAAGCGGGCATCGTGCTGCAGGCCTATCTGCCGGATTCCCTGCCGGTGCTGGAAGATCTGATCGAGTTCGCCCGGCAGCGGGTGGCCGCGGGGGGTGCCGGGATCAAGGTACGCCTGGTCAAGGGTGCGAACCTGGCGATGGAGCAGGTGGAGGCCCGGCTGCACGGCTGGAACCAGGCACCGTACCCGGACAAGGCCGAGGTGGACGCCAACTATCTGCGCTGCGTGGAGCGGGTGCTGCGGCCCGAACTCGCCGGCACGATCCGCGTCGGGGTGGCCTCGCACAATCTCTACGACGTCGCCGCCGCCCATCTGCTGGCCGAGTCCCGCGGGGTCACCGATGCGATAGATGTCGAGATGTTGCAGGGCATGGCGCCCAGCCAGGCCCGGGCGGTCCGCGACACCGTCGGCACCGTGATCCTCTACACCCCGGTGGTCGCGCCGCAGGACTTCGATGTCGCGGTGTCCTATCTGGTCCGCCGGCTGGAGGAGAACGCGGCCCCGCAGAACTTCCTGCACTCCTTCTTCTCCGCCGACGGGTTGCGCCCCGGTGACAACCAGGAGCAGCGTTTCCGCGAGTCGGTGGCCGCGATCGGCGAGGGCACTGTCGGCCCGCGCCGGTACGCCGGGGCGGCGCGGATCGGCGACCACTTCGACAACACTCCCGATTCCGATCCGGCACTGCCGGAGGTCCGCGCCTGGGCCGAGGAGCACGTCGAGGACCCCGAGCAGACCGAGACCGAGCGGGAGCGCCGGCTGGCGACGCTGCCCGGTGCCGCGCTGCGCGAACAGGGCCTGCTGTCCAGCACCGAACAGGTCGATGCCGCGATCGCCACCGCCGTCGGCGCGGCGGCCGGTTGGGCGGCGCGGCCGGCCGCCGAACGGGCCGAGGTGCTGCGGCAGGCCGCCCGGGCGCTGGAGGCGGCCCGCGGCGACCTGGTCGAGGTGATGGCCGACGAGGCCGGCAAGACCATCGGCGAATCCGATCCGGAGGTGTCCGAGGCTGTCGATTTCGCCCGCTGGTACGCCGATCGCGCGCTCGAACTGGAACACGGCCCGGCCACCGACGGCGCCCGCTTCGTCGCGGATCGGGTCGTGCTGGTCACCCCGCCGTGGAACTTCCCGGTCGCGATCCCGATCGGCGGGGTGCTCGCCGGCTTGGCCGCCGGCGCGGCGGTGCTGATCAAGCCAGCGCCGCAGACCCCGCGCTGCGTCGCGGTCGCCGTCGAGGCGCTGCACCGCGCCGGCGTACCGACCGAGCTGCTCCAGTTCGTGGAGACCGACGAGGGCGAGGTCGGCAAGGCCCTGATCGCGCACACCGATGTGGACACGGTCGTGCTCACCGGCGCCACCGAGACCGCGAAACTCTTTGCCGGTTGGCGTTCCGGGCGTCCGCACGGGGCCCGGGTGCTCGCCGAGACCTCCGGCAAGAACTCCCTGGTGGTCACCCCGTCGGCCGATCCCGATCTCGCGGTCGCCGACCTGGTCCGCTCCGCCTTCGGGCACGCCGGGCAGAAGTGCTCGGCCGCCTCACTCGGCATCCTGGTCGGTTCGGTCGCCGATTCGCCGCGGTTCCGGCGGCAGCTGATCGACGCGGTCGGTTCGCTGCGGGTCGGCTGGCCCGAGGACCTCGGCGCGACGATGGGCCCGGTGATAGAAGCACCACAGGGAAAGCTGCGTGATGCACTGACCCAGTTGCAGCCCGGGGAGCGCTGGCTGGTCGAGCCGAAGCAGCTCGATGACAGCGGCCGGCTCTGGTCGCCCGGGTTGAAGGAATGGGTCGAGCCCGGGTCTTCGTTCCACACCACCGAGGTCTTCGGCCCGGTGCTCGGGCTGATGCGCGCCAAGGATCTGGACGAGGCGATCGAGCTGCAGAACGGCACCGACTACGGCCTGACCGGCGGCCTGCACTCCCTCGACCCGGCCGAGATCGGCCACTGGCAGGACGAGGTGGAGGTCGGGAACCTCTATGTGAACCGGCACATCACCGGGGCGATCGTGCGCCGGCAACCCTTCGGTGGTTGGAAGGCCAGCACCGTCGGACCGGGCGCCAAGGCCGGCGGCCCCAACTACGTCGCCCAGCTCGGCCACTGGCTGCCCGACGGGCTGCCGAGCTTCACCGCCCCGGTCGGTGCCGAGGCGCGGGCCGTGCTGGACGCCGCCCGGGAGCTGACCGACGCCGACCAGCAGTGGCTCACCGCCGCCGCCGGCAGCGATGCCGCGGCGTACGCCACCGAACTGGGGGTGGAGCAGGACCCGAGCAACCTGGTGGTGGAGGCCAACGTGTTGCGTTACCGGCCGGTGCCGGTGCTGATCCGCGCCCAGTCCGATGCCCGTCCGGTGGAGGTGCTGCGGCTGCTCGCCGGTGCGGCCTGCGTCGGCGCCGAGGTCGAGGTGTCGGCGGATCCGGTCGTGGCGGATTCCCTGTCCTCGTTCGGGATCCCGGTACGCCGGGAGCCGTCGGCCGAGCTGGTGGAGCGGCTGCGGCGTACCCCCGAACGCGTCCGGGTGGTCGGTGACCCGGCCGACCTGGCCGAGCTGCACCCGGAGGTCGCGACCACCCTGCTCACCGGCCCGGTGCTCGCCACCGGCCGCCGCGAACTGCTGACCTTCCTGCGGGAGCAGGCGATCAGCCGGACCCGGCACCGGTACGGGCATGTGGACGCCTCCCTCGATCCGTTACCGGCCCGCGCCTAGCGTGGTCTTCAGAACACCCAACCCGAGGGGAGCATTCATGTCTCGTATCGCGCTGATCGGCGGCCACGGCAAGGTCGCACTGCTCGCCGCGCCGCTGCTGACCGCTGCCGGCCACCAGGTCGATGCCATCATCCGCAACCCCGAGCACGCCGACGAGGTCGCCGCCACCGGTGCGAACCCGGTGGTCGCCGACATCGAACAGGCCGGTACCGACCAGCTCACCGAACTGCTCCGCGCCCACGACCAGGTGGTCTGGTCCGCCGGGGCCGGTGGCGGCAACCCGGCGCGCACCGAGGCGGTCGACCGGGATGCGGCCATCCGCTCGATGGATGCCGCGGTCGCGGCCGGCGTACCGCGCTATGTGATGGTCTCCTATTTCGGTGCGGCCACCGACCACGGCATCGCGGAGGACAACCCGTTCTTCACCTACGCCGAGGCGAAGGCGAAGGCCGACGAGCACCTGCGCGGTACCGACCTGGCCTGGACCCTGGTGATGCCGAGCGGCCTGACCGACGACCCCGGTACCGGTCGGATCGACGCGCAGGCCAGCGAGGCCGGCAAGGTCCCGCGCGCCGATGTGGCCGCGGTGATCGCCGCGGTCTGCGACGCCGAGCAGCAGCAGGTCGCCGGCCGGGAACTGCGCTTCAACACCGGTGACACCCCGATCGCCGAGGTCATCGACGCCGGCTGATCCGCCTGCCCCCACCGACCCGCGAGAACCCCTGCTGAGGCAGGGGTTCTCTGCCGTTCCGGGCCATACCGCCTACCCCGAGGAGAGGGATCCTATTCATGAATCTGCATCTCAGATCCACAGACTTCTTGACTTGTTCAAGTTCGACGATGAGACTCGTCCCATGACAGCTACGTCAGACCTTCCGCAACAGCTCCGGGCTGCGGGTCTGCACGTGACCCGACCGCGGGTGGCCGTGCTGGCCGCGGTGGCCCGGAATCCGCACGCCGATACCGGCAGCATCCTCACCGCGACGCGGGAGGAACTGCCGACGGTCTCCCACCAGACCGTCTACGACTGCCTCGGTGCGCTCACCGGGGCCGGACTGCTTCGCCGCATCCAACCCGCCGGTTCGGTCGCTCGTTACGAGACCCGGACCGGGGACAACCATCACCATCTGGTCTGCGCCGGCTGCGGTGCGGTCGAGGACGTCGACTGCGCCGTCGGCCACACCCCCTGCCTGACCGCCGAGGACGACCACGGCTTCCGGATCCACCAGGCCGAGGTCACCTACTGGGGCCACTGCCCCGCCTGCCAGTCGGCCGAGCCGGGCTGACCGGTAACTGAACGAGAGAAGGAAACATGTCCGTAGATCACGAATCCGAACTCGCCGAAGTCAATGACGACAACCAGCCCCAGTGCCCGGTCCTGCACGGTCAACCCACGCAGGGGGACACGAATCAGGAATGGTGGCCGAATCGTCTGAATCTGCGGATCCTCGCCAAGAACCCGCCCGCCACCAACCCGCTCGGCGAGGACTTCGACTACGCGAGGGCGTTCGAGGCCCTCGACCTGGCCGAGGTGAAGTCCGACCTCGAGCAGCTGCTCACCACCTCCCAGGACTGGTGGCCGGCGGACTTCGGCCACTACGGCCCGCTGATGATCCGGATGGCCTGGCATGCGGCCGGCACCTATCGGGTGCAGGACGGCCGCGGTGGCGCCGGTACTGGCCAGCAGCGTTTCGCGCCGCTGAACAGCTGGCCCGACAACGTGCTGCTGGACCGGGCCCGGCGACTGCTCTGGCCGGTGAAGAAGAAGTACGGCCAGTCGCTGTCCTGGGGTGACCTGATGGTGCTCGCCGGCAATGTGGCGCTGGAGTCGATGGGCTTCAAGACCTTCGGCTTCGCCGGTGGCCGGGTGGATGCCTGGGAGCCGGACGACGACGTCTACTGGGGCCCGGAGCAGACCTGGCTCGGCGACGAGCGCTACACCGGGGAACGCGACCTGGAGAACCCGCTCGCCGCGGTCCAGATGGGCCTGATCTATGTGAATCCCGAGGGCCCCAACGGCGACCCGGATCCGCTGAAGGCCGCGGTCGACATCCGCGAGACCTTCAAGCGGATGGCGATGAACGATGAGGAGACGGTCGCGCTGATCGCCGGCGGGCACACCTTCGGCAAGACCCACGGTGCCGCCGATCCGGAGAAGTATGTCGGCAACGAGCCGGAGGCCGCTCCGATCGATCAGAACGGCATCGGCTGGAAGAACACCTACGGCACCGGCAAGGGCAATGACGCGATCGGCAGCGGCCTCGAGGTGATCTGGACCGACGCGCCGACCCAGTGGGGCAACCGGTTCTTCGAGATCCTGTTCGGCAACGAGTGGGAGCTGACCAGGAGCCCCGCCGGCGGTCAGCAGTGGCAGCCCAAGGACGGGGCCGCGAAGGACACCGTGCCGGACCCGCACGGCACCGAGCGGAACCGGACGCCGAACATGCTCACCACCGACCTGTCGCTGCGGATGGATCCGGACTACGAGAAGATCTCGCGGCGGTTCCTGGAGAACCCCGACGAGTTCGCCGACGCATTCGCCCGTGCCTGGTTCAAGCTGACCCACCGTGACATGGGCCCGGTCAGCCGCTACATCGGCCCGGAGGTGCCGAGCGAAACGCTGCTCTGGCAGGACCCGATCCCGAGCGGGCAGAGCCAGCTCAGCGACGCCGAGGTGTCCGAGCTGAAGTCGAAGATCGCCGACTCCGGTCTCAGCGTCGCCGAACTGGTCTCGACCGCATTCGCCGCCGCGGGCAGCTACCGCAGCAGCGACAAGCGCGGTGGCGCCAATGGTGCCCGGTTGCGGTTGGCGCCGCAGAAGGACTGGGCGGTCAACGATCCGCAGCAGCTGCAGAAGGTGCTGCCGGTGCTGGAGAAGATCGCGGCGGACTCGGGCAAGGCGTCGGTCGCCGATGTGATCGTGCTGGCCGGCAATGTCGGTGTCGAACAGGCGGCCAGGGCGGCCGGCGTCGAGGTCGAGGTGCCGTTCACCCCCGGCCGTGGCGACGCCTCCCAGGAGGAGACCGACATCGAGTCGATGGACTACCTGGAGCCCACCGTCGACGGCTTCCGCAACCACGACGACGGCAAGGGCGTGCTGCCCGGTGAGTACGCCCTGGTGAACCGGGCGAACCTGCTCGGCCTCAGCGCACCCGAGATGACCGTGCTGGTCGGCGGCCTGCGGGTGCTCGGCGCCAACACCGGTGGGTCGAAGGTCGGTGTGCTCACCGACCGCGAGGGCGTGCTGAGCAACGACTTCTTCGTCAACCTGCTCGATCTGAACACCCACTGGACCGCCGCCAACGGTTCCAGTGATCTGTTCGACGGCAGCAATGGCGACAAGAAGTGGCAGGGCAGCCGGGC
Source organism: Enemella evansiae (assembly GCF_004362375.1). Taxonomy (NCBI): domain Bacteria; kingdom Bacillati; phylum Actinomycetota; class Actinomycetes; order Propionibacteriales; family Propionibacteriaceae; genus Enemella; species Enemella evansiae. The sequence goes on from NZ_SNXA01000009.1 coordinate 532,914, forward strand.
CGACCTGGTGTTCGCCTCGAACTCCGAGTTGCGCACCGTCGCCGAGGTGTACGCCGCCGACGACGCCAAGGAGAAGTTCGTGCACGACTTTGTCGCCGCCTGGGCGAAGCTGATGGACGCCGACCGCTTCGACGTCAAGAAGTAGCCGCTCGACCACCTCACTACGCTCATCGAGTAGGCCGTCATGCGGAGCGAAGCGGAGCAATGGCGGCCGTGTCGAGATGAAGGGGTCCAGCTGGACGGGTTCATCTCGACACGGTCGCTGCGCGACCTACTCGATGAACGTGGTCAACCGGTCGCTGCGCGACCTACTCGATGAACGTGGCGTCGAGGAGGCCCTGGCGGGCCAGCTCGGCCCAGAGTTCGTCGGGGACAGCGACCTGGTCCAGGGCGATGTCGTCGCGCACCTGCTGGGCATTCGACATCCCCAGGCAGACGTTGACCACCGTCGGATTCCGTTTCACATAGGCGATCGCGGCGGCCGGCAGCGGTACGCCGAATTCGGCGGTGACCGCCGCGAGGCGTTGCGCCCGCTCCAGCTGCGGCCCGGGCACCGGGCCGTACTCGTATCGGGCGTCGGCGCCCGGGTCGTCGGTGGCCAGCAGCCCGGAGTTGAACACACCGACCGCGATCACCCCGACATCGTTGCGGGCGCAGGCCGCCAGCAAGCCCACCGATTCCTGTTCCAGCAGGGTGTAGCGGCCGGCCAGCATCACCACATCGGGATCACACTGATCGACGAAACGCTTCGCCATCTCCGGATCCTTGGTGCCCACCCCCCAGGCGCGGATCACGCCCTGCTCCTTCAGCTCCCGCAGCGCCGGGACGGCGCCGTCGCGGGCCTCGGCGAACCGGTCGTCGGGTTCGTCGGGGTCGTGGATCAGGGCGATGTCGATCCGGTCGATTCCCAACCTGGTCAGGGATTCGGCCAGGCTGCGGCGGACACCGTCGGCGGTGTAGTCGCGTTCGCGGGTGAGCTCGTCGGGGACCAGGAAGCCGTTCTCCTCATCGCTGCCGACCGGGTTCGGGTTGTCGACCAGCAGCCGCCCGACCTTGGTGGACAGCAGATACTCCTCCCGCGGCCGGGCGGCGAGGGCGCGCCCGAGCCGCCGTTCGGCCAGCCCCAGGCCGTAGTGCGGGGCGGTGTCGAAATAGCGCAGCCCCTCCGCCCAGGCGGTCTCGACGACCGCCTCGGCGTCGGCATCGCTGACCGGGTGGCCCAGGTTGCCGAACTGGGCGGTACCGACCCCAAGACGCTGCCACTGCGGAAAATCGATCATGCTGCCCTCCGATAGATCGTCATCGCGTTCTGCTCACCGACCCGGTGCCGGTCCTCGGCATCCACCTGGCTGAGCGCCCAGGCGCACCAGTCCTCGGCGGTCCGGCTCACCGGCCGATCGCTGCCGATCAGGCACCGCCCGGCACCGAACATCGCCAGCGCGTGCGCGACGACCGGCCCGCGCATCCGCCGGAGCTGATCCTCATCGGCGGCCTCGGCCGGGAGCCCGGAGAGTTTGCAGTGCACCTGGGGAAGTTCGGCCAGCGCCCCGAGATCGGCCCGCCAACGCTCCAGACCCGCCGGGTCGCCGAGCGGCGGCTTCCCGAGGTGGTCCAGCACCACGGTCAGCTCCGGGACCTGCGCCAGCAGCACCCGCAGCTGCGGCAGCTCACCGGCGCGGACGCAGGCATCGAAGGGCAACCCATGATCAGCCACCACCCGCAGACCAAGCAGCAGATCGGGGTCGTCGAACCGGCCGGAATCCTGCAGCAGCAGGCGTACCCCGACCAGCGAGGCGAGCCCCCGCAGCCGCCGCAGCTCGGTATCGGTGCGGGCCCCGTCGAGGTCCAGGCTCGCTACGATGCCATGCACCCGCGGATCGGCCGCGACCCGATCCAGCCACTGCGCCTCGTCCCAGGCGTCGGCGGCATCGGCCTCGACCAGCACATAGCTGCGGTCCGCCTCATCGGGCAGCCCGGTGACCGCCGGCAACTCCGCTGTCGCCAGCCAGGGGTGGTCCCGCAGTCCGGTGTCCCAGACGTGCAGGTGGGTGTCGACGATCCGACTCACGGCACCCCGACGGTGAGCATCAGGCAGGCGTAGGGGCGTACCTCACCGGAGACGATCACCAGCGACACGTCCTCACCGCGCGCAGCGGCATAGAAGTCGAAGCGTTCCAGGCTGTCCCACTCGACCGCGTCCCCACCGTGGTGGGTGTGCCCCTCGAGCAGCTCCTGGAACTCGGCGACCGGCTCGGAGACGCCGCCGTCGGCATCGCGCATGTAGGTGGCCTTCTCGATCTGCAGCGACTGGCCGACCAGCTCCAGGATGGTGGCCGCGGGAACGGTGCCCGGGGTCAGGTTCAGCTCGACCCGGTCGGCCGCCGGGTTCACGTGCGTGACGCTGGGATAGAGGGCATCGACGATGACGATCTCGCTGCCGTGCCCGCAGCGGGCGAGCGCCTCGAGCAGGGTGGGATGGATGATCGGACCACGCAACATGTCACACCTCCGCAGTCCGGGCCCGCGCCCAGTAGCTGCCATCGGGATAGCTGAACTCGGCCAGTGTCTCAGCCTTCAGTTCCGCCGAGTAGCCGGGTGCGCTCGGCAGGGTGTACGCCCCAGCGCGCACCACGCACGGATCGACGAAGTGCTCGTGCAGATGATCGACGAATTCGGCGACCCGGCCCTCGCTGGTACCGGCCACGATCAGCTGGTCGATCATCACCAGATGGTTCACCAGCTCGCACAGGCCGACCCCGCCGGCGTGCGGGCAGACCGGTACGCCGCGGCGGGCCGCCATCACCAGCACCGGCAGGATCTCGTTGACGCTGGCCAGCCGGCAGGAGTCGATCTGGCAGAAGTCGATCGCCTCGGCCTGCAGCAACTGCTTGAACAGCACCCGGTTCATCCCGTGCTCACCGGTGGCGACGCCGATCCCGGTCGGTGCCAGCCGCTCCCGGATGCTGCGGTGACCGAGCACATCGTCGGGGCTGGTCGGCTCCTCGATCCAGAGCAGATCGAAGCCGGCAAGGGATCGCACCCAGTCGACGGCCTGGTCGACCTCCCACACCTGGTTCGCGTCGATCATCAGCGAGACGTCCGGCCCGATCGTCTCCCGGGCGATCCGCAGGCGCCGCTCGTCCTCGGCGCGGTCCGCACCGACCTTCAGCTTGACGTGCCGGTAACCCTCGTCGACCGCCTCCCGGCAGAGCCGCGCCAGCTTCTCGTCGCTGTAGCCGAGCCAGCCGGGTGAGGTGGTGTAACAGGGGTAACCGGATTCGCGCAGCGCGGCGAGCCGTTCCTCGCGGCCCTGCTGTGCGGTGCGGAAGAACTCCAGCGCCTGGTCGGCGGTCAGCTCGTCGGACAGATAGCTCAGGTCCATCGCGTCGACGAGTTCCTCGGGGGAGAGTTCGCTGACCAGTTGCCACAGCGGTACGCCGGCCGCGCGGGCGGCCAGGTCCCAGACCGCGTTCAGCACCGCGGCGACGGCGAGCTGCACCACCCCCTTCTCCGGGCCCAGCCAGCGCAGCTGCGCGTCACCCTGGAGTTCCCGATAGACCACGCCCGGTCGGGCGTACACCTCGCTGGCCTCCCGGCCGACCAGCCGCTCGGCGTACTCCTTGATCGCCATCAGGCAGATGTCGTTGCCGCGCCCGGTGGTGAAGGTGAAACCGCAGCCATAGAGCGCGGGGTCGTCGGTGACCAGCCGCAGGTATGCCGCGGAATAGTCGGCGTCCTTGTTCATCGCATCGGATCCGTCTTTCTCCACCGAGGTGGGAAATCGGACGTCGGACAGCTCGATCCCGGTGATGCGAGGCACAACTTCTCCTATCTGGTCAGAAACCCTGCCAGTCCGGCTTGTCCTGCGCGGTCTGGACGTAGTACGAGGCCAGCTGCAACCGGGAGGCCGCGGCATGGTCGACGAAGACGGTGACATGCGGATGGAACTGCAGCACCGAACCCGGCCACATCGCGGTGACCGGACCCTCGACGACATGGTGCACCGCCTCGGCCTTGGCCTTGCCGTTGGCCAGCAGCACGATGTGCTTGGCATCCATGATCGTGCCGACGCCCTGGGTCAGGCAGTGCCGGGGGACCGCGTCCACATCGTCGTCGAAGAAGCGGGCGTTGTCGGCGCGGGTCTGCGGGGTGAGGGTCTTGATCCGGGTCCGGGAAGCGAGCGAGGAACCGGGTTCGTTGAAGGCGATGTGCCCATCGGTGCCGATCCCGAGGATCTGCAGGTCGACCCCGCCGGCGGCGCGGATCTGGTCCTCGTACGCCGCACAGGCGGCCACCACGTCGCTCGCCATGCCGTCCGGGCCGTGCACCCGATCGGCCGGAAGATCAACCCGGGCGGAGAAATCGCGGTCGATGACGTTGCGGTAGCGCTGCGGATGATCGGCCGGCAGGCCGACGTATTCATCCAGCATGAACGCCTGACCGCCGGCCATCGTCAGCTTACCCGTCTCGACCCGGCGGCCCAGTTCGGCGTAGACCTCGACCGGGCTGGATCCGGTGGCGACACCGAGCACCGCCGCCGGCTCGTCCCGGTAGAGCGCGCTGATGGCATCCGCCGCCAGTCGTGCCGACTCCTGTGCCGAGTCGCTGACGATGACCTCCATGAACACCCCTTCGTTGCGTCTCGACCCGACCCTATCGGGTGCCCACTTCCCCCCGATCCTCGAGTAGCTCGCGCAGCGAGCGTGTCCCCCACGATCCTCGAGCAGCTCGCGCAGCGAGCGTGTCGAGAGGATCCCCTCAACCGGTGATCGTCAGCGGCGTACCGCCGGCAGTGAGTTTCCAACTCTGTTTGAAGAAGCTGGGCGGGTCGATGGTCTTGTTCGCAGTCACCCAGTCGATCAGCAGTTGCCGGATCTCCTGCTGCCGGTTGTCCACCACCGGGGCGGTGGTCACCCCGGGGAAGCTGCCGCCGCCGGACTGGCGGTAGTTGTTGATCGCGACCACGAACTGCTGCGCGTCGGCGACCGGGGACCCGGCGTAGGCCAGGTTCCTGATCCGCGAACCCACCGGTGCGGCGATGTCGATGTCGTAGGTGAGCTCGGCGTCCAGGCCGCCCATGATGTCGTAGTTGTAGTCCGGCGTACCGTTCGGCGCGGTCGGGGTGGTCGCGTTGGTGACCGCATCCGCCGGATAGGTCCCCGGACCGGGTACCTGCTTGAAGTATTCGGCCGACTTCTCCAGGTAGGCCTTCACCTGGGCACCGGTGAACGCGATGCCGAGCAGCGTGTTGTCGTAGATGTAGAGCCCGGCCACATCGCGTACCGTCACCTCACCGGCCGGAATCGCGGCGTTCTTGTTGAACGGCGCGGCGATCGACAGCACCGGGGTGTCGGCGTACTGGGTGCCGACCAGGGCCGCCTTCACCGACTGGGCCTGGACCAGGTTGATGAAGTCCATCGCGGCGGTGTCCTCATAGCGTGAGGTGGCCGCGCTCATCGCCTGGGTGCAGGTGCCGATCACCCCGTTGACGTAGTCGAGGACCTGCTGGTGCTGGCTGCGCAGCGCGGCGGCCACCTGCGGGTCCTCGGGCGCGGTGTTGGAGTTCAGCAGGGTCGCGGTCGCGGTGTCGACCCGCCACTGGCCGCGATCCTTGACCAGGTTGAGATCCATCACGGTGACCCGCATGCCCCAGTAGCTCGGCTCGGACAACAGCACCTGCCGACCGGTGGCCTTGTTCGTGACATAGCGCTGCGGGATCTCCTTGTGCGCATGGCCGACCAGGATCGCGTCGATGTCGGGCACCTGTTCGGCGATCAGGCTGGCGGCGTTCTCCGGATAGGGCAGCGCGTCGCCGTAGGAAGATGAGGTGTCGGCGCCCGAGTGGGCCGAGACGAGCACCACGTCGGCGCCCTCGGCCTTCATCTTCGGTACGTACTTCTTCGCCTGCTCGACGAGTCCGGGGAAGCGGATCTTCCCCTCCACGACGGCCTTGTCCCAGATCGCGACCCCGGGGGTGACCAGACCGAGGATGCCGACGGTGACCGGTTTGGCGCCGGGCACGTTGATCCGCTTCAGCACATAGGGCGGGAAGACGGGTTCGCCGGTGCTCCAGTCGACGGCATTGGCACCGAGCAGCGGATGCGTGAGCTGGCGCTCGAAGGTGCGCAGGATGTCCAGGCCGTAGTTGAACTCGTGGTTGCCGAGCGCGGCCGCGTCGTAGCCGACGGCGTTCATCGCCGCGGCCATCGGATGGATGGGCCCGTTGGTGATCGGGTCGATCTTGGCGTAGTAGTAGGCCAGCGGGGTGCCCTGGATGGTGTCACCGGCATCGAGGGTGATGCAGGTGTCCGCGCCGCGTTCGGCGCGCATCGCCTTGATCAGGGTGGCCGCCTTGGCGGTGCCGATGTCGTTGTGCGCGGCGTCGTCGTATTCGGCGTTCTTGAAGTAGTCCCAGTTGTAGACGTTGCCGTGCAGGTCGGTGGTGCCGAGCACGGTCAGCCGCAGCGCGTTCCCCCGGCCGGGGCCGGGCCGGCCGGGCTGGGCGGCGTACGCCGGGGCATCGCCGAGCGCGAGGCCGGCGCCGCCGACGACCGCGGCGGTGAGGATGCCACGCCGGCTGATGGTGTTGCTCGACTGGGTTTCGCTCATGCGGGAGACGTTATCGTCACCCGCCGGGCCGCTTCGGTGAGGTGTCGGTGACGGTCGGGGGACGAGTGGATGAACTGCGGCCGGTGATCAGCAGCAGGACCACGGTGATCACCTGCAATCCGGCGACCACTGCTATCAGGGCGGGGATCGAGCGTTCATAGAGCAGACCGGCCAGACCGCCGCCGAGCACGGCCGCGGCACCCTGGACGGCGGCGAAGACACCGTACGCCGTGGCGCGGCGGCCGCGCGGGGTCAGGTCGGCGACGACGGCCTTGATGGTGGAGTCCTGGACACCGTTGGCCGCGCCCCAGCAGGCGATCCCGAGCAGCACCGCCCAGACCGAGCGGGTGAACGCGAAGACCGGTACCAGCAGGACCAGCAGCGGCAGCGCGTAGAGCACCCGGCCGCCGACCCGGTCGTACCCCAGCCCGGTCACCAGGGCGGCCAGCGCGGCGACCAGCTGACCCCCGGCGTACGCCAGCGGGATCGCGGCCAGCGGCAGCAACCCGGTGCTGCTGAGGTGGAAGCCGATCATCCCGAAGGTGACCAGGCCGGCGGTGGCGGAGGCGGCGGCCAGGGCGAAGAGCCAGAACCGCCGGCCGAGATTGCTGCCGATGGTGTCCTGCCACCAGCTGCCGTGCGGCTGGTCGTCGCGGACGGGTTGGGGTGTCCGGGATCGCAACCAGAGCAGCAATCCCATCGCGATCGCACCGGGGATGACCAGGGCGGCGAGCGCCGGGGTGAGGGTGCCGGTGGCCGCCAACAGGGCGGCGACCAGCAGCGGTCCGGCGAAGGCGCCGATCTGGTCGAGGGCCTTGTGCACGCCGAATCCGCGGCCGCTGCCGACCCGGGTGGCGGCCTCGGCGAGCAGGGCGCTCTTGGCGGGGCTGCGGACGGCCTTGCCCGCGCGTTCGGCGAGGATCAGCAGGATCGCGAGCAGCAGGCCGGCGGCGCCGATGAGTGGGGTGATCGCGAGCAGCGGTACGCAGATGGCGGTCAGCCCGTAACCGAGCAGGGTGAGCGCCCAGTAGCGGCCGGTGCGATCGGCGAGCGGCCCGGAGACGACCCGCAGCACCAGGGCCATCGCCTCACCGGCGCCGGTGACCAGACCGGTGATCGCTGCGCTGGCGCCGAGGGTGGCGAGCAGCGGACCATAGATCGACCGACCGCCCTCGTAGACCATGTCCGCGGCCAGGCTGACCAGTCCGAAGCCGACGACACCGCGCCAGGCGGATCGGCGGCCCGCGGGTTGCACCTGGTCTGCGCTCACCCGGCGCAGCCTAACGGGCGGCCCCGTTCGCCTTCGGTAGCGTGCCGCGAATGGAACCCCAGGACCCCGGAACGACCGCTGCCCGCGCCTACGACCAGCTCGCCGACGACTATGCCCGGTTGCTGCCGGACACCCGCGCCGAGCAGCCGCTGGAGCTGGCGATGATCGGTGCGTTCACCAGCGTGGTGCCGGAGCCGCAGCGGGTGCTGGACGCCGGTTGCGGTACCGGCCGGATGATCGCCGAGCTGAGTGCCCGCGGTTCCCAGGTCACCGGTTGTGACATCTCGCCGGGGATGGTGGAGCACGCCCGCCGGGTGCATCCGGAGTTGACCATCGAGGTGGCCCCGCTGGCCGACCTGCCGTTCGGCGATGCGGCGTTCGACGGGGTGCTGCTCTGGTATTCGATGATCCACACCCCGCTGTCGCAATGGGGGCCGGCCGTCACCGAGGTGCTGCGGGTGCTCACACCCGGTGGTGCGCTGCTGATCGGCTTCCAGGAGGGTGAGGGCGAGAAGGACCTGTCGGCGTTCTATCGCGACCTCGGTCATCAGGTCACACTGAGCCGCTGGCGGCACACCCTGGACGAGGTCGCCGCGGCCTGGCCCGGTACGACGGAGTTGGCCCGCCTGCGCCGCGCCCCCGTCGGCAACGAACCCGACCCGCAGGCATTTCTCCTGCTGCGCAGAGATTCCTGACGTTCATCGAGTAGCCAGCCATGCGCAGCGAAGCACCTCCACACACGTTCATCGAGTAGCCAGCCATGCGCAGCGAAGCGGAGCAATGGCTGGCGTGTCGAGATGAACGCGGCATCATCTCGACTCGCTCGTACCTCGCTCGCTCAACCGGCGTACCGGTCAATCTCAGCTTCGCTGCGCGAGCTACTCGATGACCGTGGCGGCCACCACCCGGTTCTGCGCGCCGAGCAGGCGTACCGCCAGGGCGCCGAAGACGACCGCCAGGCCGACCTGGATGAAGGCCACCGCGCCGAACGCGCGCGACTCACCGAGCACCGGACCCAGCTGGGCGTACAGGCCGCCGAAGACCGCCACCCCGAGCCCGAGGGCCGCCTGCTGGGCGGTCGCGATCAGGCCACCGGTGAGTCCCGCCACCCGGTCCGGTACCGCCTGCATCACCGCACCGACCAGCGGCGCGAACATCCACGACTGCGCGAATCCGAGCACCACCCCGATCAGCTGGAACCACCACACCCAACCGGACACCTGCGCCCAGGAGACCAGCCCGACCGCGATCAGCGAGAGCCCCTGCAGCACCGCACCGATCACCATCGTGCGGCCGCCGAAGCGGGCGATCATCCGGGTCGAGGTGATCGACCCGGTGACGAAGGCGAGCGCGAACAGCCCGGTCGCCAGGCCCGACCCGAACGCGTTCAGCCCGAGCGATCCCTGGGTGAACAGGGCGAAGTCATACATGAAGGCACCGAAGCCGGAGAAGAAGACCAGGGCCATCGTCATCCCGATCCACACCGGTGGCAGGGCCAGCACCGCGGCCGGCAGCACCGCGGGCCGGTCGGTCCGCGCGGCCCACCGCTGATGCAGGATCAGCGCGATCAGCAACACCACGGCGAGCCCGAGCAGACCCAGATCCCACACCGCCCAACCGGCCGTCGGGCCGAGCGAGAGCGCCACCACCAGCACCAGCAGCGCGGCGGCGAGCAGCATCGAACCGACCGGATCGATGCGGGCCGGGTGCGCGGAGCGGGTGTCGGGCAGCTTCGCTCCCCCGAGGTACGCCGCAGCGGCCACCACCGCACCGGTGAGCAGCGCACCCCGCCATCCGAAACCGGCCGGGAGTGCGACGATCACCGCGCCGCCGACCAGCTGCCCGGCCACCGTCCCGACCCCGCTGGCCGCCGAGAAGACCGCGACCGCGAGCGCCCGGTCGGCACCGGTCAGCATCGCCTGGATGGTGGCCAGGATCTGCGGCATCATCACCGCGCTCGCCAACCCCTGCGCCGCCCGCGCGACCAGCAGCAGGCCGATCCCGGGCGCCACCGCCGCGGCCACGGTCGCCAGCACCACCCCGGCCAGCCCGATCCGGAACAGCCTGCGCCGCCCCAGCCGGTCACCGAGATGACCGGCGGTGACCAGCCCGGCGGCGAAGGCGGCGGTGAAGGCGCCGACCACCAGGGAGAGCCCGGCCGGCCCGGTACCCAGGCTGTGCCGGATGTCGGGCACCGAGATGTTGGCCAGCGACAGCTGGAAGGTGGCCAGGAACGCTGCGGCGTACAACGGCCAGACCGAGAGGACGCGAGACATGACACCCACTCTCACCCCGATCACCGGAGCCAGGAAGACGGTCCCCATGCTGGTACCGGCACCACCAGCCTGAGGCCTTCCAGCCGGGTGGTGATCGGCGGAGAATGGGCGCATGGATGACGGCCGGACCGACGATCAGCGCAGCACCGAGCTCGGGCGGTTCCTGCGCAGCCGCCGCGACCGGCTCACCCCGGCCGAGGTCGATCTCCCGGGCGGCCCGCGGCGCCGGGTGCCGGGGTTGCGCCGCGAGGAGGTCGCGGTGCTCGCCAATGTCGGCACCACCTGGTACACGTGGCTGGAACAGGGTCGCGATGTGCACGCCTCGGAACAGGTGCTCGGTTCGCTGGCCGATGCGTTGCTGCTCAATGCCGACGAGCGGGCCCACCTCTTCCAGCTCGGCGGCTACCCCGATCGGGCGCTCACCCCGGGGCTCAACGAGGTCGACGAGCGGGTGCACACCCTGATCGACAACCTGTGGCCCACACCCGTGGTCGTCACCGACAACCTGACCTATGCGGTGGCCTGGAACCAGACCTGGCGCTTCATGATCGATGACACCGATCGGTTGCCCCGGGAGTCGTTGAACTGCACCCTGCTGACGTTCACCCAACCGGGTTGGCGCGAGGGCTATCGGGAGTTCGAGCGGCACCGGGCGGTCTCGGTGGCCAAGCTGCGCGCCTCCTATTCCGAGACGATGAACGATCCGCGCTGGCCGGCGCTGCTGGACCGGTTGCACGGCTGCGACGGCTTCACCGAGCTGTGGGAATCCGGTGATGTGCTGCGCGAGGCCACCGGCACCAAGACGATCCGCTCCGTCCACGTCGGCGAGGTCACCTATCGCGCGCTCAGCCTGGTGGTGCAGGAGCATCGTCGGCTCAAACTCACCGTCTTCCAACCGGCCGATGACGATGCCCGCCGCAAACTCGGCGAACTCGGATCGCTGATCACCACCGGCCGGCTGGGCGGAGGTCTGCGGGTGGTGAGCTGAGGGGTACGCCGCCGCTCAGATCTCCTCGATGGTCGGTTCGATCCGCATCGAGACCGCCAGCGAATTCGCGATGAAGCATTCGGAGTGGGCGATCTCCACCAGCCTCGGCACCCGGCTCGCGTCGCCGCGCACGGTGATCCGGGGCCGCAGCACGATCTCGGTGATCCGGGTCGGGCGCACGTCGTCCGGCATGATCGCGACGGCCTCGTCGGCGTACGCCACCACGTCGATCCGAGCGCGTGCGGCGACGGCCAGGAAGGACAGCAGCTGGCAGGAGGTCGCGGCCGCCAGCAGCAGTTGCTCCGGGTTGAGCTGGGCCGGATCGCCGCGGAAGGCCGGATCCGCGCTGATCGTCAGCTCCGGCGCACCGGACGGGGTGACGGTGTGGCTGCGGTCGTAGCCGTCGTAGCCGACGCCGGTCGATCCGCTCCAGCTCAGCGTGGTGGCGTACTCGTGGGTGGTCACGACCGCAATTCTGGCCTCACCAACCGACCTCGGCGCAACCCTTGTGATCCTCCGGCTCCACCTGCAGCGTGGCGTGGGTGATGCCGTGCTTCTCCTCGAGCAGCTGACGGGCCTCGTCGAGGACCGAGTGGACCTGCTGCTCGTCGTCGGCGACCAGGTGCACGGTGGCGACGTTCATCCCCGAGGTCAGCGTCCACAGGTGCAGGTCGTGCACATCGCGTACGCCCGGGAGGGCGGCCAGGTCGGCGCGCACCTGGGTCGGGTCCATCCCGGCCGGCACGTGCTGGCCGAGCACGGCGAACACCTCACGGCCCAGGATCACCGCACGGACGGCGACGAAGATGCCGATGGCGGCGGCCACGATGGTGTCCCAGTAGGCGTTACCGGTCCACATCATCAGGGCACCGGCGACGAGGACGCCGACCGAGCCGGCGGCATCGGCGAGCACCTCGAGATAGGCACCCTTGACGTTCAGGCTCTCCGAGGCGCCGTCGCGGAGCACGAACAGCACGATCACGTTGATCAGCAGGCCGATCGCGCCGACGACCATCATCGGCCAGGTCGCGATCTCGACGGGCTTGCCGATCCGGTCGATGGCCTCGATCATCACGAACACCGCGACACCCATCATCACCGCGGCGGCGAAGAGGGCGGCGAAGACCTCGATGCGGTAGCGCCCGTAGGTGCGCTTGCCCGATTCATCCGGCTTGCTCGCGATGTGGGTGGCCAGCAGCGCGGCGCCGAGGGTGGAGACGTCGGCGGCCATGTGGCCGGCGTCCGAGAGCAGCGCCAGCGAACCGGTCCACAGACCAGCGACCAGTTCGACCACGAAGAAGGTCGCGATCAGGATGAACGAGAAGGTGAGTCGACGGCGCTGCCGGGCACCGGCGTGCCCGGGTGCGATCGCCGGGCCGTGGCTGTGTCCAGATCCCATCAGTTGTCTCCTTCAATCGGGCCGTGGTGGCTGTGGTCCAGGTGATCGGCCTCGTCGCTGTGCGCGAGGGCGATCTCGATCAGGTTGCGGACGTGGGCGTCCTCGAGTCGATAGAAGACGTGCCGGCCGGAACGCCGGGCCGCGACGATGCCGTGCGCGCGGAGCAGCCGGAGCGCGTGCGAGACCGCGGACTCGCTCTGCCCGTTCGCCTCGGCGAGACCGCCGACGCACTGCTCGCCGTCCAGCAGCGAGATCAGCAGCCGCAGTCGGTTCGGGTCGCCGAGCAGCGCGAACGCGTCGGCCGCCCGGGTGAGCGTCGCCGCATCCGGGCGCGGCACAGTGGCCGACGCGACATCTGAATGACTCGTCATATGTGCAGATTAACCGAGGACGTGCCCGGACGGCAATCGCGGCGGCGTACCGTCCCTCTAGGCTGACCGGGTGGCAGCAGAGGAGGAGAACCGCGCACCGACCCGGCCCGATCCCGCGACCCATCGCCGGGAGGTGCTCGCGCTGGCGATCCCGACCTTCGCCACCCTGGTCTCGGAGCCGCTGCTGCTGATGGGGGATGCGGCGATCATCGGGCATCTGGGCACCATCGAACTGGCCGGCCTGGGCATCGCGGGGAACATCATCACCGTGATCGCCGGGCTCTGCGTCTTCCTGGCCTACGGCACGACGGCAACGGTGGCGCGGCGGCTCGGGGCGGGCGATCGGCGCGGGGCGCTGGCCGGTGGCGTCGACGGGATCGTGCTCGCCGGACTGATCGGGGTGCTGGTCACCGTCTTCCTGCAGCTGGCACAGGGGCAGCTGATCGCGCTCTACCAGCCGAGCGCCGAGGTGGCCGCGCAGGCGAACGCCTATCTGCGAGTGGCCTCGCTCGGCTTCCCCTTCCTGCTGGTGATGCTGGCCGCCACCGGGGTGCTGCGCGGACTGCAGGACACCCGTACCCCGCTGAAGGTCGCGATCACCCTCAACCTGGCCAACATCGTGCTGAACCTGGTGCTGGTGCACGGAATCGGTCTCGGCATCGCGGGCGCGGCGATCGGCACGGTCTGCGCGCAGGTGCTGGCGGCCGGAATCCTTTCCTATGTGGTGATCCGCGGCGCCCGCCGGGAGGGTACGCCGCTGCGGTTCCGTCCGCTCGGGGTGCTGGCGGCCGCCCGCAACGGCGGCTGGCTGGTGCTGCGCACCCTCGCCCTGCAGGTCTCGATCACCGCGACGACCGTGGTGGCGACCCACACCGGGGCGGTCGGCCTGGCCTCCCACCAGGTGGTCAACTCCATCTGGACCTTCCTCGCCTTCGCCCTCGATGCGGTGGCCATCGCGGCCCAAGCGGTGATCGGCAAGCACCTGGGCGCCGGCGATGCCGCGACCACCCGGCACCTCACCGCGATGATGGTGCGCTGGGGTGTGGTCGGCGGAATCGTCGCCGGGGCGGTGATCGCGGCGGTGTCCTGGCTGCTGCCGCTGGTGTTCACCCCCGACCCCGAGGTGCGGTCACTGGTCACCCGGGTGCTGCTGGTGGTGGCCCTGCTGCAGCCGATCGCCGGGGTGGTCTTCGTGCTGGACGGGGTGCTGATCGGTGCCGGCGATGCGCGATACCTGGCGATCGGCGGACTGCTGGTGGCGGCGGCCTATGTGCCCGTCGCCCTGCTGGTGGATCGGCTCGGGGCCGGCCTGGTCTGGCTCTGGGCGGCATACGGCATCTCGATGCTCGGCCGGCTGATCGTGCTCGGCGTCCGCGCCCGCGGCGAGAAGTGGATGCGGCTCGGGGTCTGAACCATCCGGGGAGAATGACCATGGAATATTCGCCCTTATAAGTGAATAGTGCAGCCCGAGGGCCAAATATTCCATGGTCATTCTTTGTATCGGCGCACCAGCGCGCGCACCACCCAGCACAGCAGCACCAGCGCCACGAACAGGCCGAAGCAGAAGATCGGCAGGCCCAAGGCGTACCCGGGGCCCTCACACATCGAGCAGTCGCGCCTGATCTGCAGCACGATCTGCATGTAGACCGGGTAACCGATCGCCCAGGCGAGCACCAGCAGCCCTAGATAGGGCAGGCAGGACTCCGTGGTGCTCGGCGGCTGTTCCCGCATTCCGAACCGGTCTGGCAGGGACTCGTCCTCGGTGGCTTCGTCTCGCTCGTTCCTCGCTCGCTCAGCCATCCTGGGGATCCGGTTCCAGGCTGACCTCGGGGGCTGGGTCGTCGTCGAAGACACGGGTGAGATCCCAACTGGCGAAGGGGTTCTCGCAGACCGGGCCGGTGGCGATCGACAACCGGCCGGCCAAGGGGTCGAGGATCAGCGCGTAACAGGTGATCACCTGATCGGCCTCGGCGACGACGGGATCCTGGTGCCGGCAGACGCTGTCGGGGACGGAGAAGTGGTCCCGCAGCGCAGCGGCGATCGCGGCCGCATCGACCCCGCGGGCGGCCAGGGCATCCGCCAGCCGGTGCCGGACCCGGGTCGGGCGGAGCAGGGTGAGCGCGGCCCGGCCGGCGCGCAGATCGGTGAACGGCACCGGCGGTTCGAAGTGGTTCGCGTGCGCGACCAGCCCGTCCTCGCCCGGGTACTGCACCCCGTGATAGCCCGGCGCCAGTTCCAGATTGATCGCCTCCGCACCGTGCTCGTCGGCGGCGCCGAGCATCAGATTGCCCGAGGAGATCCGCCTGGCCTGCAGCAGCGTCTGCAGCGCCCGGCTGAACCGGGGCGCGTGCAGCACCGAACGCAGCAGGAAGTGATACGGCACCCCGTCCCACCCGCGGTCCCGGTCCGACACCAGCAGGTTGGCGCAGACCGCGAGCCCGGTCGAACTGACCCCCGACTTGGCCAGCATCCCCGGTTCGGTCAGGGTGAGCGCGGCATGCCCACGATCGTCGCGGCTGGCCAGCAGGAAGGAGGTCCGCTGCTGCCGGGGATGCCAGTCCCAGTTCTGCGCGACCAGCAACCGGCCGGCGGCGGTGTGCGATCCCAGCACCGCCAGCGAGGTGCAGCCCTCCTCCTGAAACTCCTTCGACTCACGGGAATCCTCACCACCGTAGAGAAGTTCGGTCCGGGCGTTCAGCGCGAAGATCAGTTCCGGGTCCACCCCGGCACCGTGCGCCAGGCCGCGCAGCATCCGCTCGGTGATCGGGTCGAAGCCGGCGCAGATCTCGCCGAACCGGGCCCCGGCTTGGCGCACCTCGTCCTCGGCCAACCCGGCCAGATCGCGGAACTGCCCCAGATAGTGGTGCAGCGAATCGGCGACCAACTCGGCGGTCTGGTCACCGAGCCGCTCCCCCATCTGCTCCGGTGTTCCCTGCACCACGACCAGCGGCGGACCGGCGGACTGCACGGCCGGACTCATCGACCCTCCAGATCCAATCGCCGGCCCCCGTCGCTGAGTCCGGCGAAACCGCCGGTCTCCGCCTCGATCACCGCGGCCACCGCCAGCAACCGCTGGTCGGTGAACCGGGGCCCGACCAACTGGATCGCCAGCGGTCGGTTCCGCTCATCGACCCCGGCCGGCACCGTCATCGCCGGCTGCCCGGTCAGATTGAACGGATAGGTGTAGGGCGCCCAGTCCAGCCAGGATTCCATTCCCGACCCGGCCGGGATATCGGTGTCCACCTCGAAGGCCGGCGTCGTGGTGACCGGGGTGAGCAGCACGTCCCAGTCCCGGTGCAGGGCGGCCAACCGGCCGGCGAGCAGGGTTCGGGAAGCCATCGCATCGGCGTACTGGATCGCGGTGTGCCCGGCCGCCCGGTCCGCGAAATAGCGCATCGTCTCATCGAAGAGCTCGCGCCGCTCCGGCCCGGCGTGGTCGATCACCGCCGCGCAACCCGTTTCCCACAACAGATCCAGGGTCTCCCGGGCGCCGGCGACATCGACCGACACCGGCTCCACCCGGGCGCCGCGGGCCGCCAACCGGTCCGCGGTCTGCTGCACCGCCGCCCGCAGTTCGGGGGCGGCGGGATAGGGCCCCCAGTCGATGTCGACGGCGACCCGGAGCCCGTCGAGGGAACCGTCACCGGACGGCACCTGGAAACCGGGTCCCGGCCAGCTCATCCCGTCCCGGTCGTCGGGCTGGGCGATCGCGTCCAGCAGGATCGCCAGGTCGCCGACGGTACGCGCCAGCGGGCCCTGGTGGGAGAGCGAGCCGAAGGCGCTGCCGGGCAGCATCGCGACCCGCCCGTAGGTGGGCTTGATCCCTGCCAGGCCACAGAATCCGGCCGGCATCCGGATCGATCCGGCCCCGTCGGAGCCGATCGACCAGGGCGTCATCCCGGCCGCCACCCCGGCCGCCGCGCCACTGCTCGACCCACCAGGGGTGAGCGAACGGTCCCACGGGTTGCGGGTGGTGCCCCACAGCGGCGAATCACCGACACCCTTGCAGCCCCAGTCCGGCATCGTGGTCGCGCCGACGATCACCGCACCGGCCTCCAGCAACCGGTCGACCACCGGGCCGTTCACCCTCCCCGGGGTGTCCGGGGTGCCGCGCGATCCGGCGCGGGCGATCCGGCCGGCGACCGGGACGTTGTCCTTGACGGTGATCGGTACGCCATCCAGCGGTCCCCGGGCACTGCCCCCGCGCCAGCGCTGTTCGGCCTGCCGGGCCTGCTCGCGGGCGGTGTCGGTGTCCATCCGGCTCATCGCATTGAGCACCGGTTGCAGGTCCTCGGTGCGGGCCAGCGTCCGCTCCAGCTCCTCGACCGGGGACAGCTCCCCTGCGGCGTACGCCCGGTGGAGTTCCTGTGCGCTGCGGAAGTCTTCGCTCACTTGTCCTCCTGCTTCAACCCTGAAGCCGTCAGTTCCCCACTCCGCCTATCCTGAGCCGAACCCAGGTGCCGAGCTCATGGGAAGGATCGTCTTGCCCCGTCACGCTACGCCGTTCCATCTCACGCTCGCCCTGGACCCCCGGGACGGTCGGCAGGCCAGCCAGCTCGCGGCCGCCCTGGTGCGGGCGATCGCCGACGGGCAGCTGCACGACGGTGACCCGCTGCCGTCGACCAGGTCGCTGGCCCGGCACCTCGGCCTGGCCCGCTCGGCCGTCGTGGCGGCGTACGAGGAGTTGAGCGCGGCCGGATTCCTGGTCGCCACCGCGGGGTCGGCGACCCGGGTCGGGCCCGGCGCCCGATCGGCGTCGCTGGCCGGGGCGTACACCCATCCGACCGAGGCGGAACCACAGTCGGCCGGGGCGGAGGGGACCGCGCATCCGATCCGGCTCGATCTGCGCCCGGGTCATCCCGATCCCGGGCTGATCGACGACCGCGACTGGGCCCGCGCCTGGCGCCGCGCCGCCGCCGCACCGCTGCAACCGCCGGCCGACGCGGTGACGGCGTTGCGCCCGGGATTCGGCCACAGCTTCCACGAACCGTTGCGCCGTGCGCTGGCCGAGCACCTGCGCCGCAATCGTGCGGTGGTCTGCGACGCCGCCGACGTCTTCCTCTTCCCCGGCGTGAATGCCGCGCTGCGGGCGCTGGTCGGGCTGGTCGGGGAACCGGACCGGGCGATCGCCTTCGAGGAGCCGGGTTATTCGACCGGCCGGCGGGCGCTGGAGAGCAGCGGCGCCCGGGTGCGGCCAGTACCGGTGGATGCCGAGGGGCTGCGGGTCGATGACCTGGGTGACGAGTGGGGTTGCTATGTCACCCCGGCCCACCAGTACCCGCTGGGCAGCCGGATGTCGGTGGCCCGGCGGGCCGCGCTGCTCGACTGGGCGACCGCGCACGATGCGCTGATCCTGGAGGACGACTACGACGGCGAGTTCCGCTACGACGTGGCGCCGATGCCCTCGCTGCACAGCATGAACGCCGGTGCCGAGCGGGTGATCTATCTCGGCACGGCCTCCAAGATGCTGGCCCGGGAACTTCGGGTGGCCTGGGTGGTGCTGCCCCGCCGGTTGCGGGAGCCGATGCAGGATTTCCTTGCCAGGACAGGGGATTCGGTCAACCCGGTGGCGGCCGCGGCGCTGGCCGAGTTCGTCGATTCGGGGGCCCTGGTACGCCAACTGGCGCGCGCCCAGCGTGGGTACGCGGCCCGTCGGTCCCGGTTCACCGAGGCCTGCCGGGATCTGCTGCCCGGACTGGTGCTGCAGGGCATCGAGGCCGGCCTGCATGTGGTGCTGCGGTTGCCCGCCGGGATCGACGACCGCGCGCTCCGTGATCGGTTGCTGGTCGACGGCCTGGCCTGTCAGGCGCTCAGCGACTACTGGCTCGGTGACCCGGGGGCGGGCGAATCGAGATCGGGCGGGCTGGTGTGCGGGTACGCCCGGTTGCCGGAGACCCGGGCCCGGGAGGCCGCCGCCCTGATCGCGGCGGCCCTGGCCCGGATTCAGGCCGAACCGGGCGCACCGCCGGCATAGCTGCG
This sequence comes from Enemella evansiae, assembly GCF_004362375.1. Taxonomy (NCBI): domain Bacteria; kingdom Bacillati; phylum Actinomycetota; class Actinomycetes; order Propionibacteriales; family Propionibacteriaceae; genus Enemella; species Enemella evansiae. The sequence goes on from NZ_SNXA01000009.1 coordinate 551,806, forward strand.
CACCGAGGGTGAGACCGGCAGCCCGGTCGCCCGGGGTGCGGAGACCGGTTCGCCGTAACCCCATTCGATCGGCAGCACCCCGGTCCACAGCCGCGGATCGACCTGCTCGCCGGGTTCCGGGTCACCGGGCGGGGCAGCGCGGACCTTGACCGTCCAGCTGCCGTCGGTGATCGGCAGGGTCAGGCACTGGGTGGCGGCGAGCTGTTTGCGGGTGTGCTCGGGCACCTCGGCGGCCCGGCCCGGCATCAGCTGCTCCGACAGCGTCGTCAGTGCCTCGGCGGCCTCCGCGCCGGTGATGGTGCGCAGCGCGCCGTGCACGACCGCGGAGCGATAGTTGGCGCTGGAGTCGAACAGCGTGTGGCCATAGACCCAGCCGTCGAGCAGGCTGACGCAGAGCGCTGCGGGGGCGCCCTCGGCGACCAGCCGGAGCGCCCCGGCACCGGTGGATCCGTGCATCACGATCCGATCGCCGTCGCGGCCATAGAACATCGGCACCACCAGCGGTCGGCCGTCGAGCACCGTGCTCAGGGAGCCGAAGTGGTGGCCGGCGTCGAGCACCGCATCGAGCTGGGCGCGTTCGGTCCGGGCCCGTTCGGGGTGACGGTTGATGCGATCTGGTCGTCGGCTCATGGTTACGAATCGTGCGCCATTCCGGACAACCGGACAAGGCCACTATCGCTCAGTTCCGCAGTCCAGTTTCCTGCTCCTGGCGGGCCGCGTCGAGCAGTTCCTCGCGGTCGACCAGTTTCACCGTGGGCGCCCCGTGCTCATCGCCGAGGGCCTGCTCGGCCTCCTCGATCCGGTGCCACTGTGACCAGTCGACGGTGGTGATGCCACGGTCGCCGAAGAGTTCGGCGATGTCGGGGCGTTCCCCGCCCACCCCGGGCGTACGCCCCAGCGCGTCGGCCAGGGTGTCAACGGTCTCGGCCGCATCACCCTTGTTGGTGCCGATCACCCCGGTCGGCCCGCGCTTGATCCACCCGGTGACGAACTCGCGGCCCACCTCGGCCGGGGCCGCGACCGCGCCGGCCTCGTTCGGGACCAGGCAGGCGATCTCATCGAAGGGCAGCCCACCGATCGGTTCCCCGCGGTAGCCGATGGCCCGGATCGCCGCCTGGGCAGGGATCTCACCCTCCACGGTGACCCCCTCGGGGGTGCGGGTGACGACCCGGACCGCGGAGACCCGGTGCTCCCCCTCGATCCGTTCCGGGGTGGTCCAGAAGTGCACGTGCAGGGTCCGGGACGGCTGCTCCCCCGCCGCATCCGACTCGGCCTGCCGGGCCAGCGCCTCGCGGAACAGCTTCAGGTTGACCCCGGCCTCCTTGGACAGGTCGTCGCGTTCGGCGAATTCGGCCGGGTCGACATGGAGCAGTACCCGCAGGTCCGGCAGGGTGAGGAGTTCGGCCAGCTCGACGCGGGAGAACTTCACATGCGCCGGACCACGGCGGATCAGCAGGTGCACCTCGTCCAGCGGTGCGGAGGCGATCTCGGCGACCACCTCGCGCGGCATATCGGTGTGCTCGAGGATCTTCCTGTCCTGCAAGGAGATGCGGGCGACGTCGAGGGCTACGTTGCCCGCACCGATGATCACGATCGAGCGATTGCCCGACAGGTCGGCGGGCTGTCCGACATCGGGATGGCCCGAATACCAGGCCACGAAGTCGGCGGCACCCACGCTGCCGGTGAGCTGCTCACCGGGGATCCCCAGCTCACGGTCGTACCGCGCCCCGGTGGCGTACACGATCGCGTCGTAGTGCTCGAGCAACTCCTGGCGGGTGATGGTGCTGCCGACCCGCACATTGCCGAAGAACCGCACCCGCGGATCGTCGAAGGCGCGGGCCAGGGCGCGGGCGACACTCTTGGTCTTGGCATGGTCCGGGGCGACGCCGTAGCGCAGCAACCCATAGGGGGCGGGCAACGATTCGAAGACGTCGACCGCGGTCACCTCATCGCGTTTGAGCAGAGCCTGCACCGCATAGATCCCGCTCGGCCCGGATCCGACGACGGCCACCCGCCAGCCGCGGTCCGAGGCCGCTCGATCGTTCGACCCGGGACTTTCCGAATCCACCATTGATTCCGACTCCTGCCCTCGCTCAGCTCATCTCGACACGCTGGATGAGCGTGGGGCGTACGCGCCCGCTTCGCTGCCCCCATTCACACCGAACAGGTCGATGGTTGTCAACGGTTGGCGCGGCAGCATGGGATATCTCCCGAAGCCGAGCAACGGAAGGTATACATATGATCATGGAGACCCCTCGTTCGCTGGACTGGATCGTGAAGCTGGTGTCGCAGGACACCACCAGCCGCAATCCCAACCAGCCCGTCATCGACCTGATCGCCGATGAGGCCCGCCGGCTCGGCCTGGCGCCGAAGATCTGCCCGAGCCCGCAGCAGGGCAAGTCGAATCTGCTGGTGACGGTGCCCGCGGCCGATGGTTCGACCGCCGGCGGGGTGGTGCTCTCCGGGCACTCCGACGTGGTGCCGGTCGATGACCAGGACTGGAGCTCCGACCCATTCGCCCCCGAAGTCCGCGACGGCCGGCTCTATGGCCGCGGCACCTGCGACATGAAGGGCTTCATCGGAGTCGCGGTGTCCGCACTGCCAGAGATGGTGGAAGCCGAGCTGAGCGAACCGATCCACCTGGCCGTCTCCTACGACGAGGAGGTCGGCTGCATCGGCGGCGACCAGATCGTCAAGGACATCGCCGAGCTCGGGCTCACCCCGCGGGCCTGCATCGTCGGCGAACCGACCAGCATGCAGGTGATCCGCGGGCACAAGTCGATCAACCTGGGCCGGGTCACCTTCCGCGGCAAGGCGGCGCACTCCTCGCTCACCCCCGAGGGCGTCAACGCCATCGAGTACGCAGCGAAGTTCGTCGTCTTCCTGCGCGGGATCGCCGACCAGTGGCGCAGCGAGGGCCCCTTCGACGAGGCGTACCCGGTGCCGCACAGCACGCTGTCGACCAACATCATCCACGGCGGCATCGCCGGCAACACCGTGCCGGACCGATGCGTGGTCGAGTTCGAGTTCCGCGGACTGGCCGAGCTCGACCCGGCGGCCACGATGCAGCGGATCGAGGCGTACGCCCGGGAGCTGGAGCAGCAGATGAGGGGCGAGAACGAGATCGCCGGCGTCGACTTCGAGGTGCCCGCGATGGTACCCGGCCTGGAGACCCCGGCCGAGGCGGAGGCGATCTCGTTGGGCGCCGCACTCGGCGGCGTACGCTCCGACGGCAAGGTCACCTACGGCACCGAGGCCGGCCAGTTCTCCGGCGCCGGCATCGAGACGGTGGTCTGCGGCCCCGGGGACATCGCCCAGGCACACACCGCCGACGAATACGTGGACCTGGCGCAGCTGCAGGCCTGCGAGGAGTTCATCCATCGCCTGATTTCCCATCTCAGCAAGGAAACTTCATGACCGACACCGTTGTTCAGCACGACCAGGTACGCGCCCGGAAGGCTGTTGTCGCCGCCTCGCTGGGCAATGCGCTGGAGTGGTACGACATCGTCCTCTTCGGCTTCATGGCGAGCACCATCGCCACCGTCTTCTATCCAGGTGGAAGTTTCGCCGCCCAGATGATGACCTGGGCCACCTTCGCGATCACCTTCGTGGTCCGCCCGCTGGGGGCGGTGCTGATCGGCAGTTACGCCGACACGCACGGCCGCAAGGCGGCCCTCAGCCTGACCATCGGGTTGATGACACTCGGTGTCTTCATCATCGTCGTCACCCCGGGGTACGCCACGATCGGGATCGCCGCGCCGATCATCCTGGCCATCGCTCGGATCATCCAGGGCATCAGCGCGGGTGGCGAGTTCGGCAGCGCGACCGCCTTCCTGACCGAGAATGCCCAACGGGGCAAGGCCTATTACGCCTCCTGGCAGGTCGCCACCCAGGGTGTGTCGATGTTCATGGCGGCCGGTATCTCGTGGCTGCTGTCCTCGCTGCTGAGCCCGGCGGCCCTGACCTCCTGGGGCTGGCGGATCGCCTTCGCGATCGGGCTGCTGATCGGCCCGGTCGGCTGGTATGTGCGCACCAAGATGTCCGACACCCCGGAGTTCGAGGCCGCGGAGAAGGACCATGCACCGCTGAAGCTGCTGCTCGGCCAGTACGGCGGACGGTTGCTGACGGCGTTCCTGGTGATCGCGATGGCGACCATCTCGGTCTACCTGATCACCTATCTGCCGACCTTCGCCAAGGGTCTCGGACTCCCTGCCTGGGCAGCATTCCCGGGCGCCGTGGTCGCCGGGGTGATCACCTTCATCGGTTCACCGATCGTCGGCCGGCTCGCGGATCGGGTCGGGATGACCACGATCATGATCCCGGCCGCGATCGCCGGTGTGCTGGCGGGGTGGCCGCTGTTCCTGCTGCTGCAGGCGAATCCGACGATCCTGATGCTGACGCTGTGCGAGGTGATCGTCGGGATCTTCATGTGCCTCTACTTCGCGCCGATGCCGGCACTGCTCTCCGAGCTGTTCCCGGTGCAGGTCCGGTCCTCGGGGATGACCATCTCCTACAGCCTGGGTGTGGCGATCTTCGGCGGTTTCGCCCCGCTGATCCTCACCGCCCTGGTGAAGGCCACCGGCGTGAACACCGTGCCGGGGCTCTACTACGCCGCCTGCTGCGCGCTGGCACTGGTCGGCGTACTGATGGCCCGCAAGCGGTACGCCATGCGCTGACCCTCCCCCTGCTGCGATCCATCGAATCCTGAGTGCATCCCCCTCTCCCTCCAGGGTCAGGGGGATGCACTTCTGGTTCGATGGATCGCGGTTGGGTCAGCTGGTGCCGAGTTCCGCGTACGCGTGGCGGACCTGATGCACGGCGCCTTCCACGCCGACCCCGAGGCCACGCATCGCCTCGACGAACTGCCGGGCCAGCTGGGTCGCCTGTCCCGGGCCGTCGTTGGGCGGCTGGACGATGGTGCCGTTGCGGCCCGCGGTCCGGACGAAGCCGCTGGCCTCCAGTTCCCGATAGGTACGCGCCACCGTGTTCGGCGCCAGACCCAGGTCGCTGGCCAGTCGGCGTACCGGCGGCAACCGGGTGCCGGGCGGCAGCTCCCCGCTACCCATCTGGGCCACCAGCTGACTGCGCAGCTGCTCATAGGGCGGGACCTGGCTGGTGGGATCGATCCTCAGCACGGGCCGGCCTGCCCGGCGAAGTCCCGGTCCCGCCACAGTCCGAGCGACGGATTGGCGGAGCGGCCCCGCAGGTAGGGCACCAGCAGGATTGCCCAGCACACCAGGCCCAGGACGAAGGCCCCGATTCCCAACCAGAGCGTGAGATCCATCGCCTGGGCACGCACGGCGCCGTCGAGGAGCAGCGACGCACCGGCGAGCAGCGAGATGAACGGGGCAAGCATGCCGGCGGCGATCCCGGTGCCGGTGAGCCCGGCCAGTGCGGTGCTGCGGGTGGCATCGTCCCAGGCCAGTTCGAGATCGGTGTGCGCCCACTGTGGCCGCTCGATCAGCGCCCGGCGGGCCGGGATCAGCAGTGCCCAGCCGATGGCGAGCAGCACCGTCGACCCGGTGGCGATCGTCATGGCCGTTGCGGTGTCGGTGGCGCCGAGGGAGGTCGCGACCGACCAGAGCAGCCAGGCGCCGGCGAGCCCCAGCACCATCGCCACCGGCGCGAGCCAGAAAGCCCGGCTGGCGCCACGGGTCTCGTAGTCCGCGATCGTCGTCGCCGAGGATCGGGCCACCCGCGGGGCATCGGGCACCAGCGGGCTGCGTTCCCGGGCCGTGGCCACCAGGCCACCCAGGCTGGCGCCGAACAGCAGCGCGACCATGATCGTCGCCCCGGAGGCGCCGTCGGTCCCGGTGAGCCCGCGGAGCAGCAGCGCCAGCACGACCCCCACCACCGCACCGAGGGCACCACACCAGACGGCGGCCTTCTCGGTGCGGGTGATCCGCTCCACCACCGGGCCGCGCAACTGGGCCGGCAACGGCAACCGCATCTTGCGGACGTACTTCGCGAGCTGCTTCTCGTTGGGCTTGCTGGTACCGCCGTTGGTGATCGGCGCCATGCTGAACAGCACGCCCATCGCCAGCGGAATCCAGATCGCGATCTCCATCGTTCCTCCTCAGTTCGTATCAACACAATAGACTGTACTGATACAAACTGGGGAATGCAACCGGCCCGGGCCCGGGAACGACAGCACCCCGCGATCTCGGGTTCGCGGGGTGCTCGCCGTCCCGGGGTGAGCCCGGGCCTGGGGGTGGGGTGGGTTGGCTCAGTTGTAGGTCAGCCCGTAGTAGCTCAGGGCATCGGTGACCGGCTGGAAGTAGGACGACTTGCCCGACAGGTAGCCACCGTTGAAGGTGCAGGTCTGCGAGGCCGGACCGCCGGAGGTCATGCCTACGGCGTACCCGCCGGAGACGTAGGCGCCGCCGGAATCACCCGGTGCGGTGCAGACGGTGCTGCGGCCCAGTCCGGACACCTGGGCGACGGTCCGCCCGGAGTTGTCGGAGTAGGTGACCGAGTTGTTGTAGCTGCTGACCTGACCGCAGGTGATGCCCGAGGTGGCACCCGACTTGCACATGTCGGTACCGACCGGCGCCTTCCACGGGCCCTTGTCGGCCTGGCTGACGGTCCGGCCGTAGCCGTTGACCTGGGTGGTCATCTGGTCCTCGGCGTCGATGTAGACCGCGCCGATGTCACGGTCCGCCACTCCGTCGTAGGAGCCGAAGGCGGTGCCGGCCGGGGTGCCGATCTTGGTGCCGCCGACCGAGAAGGTGCTCTGACCCTCGACACAGTGACCGGCCCAGATCATCACCCGGGTGCCGCTGCTGGTGCGCGCCGGGAAGCCGGCGGAGCAGTAGCCGCCGCTGGCCATGGTGACCTTGTCGCCGCCCTTGACCGCGATCTGGACGCGGTTGGCCTCACCCTGGCGGACCTCGACGGCGTCGCCGAACTGGGCCAGCGCCTGGCGGGTCTGATCCGGGGTGGTGGAGGTGACGATCAGCTTGTCGGAGGCCAGATCCGGGCTGACCGAGGCCACCCGGTCGCCGACCACGGCGGTCACCTGGGCAACCATGTCATTGAGCTTGGCCTCGCCGCGCTGCGGGCTGCGCACCTGCAGACCCTTGGCCTCGGCGGCCTTGGCGGCGGCCGAGTTCGGGGCGGCCTGGACGACCAGCTTCCCTTGCTCGGTGAAGAATGCGCCGTCATAGCTGTTGTTCGACGCCACCTCGGCGTAGGCATTGTTCTGCTGGGCCTTGCGGTCCAGGTAGCTGCGCTGCTGTTCGACGGTGCGGTTGGCCGAGCGCGCCATCACCTGGATCTGTTCCTGGCTGAACTCGCTCTGCACGACGCGGGCCTCGGCCTTGGCCGAGACGCGGGTGTTCTGCGGCGACAGGGTCGGCGGAGTGGTGGGCGCCGAGATCGCCGGAAGCTGCGTGCTGGCGAGGATCGCGCCACCGAGCACGGCACTTGCTGCAAGACGGAGTGTGGGTTTCACGTTATCTCCAACAGTTCGGGGGTTGTGGGGGGTGGATCGCTGCAACGAGTGCCTCATTGTTCGCAGGCTGTGTCACGGGCCACAACAGCGGAGATTCGATCCCGTACCAAAGTAGGTCTTTCGTCCCACTTAGGTCTCGGCGCGGAACTACTCGGAAACCGAGAAGTTGCGACTCGCAGACCGAGCGAGGACGGGCGGGAAACCCTTTACCGACAGCGAAACGGCCGGCCCCCATCGGGGACCGGCCGTTTCTTGGCGTACGCCTGGGCGATCAGCTGGCGGCGGTGATCTCCACCGGCAGGTGCGCGGTGACCGCATCGTGCAGCTTGACGCCGACGGTGTGCGAACCGACGGTCTTGATCGGCTTGGCGATCTCCACCGAGCGCTTGTCGACCGACGGGCCGCCGGCCTTCTTGATCGCGGTGGCGATCGAGGCGGCGGTGACCGCACCGAACAGCTTGCCGTTGTCGCCGGCGTTCACCGGCAGCTCGACGGACAGGCCTTCGATCTGCTCGCGCAGCTCCTTGGCGTGGTCGAGGTTGCGCACCTCACGGGCGTCACGCGCCCGCTTGATGCCCTCGATCTGCTTCTCCGCGCCGCGGGTCCACCGAATGGCGAAACCCCGCGGGAGCAGGAAATTGCGGCCGTAGCCGTCCTTCACCTCGACGATGTCGCCGGCGATGCCGAGGTTGTCCACGGCAGCAGTCAGGATGAGCTTCATGCTGGTGTCCTTTCTCAGCGAGCCGTCGAGGCGTAGGGCAGCAGGGCGACCTCACGCGCGTTCTTGATCGCGGTGGCGACGCGGCGCTGGTCCTGGACGGACAGCCCGGTCACCCGGCGGGCGCGGATCTTGCCCCGCTCCGAGATGAACTTGCGGAGGGTGTTGATGTCCTTGTAGTCGACGTTGTCGATACGGGTCGACTTGACCGGGACAGCCTTCTTGGGCTTCATCGGCTTTCGCGATGCGGCCATTGTGGTGCTCCTTCGTGACTATGAGCCCGGCGTGATGCCGGAATGTGCCTTGGTTGATTGAACTTGCGGGGCGTACGCCTCAGAACGGCGGTTCTTCGCTCTGCTGCGTGGCCCACGGGTCCGATCCCTGGGAACGGTTGTTGCCGCCACCGGAGTTGCCCCACGGGTCACCGCCGCCGGAGTTGCCTCCCTGCTGCTGGCCCCCGCCGTAGCCACCCTGGCCGCCCTGGCCGCCACCGGAGTTGCCCCCGCCGTAGCCGCCCTGGCCGCCACCGCCGCCGTAACCGCCCTGGCCACCGCCGCCGCCACCGGAGGTCTTGGCGACCTTGGCGGTGGCGTACCGCAGCGCGGGGCCGACCTCGTCGACGTCGATCTCGAAGACCGTGCGGCGCTCACCCTCGCGGGTCTCGTAGGAGCGCGACTTGAGCCGGCCCTGGACGATCACGCGCATGCCCTTGGCCAGCGACTCGGCGACGTTCTCCGCCGCCTGCCGCCACACCGAGCAGTTGATGAACATGGCTTCGCCGTCACGCCACTCGTTGGTCTGCCGGTCGAAGTTACGCGGCGTGGAGGCCACCGTGAAGTTGGCCACCGCGGCCCCGGACGGGGTGAAGCGCAGCTCGGGATCGCCGGTGAGGTTTCCGACGAGAGTGATGATGGTTTCGCCTGCCATTGGTTATCTCCGGATCGGGATCGGAATGAGTGGTCGATGCCTAGCCTGCCAGTCGGATCTGACGGCCGACAGGGCACTGTCCACAGGTGATCAGTGCAGCTCCGGGCGCAGGACCTTGGTCCGCATGATCTGCTCGTTGATGCTGAACTGGCGGTCCAGCTCCTTGACGTCCTCGGGCTTGGCGGTCAGATCGACCACCGCGTAGATGCCCTCGGGCTTCTTCTGGATCTCGTAGGCGAGACGACGCTTGCCCCACAGATCGAAGTTGTCGACGGTGCCGCCGCCCTTGGTGATGATCTGCAGGTACTTCTCCAGCATCGGAGTGACCTGACGCTCGTCCACATCGGGGTTGACGATGATCATGACTTCGTACTTACGCATACGCGAACTCCACCTCCTCTGGTCTCAACGGCCGCGGGTCGGTCCCGTGGCAGGAGGGCGCTATGCCGGCCGGCGCCCGGTCCGCGGGCGCTGGCACAAGTGCGCAGTCTATCCGAGGGGTCCGCGCGGAAGGTAATTGCGCGACCGGCTCGACCGCGGACTACTTCTTCCGTTCCCGGATCTGGGTGTAGAGCTCCTCGACCTGGGCCGCGTAGCGCTGCTCGACGGCGCGGCGGCGCACCTTCAGGGTCGGGGTGAGCAGACCGTCGGCCATCGTCAACTCCTCGGTGATCACCGCGACCGCGCGGATCTTCTCCTGGTGCGGGAGACCGTCGGAGACCGCATCGGCGCGCCGCTTCAGCTCGGCGCGCAACTCGGGGTGGGCGACGAGTTCGTCATCGGAGGCCGCCGAGACACCGGCCGCGGCGGCCCAGTCGCGGGCCTCCTCCAGCGAGGGCCGCAGCAGCGCCACCACGCACGGCCGGCCGTCGCCGAGCAGTACCGCGTGCTCGACCAGGGGGTCCGCCGCCAGCTCGCCCTCGATCGGTCCGGGGGCGATGTTCTTGCCGCCCTCGGTGACCAAGAGGTCCTTCTTGCGGTCGGTGATCGTCAGGAATCCGTCATCGTCCACCCCGCCGATGTCGCCGGTGTGCAGCCAACCGTCGATCAGCGTCTCGGCGGTCGCATCGGGCCGATTCCAGTAACCGTTCATCACATTCGGCCCGCGGTAGCAGACCTCACCGTCCTCGGCGATCCGCACCTCACCACCGGCGACCACCCGGCCCACGGTGCCGAAGCGGAACGCCTGCGGGGAGTTGAACGAGATCAGCGGCGCGGCCTCGGTCAGGCCATAGCCCTGACAGATCAGCAGCCCGGCGGCGTGGAAGAACTCCTCGATCTCGGCCCGCAGCGGCGCCCCGCCACTGGCCAGCACCCGCTTCTGCCCGCCGAGCGCGGTGCGGATGCCGGAGAGCACCAGCTTGTCGGCGAGCCGCAGCTCGGCCCGCAACCGCGGGGTCAGCTCGCCGGCGGCCTGCGCCCGGGCACCGACCTTGATCGCCCAGTCGAAGACCCGCCGCTTCGCCGGCGAGGAGGCGCGCTGGCGCGCGATGGCGTACACCCGCTCATAGAGCCGGGGCACCGACACCAGCAGGCTCGGCTTCGCCAGCGGCAGCATCTCGGCCACCTTGGTGGCGTCGGCGAGATAGGTGTTCAGCGCACCGCTGCGCAGCACGACGAAGGTCCAGGCGCGCTCCAACGCGTGCGCCAGCGGCAGGAAGCACAGGCTCTGGTCGGTGGGGGTGATCTCGAAGAGCTCGCGGACCGCCTCGATCTCGAAGCAGAACGCCTCGTGGGTGAGCATCACCCCGCGCGGGTCGCCGGTCGTCCCGGAGGTGTAGATGATCGTCGCCAGATCGGATCCGGTGACCGCCGCCATCCGGTTCTCCAGCGCGGGATCCTTGACCGGCTGCTGGGCGATCAGTTCGCGCCAGGCGACGTAACCCTCGGTGCGCTCCTCGGCCCCGGCGACCTCCTCGAAACCGATCACGGTCCGCAGCGCGGGCAGTTCGGCGCGCACCTCGGCGACCTTGTCCAGCTCGGCGGCACCGCCGACGAAGGCGACGCTCACCCCGGCGTCACCGAGCACGTGTCGGGCCTGGCGCGCGGTCGAGGTCTGATAGACCGGCACCACGACACCGCCGATCAGCAGCGTCGCCAGGTCCGCGACGGTCCATTCGGGCCGGTTGGTGGCGAAGATCGCGACCCGGTCACCGTGTTGTACGCCGAGCCGCAGCAGGGCCTCGGCGACGGTCGCGACCCGGGCGCCGAGCTCGGCGTAACTGGTCTGCTCCCAGTCGTCCCCGCGGCGTACCCGCAGCGCCGGGCGTGCGGGATGGGCCGCCACCGAGTCGGTCAGCAACTGGCCGAGATGGGCGAGGTTCATGGGTCCCCTTTCCCGCGCATCGTCATCGATTCATCGATCTGGGCAACGCTATCGACTTCCGGCGGACTGCCCAACTCCGGATTCGCTGGCGAAGTCGCGGCGCAGCCCCTCCCCATCGGCCCGGCTGAGCAGCACCGTGGCCAGGTTGCGACGACCCGGCGGATGCAGCCGTACCGTGCAGGCGTCACCGCTGCGGGCCTGGTCGAGGGTCTCGATGGTGGCCGCGAGCACCTGTGCCTGCAGCGCGTCGGAACAGTCCCAGGCACGGCGATCGTCGACCAGGCTCACCCGGACACCGCGGGCGCGGGCCGCGCGGACCGCGGCGACGACCTCGGCGGTGGCCAGGTTGCGGCCGCGGATCGCGTCGCGGAGCTGGGCCTCGGTGAGCCGGGCCGCGACCCGGTCCTCGTCGGTGAGCTCCGCACCGCTGGCGATCCGGTCCAGGATCGTGCCGGTGGCGGCGACCAGATCGGCCTGGTACGCCTCCCGCGCCTGGGCCCGGGATGCCAGGTCGAGCACCCGTTCGGCGACCCGGGCCTCGTTCTGCTGGGCCCGGTCGGCGACCGCCAGCGCGCGGCGCATCAGTACGCCGTAGCAGATGCCCAGGAAGACCGGCCCGAACAGCGCCACCAACTGGAGGCTCTGTGCCGCCGGTACTCCGCTGAACAGGGCCCAGTGCACCCCGACCAGCAGCGAGAACAACTGTCCCAGCCAGACCGGGCGGATGGCGCCCGACATCGCCAGCCCGCCCATCGCCATCGCGGAGGCGGCCGGCGGCCACAGCGCGGCCGGATCCTTCAGCGACCCGGTGATCTGCCAGAACACCACCGCATGGAGTACGCCCCAGCCCAGCGCGAGCGCGAGCCAGGCGCTGCCCGGACGGTCCGGCCGGCTGAGCGTCAATCCCACCAGCGGACCGGCGAAGCAGGCCGCGACGATCACCACGAACGGGTTGGCATAGCTGCCCCAGTAGCCGAGGGTGATCAGCATCGCGAACAGGCCCATCGCCAGCGACCACCACCCGATCGGTACCGCGTTGAGCGGCGCCAGCGGGCCGATCACCGATTTCGGTACCAGCGAGGCCGTCATCCGGTGGGTCATGTCGCGGTCCATTCGACGAGCACGGTGGTGCCGCTGCCTGGTCGGGAGCTGATCGTCGCGCGGGCACCGGGGATGGTGTTCACCCGCCGCAGGATGCTGTGCCGCACGCCGAGGCGTACGCTCTCCCGCTCCGGATCGAACCCGGGGCCGTCATCGACGACGCGGACCCGCAGCCGCTCGGCACCGAGGGTCAACTCGACCCGGCCGAGGCCACCGGCGTGCCGGGTGACGTTGCGCACTGCCTCGTCGACGGCGGCCTCCAGTTCGGCTCCGACGCGGCGGCGGACGACGCCTTCGGGGACGCCGTCGCTGGACACCTCGAGTCCCGCTTCTGCTGCCTGGGCAGCGATCCGTTCGCCCAGCAGGGCCAGCGGTTCGGCGTCGTCGGTGACCGCGAAACCGTCCTCCAGGCCCCGGCGTACCGAGGCTGCCTGGACCGCGAGCTTGCGGGCCGGTACGCCCTCAGCGGCCGCGGACAGCAGCGAGAGCACGTTGTCGTGGGTGAGCCGGTCCAACCGATCGGTCTCATCGGTGCGGGCCTGCAGGGCACCGGCGCGGGCCCGGCGACGCAGCGAGGACTCCAGCTGGGCGCTGGCGGCGCGCATCGTGCGCAGCCCCGCAATCATCACCAGCATGAAGAATCCGGCGTACACCAGCGAGAACATCCCGCTGACCAGCACCTCCTCGGGCCGCTGGGCGCCGAGCGTCCAGCGCACCACCTCCACCGAGATCGAGCAGACCACCAGGGTGCCCACCGCCCCGGCGACCGGAATCGCCAGCAGGGCACACAATCCGGGCAGCAGCATGAACTGGCCGAGCCAGAACCGCTGGATCGCGTTGTCGGAATCCATCCCGACCAGCGGCCAGAGCAGCACCGCGACCGGATAGCCGATCGCAGCCGCCAGACAGGCAACCTTGAACCAGCGGACCCGGTCGAGCAGTGCCAGCACCAGCAGCAGGATTCCCGGCAGCCAGGCGATCGCACCGACGAGCAGATGGGCCAGGTCACCAGTGGGGCCGAGCAGCAGGTTGGTCAGCAGGCCCTCGACGACATAGAAGCCGTAGGCCATCCCGAGCACCAGGCCCAGCCCCCGGAGCTGACCGGGGCGCAACCCGCGGGTGGCGATCATCGACTACTCGTTGCCCAGCCGCGGCGGCGGCAGCACTCCGTCCTCCACCGCCCGCTTGTAGAGGTCGACCTTGGTGAGCGCCTCCCGGCCCTGCTGGGCGTACTTGGCCCGGATCCGCAGCAGGTAGTCGTTCACGGTGGTCACCGAGAGCCCGGTCAGTCGGGCGACCCGCTTGGCGGATTCCCCGCAGGCGAAGAGTTCCAGCACCTCGCGCTGCCGTTCGGAGAGACCCACGGAGTCGATCACCGGGTCGGCGTCCACCGCGGCCGCCCATTCGGTGGTCAACGAACCGGCGTCGTCCTCGCTGAGGCAGCTGCGGATCGCCTGCATCAGCTCGGCCGGTGAGTGCGACTTGCGGGCGATGCCGCGCACCCCGCCGCGGGCGGCGGAGCGGATCAGATAGGCGTTCTCCCCCGACGTGTACGCCAGGGTGGCGATCCCGTGCTCGGCCAGCTCGGCGACGTTGTCCTCCGGCAGGGAGTTGTCGGCCAGGCTGAGGTCGAGCATCACCAGGTCCAGGTCGGTGCCCTGGGCGAGCAGCTCGGCCACGGTCTCGGCGTTGGCCACCAGACGGAGGTCGTCGGTGTCCTCGAGCAGGGTCGCGATCCCCATCGAGGTGGCGAAGTGATCGTCGACCAGCCCGATCCTGCGCGGTTGCATGCTTGCTTCCTGTGGCGCCATAGGCCCCCCTTATTGCCCTCAGAACTGATGTCTTTGCCAGGCGTACCCCGAAATCCTAGAGTCTTTTGTGTCATGTCGACACCGAGGGTGTGGCCACGCCCTTGGACGGGGTGTTCGACGGACAACCGCCCGGCTCTCCGGGCAACACCTTGGTGAATCCCGGGGGTGCTCGTTGGGGGACGGGCCAGCCGGGCTCGGGCCTCGGCACTCGTGCCGGGGCCCATGCCATTTCCCGGACCCCACGCTCATCGAGTAGCAGCCCATGCGGAGCCTGCGGAGCAATGGGCTGCGTGTCGAGATGAGATGAGCCGGCCCAGACCTGGGCGCGTCGGCGCCGGTCCGGCTAGTCTGCGCTGGTGGTCACCGGTGAACTGAAGAGCAAGATCGATCGCGTGTGGGATGCATTCTGGTCCGGCGGCATTTCGAATCCGCTGGAAGTGATCGAACAGATCACCTATCTGCTGTTCCTGCGGCGACTCGACGAGCTGGAAACGAAGGCGGAGTCGGCGGCCAGGATCCTTGGTGAGCCGCTGCGCGACCCGCGCTTCCTCCCTGATCAACAGCAGTTGCGCTGGAGCCGGTTCAAGCAGCTCGATCCGGCGACGATGTACACGGTGGTCAGGGATCAGGTGTTCCCCTTCCTGCAGACCATCGGGCAACGGACCAATGGCGAGGACTCCACCTACTCCGATCACATGCGGGATGCCCGGTTCACCATCCCGACCCCGGCACTGCTCAGCAAGGTCGTCGACATGGTCTCCGGGATCCCCCTCGACAAGCGGGACACCAACGGTGACCTGTACGAGTACCTGCTGTCGAAGCTGTCCACCTCCGGGGTGAATGGCCAGTTCCGGACGCCGCGGCACATCATCGAACTGATGGTGGCGATGATGGCCCCGAAGCCAGACGACGAGATCTGCGATCCGGCCTGCGGCACCGCCGGCTTCCTGGTCGCCGCATCGGAGCATGTACGCGAGACACATCCGGCTGCGCTCAACGACGACCGGCAGCGCAAACACTTCCACGAGTCGATGTTCCACGGATATGACTTCGATTCGACCATGCTTCGGATCGGCAGCATGAACATGCTGCTGCACGGGATCGACTCGCCCGACATCCGCTATCGGGACTCGCTGTCCGAGGGCGCGTCCGGTGACGCGGAGAAGTACACCCTGGTGCTGGCGAACCCGCCATTCGCCGGGTCCCTGGACTACGAGACGGTGGCGACGGACCTGCTCCGCGAGGTCAAGACCAAGAAGACCGAGCTGCTGTTCCTCGCGCTGTTCCTGAAGCTGTTGAAGACCGGTGGTCGGGCGGCTGTGATCGTGCCGGACGGGGTGCTGTTCGGCTCGACCAAAGCGCACAAGGAGCTGCGGCGGAGGCTGGTCGAGGATCAGAAGCTCGATGCGGTGGTGAAGCTGCCATCGGGGGTCTTCAAGCCGTACGCCGGGGTCTCGACGGCGATTCTGTTCTTCACCAAGACCGAGTCGGGTGGTACGGATTCGGTCTGGTTCTACGACGTACGGGCCGACGGCTTCTCGCTCGATGACAAGCGAAACCCGGTGGAGGCGAATGACCTGCCGGATGTGTTGAAGCGCTGGGCCGAACGGGATGGGTCGGAACGGGAGCGAGCCCGGACCGAGCAGAGCTTCTGCGTCCCGAAGGCCGACATCGCCGAGCAGGGTTACGATCTGTCGCTCAACCGCTACAAGGAGATCGAATACGAGGAGGAAGAGCACAAGCCCCCGCTCGAGATCATCGCCGAGATCGAGGAACTGGAGGGTGAGATCTCCCAGGGCCTTGCCGAGCTGAAGGCGATGCTGTCGTGAGGATGTTTCTTGGCGACGTCCTGTCAGAGTTCCGTGAAAAGCCCGCACCGGATGCCGAACCACCTGTCCTGACCCTGACTGAACGCAATGGGTTCGTACGGCAGGACGAGCGCTTCAAGAAGAGGCTTGCCAAAGAGGACACGAGCGAGTACAAGTTAGTCCGAAGCAACGACATTGCCTTCAATCCGTATCTGCTCTGGGCAGGAGCAATCGCGCAAAATACCATCGTCGAGAGCGGTGTGATCAGCCCGCTCTACCCGACGTTCCGGGTGAATCCTGGATTTGATGCGAGGTACGTCGGGCGCCTACTCCATACCGAGCAGCTGATAGGGGCCTATGACGGAATTGCATTTGGCTCAGTCCCACGCCGTCGCCGTTCCTCAGTTCGCGATTTTCTCAGCCTTCCGATCCCTGATCAACCCTCACTCGACGAACAGCGCCGCATCGCCGCCATCCTCGACAAGGCCGACGATCTCCGCGCCAAGCAGCAAGAAGAGACTTCCCGCCTTGACAGTCTTACCCAGTCGATCTTCACGGACATATTCGGAGATTGTGAACCCAATGAGGCCGCAGGGGACTTCTTGGAGGTACAGGGAGGGCTCCAAGTGACCTCGAAACGCAACACGTTGCCGGTTGAAGTTTCCTATCTCCGCGTGGCCAATAGCTTTCGCGCCCGTCTAGATCTCGGCGAGGTGAAAACCCTGCGAGCCACGGAAACCGAGATTGCACGCACGCGCCTCGAACCCGGTGATCTACTCTTCGTCGAAGGGCACGGCAACCCGCTCGAAGTCGGACGAGTCTCCATGTGGGAGGGACAGTTGGCCACCTGCGTTCACCAGAATCACCTCATCCGCGGCCGAGTGAAGGCCGGCCTTCTGCCCGAGTTCGCAATGGCGTGGTTCAACTCTCGCGCTGGTGCCGGGTACTTTCAGCGGGCAGGGCGCACGACCTCGGGCCTGAACACGATAAGCGCGTCTACCGTGAAATCCGCACCGCTACCCGTTCCACCCATTGATCGTCAGCGTCAATTTGTCGATGCCGTCGCGCACATCAGGGACCAGTTCAAGCGTTGTAACCAGCGCGCGAACGAGCTCGACATGCTTTTCACGTCTATCCAAGCTCGGGCGTTCCGAGGCGAACTCTGATGACCTCTATTCCCACCTGGGACCAGTTCATGGCTCCTTGTCTGCGCGTCCTGTTGGACGGGCAGACCAAACGAGCTCGCGATATCAATCTGGCTGCCGCCGACGAGCTGGGTGTGACAGAGGCACAACGGCAGGAGCTGATTCCTTCGGGCCAGGCCCGGTACCTCAATCGGGCTCTGTGGGCACTGTCCTACCTCTATCGAGCTGGCGCGGTCGACCGGCCCAACCGCGGGTACTACTCGATTACAGAGGTCGGCAGAGGCCTGCTTGCGTCACACCCGGGTGGCTTCACCGAGCGTGACCTGCGAGATCTCGAGGGGTACGTGCCACCAAATGTCGCTAGTACCAGCGCGAGCACTCTGACGAGTCCGGATTCCGAGTCTCTGGCGTCAGCTCTGTCACCTCAGGAGCAGATCGAGGACGGAGTCACGAAACTCCACGCGGATGTGGCCGCCGAGCTGCTGACTCGGCTACATAAGAGTCCGCCGGAGTTCTTCGAGCAGGCCGTGGTGGATCTCATCGTGGCGATGGGTTACGGC
Source organism: Enemella evansiae (assembly GCF_004362375.1). Classification (NCBI taxonomy): domain Bacteria; kingdom Bacillati; phylum Actinomycetota; class Actinomycetes; order Propionibacteriales; family Propionibacteriaceae; genus Enemella; species Enemella evansiae. The sequence continues at coordinate 569,655 of NZ_SNXA01000009.1, forward strand.
GGTACTGGCGGTGCGGCACGCCGCACGCAGCTCACTAACGACGGCGGCATCGATGGAGTTGTGGATCAGGACGCTCTTGGGCTGAGCCGGGTCTACATCCAGGCGAAACGATATTCGCCAGACGTCAGTATCAATCGCCCGGACATTCAGGCCTTCGTCGGCGCACTTCACGGACAACAGGCGAACCAGGGCGTCTTCATCACCACCGCGCGATTCTCCAGTGGCGCTCAGGCGTTCGCGGACGCCGTGCAGTCGCGCGTCGTCCTCATCGACGGCGCCCGCTTGGCGGAACTGATGATTCGCTACGGAGTCGGCGTCCAGGTCAAGCGCACCATTCGTCTGGTCGAGATCGATGAAGACTTCTTCGAACAAGCTCTCTGACCAATCCGCTCTATCGATCACCAACGGCCCCGGTGTCGCTCTAGAGTGACCACCAGCAGCTGGCCAACCCCGCCGGCGCGGCAGCACCTGGAGGTCCAGTGAGCAACTTCCCCTTCCTCAAGGCATCGTGGCCGGAGATCCATGCGGATTGCGTCCGGGCCGAGTCCTACCTGGTCTCCGATCCCCGCGCGGCTTGCATCTACAGCCGGCGTGCGATCGAGGTGCTCGTTGGTCACCTCTACGACCTGCTGGCCATCCGGACGCCTTACAAGGACGATCTATCCGCGCGCATCAACAACGCAGCCTTCAAGACCGAGACCGGCAACGCCATCAATATGAAGCTCAATCTGCTGCGCAAGCTCGGCAACGTCGCGGTGCACCAGACCCAGCCGGTCCAGAAGTCGACTTCGGTCCAGGCACTTCGCGACCTGCACCATGTGATGATCTGGGCCGCACTGCGCTACAGCATCACCCCAGACGCCGTCCCTACCCAGAGCGTTTTCGATGAGAAGCTGGCGGCCCGCGCCGCACCGCTCAGCAGGGCCGAGGTCGTCCGGTTGGCGCAGAAGTTCAAAGAGCGCGATGAGGCGTACGCCAAGGAACTTGCCGAGAAGGACGAGCTGCTTGCCCAGCACGAGCGGGAGATCGCCGAACTCCGGGAACAGGTCCAAGCCGCACAGGCTGCCAGCACGATTCGGGACAACCGGGACTACAACGAAGCCGAGACCCGCGACGAGTTCATCGACATCCTGCTGCACGAGGCCGGTTGGCCGCTCGATCAACCCCGTGACCGCGAGTACGAGGTCGACGGCATGCCGAACAACCGGGGCACGGGTTACGTCGACTACGTGCTCTGGGGCGCCGACGGGTTGCCCCTGGCCGTGGTGGAGGCCAAGCGAACCAGCCGGAGCGCCCACGACGGCCAGCAGCAGGCTAAGCTCTATGCCGACTCCCTGGAGGTCAGATTCGGACGCCGACCGGTCATCTTCTACACCAATGGTTATGAACACTGGATCTGGGACGACGCAGCGGGCTACCCACCCCGGGACGTCCAGGGCTTCTACACCCGCGACGAGTTGGAGCTGATGATCCAACGGCGTACCACCCGCGCCCAGCTCGAGACGACACCGATCGACCCCGCCATCGTAGAGCGCTACTACCAGCTGCGCGCCATCAAGGCGGTCGACAACACCTTCGACGAGAAGCAGCGCGACGCCCTGCTGGTGATGGCGACCGGATCGGGCAAGACCCGCACCGTCATTGCACTGGTCGACCAGCTGATGAAGGCCAACTGGGTCAAGCGTGTGCTCTTCCTCGCCGATCGCACCGCCCTGGTCAACCAGGCCGCCAACGCTTTCAAGGCGCATCTGCCGAACGCCACGACGATCAACCTGGTCACCGAGAAGTCCACCGACGGGCGGGTTTTCGTCTCCACCTACCCGACGATGCTCAACCTGGTCAACGAGGTCGCCGAAGGCCGCCGCAGCTTCGGTCCCGGCTTCTTCGACCTGATCGTCATCGACGAGGCGCATCGCTCCGTGTACGCCAAGTACGGCGCGATCTTCGACTATTTCGACGCGATGCTGGTCGGCCTGACAGCCACGCCCAAGGACGAGGTCGATCACAACACCTATCGCCTCTTCCACCTGGAGGACGGCGTACCCACCGATGCGTACGGTCTCGATGAGGCGGTCGACGACGGCTATCTGGTGCCACCCAAGGGCATCGCGATCGAGGGCAAGTTCCTCCGCCGAGGCATCCGGTACGCCGACCTCAGCGACCAGGAGAAGGACGACTGGGATGCACTCGACTGGGGTGACGACGGCCCGCCCGCCGAGGTCGATGCCGAGGACGTCAACCGCTTCCTCTTCAACGAGGACACCGTGGACAAGGTTCTCGCCCAACTGATGAGCAACGGCCACAAGGTGGCCGGCGGTGATCGGCTCGGCAAGACAATCATCTTCGCCAAGAGCCAGACCCATGCCGAGTTCATCCAGAAGCGATTCGACCTCGCCTGGCCGGAGTATGCGGGTCACTTCGCCCGGGTGATCACCCACGGCACCCCGTACGCCCAGAGCCTCATCGACGACTTCTCCCAACCCGAGAAGGCACCCCACATCGCGATCAGCGTCGACATGCTGGACACCGGGATCGACGTCCCGGAGGTGGTCAACCTGGTCTTCTTCAAACTGGTCCGTTCCAAGTCGAAGTTCTGGCAGATGATCGGTCGCGGCACCCGGCTCCGTCCCGATCTCTTCGGACCCGGGGAGGACAAGAAGGACTTCCTCGTCTTCGACTTCTGCGGCAACCTCGAGTTCTTCAGCCAGGACCTCCCTGCCGTCGAGGGCTCGGTCCAGAAGTCGTTGACCCAGCGCCTGTTCGAGGATCGGCTCGGGCTGATCCGCGCCCTCGACCGGGCCGGTGAGGCGCCGGACCTGCGCCGTTCGGCCGCCGCCCAGTTGCACGAGTTCGTCGCCGGTATGACCCTCGACAACGTCCTGGTACGTCCGCATCGCGCGGCCGTGGAACGCTTCACCGACGCCGAGGCCTGGCAGCAACTCAGCGCCGAGGACGCCGAGCAGGCCCAAGAACTGGCCGGGTTGCCATCGTCGGCCAGAGACACCGACGAGCAGGCCAAGCGGTTCGACCTGCTGGTGCTGCGTCGTCAGCTCTCTCAGCTCGAGAACGACCCGGTCACCGCCGAGCGCGCCCGGGAACAGATCCAACTGATCGCCGAGTCTCTACTCGGCAAGACCGCGATCCCCAGTGTCGCCGAGCAGGCGCCGTTGATCGAACAGGTCGCCGGTGACGAATGGTGGGTGGACGTCACGCTTCCGATGTTGGAGTTGATCCGCCTTCGGCTGCGCGGTTTGGTCCGCCTCATCGAGCGCACCAGTCGCAACCCCGTCTACACCGACTTCGAGGACACCTTCCTCGAGGGCGTCGAGGTCAGCCTCCCCGGGACCACCACCGGTACGAATCCGGAACGATTCCGGGCCAAGGCCACCGCCTTCCTCAGGGCGAACGAGGATCATGTGGCGATCCAGCGGCTCCGCCGGGGCATGCAACTCACCGGCACCGACATCAACTCCCTCGAGGCGATCCTGGAAGACGCAGGTGCCGCGCGCACCGACATCGCCTGGGCCGCCGAACAGCAGGGCGGCCTCGGGCGCTTCCTACGCACGCTGATCGGATTGGACCGGACCGCGGCCCAGGAGGCCTTCGCCGAGTTCCTGCAGACCGGTGACTACACCGTCGACCAGGTCCGATTCGTCACCATGATCATCAACGAACTCACTGCAAACGGGGTGATGGAACCTCGCCGGCTCTTCGAATCCCCCTATACCGATGATGGCGAGGTGTTCACCGAGAACCAGCTGATCAGCATCGCCGAGAAGCTGCGGCACCTGAACGCCACGGCGACGCCGGTGACCACGGAGACTGCCTGAGGGACTGCTGCGTACCTCTCGACACGGCCGCGGGCGGCCTACTCGAGGTACGTGGCTAGGACTGGGAGTCGATGTCCGGGCGGACCGAGATGGTCATCGCAATGGGCTTGGCGACCTCGGCGAAGAAGTCGTTGCCCTTGTCATCGACGACGATGAAGGCCGGGAAGTCCTCCACCTCGATCTTCCAGATCGCCTCCATCCCGAGCTCCTCGTATTCGACCACATCCACCTTCTTGATGCAGTCCTGGGCGAGCCGGGCCGCCGGGCCACCGATCGAGCCGAGATAGAAGCCGCCGTGGGCGTTGCAGGCATCGGTGACCTGCTTGGACCGGTTGCCCTTGGCGAGCATCACCTTCGATCCGCCGGCGGCCTGGAACTGGTCGACGTAGGAGTCCATCCGGCCGGCGGTGGTCGGCCCGAAGGACCCCGAGGCCATCCCCTCCGGGGTCTTCGCCGGGCCGGCGTAGTAGACCGGGTGGTCTTTGAGATAGCCCGGCATCTCCTCACCGGCGTCGAGACGTTCCTTGATCTTGGCGTGCGCGATGTCGCGGGCCACGATCAGCGTGCCGGTCAGCGAGAGCCGGGTCTTCACCGGGTGGGAGGACAGTTCGCTCAGGATGTCGGCCATCGGGCGGTTCAGGTCGATCTTCACCGCGGCGCCCTTGCCGGTGCCGGAGACCCCGTGGCTGTCCTCCTCGAGGTCCGCATCGACGGTGTCCGGCAGGTACTTGGCCGGCTCGAACTCGAGCTGCTCGATGAACACACCCTCGGGGGTGATCTTGCCCAGGCACTGCCGGTCGGCGGAGCAGGAGACCGCGATCGCGACCGGCACCGAGGCGCCGTGCCGCGGCAGGCGTACCACCCGCACGTCGTGGCAGAAGTACTTGCCGCCGAACTGGGCACCGATGCCGAGGTTGCGGGTCAGTTCGAGCACCCGTTCCTCCATCTCCAGGTCCCGGAAGCCGCGCGCGGTGCGGGCATCGCCGGTGGTGGGCAGGGTGTCCAGATACTTCGCGGAGGCGTACTTGGCGGTCTTCAGCGCGAACTCCGCCGAGGTGCCGCCGACCACGATCGCCAGGTGGTAGGGCGGGCAGGCGGCGGTGCCGAGGGAGCGGATCTTCTCCTCCAGGAAGGTCATGATCCGCTCGGGGTTCAGGATCGCCTTGGTCTCCTGGTAGAGGTAGGACTTGTTGGCCGAGCCGCCGCCCTTGGCCATGAACAGGAACTTGTACGCCTGCTCGTGACCGGGCGCGGTGTCGGCGTACAACTCGATCTGCGCCGGCAGGTTGGAGCCGGTGTTCTTCTCCTCGAAGAAGGTGATCGGGGCGTTCTGCGAATAGCGCAGATTCAGTTTCGTGTAGGCGTTGTAGACCCCGCGGGCCAACGGCTCCTCATCGACCCCGGCGGAGAGCACGTGCTGGCCGCGCTTGCCCATGATGATCGCGGTGCCGGTGTCCTGGCACATCGGGAGGACGCCACCGGCAGCGATGTTGGCGTTCTTGAGCAGATCGAGGGCCACGAACTTGTCGTTGTTGGAGGCCTCCGGGTCGTCCATGATCTTCGCCAGCTGCCCGAGATGGACGGGCCGCAGATAGTGCGCGATGTCGTGCATCGCGGTCTCGGCGAGCAGCGTCAGCGCCTCGGGCGCGACCTTGAGGAACTGCATCCCATCCGGGCCGGTCGCGGTGCTCACGCCCTCGTCGGTGAGCTTGCGCCAGGGGGTCTGATCCTCCCCGATCGGCAGCATGTCCTCGTAGGCGAACTCGCTCACTCCACTCCTCCTCGCAGCGGCCCCGAATGGGCATATCAGGGACCTCGATGGGGCGCACTGTATACCTGTCGCAAACCCATGGTCTTGTTCGCTGGGGTGTGATTCCCTGCGGTATGAGTACTACCCACTCCGACAGCAGAGTTTCCGAAACCACCCGACGATTCATCACCACTGCCGAGCGATCGGCGGCCAAGAACTACAACCCGCTGCCGGTTGTGCTGAGCAGAGCCGAGGGGGCCTGGGCGACCGATGTCGACGGCCGACGCTACTTCGACGCACTGGCCGGCTATTCCGCGATGAACTTCGGCCATGCGAATCCGCGCCTGGTGGCGCGGGCCACCGAGCAGCTGCAGCGGCTCACCCTGACCGCCCGGGCGTTCCACAACGACCAGTTCAACGGCTTCGCCGAGGCGCTCACCCGGCTCACCGGCAAGGACAAGATGTTGCCGATGAACTCCGGTGCCGAGGCGGTCGAGACCGCCATCAAGCTGAGCCGGCGCTGGGCGTACCAGGTGAAGGGCGTGCCGGCCGACGAGGCCGTGATCATCACCATGCGCGGCAACTTCCACGGCCGGACCACCACCATCGTCAGCTATTCCGACGATCCGGAGGCGCGGATCGGTTATGGACCGTTCACCCCCGGCTTCCGCAATGTCCCCTACGGTGATGCGGCCGCGCTGGCGGAGGCACTGGCGGAGGAAGGGGCGAACGTCGCTGCGGTGCTGATGGAGCCGATCCAGGGCGAGGCCGGAGTGATCATCCCGCCGGAGGGTTTCCTGCGGGAGGTACGCGAGCTCACCAGCAGACACGGGGTGCTGATGGTGGCCGACGAGGTGCAGTCCGGGCTGGCCCGGACCGGGACGACCTTCGCGGTCGAGCACGAGCAGGTGGTGCCGGATGTCTACATCATGGGCAAGGCGCTCGGCGGCGGGCTCTATCCGGTGTCGGCGATCGCGGCGGATGCCGAGATCATGGATGTCTTCACCCCCGGTACGCACGGGTCGACCTTCGGCGGCAATCCGCTGGCGAGCGCGATCGCCACCGAGGTGGTGTCGATGTTGGAGGAGGGCACCTACCAGGAGAACGCCCGGCGGATGGGTGCGCGGATGGAGGCCGGCCTGAAATCCCTTGTGAGCAACGGAATCATCGGGGTACGCATCCGCGGCGCCTGGGCGGGTGTGGATGTCGATCCGGCACTGATGACCGGCCGCCAGGCCTGTGAAGCGATGCTCGAGCGTGGGGTGCTGGTGAAGGACACCCACGGGTCGACGATCCGGCTGTCCCCGCCGCTGGTGGCCAGCGACGAGGACATCGATTTCATGCTGGAAGCCTTGGAATCCTCATTGCGGCAGTGAACGGTCCTCGAGTAGGTCGCGCAGCGACCGTGTCGAGAGGACTCAGGCGGCCCGGCCGGTACGCGCACCGTACCTGCCGGGTCGCCCCCACCCCGTTCATCGAGTAGCTCGCGCAGCGAGCGTGCTTCTCCACGTTCATCGAGTAGCTCGCGCAGCGAGCGTGTCGAGATGAACCCCTCAGGCGCCGTCACCACCCCGGCCGGATTCTCAACGCTGGTGTCGATCGCGGCAGATCAGCGCGGCGGGGCGGCGGTGGAGGACCGCACGATGAGTTCTGCCGGCATCCGCACATGCTCGTACGGGGCCCCGTCCAGCATCGCGAGCAGCAGGCGTACGGCCTCGGCACCCATCGCCGCGAGCGGTTGGCGCACGGTCGTGAGCTGCGGCACGTGCGCCGCGGCCTCCGGCACGTCATCGAAGCCCGCGACCGACAGCTCGTCGGGGACCCGCAGGCCCCGCTCGCGCGCGACGCGGATCATCTCGATCGCGGAGAGATCATTCGCGGCGAACACCGCGGTTGGCGGTGCGGCCAGGTCGAGCAGGGCGTGCGCACCGGCGGTCGTGCTCGCGGTGCGGTAATTGCCGTCGACGACGAGTGCGGGATCCACCGGGATGCCCGCCCGCTCCAGCGCGCGCCGGTAACCGCGCTCGCGCTGGCGTGCGGAGTCCAGGTCGGTGCGGCCGCGCAGGTGCGCGATCCGGCGGTGGCCCAGTGAGATGAGGTGCTCGGTCACCGCGAAGGCGCCCTCGGCGTTGTGCACGCTCACGGTCGCGGGGCCGTCGGAGCCGGTGGACGCGGACGGGTCGATCGCGACCAGTGGCACGCTCGCGTCGGTCGGCATCGTCGTCGGAGTGACCAGGATGGCACCGTCGATGAGCGTTCCACCGAGCCGGGACAGCGAACGGCGCTCCCAGCCGAGATGCTCCCCGGCGGAGACGCTGCCGGCATAGGCGAGCACATCGAACCGCGTTCCCTGCAGTGCCGAGGAGACACCCTGCAGCAGCTGCACGGCGAACGGTTCGAACTCGGCCACCAGCACACCGATCACGTCGGTCCGGCGTCGCCGCATGGATGTCGCCACCAGCGAACTCTCATAACCCAGGCGCGCGACGATCTCCCGCACGTGCTCCAGCGTCGTGGGGGCGACCCCGTCCCGGCCATTGATGGCCTTGGAGACGGTCGCCACGGAGACACCGGCAGCCTGCGCGACGTCGTGGATCGTGATGCGGCGGCTCATTCCTCCAATCTAGCGATAGAAAACGTTATCGATAACGATTGACAGCCGCGTCGTGGCGGTGTCACAGTGGGCGGACGGTAATTCGCTGTAGTCGGCAACAAATAGCCGCTCGGTGCTGGACTCAATGACGAGGGGAACACAGCATGAAGATCCGCAAAGCCCTGGCCGCCGCCGTTGGCCTGACATTCCTGGGAACGATCGCGCTCGCCGGCTGTTCCGGCGGCTCCGAGGGAGGTGACGGCGGCAAGCAGGAGCTGACCGTGTGGCAGAACTCGAGCACCGGAGCCGGCAGGCAGTTCTGGACCGATGCGGCCGCGGCATTCCAGGCGGCCAACCCCGATGTCACGGTCACGGTCACCTCGATCCAGAACGAGGACATGGACGGCAAGCTGCAGACCGCGGTCAACTCGGGTGACATGCCCGATGTCTTCATGGCGCGCGGCGGCAGCAAGCTCGCCGATGTCGTGGCCGCGGGCCAGGTCAAGGATCTGAGCGGCAAGATCGACCCGGCCATCGAAAGTGCGATCGGCGAGGCCGCCCTCAGCGCTTTCACGGTGGACGGCAAGGTCTACGGCGTACCCACCGCGGTGCTGCCCGGCGGCATCTTCTACAGCAAGGACCTGTTCGCCAAGGCGGGCATCACCGAGCCCCCGAAGACGATGGCCGATCTCGAGGCCGCCGTCGGCAAGCTCAAGGCCACCGGCGTCGCACCCATCGCCCTCGGTGCGAAGGACGCCTGGCCGGCCGCGCACTGGTACTACTTCTTCGCGGTCCGCGCCTGCGGCAAGGACGTCATCACCAACCTGGCGACCACCAAGGACTTCAAGAACCCCTGCTGGATGACCGCGGCGAACAACCTGCAGAAGTTCGCCCAGGTCCAGCCTTTCAACGAGGGCTTCCTGACCACCTCGGCCCAGCAGGGTGCGAACTCCTCGGCCGGTCTGCTCGCGAACCACAAGGCGTCGATGGAGCTGATGGGCGGCTGGGAGCCGGGCGTGGTCGCCAACCTGACACCGGATCAGAAGCCGCTGGCGGATCTGGACTGGTTCCCGTTCCCCGAGGTCGCCGGCGGCCAGGGCGAGCCCGGCGCGATGATGGGTGGACTGGACGGCTACTCCTGCTCCAAGGAGTCACCGTCGTCCTGCGAGAAGTTCCTCAACTTCGTCGCGTCGAAGCAGTGGCAGGAGAAGTACGCCCAGGCGTTCCAGACCATCCCGGCCAACCAGGACGCCAAGGGCGCGGTCGACAACCCCTCGTTGAAGCCCCTCATGGAGGCCTACGGTGAGGCGCCCTATGTCGCACTCTGGCTCGACACCGCCCTGGGGCAGAACGTCGGCAACGCGCTGAACACCGGCGTGGTCGAGATGCTGGCCGGGCGGGGCACCCCGGAGAGTCTGGTCCAGAAGATGACCACCGCTGCGGCACGGGGCTGAGCAAGAGCATGACTGGCACCCAGGTGATGACCGGGGCCGCGCCGGAGAGCGACCGTCGCGCCGGGACCGGGCCCGCCCCGGCCCCGGTGCGACGAGCCCGCGCCGACTGGCGCAAGCGCGGTGAGATCGCACTGCTCTCCGGACCCGCCCTGCTGATGTTCGTCGGATTCGTGATCCTGCCCGTGGCGATGGCATCGGTCTACGGCTTCTTCAGATGGAACGGGTTCGGCCTGCCGACCCAGTTCGTCGGCCTCGACAACTACGTCAACATGTGGCAGGACGACACGTTCCGCGCCGCGGTCACGCACAACTTCGCGATCGTCGTGCTCTCGTTGGTCCTGCAGGGCCCGATCGCGATCGGTTTCGCCCTGCTGCTGAATCAGAAGTTCCGCGGGCAGTCACTGGTCCGCATGTTGATCTTCGTGCCCTACGTGGTCTCCGAGGTCATCGTCGGCACGGGCTGGAACCTCATGATGCAGGACGCGGGCGCGGTCAACTCGCTGCTCGGCAAGCTCGGACTCGGCTTCCTCCAGCAGTCCTGGCTCGCGGACCCGAAGCTCGCGCTGTGGACGCTGATGATCATCATCACCTGGAAGTACATCGGCTTCGCGGTCATCCTCATGCTCGCCGGGATGCAGTCCATCCCCGAAGAACTCCACGAGGCCGCGGCGATCGACGGTGCCGGGTTCTGGCAGACCCAGCGCAACATCACCCTGCCGCTGCTGGGCCCGACGATCCGCATCTGGGCCTTCCTGTCGATCATCGGTTCCCTGCAGCTCTTCGACCTGGTCAACATCATCTGGGGCCAGTACATCGCCGCCACGGCCGGCACCTCGACGATGGCGACCTACATGTATCAGAACGGGCATCTCGCCGGCAGCTACGGCTTCGGCAACGCGGTCGCCGTGATGCTCTTCCTGATCTCGCTCGTCGTCGGTCTGATCTATCAGCGATTCGTGCTGCGGCGCGACACCGATGGCGCACTGACCGGTGACAAGGGGAAGGGCCGCCGATGACCAACGACACTCTCGCCACCACGGCGCCCGGGCGGCCGCGTGATCGCCGGGCCACCGTCCGCGGCTCGAACAAGGCCCCCTGGGGGAGCCCCGGGTTGTACCTGATCGCGATCGTGCTCGTGACGATCTGCATCACGCCGGTGCTCTACATCATCATCGGCGGCTTCCGCACCAACTCGCAGATCACCCAGGATCCGTCCGGTTTCCCGGCGCCCTGGCAGGTCACCAACTACTCCGACGTGCTGGCCGGCTCCGAGTTCTGGACCGCCCTGGTCAACTCGACCATCGTGGGGATCGGCACGACCGCCGGCGCCGTGGTGCTCGGCGTGATGGCGGCGTATGTGCTCGCCCGGTACGAGTTCGCGGCCAAACCGGTGATGTACGCGGTGTTCGCCGCGGGGCTGATGTTCCCGGTCACCGTCGCGATCACCCCGTTGTACCTGCTGATCCGCAACCTCGGCCTGGTGAACAGCCTGGCCGGGATCATCGTGCCGCAGATCACGTTCGCCCTGCCCGCCACGATCATCATCCTGGTGCCGTTCCTGAAGGCGATCCCCAAGGAGCTGGAGGAGGCGGCGGCCGTCGACGGCGCCTCCCGCCTCGGCTTCTTCTGGCGGATGGTGATCCCGCTGAGCCTGCCGGGGGTCGTCACCGTCGGCATCCTCGCCTTCGTCGGCTCGTGGAACGGCTACATGCTGCCGCTGTTCATCCTCAACGACCCGAGCCTGTTCACCCTGCCCCTGGGTGTGCAGAACTTCTCCTCGCAGTACTCGGTCGACACCGCCCGCGTGCTCGCGTACACCTCGCTGTCGATGCTGCCCGCGCTCCTCTTCTTCGGCCTCTTCGAACGCCGCATCGTTGGCGGCCTGACCGGCGCGGTGAAAGGTTGAGCATGACCTCGGACACGACCATGAAGCCCGCCGCCACGGAGGACATCCCGGCCTTCCCGATCGCCTCGGAGCGGGTCGGCGAGCTGCTGGCACGGATGACGCTCGAGGAGAAGGCCGCCCAACTCGTGGGGTACTGGCTCGATCAGGGCGGTGAGGTGGTGGCGCCCCTGCAGGACGAGATGGCGGCCGCCGGTCGCCAGGACACGCTCACCGAGGTGACCCGCGACGGCATCGGCCACTACACCCGCGTCTACGGCACCCGACCCGTCGAACCCGCGGAGCGCGCGGCCTGGCTCTGGGCGGAGCAGCGTCGGCTGAAGCGCGAGACGCGCCTCGGCATCCCCGCACTCGTGCACGAGGAGTGCCTGACGGGGCTGGCGGCGTGGCAGGCCGCGACGTTCCCGACGCCACTGGCCTGGGGCGCCTCCTTCGACCCCGAGCTGGTCGCCGAGATGGGGGCGCTCATCGGGGAGTCGATGCGGACCCTCGGCATCCACCAGGGTCTCGCCCCCGTGCTCGACGTCGTCCGCGATCCCCGGTGGGGACGGGTCGACGAATGCATCGGCGAGGACCCCTACCTGGTGGGAACCGTGGGTACCGCCTACGTCCAGGGCCTGCAGTCCACCGGCCTGCATGCAACGCTCAAGCACTTCCTCGGCTACTCGGGCTCGCGCGCGGGCCGCAACCACGCCCCCGTGTCCGCGGGGCCGCGCGAGGTCGCCGACGTCTTCCTGCCACCGTTCGAGATGGCGATCCGGGACGGCGGCGTACGCAGCGTCATGAACAGCTACGCCGAGATCGACGGCGTACCGGTCGCCTCCGACCCGGCGCTGCTCACCGACCTGCTCCGGGAACGACTCGGGTTCGACGGTGTCGTGGTGGCCGACTACTTCGCGATCGCGTTCCTGGAGGTGATGCACGCGGTCGCGGCCGACCGGGGTGCGGCAGCCGAGCTCGCACTGCGGGCCGGGATCGACGTGGAGCTGCCCTCCGGTGACGCATACCTCGAACCGCTGATCGAGCGGGTCCGGACCGGCACCCTCGACGAGGCGTACCTGGACCGCGCCGTGATCCGCGTACTCACCCAGAAGGAGCAGTTGGGGCTTCTGGACCCGGACGCCTTCGAGGACGATGCCCCCACCGCCGTCGATCTCGATACCCCGCGGCACCGATCCGTCGCGCGCCAGCTGGCGGTGGAATCGCTGGTGCTGCTGTCGAACGATGGCGTCCTGCCGCTGCCGGCGACCGCACGGCGGATCGCGCTCCTCGGCCCCAACGCCGACCGCTCGGATGCGTTGCAGGGTTGCTATTCGTTCGCCAACCACGTGCTCGCGCACCACCCCGATCACGAGCTCGGCATCGAGATCCCCACCGTCCGCGAGGCACTCGCCGCCGCCGTCCCGGAGGCGCAGATCGTGCACGTGCGCGGGGCCGCGGTCGAGGGCACCGATCGCTCCGGCCTGGCCGAGGCCGAGCAGGCCGCCGCGGACGCCGATGTCGCGATCGTCGTGGTCGGCGACCAGGCCGGTCTCTTCGGGCGCGGCACGGTCGGCGAGGGCAACGATGTGGAATCGCTCGACCTTCCCGGTGTGCAGCGCGAGCTCGTCGAGCGCGTGGTCAGCACGGGTACGCCGGTGGTCATGGTCGTCCTCTCCGGCCGGCCCTACGCGATCGACTGGGCGCTCGACGACGGGGCAGCCCGCCCCGGGGCGGTGCTGCAGGCCTTCTTCCCGGGTGAGGAGGGCGGCCCGGCGATCGCGGACGTGCTCACCGGTGCGATCTCCCCCTCGGGGCGCCTGCCACTCGGCCTGCCGCGGTCCTCGGGCGCGCAGCCCTACAGCTATCTGCACCCCATCCTGGGCGGACCCTCCGAGGTCACCTCGACCGATCCGACACCGCTGCGGCCGTTCGGCTTCGGACTGTCATACACCCGCTTCGCCCACGAGGGCTTCGCGGTCTCGGCCGAGGCGCCCACGGACGGGGTCTTCACCGCGAGCGTCACCGTCGCCAACACCGGCCCCCGACGCGGCGCCGAGGTCGTGCAGCTCTACGGGCGGGACATGGCGGCGAGCGTCACCCGCCCGGTGGCGCAGCTGCTCGGCTACGCCCGCGTCGAACTCGATCCCGGTGAGCGGCGCACCCTCCGCTTCGAGGTGCCCGCCGCCCGGTTCGCCTTCAGTGACCGCCGCCTGAGGCGGGTCGTCGAACCGGGTGAGGTACGCGTGTGGACGGCCGCCCACGCCGAGGCGTCGGCCGCGGCGGCGCTCCCGGTCCGGCTCACCGGCGGTGTGCACGAGGTCGGTCCGGCCGACGCGCGACGGGTCACGGTGTCGAGCGCATGATCGAGGCCAGCAATCCGATCCTGCCCGGCTGCCATCCGGACCCGTCGATCTGCCGGGCGGGTGAGTGGTACTACCTCGTCAGCTCCACCTTCGAGTACCTTCCGGGCCTGCCGGTGCTGCGCTCCCGCGACCTGGTGCGGTGGGAGACGATCGGGCACGTGATCGACCGCCCCGGGATGCTCGATTTCGACGGCATCAAGTCCTCGGGCGGGCTCTATGCACCGACGATCCGGCACGGGCTCGGGCAGTTCTGGGTCGCCTGCACGCTCGTCGACGACGAGGACCCCACCCGAGGCGGCAACTTCCTGGTCACCGCGAGCGATCCGGCGGGGCCGTGGAGCGATCCGGTGATGCTCGATGTCGAGGGCATCGATCCGTCGATCGCGTTCGACGACGAGGGCCGGGTGTGGCTGCACGGCACCCGCCTCGCCGCGGAGCCGGAGTGGCACGACCAGACCGAGGTCTGGGTCCGCGAATACTCACCGGCCCGGCGCGCCCTCGTCGGCGACGAGCAGGTGATCTGGCGCGGCGCCGTACACGGCGCGGTATGGGCCGAGGGACCGCACCTGTATCAGCTCGACGGGCGCTGGTTGCTGATCGCCGCCGAGGGCGGGACGGAGTTCCACCACGCGGTCAGCGTGGCGTACGCCGACCAGATCACCGGGCCGTATGTCGGCAATCGGGCGAATCCGGTGTTCACCCATCGGCAGCTGGGGCGTACCAGCCGCGTGATCGGCGCGGGCCATGCCGACCTCGTGCAGGCGCCGGACGGCTCCTGGCTCGCGGTGATGCTGGCCATGCGCGCGGCCGACGGCCGACACTATCCGCTCGGGCGGGAGACCTTCCTCTGCCCGGTGGTGTGGGAGGACGGCTGGCCGGTGTTCGCCCCGAGTGAGGGGCGGTTGCCGGATGCGGTCCCGGTCCCGTGGGCGGTCGAGGACGCACCGCCGGGGTCCTGGCAACCGGATGACCGCATCACCGGCGTCGTCGGGCCGGCGGACCCGCGATGGACCGCGCTGCGCGCGCTGCCCGCCGAGGTCGCGGTCGTCGAGGGCGACGCCTGGCACCTTCCCGTGCGTACGGCATCGCTGCACGAGGCGTCGACCCCCGCGTTCCTGGGACTGCGCCAGCAGCATGCCGACGTCGACGTGCGCTGCACGCTGGACGTGCGCGAACTCGCCATGCAGGAGAGCGCGGGCCTGGTGCTGCGGCAGTCCGAACGGGACCACGTCGCCGTCATCGTCACCCGCGCACCCGACGGGCTGCGCCTCTGGGCCGAGCACTGCCGCCGCGGAGAGCAGCAGCGACGCGATCTCGGCGCGCTGCCCGAGGCTGACGAGGTGGAGCTGGCCCTACGCGGACGCGGCTACGACTACACCCTGCGGTGCGGGGAGGTCGAGGTGATCACCGCGGACGGGCGGGACCTGGACGCGTCCTCCACCGGAGGCTTCCTCGGTCTGTGGATCGGTGCGTACGCCACGAGCGACGGCAATGAGCCGCGCGGTGACGTGCGCATCACCCGATTCACCTACGCGCCTGCACAGGCCGGCGGCGATCGCTAGTCTGAGGTCCCCACCGCGTGCCGGAAGCGAGAGACGCATGAGCCAACGCGCCACAACCGTCGAAGGGGTGCGGCGCACGAATCTCGCCGAGGTACTGCGCCTGGTGCACCATTCGGGCCCCCGCTCACGGGCGGTCATCACCGGGGAGACCGGGCTGAACCGCTCCACCGTGTCGGATCTCGTCGGTCGACTGGTCGCGGCGGGGCTCGTCGAGGAGCACGAGCCCGATCCGACGCGTCGCGTCGGGCGCCC
The DNA here is from genome assembly GCF_004362375.1 of Enemella evansiae. Classification (NCBI taxonomy): domain Bacteria; kingdom Bacillati; phylum Actinomycetota; class Actinomycetes; order Propionibacteriales; family Propionibacteriaceae; genus Enemella; species Enemella evansiae. The sequence goes on from NZ_SNXA01000009.1 coordinate 585,344, forward strand.
CTCGCCGGTGGTCGCGCCCAGTTCCGATGTGGTCGCGATCGGCGTCAACCCCGAGATCGACGCCGTCGAGATCGGTGCGGTCTCGCTGGGCGGTGCGGTGCGGGAGCGGGTACGCATTCCCGTCGACGGACCGGATGTCGCGGACGTCGTCGACATCGTGGTACGCGTGGTGGCGGGTTGGCGCGACGACGAGCTGCGCGGGAGCCACGTGGAAGGCGTCGGCCTGGCGGTGCCCGGCCTGGTGCGCGCCTCGGACGGCCTCGTGCGGTTGGCCCCACATCTCGAGTGGCGTGATGCCGACATCGCCGGACCCCTCGGCGCGCGGCTGGGACTCGAGGTCGTCGTGGGCAACGACGCCTCGCTCGGTGCCCGCGCCGAGCGGTTGTTCGGCGCCGCCCGGGAGCACCAGGACGTGGTGTACCTCAACGGTGGCGCCAGCGGCATCGGTGGCGGCCTCATCCTGCACGGCACCCTCATCGGCGGTGTCGGTGGATATGCCGGCGAGTGGGGGCAGACCTCGGCGAGCGTGTCCGACGCCGCGGATCGGCGCGCCGACGGTGGCGTGCTGGAGGACGAGGTGAACCGCGCGCGGCTCGTGCACGCGGTGGGACTCACCGCACCCGACGACGAACAGTTGCGCGCCGCGCTCACCGCTCCTCCGTCGGGGCGGGTGGTGGCCGAGGTCGCGCGGCAGCGGCGAATCCTCACCGCCACCCTCGGCAATGCCGTGAACGTGTTGAACCCGTCGATGATCGTGCTGGGCGGTTTCCTCGGGATCCTGCGGGATCTGGATCCGGAGGCCTTCGACGAGGAGGTGCGCCGGCGCGCGCTCGCCGCATCCGCCGAGGGGTTGGAGATCTCCACCGCCGCGCTCGGTGCGGACCGGTTGCTGATCGGCGCCGCCGACGCCGCCTTCGAACGGTTGCTGGCGGACCCGCTGGGGTGACGCGCCGACGGTGGACGAACCGTCCCGTCGGTCAGCCGGCCCGACCGGTCCGCGCGAGCACGCGTGCCTGCCGGGTCGCCCCCTCGGGCGCGGTCAGCGGACCGCTGAAGACTCCGGGGGCGTACGCATGCTCCCCGAACCCGTCGATCGAGGCGTTCAACCGGTCCAGCTCGGCGTCGGTGAACGGCTCCTGCACCCCCTGGGAGGCGGCCAGATCCCAGCGGTGCACGATCAGGTCGAAGCCATAGAAGCTGCCCAGCGAGGCGCCGATCGTGGTCTCACCGAAGGCACCGGTGTAGCGGCGCTCGGCCACGGTGTCATCGGCCAGCAACGCCCGGACCGCGGTCTCGTGGGCCACCCACCGGGCGGCCGGATCCTCAATGCTGGTGTCGATCGCGGCCAGTTCGATGCCCTGGCCGCTGAGGAAGTCGCGCTCGGTGGTGATGACGTGATCCAACACGTCGGCGGCCGTCCAGCCCGCACACGGGCTGGCCGCCGTCCAGTCGGCGACCCGGTCGACGACGGCGGTGAACGGGTCGGCGACGGCGATCCAGCCCTGCTGGGCGGTCTGGGTTCCGGTCATGAGGGTGCCTCTTTCTGGTCGGTGTCGATCCCGAGGCTAGGGAGACGTGGTGGTGCGGGTCTTGATAATTTCCGACAGGTGCAGGGAAACGTGCCGCGGCGCTCCGATGACATCGAGCGCGCCCATCTGCGCGATCCGCGCGACCAGCGGTTCACCATCCATCGCTATCCGCCGGGCCCGGAGCTTTCGGGGCTGATCCGGCGCTACTGGATCCCGGTCTGGCAGGTGCCCGCCGCCGAGCGTTCGGAGCAGAAGGTGCTGCAGTATCCGATCTGCCTGGCGATCACCACCCCGGCATACTCCCGCTTCGCCGGCCCGAACCGAGGCCTGTCGATCACCGTGCTGGAAGGGAATTCCTGGGGTTTCGGGGTGATGTTCACTCCCGCGGCGGGGGCACTGCTGCTCGGCGGATCGGTGGCGAGGCTGACCGACGCGTTCATCGACCTGGACTCGGTCGAGGCGTTCGCCGGGGTGACCGAACGGCTGCTCGCGCTGATGGCACCCGATCCGCACGACGCGGTGGCCCATGCCGCGGGGCGGTCGGTGATCGAGGACCGGCTGCGCGGGCTGCTGCCGTTGGACGAGGAATCGGCACTGGTGAACGCGATCGTCGAGCGGGTGGAATCCGACGAGTCCGTGCGGAGCGTCGGCGAACTGGGCGAGGCGTTCGGGCTCGGGGAGCGTACGCTGCAGCGCCTGCTCGGCCGGCGGATCGGGCTGAGCCCGCTGTGGCTGATCCGACGACACCGGCTGCACGAGGCCGCCGATCGGCTCGGCCAGGGCATCGGTTCGCTGGCCGAGGTCGCCACCGAGCTCGGGTACGCCGACCAGGCCCACTTCTCCCGGGACTTCAAGACCGCCACCGGCTGGACCCCCGGTGAGTTCGCCCGCCTCCGCCACGGTTGAGGATCCACCGTCCAATGAGTTACCGGATGGTCGAACCCCATTCTTCTACCCCAGTGCCTGAGTAGTGACGAGCGGATGCGGGTCTGCGGGCCGCGCTCGAGCACGAGGGACGGATTCTGGGGTTTGACCGCGCGGTAACCACGCTGCCCGGCGCGGGGAATATCGTTGAACCTTCAATCGTTCGGGTAGGCGTACGCTCATCTCCAAGGAGGACACCATGCCCGCTGTTACCGCCGACACGATGACCCTGCCGCGCCTGCAGCCCGCCCGGCCCGACGAGCGCGAGCGCCGCGTGGTGTCCCTGACCAGGGGCCCGAGCGGTTACGAGGGCGAGGGGTTCCCGGTTCGCCGCGCGTTCGCCGGCGCCAGCCCCAAGCTGCTCGACCCGTTCGTGCACATGGACCAGATGGGCGAGGTGGAGTACGCCCCGGGTGAGCCGCGCGGCACCGACTGGCACCCGCACCGCGGCTTCGAGACCGTCACCTACATGATCGACGGCCGATTCCAGCACCAGGACAGCCACGGCGGCGGCGGGATGATCGAGAACGGCGCCACCCAGTGGATGACCGCCGGTTCCGGTGTCCTGCACATCGAGACCCCGCCGGCCGCGCTGGTCGACTCCGGTGGCACCTTCCACGGCATCCAGCTCTGGGTGAACCTGCCGAAGAGCGACAAGTTCCTCAACCCGCGCTACCAGAACCTGACCGGTGATCAGGTCGGCCTGCTCGCCTCCGCCGATGCCGGTGCGCTGGTCCGGATCATCGCCGGGGAGATCGAGGGCCACCAGGGCCCCGGTTCGACGCACACGCCGATCACGATGGCGCACGCCACCATCCAGCCCGGTGCGCGGCTGTCGCTGCCCTGGCGCAAGGACTTCAACGCACTCGCCTATGTGCTGTCCGGGCGCGGAACGGTCGGCTCCGACGAGCGACCGATCTCCGAGGGCAACCTGGTCGCGCTGGCCGACGGTGACCGGATCTCCTTCGCTGCTTCGGAATCCCAGGATTCCAAGGCGCCGGCACTGGAGCTGATCCTGCTCGGTGGGCAGCCGATCAACGAGCCGGTGGTGCAGTACGGGCCGTTCGTGATGAACTCCCGCGAGGAGATCATCTCAGCGATCGAGGACTTCCAGACCGGCCGCTTCGGCCAGATCCCGGCGGACGCCCTGCGGCCCTACCACGGTCAGCACCGCTGACCCCCAACGCTCATCGAGTAGGTCGCGCAGCGACCGTGTCGAGATGAGCTGACTGGCCCTCAGCGGCGTACCCGCTCGGCCAGGAACTCGTTGATCAGCTCGGCGGCACGATCCGCGCCACCTTCGGTGCGCATCGTGCCGCCGAGGGCGACCGCCGCCCGAGTCAGCGCGGGATCGGTCACCGCTCGCTGCACCGCATCACGGAGTGCGACGGCGGGGACCGGGCGGTGCGCCAGGCTCTGCCGCAATACGGTCGCGGCCCCCTGATCGGCGAATGCCTTGCCGATAAGGAATTGCTCGACCTGCTGCGGGATCACCACCAGCGGTACGCCGGCGGCGATGCCCTCGAGCGCGCTGTTCATGCCGCCGTGGGTGACGAAGGCGGCACTGCGCGCGAGCACGGCCCGCTGCGGCACCCGGGTGCGCCAGCAGAAACTCGACGGCGCCCCCGCGACCGCGGCTGGCGGGGTGTCCCGGCCGGTGGCGATCACGACGCGGATCGGAAGGTCCCCGAGCCCATCGACGCAGGTGGCGAAGAAGTCGTCCCCGGCAGCGTGCAGGGTGCCGAGCGAGACGAGCACCACCGGCTGGTCGGTGTCGAGGAAGGCGGCCAGTTCCGGGTCGAGGTCGTCGGTGCTGCCCGGGTCGGCGGTCGGCCCGACGAACATGCAACTGTCATCGAGCCGGTCGTCGGAACCCTGCAGCGTGCGGGGCACCGGGAAGATCGTGAGGTCACCGCGCAGCGGGAGCATCGGAGTGGCGGGCACCAGGTCGGCGCCGAAGGTGCGCACGAGCGTACGCCGGGCGCGGATCGCGGCCGGCAGATTGCGCAGCGTCGGCCCGGTCTCGGCGAGCGCCTCGCGCACGCTGAGCGCCTTCACCGCACCGCTGCCGATCAGGATCGTGGTCATGAACGACACCGTCGGGAGACCCGCCAGTGCGGCCCCGATCCGCCCCCAGAGGGCATTCGAGTCATGCAGCACGGCCGCGGCGCCGCAGGACCGGGCCTGCTCCGCGACGAATGGTGCGAACTCAGCTGTCGCGGTGAGGATCTTCACGATCACCGCGACACTGCCACCGGACCGGGTCGCCGCGGCGATGTCCGCCGAGCCGAGAACACCGGCTGGATAGCCCACGAACTCGGCGCCGGTCGCGCGCAGGGCGTCGGCGAACTCCTCGGTGCCGGCGGCCACCACCGGGGTGCCGGAGCGAACCAGCCGGGTGAGCACCGGCAGCAACGGATTGACGTGCCCGGCGGCGGGCATCGTGGCGACGAACAGCGGTGCGGACACCCTCAGAGCGTACGCTCGGCCACCGGCGTCAGCGCAGATCGAGTTGCCGAGCCAGGACCGGGCCCATCCGGTCACCGAGGTCGTGCCCGACCCCAGGCGGGAACTCGTGATCCACGCGGATGCCGGCCGCGGCGTACCAGCGCTCACCGGCTTCGGCGGTGGTCACCGAGTTGAGCCGGCCGGCCGTATTGGTGTCGTCGGCGCCGACATAGAAGAACATCCGGAAATCGTTGCGCAGTTGGGGATTCAGCTCGGCGGTCTGGTCCGACGGCGGCCCACCACCGGAGAACAGCACCGCTCCCCCACCGCCGATCAGTTCCGATCGGGCCGGGATCAGCTGGCGGGTGAGGAAGTGTGCACCGCCGGAGTAGCCGACCAGCCAGATCCGGTTGCTCTCGGTGTCGTAGCGGTGCTGCAGGTCGGTGAGCAGTTCGGCGGTCCACGCCGCGTTGGCGGCGCCGTTGCGGTACCAGGTGTTGGTGCCGGTGTCGGGGGTACGCAGCAGCGCGGTCACCAGGTTGCGGCGGCGGGCCTGTTCGATGATTCCGCCTGCCCCGCCCAGGGCGGCCGACCGGGCCGGATCGGGCTCCCAGGCCCCGTCGCCGTGGAAGAACAGCAGCAGGCCGGCGGGGCGGCGTACATTCCTGGCGAAGACCAGATAGTCGGAGGCCAGCCCGGCGGAATCGGTGAAGCGGCGAGGTTTCCGGTCGTCACCGCCCGCATCGTCGGTCGGGTTGGAGCAGGCGGTGAGCAGCGCGAGGAGCCCCACCCCCAACACCGCTCGCCTGTGCACCGTTGCAGCCTAGACGGCGCGGCCTCGGGAGGTGGGAGGATCGGCCCATGGCACCGTTCAGCGCCGCGCACAGCATCCGGATCGACGTCCCGCCCGGGCGCGTGCATCCGCTGATCGACAACCTGTTTCGCTGGCCCGAGTGGTCACCGTGGGATCACGCGGATCCGGGTCTGGAGCGGCAGTTCTCCGGGGCCGAGTTCGGGATCGGGGCGGAGTACGCCTGGCAGGGGGATCGGCGCGGGGGCGCCGGGAATCTGTCGATCACCGAGAGCACGCCGTTCTGGATCACCATCGACATCCATCTGGACCGGCCCTGGCGCTCGCACAGCCGGATGCGGTTCATCGTGCTGCCCGGCAACGACCAGACCACCACCGAACTCGTCTGGACGATGACCCAGGAGACCACCGGGTTGAGCTTCCTCTCCGCCCTGTCGCTGAACATGGAGGCCGTCATCGGCACGCTGTTCAAGGAATCGCTCGGTCGGATCAAGGAGATCGCGGAGAACCCCCGGTCCGCGAGCTGACAGACCGCTAGGCTCCCAGCAGGGGGGCGTACCTCGGCCCCCTTGGCAGCCAGGAGGCCAGATGAGCGTCGATCCCGGTACCGATCTGCGACAGTGGGTCACCGACCATCTCCAGGACGCCGACGAGTCCGCCGCCGCACTGGTGCGGGCGGCCTTCGACGGACCGGACGCGATCCGTCAGGCGCTCAGCGGAGATTCGCCGACACCGAGCGACCCACCTGCGCGGGACGACCTCGCGGCGGTCTGGCTGAAGCGGTTGACCGTGGAGGGTTTCCGCGGGGTGGGTGGGGCCGTCCATCTGACGCTCGACCCGATTCCGGGTCTCACCGTGATCAGTGGCCGCAACGGGTCCGGGAAGTCGTCGCTGGCCGAAGCTCTTGAGGTCGCGCTCACCGGGAAGACCCACCGCTGGGGCGACCATCGGCTGAACACCCAGTTCGACCCCGAGTGGCGCAATCTCCACACCGACGCGGAACCCGCCATCTCGTTGACTCTGACCGAGGACGCCGGCGAGGACTTCTCGATCGATGTCGCCTGGGCCGAGAACGAGACCGACAAGTCCCGATCGACCAGCACCGTGCTCCGTGCGGGTCAGATGGGTGACTTGACGCAGTTGGGCTGGGAGAACGCGCTGACGGTGTTCCGGCCGCTGCTCTCCTACGAGGAACTCGGCCAGTCATTGCTGCAGGCGAACCAGCGAGCCACCGCGAGCGCCTTCGAACGGGGACTCGGGTTGCAGCAGCTCACCGCCGCCAGCGAGGCGCTGCGCGGGGTCAGCAAGGAGGTCAAGGGTGCCGCCGGGTTGGAGAAGGAACGCCGCGACGCCCTGCGCACGTGTCTCGAACAGTCCGAGGACGAGCGTGCGGTACCGCTGTTGGCGGCCCTGCCAAAACGGTCGACCCCGAACATCGACATGGGCCCGTTCGCGGCCGCGGCCGTGGTGCGCGACGGTCCGGGTGGGACCGCGGTGCTGGATCGGATCGCCGAGATGAGCGTTCCGAATGGGGACCAGGTACGCCTGGCCGCGGCCCGGCTGCGGCAGGCGGCCGAGGGCTCACGGGCCGTGCATTCGGCCGACGATGAGCTCGACCAGCGTCGCCGGGGCCTGCTCGAACTGGCCATGGAACTCCACGATCCCCAGGGCGTCGAGGAGTGCCCGGTGTGCCGGGTCGGCACGCTCGATGCCGACTGGCGCGCGCAGACCGCAGCGGTGCTGCAGCAGACCTCGGAGCAGCAGCGTGCGGTTGCCACGGCGGACCAGGAACTGGCCGCCGCCTGGGCCGGGTTGCGCCGGCTGGTCGGTAGTACGCCGCCGGAGTTGACCCAGGATTCGGTGCCGCTGAGCAATCAGGCCGCCGCCGCAGCGGCCTGGTCGTCGTGGGCAGTGCTGCCGAACGATCCGGCCCGGGCGGCGGACCATGCGGAGCAGGGGCTGGTCGAGGTGGCCCGGTCGACCGGGGCCTGGCAGACCGAGGCGCTGGCCGAGGCCGAGCGACGCCGCGACGAGTGGCAACCGGTCGCAGAAGCACTCATCGCGTGGGTGTCGGCATTCCGCGATTACCGCACGGAATATGAACGAGGCAAGCGATTGGCGGCCGCTGAGGGCCTGATGAAGCAGGTCATGGCCGCTGCCCGAGAGCACCAGATCGGGCCGATCAGACAGCGTGCGCAGGAGATGTGGAAGATGCTGCGGCACGAGAGCAACGTCGACCTGGGTGACCTCAAACTGAGCGCGCAGAAGCTGGAGATTCCGGCCGAGGTCGACGGGGTGCAGGCTGGTGCCCTGCGGGTGATGAGCCAGGGTGAGCTGCATGCGCTGGCGTTGGCGCTCTTCCTGCCCCGGGTGGCGACCGATGCGAGCCCGTTCCGGTTCGTGGTGCTGGACGACCCGGTGCAGGCGATGGACCCGGCGAAGGTCGAGGGACTGCTGGATGTGCTGCTGTCGTTGGCCAGGACCCGCCAGGTGGTGGTGTTCTCCCACGACGACCGGCTGGCCGCCGCCGCGCGCCGAAGGATGTTGAGCAGTGCCGCGACCATCAAACTGATCCAGGTCGAGCGGGGTGCGCGATCCCGCGTCACGGTTCGCGGTGCGGAGGACCCCGCGCGGGTGTACGTCGCCGAAGCGGGCGCGTTGCTGAAGGATCGCCGGCTGCCGGACAGGTTGAAGGAGCGGGTGGCCGGCGGGCTGTTCCGGATGGCGATCGAAGCCGCCGCACGTGATCGATGGTTCATCCTGGGCAGGAAGGTCGGGCTCGGTCGCACCGAGGTGGAGCAGCGCTGGGATGCGCGGCGGACGACCGCGGACCGGGTCGCGCTTGCGCTCGGGCTGGACGACTGTTTCGCCTGGTACGACACCGGCCCCCACCGCCGACGGGCGATCACCGCGGCCAACAGGGGGCAACACGAGGCGCTGGCGGCCTCCCGGTTGGAGGATCTGCGCCGGGATGTCGAGTCGACCGTCGATGATCTGCGAGCCCGCGATGCGTGACCATCAGGCTCTGCTGACCGCGGCCGGGCAGCTGGTTGACGGTGGTGGTCCGCGGCACATGCACATGGCCTGCTGGCTGGGCCGCCAGGCATTCGAGGTGCTGTTGTCGGATTTCGCGGACGAGGTCGCACCAGGCCTGCAATGCAGTACGCGCAGCCGACTGGCGGTGGTGATCGTCGGTTTCGAGGGCACCGAGCTGCCGCAACGCGCCGTCTCAGCGTGGGCGAATCTCTCGCACGCGAGCCATCTGGCGGCGTACGAACTCGCCCCGACCCAGGCCGAGGTACGCGGCTGGCTGGACGACGTGCACCTCCTCGCCGACATGCACGTCCGCCTGGGGCTCAGTGACAATCAGCTGCCGGGAAGCTGAGCGTCACACTCCGAGTTCGCGCGTTCGTCGACAGCGTGTTCAAGCGCAGCGACGAAGCCGTCGAGGATCTCCTGCAGCAGGCGAGCCTTGCGCAACGCGTTGGCGACGTCGCGGTCGTGGTACACGTCGAAGTCGAGCGTGGCCGACCGACGGCAGTCGGCGATGGTCAACTGGGCGCAGACATCGGGGCGCTCACCCCGATTGCCGGGCTCCAACTCCACTTCGGCGACCACGTAGGCATTGGCGTGATGTCCACGACGGTTGAGAAAACGACGACGATAGAAAAGGCTGCGCGCCATTTCGTATCTCCAATCCGGAACTACTCCCGCCCGGATGGGCGGGATGGGAGTCTCCCCCTCGTCGTCTTCATGGCAGCAGCGTAGACCGGCCGGGACCGGTCAGCCACCGGTTTATGGACCAACGGGTTGATGGCGGAACGGCCGCGGGTCACCGAAAGGTCAAACCCCAGAATCGGCCTCTCGTTCGGCGCCGTGGACCGCAGACCCGCATGCGCTCGTCCCCGCTCGACCACTGGCGCTGGATTCTGGGGTTCGACCACTCGTTCGGGTGCCTCATCTCGACACGCTCGCTGCGCGAGCTACTCGATGAGCGTGGGGGACACGCTCGCTGCGCGAGCTACTCGATGAGCGGGGGGACACGCTCGCTGCGCGAGCTACTCGATGAGCGTGGGGATCCACCTGGTGGGCGTGGAGTCAGTCGACGAGTCCGCGTTCGTACGCCCAGCCGGCGGCTTCGGTGCGCGAGGAGAGGCCCAGTTTGGCCAGGATGTTCGACACGTGCACCGAGGCGGTCTTGGTGGAAACCACCAACTCCTTGCCGATCTCGCCGTTGCTCAACCCGCGGGCGACCAGCTTCAACACCTCCAGCTCGCGCGGGGTGAGGCCGCCGGGGCGTTCGGCACCGGCGGACCGGCCCCGCTCGGCGAGCGCCTCGAACCGCGGTACCCAGCGCAGCGCCCCACTCTCGCGCGCCAACCGCAGGCCCTCGGCGGCCGTCTCCGACACCCCGCTCGAGCGACCCCGGAGCTGGGCCGCGGCCAGCCCCTCCAGCAGCCGCAATCGCAACCAGAGCGGGGTACGCGGCGGATCGACCCGTAACGCATCCTGCCAGTTCTGCACACTCGGATCACCCAGCGCGCGCCAGGCCGATGACCAGACCGAGCTCATCGCCACGGTCGGCAAGCCGGCCGCCCACGACTCCAACTCCTCATCCCCGAGGCCGGCCTCCACGCCGACCAGGATCAACCGCCAGGAGTGGGTCGCGTACTCGTTGCGCATGCTGGCCCGCGTCGAGCGGATCAGGGCCGCGGCGCGATCGGGTTCGTCGCGATCCAGCCAGTACCAGGATTCCCAGAATGCGAGTTCACCAAGGAATTGCGGTTGCGCGACATCGGGGTCGAGCAGCCCGCGCAGTTCGGTGAGCCGCTCCTCAGCGAGATCGAGATCCCCGGCCAGCCAGGCCAGCTCGAGCTGCAGGGTGAGCAACTGGGTGTAGTGCGCGAACGGCGGATCGAGCGACATCGCCCGTGCGATCCGGCGACGTGCCTCGTCCAGTTCTCCCAATGAGAGCAGCGGATCTGCCAGATTCCCGGCCAGCATCGAACCGGCCGATCGTTCCAGCCCGAGACCGCGGGCCATCTGCACTCCGGCCCTGGCCACCTCCACCGATTGCTGGTACTCACCCATCTGATTCAGCAGATGCGAGAAGTTGGTGAAGTGCCGCAACTGGTTGCGCTGCGGGTTCATCGAGAGATCCGCGGTGGTCGGCAGCAGATCGGTGAACAGCGCCACCGCCTCGGTCTCCTCGCCCATCGCGCCGAGGCAGCTCGCCTGGGTGTTCAGCAGCCGATCCACGGTCACCCGGTCATCCACCGCGAGTGCCACCTCGATGCCGGCCCGGCAGAACTCCAGCCCCCGCGCGCGATCGTCGCGCAGCATCAGGATGTTCGCCACCGAGTCCAGCGCCCGGGCGCGTTGCACCGTCGGCGGATCCTCCGGGGTGAGCGCCAACGCCTCTTCGGCGATCGCCAGCGAACCGGCCCCGCCACTGAACTCCAGCGCCCGCGCCTGGGTCAACAGGCGATCCGCCCGCACCAGCGGATCCACATCGGCCGGTGTCGCCTCCAGACAGGCCGTGGCGAGCTTGAGTCCCTTCGCCGCATCGCTGAACCAGGACGCGGCGGCGGCCGCATTGGCCAGCAGCACGTCCCGGCCACCGGCAACCGCCTCCGGCTCGCTCACCCGATCCCACAGCTCGAGCGCGGTCTCCAACAGTCCCAGTCGGTCCAGATGCGCCTCACCGAGTGCGTCGGCGCGCTCCAGGCAGGCCCGGAATGCTTCATCGACGCGACCGGCGGCGAGCAGGTGCCGGGACAGATCGTGGCCCGGGAAACGCCACGTGTCGGCCCCGATCACATCCGCGTACCGACCATGCCAGCGTCCCGCCTCCCCCGGCAGCAGCTCCTCGGTGAGCACCTCGCACAGCAGGGCGTGCCGGAAGGCGTACCCGTCCTCGTCGCTCACCAGGACACCGGCGTCGAGGGCCTCGCGAAGCCTTGTGGACAAGGAATCCGGCTCACCCAGCACCTCGGCCAGCAGGTCCTCGTCGAAACGTACGCCCGCCACCGCGGCGACCCGCAGCAACCGCTGGGTCGCTTCGCTCAACCCGTGCACCCGGACCAGCAGCGCCTCGCGGAGGGTGTTCGGCAGCTTCCCGTGCCGACCGGCCACCCGCGCCATCTCCTCGGCGAAGTAGGGCACCCCCTCACTGCGCTCGACGATCCGCGCCACCATCGCCGGTGTGGCGTCCCGGGCGACACCTGTCACCAGCTCGGCGGCCGCGCCCGAATCCAGCACCCCCAGCGGGATCCGGCGTACGCCCGGTCGGCGCTGCAGCTCGGCGAGGGTGGCCCGTAACGGATGCCGGCCGGTGAGTTCGTCGCTGCGGTAGGTGGCCAGCATCAGGATCGCCGGGCTGTCGGCCAGCGTGGTGGCCAGGAACTGCAGCAGGCTGGCGGTGGACGGATCGGCCCAGTGCAGGTCCTCGATCACCACCACCAGCGGGGTTGCCGCCGCGGCCCGCTCCAGCACCGTGGCCACCGCCTCGAACTGCTGCATGGCATCGACCGCGCCGGCACCGCCGAGACCCAGCGAGGGCACCAGCCCGGCCAGCGCATCCCGACCGCCACCGGCCCACTCGATCACCCGGTCGGCACCGTGCACCGCGACCAGCCCACGCAGCACCTGACTGACCGCGGCGTACGGCATTGCCTCCGAGCCGAACATCAGGCACTGTCCGGTGACCACGGTCGCGTCGCTCAATCCCTCGGTGAACGCGCGGACCAGGGTCGTCTTGCCGATCCCGGCCTCACCGCCGAGCAGCACCAGGTGGCCGTGACCGGCGCGGGCCTCGGCCCAGAGCTCCGCCAGGGCGGCCAACTCCTCGGTACGCCCGACGACGCGGTCTCGCAGCACGGCAGCCATGTTGCCACGGCGTGGCACGTCGAAGCTGCCACGGCGTGGCACGTCCAAGCTGCCACGCCGCGGGACTGCCCTGCTCAGCGCGCCCCCGCCGGGCGATGGGCCGGCCGGCGGCCCGGGGGACGCTCCCCGTGGCCGCCGACCAGATCGTGGACGAGCCGCCGCAGCCATCCGGGACCGGTCAGCTGTCGCGCCAGCCGATCGTTGGAAGCCTCGGCCAGCAACTCGTTCTCTCGTTGATGGAACATCTGCATCTGGTAGTAGTCGCTGTTGCTCATGACTCAACACTCGTGCTGAGGCCCCGGTCCGCACATGGGGCGACTGCCCGATCTTCATCGGGTACGCCTACCTCAGATCGGCGCTGAGGCAGGCCTGAGGCACCCTCAGTGGCTGTATCGGGGCACCGCGGCGCCCCGGGTACCGCGCAGGAAGCCGAAGTCGCAGCCCTCGTCGGCCTGCAGCACCTCGCGTACATAGAGACCCTGATAGCCACCACTCATCGCCGGCTCGTGTGCCGGCAGCACCGCCATCCGGGCCGCCAATTCCTCGTCGCTGACGTGCAGGTGCAGCACCCCGGCATCGGCATCCAGCTCGATCTCGTCCCCGTCGCGGACCGCTGCCAGCGGGCCACCCGCGGCGGCCTCCGGGGCGACGTGCAGCACGACCGTGCCGTACGCCGTGCCGCTCATCCGGGCGTCGGAGACCCGGACCATGTCGGTGATCCCGCGGGCCAGGATCTTCGGTGGCAGGCCCATGTTGCCCAGCTCCGGCATCCCCGGATAACCCTTCGGACCGCAGTTCTGCAGCACCATCACGCAGTTCTCGTCGATGTCCAGATCCTCATCACCGATCCGGGCCAGATAGTCGTCGTAGTCGCTGAACACCACCGCCCGGCCGCGGTGCTTCATCAGCTCCGGGGTCGCCGCGGAGGGCTTCAGCACCGCACCCTTGGGCGCCAGGTTGCCGCGCAGGATCCGCAGGCTGCCATCGGCGACCAGGGCGTCCTCCAGCGCCCGGATGCAGGTCTCGTCATAAACCTCGGCGTGCTCGGTGTTCTGCCGCATCGTGCGCCCGTTGACGGTCAGCGCGTCCGGGTTCGGCAGCAGCCCCTGCTCATCGAGCCGCCGGATCACCGCGGGCAGCCCGCCGGCATAGTAGAAGTCCTCCATCAGCAACCTGCCGGACGGCTGCAGGTCGACGATCGTCGGCGTACCGTGCCCGACCTGGGTCCAGTCCTCCAGCTCCAGCGGTACGCCCAACCGGCCGGCGATCGCCTTCAGATGGATGACCGCATTGGTGGACCCGCCGATCGCCGCACAGACCCGGATCGCGTTCTCCAACGCCTCGCGGGTGAGCACCTTCGACAGCCGCAGATCCTCGTGCACCATCTCCACGATCCGGGAACCGGACAGGTGCGCCAGCACATAGCGGCGGGCATCCACCGCGGGGATCGCGGCATTGTGCGGCAGCGCGACACCGAGCGCCTCGGCCATGCAGGCCATCGTCGAGGCGGTGCCCATCGTGTTGCAGGTGCCGGCCGAGCGGGACTGGCTGGACTCGGCGGAGAGGAACTCCTCCATCGAGATCTTGCCGGCCTTCACGTCCTCGCTCCACTGCCAGACCATGGTGCCGGAGCCGATCGTCTCCCCGCGGTGCCGGCCGTTCAGCATCGGGCCGCCTGAGACCACGATGCTCGGCAGGTCCACCGATCCGGCGCCCATCAGCAGCGCCGGGGTCGTCTTGTCACACCCGGTGAGCAGCACCACCGCGTCCACCGGATTCCCGCGCAGCGCCTCCTCGACATCCATCGAGGCGAGGTTGCGGGTGAGCATCGCGGTGGGGCGAAGATTCGATTCTCCGTTGGAGAAGACGGGGAACTCGACCGGGAATCCACCCGCTTCCAGCACACCGCGGCGGACATGTTCGGCGAGCTTGCGGAAGTGCGCATTGCACGGGGTGAGCTCGGAGAAGGTGTTGCAGATGCCGATCACCGGTCGGCCATCGAACTCGTGCTCGGGAATGCCCTGGTTCTTCATCCAGCTCCGGTACATGAAGCCGTGCTTGTCGCGTCCACCGAACCATCCCTGTGAGCGCAGCTGGCGCTCGTCATTGTGCTCAGCCATGCACCCAACCCTCGCGTACGCTGACCGCCATGACCAGCCCTTCCGAACTGCGAGCCGGCAACGAGGATCGGGAACGCGCGATCGCGGCCCTGCAGGAGGCGTACGCCGAGGGCCGGTTGAGCGCCGAGGAGCTGCGCGAACGCGCCGCAGCCGCCCTGCAGGCGGTCACCTTCGGCGACCTGGACGCCGTGCTGGCCGATCTGCCGACGGGGACCGGGCCCGCGATGCCGCAGCAGCTGCGGCCCGGATCGTCGATGGAGAACCCGTTGATCCTGGATGCCGGCTGGTCCAGTGAGAAGCGCAGCGGTGACTGGCAGATCCCGCAGTTCCTGATGCTGCGCGGGAGTGCCGGATCGGTGAAGTTGAACTGCCTGGCCGCCCGCACCGACCATCAGGTGATCCACGTCTGGGTGGACGGCGGGATGGGCACGGTGAAGATCGTGCTGCCCGACGGCTGGGCCGCCGACACCTCCGGGGTCACCAGGTCGATGGGCACGATCCGCAACAAGACCGACGGTACGCCGGCACCCGGCCGTCCGATCCTGGTCGTCAACGGTTCGGCCGGGATGGGCACCCTGGTGGTGCGGTACGCGAACTCGTGGGAGCGCAAGGCGGCGGCCAAGGAACTGCGCTGATGGCGGACTTCCTGATCCGTGCGCGCAGTCCGCTGCCGCCGGTGCAGGCCCTGGCCGCGTTGTTCGATCTGGATGCGCACACCGCGGTGATCCCGCTGACCACGGTCGAGCACGACGGCCGCGGCCTGCGCACCGGTGCCGGGTTCACCGCCCGGACGGCGATCGGCCCGGTCGGGTTCGATGACGTGATGCGGGTGCTGGAGTGGACGCCGCCGGCCGATGGGCGCAGCGGGCGGGTGCTGATCGGCAAGGGTGGGTGGCTGCTCGGCGGCCGGATCGAGGTGCTGATCCGGCCCGCGGGGACGGGGTCGGTGATCGAGTGGCGGCAGGAGTTGTCGGTTCGCGGGATGCCGCGCCGGCTCGACCCGGTGGTCGCCCGGGTGGGCGCTGCGGCGTACGGCATGGCGATCCGGCAGCTGCTCGCCCGCGGGGGTCGGCGTACCATCGCGGCGTGAGTACGCCGTCGCAGCCGAAGCCCAGCAAGTGGACCGAGATGGTCACCGCCGACCCCGAGCATTCGCACCGGTACGCCCAGCGGTTCCGGCAGCTCGCCGAGCAGGGGCAGGACATCTATGGCGAGGCCCGGTTGGTCGATGCGCTGCTGCCGCGTGGTTCGCGAGTGCTGGATGCCGGCAGCGGTGCCGGGCGCACCGGTGGCTATCTGGCCCGGGCCGGGCACACGGTGGTCGGGGTGGATCAGGATCCGGTGCTGATCGAGGCCGCCCAGGCCGACTACCCGGAGGCGACCTGGCTGGTCGGTGACCTGGCCGAGCTGGACCTGCCGGCCCGCGGGATCGCCGAGGGGTTCGACGCGATCGTCTGCGCCGGCAACGTGATGACCTTCCTGCATCCCGAGACCCGGGTCCCGGTGCTGCGCAACTTCGCCGACCATCTGAGGGCCGACGGGCGCGCGGTGATCGGCTTCGGCCGAGACCGCGGCTATGACTTCCAGGGCTATCTGACCGATCTGGCGCATGCCGGGTTGGACGTCCAGGTGGGGGTGTCCACCTGGGACCTGCGGCCCTTCGAGCCAGACTCCGATTTCCTGGTGACCATCCTCGGCAAGGACGCGGGATGAGCTCGCGGGTCCGCCCGGAAATCCAAGCCAGCAAGAAGAAGCGCTGGCTGACCGCACTGCCGGTGGCCGGCCTGGCGGGGTTGGCCGGGCTGGCGATCCAGGATCTGTTGCAGCGCGAACACGCACTGCGGCACAACTTCCCGCTGCTCGCCCGTGCCCGGTACGCGCTGGAGTCGATCGGTCCCGAGCTGCGGCAGTACATCGTCAGCGCCAACGATCAGGAGCGGCCGTTCAGCCGGGACCAGCGGCGCTGGGTGTACGCCTCGGCGAAGGCGGAGAACAACTACTTCGGGTTCGGCACCGACAACGATGTGGAGCAGCTGAACTTCCCGGTGATCAAGCAGCGCACGTTCACCGAGATCGCCCCGAATCCCAACCTAGACGACCTTTCCGCGCCCCTGCCGGGTGCAAAGGTGCTCGGCGGGCCGCGCGGCAGACGGCATGCGTTCCGCCCCGAATCGGTGGTCAACGTCTCCGCGATGAGCTTCGGTTCGCTGAGCCCGCAGGCGATCCAGGCACTGAATCGCGGTGTGAAGTTGGCGGGTTGCTGGCACAACACCGGTGAGGGTGGGTTGTCGGATCATCACCGCCAGGGCGGTGATCTGATGCTGCAGGTCGGTACCGGCTATTTCGGCTGCCGGGACGCCGAGGGCCGTTTCGATCTGGACCGGTTGTGCCAGGTGGTGGAGTCCGCGCCGGTGCGCGCGATCGAGTTCAAACTCAGCCAGGGTGCGAAACCCGGGCTCGGTGGGCATCTGCCCGGGGCCAAGGTGAACGCCGAGATCGCGCGCATCCGAGGCGTACCCGAGGGTCAGGATGTGGAGAGCCCGTCGCGGCACACGGCGTTCCGCAGCGTCGACGAGATGCTCGACGTGGTGGAGCGGGTCGCCGAACGGACCGGATTGCCGGTGGGCATCAAATCCGCGGTCGGCGATCTGGTGTTCTGGGATCACCTGGTCGAGCAGATGGCCGATGGGCAGCGCGGGGTCGACTTCGTCACCATCGACGGCGGCGAGGGTGGTACCGGAGCGGCGCCGCTGGTGTTCGCAGACAACGTCTCCTTCCCGTTCCGGATCGGCTTCGCGCAGGTCTATCGACGCTTCGCCGAGGCCGGCATCACCGACCGGTTGACCTTCATCGGCTCCGGCAAGCTCGGCCTGCCCGACAATGCCGTGGTCGCGTTCGCGATGGGGGTGGACCTGGTCAACGTGGCCCGGGAGGCGATGCTGTCGATCGGCTGCATCCAGGCCCAGCTCTGCCATACCGACCGCTGCCCGACCGGGGTCGCCACCCAGGACCGCTGGCTCGCCTCCGGGTTGGATCCCGAGCTCAAGTCGGTGCGGTTGGCGAACTATGTACGCACCCTGCGGCGCGATCTGCTGAAGCTGGCCGAGGCCACCGGGGTACCGCATCCGGGCCTGATCTCCCCCGACGATGTCGCCCTCGCCGACGGCAACCGCAGCCAGCAACCCCTGGCCGAGATCTGCGGTTACCGACCCGGCTGGGGCGTACCCGGCCCCGCGATCTCCCAGGAGATCACCACCCTGATGTGCACCCCTTCCGCCGGTTGAGCGAGGGCCCCAGCACGCCGGTTGAGCGAGCGAGGAACGAGCGAGTCGAAGCCAAGTGCCGCACGCCGGTTGAGCGAGGAGCGCAGCGCGTCCCCCGCACGCCGGTTGAGCGAGGAGCGCAGCGACGAGTCGAAACCAAGTGCCAGTTATCCACAGCCCCCACCCGATCGCCATGCATGTGGATGTCACAGTCGCCAGGCTGATCGGATGGCCTGGGTCTACATCCTCCGCTGCGCGGATCAGTCGCTCTACGTCGGCAGCACCCGCGATCTTGAGGCACGGGTCGCGCAGCATGCCCGTGGGCTGGGTGGCGAGTACACCAGTCGCCGACTGCCTGTGACTCTCGTCTGGGCACAGGAGTATGACCGCATTGACGAAGCCTGGGCGATGGAGCGACGCCTGCACGGCTGGAGTCGCGCCAAGCGGGAGGCGTTGATCGCCGGCGAGATCGAGCTCCTGCGGGGATACTCCGTTCGCAACCGGAAGGAACGGAGGTCAGCGGTCGACGACTGAGCTGGGTCGGATCGGCGCCCCCTTGGTTTCGACTCGTCGCTGCGCTCCTCGCTCAACCGGCGGGGGGGTGGACACTGCGCTCCCCACACGCTGGTTGAGCGAGCGAGGAACGAGCGAGACGAAACCACCCCTTGGTTTCGACTCGTCGCTGCGCTCCTCGCTCAACCGGCGGGGGGTGGGCAGTGCTCGTCGCTCAACCGGCGGGGGGGTGGGCAGTGCTCCTCGCTCAACCGGCGGGGGTGGGCACTGCCCACCCCACAACGTAGGGGAAGTTTCCACCCCCTCTGAGGTGTCGGTCGGGACCCGGTTCTCCCTAACGTCGGGGACACGAACCGAAACCCCTGGGGGAGATCATGAACCGCAAACTGGCAGCGATCGTCGCAGCCACCGTTGTGACCGTCGGTGGGCTGGGTGCCTTCGTCGGCCAGTCGGTGGCCGCGCCGCAGAGTGCGTACCCGAAGCCCGTACGCGACTACGTCACGCACCCCAAAGGATTCAACGATTCCGCAGACGTGAAGGCCAGCGGCGGCAAGATCAGTTGCCCCGGCATCAAGACCGCGAAGGCCAGCTACGGCGGCAAGTCGGCCAGCGTGCGCAGCGAGCTGGCCCCTCTGGTGAGCGAGCTGATGCGGATCAGCGAGGAGAAGTACAACTACGACATCAAGGTCATCTACGGCTACAACTGCCGCATGGTCCGCGGTTCGTCGTCGACCCCCTCCAATCACGCGTACGCCCGCGCGGTGGACATCAACCCCGAGCAGAACCCGTACCAGTCGAAGTTCAAGTCGGACATGCCGCCGGAGATGGTCGCGACCTGGATGAAGTACGGCTTCTACTGGGGCGGGCACTACAAGAACACCAAGGACGCCATGCACTTCGAGTACATCGGCGACAAGGCGAAGATCGACGAATACACCGCGGCGGCCAAGAAGGACGGCCGGAAGTCCGAGCCGACCAAGTCGCCGACGAAGAAGCCGACCGCGACCAAGTCGCCGACGAAGAAGCCCACGGTGACCAAGAGCCCCACGAAGCCGGCCAGCCCGAAGCCGACCGCGACCAAGACCAAGACCCCGGCGACCCCGAAGCCGACGCAGGTCCCGTGCCTGGTCCCGCTGGATGGCAACAAGAAAGAGATGAAGCCGGGCCCCTCCTGCCCCCCGCCCCCCACCTGCCTGACCGCCCGGCCGCAGAAGCCCGGCCAGGTCGATCCGCAGATCGCCCGGCTCTGCAACACCCCGAAGCCGACCAAGTCCGCTACCGCGACCCCGAAGCCGACCAAGCCCGCGACTCCGACGGGCAAGCCGACCAAGACACCGAAGGCGACGCCGACCACCGATCCGGTCCCGCCGACCACCGACCCGGTCCCCCCGACCACCGATCCCGTCCCGCCCACCGATCCGGCCCCGCCGGTCGATGAGCCGCCGGTCGATCCGGCCCCGGTCGGTGACGGCTCCGATCCGGCCCCGGTCGGAGACGGCTCGGACGTGGCCCCGGTCGATGACGGGTCCGATGTGGCCCCGGCCGATGTCAAGGACTCCAAGGACACCGGTGTGAAGGAGTCGGTGGGCGGCCTGGCCAGCACCGGAGTCTAGAACCAGCCCACCAGGCGTACCCAGAAATCGGCCCCCGTTCCTCGGAGCGGGGGCCGATTCATGCCCCGGCGGGGTGTGAAATGTGAGTCGGCCGCCGGTGCCGTGGCAGACTGGCGAATCGATCAGCCCCGGCAGTCCAAGGAGTGATGAGTTGAGCGCGGAACCGCAGCCAGGCGAGCCGTCGCCCGACGACGGCAACCCCGGCCACGGCAGACTCGACCCCGCCCTCGGCAGCGACGACGAGTTCGTCCCCAACAGTGACCTGCCCAAGGTGCCCACCGGTTCGAAGACCGACCTGGCCCCCGGGGTCTACAACCACTACGGCCCGCACCACAACGGGCTGCCGCCGCTGAAGAAGTACCTCACCGAACTCTGGCAGCGCCGCGAGTTCGCCTTCGAGCTGTCCCGCTCCAACATGCGCGCCACCAGCTCAGACACCTTCTTCGGCCAGATCTGGCTGGTACTGAACCCGCTGCTGATGGCCGGGGTCTACTTCCTGCTGGTCGCGATCCTGTCGAACCGAGTGGCCTCCGACCCGGTCTACTTCCCCTTCCTCACGACCAGCCTGTTCGCCTTCACCTTGGTCACGACCTGTGCGAATGCCGGCTCGACATCGGTCACGACGGCCGGAAAACTGCTGTTGAACACCGCCTTCCCGCGGCTACTGATCCCGCTCGGTGCGGTGCACACGGCGTTCTTCCGGTTCCTGCCGACACTCCCGGTCTCGCTCGTGATCTACCTGTTCTGGTGGCGGGCCATCGAATGGAGCCCGAAGCAGTTGCTTGCCAGCTATTTCCTGCTCATGATGCTGCTGTTCGGCGCAGGATTGGCTGCAATCTTCGCCACCATGCAGGTCTACTTCCGCGACACCAACAACTTCCTGCCGTTCTTCATCCGGATCTGGACCTACCTGTCACCGATTCTCTGGTCGCCGATCCACTTGGCGGACAAACCCGAGTGGCTGCAGACCGCCGCTCAGCTCAACCCGGCGTACTCGATGCTGAGTGGCTATTCCTCGCTACTCATCGAAGGTGATTTTCCGCGGCTCTCCTACTGGCTGATCGCCACCGCCTGGGGGGTGGGAACACTGATCGTCGGGTCGCTGTTCTTCATGTCGAGGGAGCGTGAGTTCGCTGTCCGGATCTACTGAACGCGCCCCGCGGCGTACCCGCGACGGCTTCACCCTGGAACCCGACCGCAAGGATCTCGCGGTCCGGGTGCAGGACCTGCGCATCACCTACAAGACCACCTTCGAGAAGCGCCCGACACTGAAGCAGGCAGTGGTCCGCTTCGGCCGCGGTACCCGGCAGGTGCACACCGTCGAGGCCCTCAAGGGGATCAGCTTCGATGTGAAACTGGGCACCACGGTCGGCGTGATCGGTGCCAACGGTGCGGGCAAATCGACCCTGCTCCGCGCCCTGGCCGGCATCCTGCCGCCGACCTCCGGGCACATCGAGACCTGGGGCAAGGCGTCCACGATGCTGGCCCTCGGTGTCGGCTTCAACAACGCCCTCACCGGCCGGGAGAACATCATCCTCGGCGGGTTGGCGGCCGGCTTGTCGAAGAAGGCGGTACGCGAGCGCGCGGAGCAGGTCGCCGAGTGGGCCGAGGCCGGTACCGACCCGTTCATCGACCGACCGATGCGCACCTACTCCTCCGGCCAGAACGCCCGCGTCGGCTTCTCGGTCGGCGTACACATGGATCCCGACATCCTGATGGTCGACGAGGCCCTGTCCACCGGTGACGCCGGCTTCCGGGAGCGGGCGGCGGCCAAGCTGGAGGAACTGCGCGCCAAGTCGCGGGCGATGTTCTTCGTCAGCCACGGCCTGGCATCGGTACGCGAGCTGTGTGACGACTGCATCTGGCTGGACCACGGCAACCTGATGATGCGCGGTCACCCCGACCAGGTCACCGAGGCGTACCTGAAGTTCCTGCACGTGAAGAACTCCGAGCAGAACTCCGAAGAGGTCTGAACGCCCCGCCTTCGACAGGCCTCCGGTGGGTAGGGCAGGGTGGAACGCATGGGATTCCGCGACGCCATTCGTGATGCGATGGGCAGCAAGGTGCGCGCCACCCCGGCGAGCCAGGGCGGCCTGGATCTGGACGACCTCGGCTTCGACCAGGTGAACGACAACGACTGGATCCGGTTGCAGCTGCGCGCGACCGAGGCCGGTGACCCGGACCAGCACAACCCCGGGCTGCCCGCCGGACGGTTGGTCCGGATGAACGTCACCGGCCGCTCGGAACCGATCGCGCTCTGCTGGCTCAGTGACCGGTCGGATCAGTTCAGCGAGGAGTGGTACGCCGTCGCGGACCGTTTCCCGAACGCCGGGATCTGGCCGGTCCTGGTGGAGGGCGCGTCAGCGGTCGAGCCCGGCTGGCTGGCCGGTGGCGTGGGCGCCCCGCAGGCGGTCGCCGACGATGCCGAGGCGCTGCTCGCCCGCACCTATTCCGCCGCCGAGGAGCTGGAGGGCCTGGAGCCCTGGCGCAGCCGCTGGCTCGGTCTGGCGGCCGGTGAGCCCGCGAAGGACCAGCTGGTCGGGGTACGCCCGGTGGCCGGCGAACGATCGCTGCTGTTGACCCCGGTGACCCGGCCGGCCGATGTGCCCGCGGCGCTCGGCTGGACCGGTGCCGAGGGCTACGAATACACCGGTGGCGACGTCAGCGCCGTGCTGCGCAGCTGGGAGGACCGCTTCGGCGCGGTCCTGGTCGGGCTGGGCCCCGACCGACTGCGGCTCTCGGTGGAGCGACCCCCGCGCTTTCCCGAACAGGCCCGGCAGCTGGCCGGTGAGCACTACGGGCTGGCGCCCGATGTGATCGATCAGGATCCCGAGGCATACGCCGAGCTGCTCTTCTCCCGCCGCGAGTGGGACTTCTGGTGGAACTGACCGGGCCCCGGGCAACCTGGTTGAACGCGAAAGTCCAGAATGTGACGCGCGTGTGCTGGCGCGCCGCGCTGACCCGCATCCGCTCGTCCGCTCCGATGCACGCGTGACACATTCTGGACTTTGACCGATGGTCAGGCGGGGCGCGCGCTGAGCCGCGCCCGGCGGAGCTGGAAGCGCACGGTCTGCCCCGGGCGCGCCTGCCCGAGCAGATCGGTGGCATGGTCGTCGATGACGGCGATCACCGGGTACCCGCCGGTGGTCGGGTGATCCGGGCCGAACGCGATCGGCTGGCCGGACGCCGGCACCTGCACCGAGCCGCGGACCATGCCCTCACTGGGCAACTCACCGTCGCGGGCGCGCTCCAGGACCGGGCCGCTGAGGCGTACCCCCACGCGGTTCGCGTCGCCGGAGACCTCCCAGGCCGCACGGGCCAGGGTGTCGATCGCGGCCGGGGTGAACCAGTCATCCCGCGGGCCGAGGACCGCCGGGAGCAGGATCTCGCCGCCGCCGGAACCGGGGATGGCGTCGACCGGGTGAGGCGGGTTCGCCCCGGGTTCGCCGATGGCGATGGTGTCACCGGCGGCGAGCGGAGCCGGACCGAGACCGGTGGTCGGGTCGCTGGCCAGCGAACCGAGGACCTCCGGGGCCTGGACGCCGCCGCGGACACCCAGATAGCAGCGCACCCCGTGCTCGGGACGGCCGATCTCGAGGACCTGACCCGCGGTCAACCGCACCGGTTCACCCCAGGCGGCCGGGCGGCCGTCGATCCGGATCGGCGCGTTGGCGCCGGTGACCGCGATCAGCAGGTCGCGTTCGGCGCGCAGGGTGGCGCCGCCGAGCAGGATCTCCAGACCGGCCCGGGATTCCGCATTGCCGAGCAGGCGGTTCGCCAACCGGAGCGCACCGCGGTCCATCGCTCCAGAGGCGGTGACCCCGAGCCGGGCGTTACCGGGCCGGCCGAGGTCCTCGACGAGCAATTGAGGACCGGGGTGTTCGACCGTCAGGCCGGCTTCCTCGGGGACGTGGCTTCGACTCGCTGGCGCGGACCCCTTCGACTCGCTCGTTCCTCGCTCGCTCAGGGAACGGTCGTCGTCCTGCTGGAAGCGGACGCGGGCGCCCGGGACGAGCAGGGCGGGTGGGTCGCGGTCGACGTCCCAGAGCACCGCATCGGTGCTGCCGATCAGCTGCCAGCCACCCGGGGAGGCCTGCGGATAGACCGCGGAGAACTCGCCGGCCAGCGCCACCGAACCCGGTGGTACCCGGGTCCGCGGTGAGTCCCGCCGCGGGACCTCCAGGTCACCGGATTCCCCTGTCAGGTAACCGAATCCGGGCATGAAGCCACCGAACTCCACGGTCCAGACCTGCCCGCTGTGCCGCTCGATCACCTCATCGACCGAGGTGCCCAGGTGCTCGGCGACGATCTGCAGATCCGGGCCGTCGTAGCGCACCGGGATCGTCACCTCGGGCACCTCGGCCTCGGCGACGTCGACCCCCGCCAGATCCGCTTCGGCCAACCAGGCCGCGACCCGGGCCAGCGCGGCCTCATCGGTACACCGCACCAGCACCGTGCGGGCTCCGGGCACGTGTTCGATCACCCCGGTCAGGCGTCCGTCGGCCGCCGCGATCTCCAGCGCGGCGGCCAACCGGCGGCGTTCGTCGGCGTCGGCCAGCTCGACCAGCAGCGCCCGGTCGCCGCTGGGGCGTACCTGCAGGGTCATCAGAAGGGCCGGATCTCGATACCCGCCCCGGTGAGCGCGTTCCGGACCCGCTCGGCCATCGCCACCGCACCGGGGGAGTCCCCGTGCACACACAAAGAATCGGCCTCGATGCGGATCACCGACCCGTCGATCGCGGTCAGCTCCCCGGTGGTCACCAGCTGCACCATCCGTTCGGCGACCTGCCGCGGGTCGTGCAGTACCGCGCCCTCGGTGCGCCGGCTGACCAGGGTGCCGTCGGCGTTGTAGGCGCGATCGCAGAACGCCTCGCGGACCGTGCGTACGCCGGCCGCCGCGGCCTTGTCGAGCACCACCGAGCCGGGCAGGCCGAGCAGCGCGAGCGGCTCGTCGCGCCCGGCGTTGAAGTCGGCGACCGCGCGGACCACGGCATCGGACTGCTGCTCGTGCTGGACGATGGTGTTGTAGAGGGCGCCGTGCGGCTTCACATAGGTGACGCTGCCGCCGGCCGTCCGGGCGACGCCGTCGATCGCGGCGAGCTGATAGAGCACGTCGGCGTACAGCTGCTCGCCCGGTACGTCGATGAACGACCGCCCGAAGCCGGCCAGATCCCGATAGGCGACATGCGCCCCGATCTGTACGCCGCGGGCCACCGCCTCGCGGCAGGTCGCCCACAGCACCGAGGGATCACCGGCGTGGAAACCGCAGGCGACGTTCGCCGAACTGACCACCTTCAGCAGCGCGGCGTCATCGCCCATCCGCCACATCCCGAAGGACTCGCCCAGGTCCGAGTTCAGATCGATGGTCGCTGCCATGATCGGCAGCCTTGTTCAACCCTCCGGGTCAGTCAAGCAGCTGTCCGCAGCATGAGTCCGCCCACAGCAGCAGTGCTGCGCACTCGGCGGTCGACGGAGTCATGCTGATCCCATGAGCGAAGAGATGAAGACCCTGCCGCTGAGTCGGCGTACCGCGAAAGACCTGCTGGGCAGACGGATCCTGATGCTCGACTCGGCCCTCGACGACGAGATCGGCAGCCAGCTGTGTGCGCAACTGATGCTCCTGTCGGCCGAGGACCCGGTGACCGACATCGGGCTGTGGATCAACTCCCCCGGTGGCTCGGTACCGGCAATGCTGGCGATCGCCGATACCATGCGGCTGATCCCCAATGAGGTCATCACCGTGAATCTGGGGATGGCCTACAGCGCCGGCCAGTTCCTGCTGTGCTGCGGAACGCGGGGGAAGCGGTTCATCCTGCCGCATGCGAAAGTGCTGCTCCATCAGGGTTCCGCGGGCATCGGCGGGTACGCCCCGGACATCGAACTGCAGGCCGACGATCTGCGGCAGAACCGGGACACGATCATCGGCATCATCGCCGAGCAGACCGGACAGACCGCCGAACGGGTTTTCGAGGATTCGCTGCGGGACCGCATGTTCAGCGCGCAGGAGGCGATCGACTACGGTTTCGTGGATCAGGTGGTCGGCGCGGTCGACCAGCTCCGCCCGACACCCCAGACCGCGGCCGGGTTCGGCGGCCCGCGATGAGCAGCTACACCATTCCCAACGTGATCAGCCGTACGCCGCAGGGCGAGCGGGTGATGGACATCTACAGCCGCCTGCTGGATGAGCGGATCATCTTCCTCGGTACCGAGATCGACGACGGGGTGGCGAACGCGCTGATCGCCCAGATCCTGCACCTGGATTCGGAGAACTCCGAGGCGCCGATCAACCTCTACATCAACTCACCGGGTGGCTCGGTGATGGCGACCTTCGCCCTCTACGACACCATCCGCTTCTGCCGGGCACCGGTCGCGACCACCTGTGTCGGCCAGGCGCTCTCCTCGACCGCGCTGCTGCTGGCCGCCGGCGCACCCGGCCGGCGGTCGGTGCTCCCCCATGCGCGGGTGTTGCTGCACCAACCGGCCGGCCAGGGTCGCGGCACCATCCCCGATCTGATCCTGGCGGCCGAGGAGATTCTGCGTACTCGCACCGAGATCGAGGAGGCGCTGAGCCGACACACCGGCCAGGACCTGGAAACCCTCCGCCGCGACACCGACCGCGATCGGATTCTGCGGGCGCAGGAGATCGTCGACTACGGCATCGCCGATGCGATCATCGACTCGCGGGAGCTGCCACGCTCCTAGGCGGCCAGCGCGACCGGGCCGCGGAACCGACCGGGCGTCCTGGCGTACGCCGAGCGCACGGGCAGGGAGCGGACCGAGGCGACCGAACGTTGGCTCAGTTCGCGGCCCACCTCGTGGGTGAGTTCGAGCAGGGAAAGGTCGAGCGCGCCGGCGACGGCGGCGAGCAGCTCGCTGGAGGCGTCCTTGCGGCCACGCTCCAGTTCGGAGAGGTACTGGGTGGAGACACCTGCGCGGCCGGCTGTCTCGACCAGCCGTTCGCCGCGTTCGTGCCGGTGCCGACGCAGTACCCGGCCGGTCACCTCGCGGAGGAGTGGTTCGGGTTCGGTGGCTTCGACTCGCTGCGCGCGCTCAGCCGGCGTGATCTCGCCCATGGACCGATGCTAGGGCGAGCCCGGGCAGGCGGACCGGTGCTTCTGCTCAGAGCAGAACACCCACCCACCGACTAGCCTGACGGAGTGAATTTCCTGCGCGGCCTGCGACGCCTGTGGCGCCATCCGCTGTTCCGCAAGCTGGTCGCGGTGCGGATCGCCACCCAGGCCTCGGACGGCACGCTGCAGATCGGGATGGCGGCGTACGTGCTGTTCTCCCCGCAGGAACAACCCGACGCCGCCTCGATCGCGCTGGTGCTGGCGATCACGTTGCTGCCGTTCTCGATCGTCGGCCCGTTCGTCTCGCTCACCCTGGATCGCTGGCATCGACGGCAGGTGGCGGTGGTCACCGACGCGATCCGGGTCGGCATCGCGATCATGCTCGGGTTGCTGGTGCTCAACCCCGGGCTGCGCGAGCACTGGACGATGTGGCTGTTCTACGCCGGCGTACTGGTTGCGATGAGCCTGAACCGCTATCTGCTCGCGGGGCTGTCTGCGGCGCTGCCGCACACCGTGGACGAGGACGAATATCTGCTCGCCAGCTCGGTGATGCCGACGATCGGGCCGGCCGGTGTGATGATCGGCGCCGGGGTCGCCTTCGGGATCCGCTTCGGCACCGGTTCGTTCCTGCAGAGCTATCAGGCCGATGCGCTGGTGTTCGCGACCGCGGCCGCCGGATTCGCGATCACCGTGCTGCTCGCCCTGCGCATCCCGAAGGCCGCGCTCGGCCCGGATCTGACCACGATGGAATCGCGCACCACCAGGACCTCGGAGGTGCTCAAGGGACTGGTGCACGCCGTCGGTCACCTGCGGGAGCGCAAACCGGCCGGGATCGGCCTGATCACCATCGGCGTGCAGCGGATCCTCTACGGGATGACCCAGGTCGCGACGATCCTGATGTTCCGCAACTGGTTCCATCGGGTCGACCAGGTGGACGCCGCGATGGCCGACATCGGCCTGTGGGCGGGCGCGACCGGTGCCGGGTTCATCGCCTCGGCCGCCGTGGTACCGCCGCTGGCCCGTCGGGTCGGCGTACGCCGCAGCATCGTCGTGGTGCTGATCGCGGCCGGGGTGCTGCAGATCGTGCCCGGTTCGATCTTCTCGCTGTGGCCGCTGGTGATCGCCGGGTTCGGGCTCGGCGTCTGCTCGCAGTCGCTGAAGATCTGTGTGGACACGCTGGTGCAGGCGCATGTGGACGACGATTTCAAGGGCCGGGTGTTCACCCTCTACGACATGATCTTCAACGCCTGCTTCGTGATCGCGGCCTGCCTGGCGGCGCTGCTGCTGCCCGCCGACGGGCACACGCTGATCGGCTTCGTGACCCTCGGCGTACTGCTCGCGCTGACCGGGGTGCTGTTCTGGTTCGGCACCCGGCGGATCGGTTCGGCGACCTTCGATCGCGGTACCGAGTTCGAGCAGGCGACGGCGGACGGAACCCCGATCCGACCCTGAGCGTCGGGGATGGGCGTACGCAATCCGCGTCCCTCCCGAAAGGTTCCGACGATGTCCCTCCACCTGGTTTCCTCGCAGCCGACTCGGCCGGCCGGCCTCCTGATCACCGATGCCGATTCCGGGCTCACCTGCCATTTCGACGGTCGTCGCGGCGGCGTCCTGTTCTTCGAGGTGCGCGGATGTTGCCGGTACGCCGAGGACGACTTTCTCGGTGCGGCGCTGCTGCAGCTGGCCGTGGCCGATGCCCCGATTCAGTGGCTGGTACCGCACCAGGCCTGCGCCGCCCGGGTCGCCGCGGTGCTCGATGCACACGGTATCGATCGGATCAGCGTCAGCGGTCCGCTGGCCGCCTGAGCTGACCCCCCCCGAGACGTTTCACTGGCCCCGTGGGCGCCGCCAAAGTACCGCTGAAGGGCTTCATCAAGAAGTACGTCGATGATCTGCTGCGGGTCACCGAAGATCGTGCAGCTCGGTACGCGGACAATGTGGCCGCACGCAATGGGGGGTCAACCGCAGCCTCGGCTCCGGGTGGCAGAACAACATGGGTGAGATGGATGTGTTGGAGCGCCAGCTTCGAGAAGATCTGGCCGCCGGTAGGATCAGACCAGGTGACCGGATGAACGTGCGACTCACCCCTCAGCTTTGACTGGCCCGGCGGAGAACGAGGAGATCGTGGAACCCTTCCTGGAATTCTTGATCGACAAGCAGGGGCCGGTCCTCCGCGGGCCGGACGCGAGCCCAGCCAAGATCGAGGCCTGGCGCGGCAAGATGCCCGAACTGATCCTCACCTGGTGGCAGGAGGTCGGCTTCGCCGGGTTCGCGGAAGGTCTTATCTGGCTCACAGACCCCGACGAATGGACCGATATCGCCGCAGATTTCATCCCCATCTGTCAGGTCCTTTCACCCGCACTCGAGCCGGTCGCCCACAACGGCCCCTACTACCCGTGGTTGCGCACCGCCTTCGGCGAGATGTTCTGCTGGTCCCCCGTTCATGGAGCGGCCATCCGGATCGACCCCATCACCCGATTGATCAGCGGCCGGGACTACGCGCGCGATGTAGCTGACGGACAACCCGACAACGGACTCGAGGCCATCATCGTGTCCGACCGGAGCCGTTTCGACACCATTGACGAGCACGAGAAGCCGCTCTTCCGGCGGTTGCTGAAGCGACTCGGCCCGGTTGCATCGGACACCATGTACGCCCTCACCCCCGCCGCCGCCGGCGGTCCGGTGATCGAGAGCAACTTCAGCATCGAGCCCGCCGAAGCCCAGCTCGCGGTCCTCGCCAGCCTCTGAACACAAGCAATCGTGGAACCGTTCCTGGAGGAGTTTCTCGTCGAGATGGGGCCGGTGATCCCGTCAGCTCCGGCAACGCCCGAGAAGATCGAGGCTTGGCGCGGCACGATGCCTGAGCTGATCCTCACCTGGTGGGAGGAAGTGGGCTTCGCCGGCTTCGCCGACGGTCTACTCTGGCTCACCGACCCCGATGACTGGACGGACCTTGCGGCCGACTTCATTCCCATCTCCCAGGTGATCCCGTCGAGCCTCGAATCGGTCGCTCAAGACGGCCCGTACTTCCCGTGGCTCCGCACCGCATTCGGCGAGATGTATTGCTGGTCGCCCACCCATGGCGCAGCACTGAACATCAGTCCTGTCTTTCGCCAGGTCGGTGGATATGACTACACCCGCGACATCGCCGATGGCCTGCCCGACACCGGCCTGGAGGAAGTGCTCCTCGCCGATCGCGACGAGTTCGACATGAGGGCCGAGGACGGCAAACCCCTCTTCCGGCGGTTGCTGAAACGGCTCGGCCCGGTCGCGTCCGACACCATGTACGCCCTGACCCCCGCCGCCGTCGTCGGCGGACCGGTGATCGAGCAGAACTTCAGCATCGAGCCCGCCGAAGCCCAGCTCGCGGTGCTGGCCAGCCTCTAGTTCAGATCGAGCCAGGAGTCGTCGCTGTTGCGGCGCTGCTGCTCCGGGGTCTGCGGACGCTGCTGGTCGGCCCCCTGCTGCGGTTGCTGGGCCTGCTGCTCTGCGGCGCGCCGACGCTCGTTCTCCTGGTGCTCGCTGGGCGCGTACCCGGGCGGGGAAGCCTCGGGACGGCGTACGCCGGAGTCCGCGGGCTCGGCCTGCGGCCGGCTGCCCTCCCCGGGGTCGACCTGCTGCTCCATCTGCGGCCAGTTGCCGGGGCCCGGTTGCTCCGCCGCGGCCCGTGCGATGGACTGCGGGGTGGCGCCCGGCTCCCCCTCGGCCAGCGGTACCGCGATGACGGCGGTGCCATAGGCGCAGACCTCGGTGAAGCCCTGGGCGATCGACCCGGTGTCGAAGCGCATCGCCAGGACCGCGTTGCCGCCGCGCTTGACGCACTCGCCCCACATTCGGTTCATCACCTCGTTGCGGCTGTCGTAGACGATCCGGGTGTACTCGGGCACCTCACCGCCGCCGAGGGAGCGGAAACTGGCGGTGATGTTCGACCCGAAGTTGGCGCTCCGCACGGTCATCCCCATCACCTCACCGAGTACCGCCTCGATCCGATAGCCGGGAATCCCGTTGCTGGTCACGATGATCATGCGCACAGTATGGCGGGCCGGCGGACCAGCCAACCCGCGACCGGCAAGTTCCGGCAAGGCTCTCAAGGGCTTCGTCAACCCATGTCGACGACGACGGCGTGGTGCAGGTCGCACCCGGGGACACCCGCCCCTACCTCAGGCCGGGCAGCCGCCCGAGCATGCGGGACAGCACGGTCCGTCAGGTCTGGGACGACGCCCAGGACTCCCAGGGCCGGGTATTCGATCCCAACACCGGCGAGCGGATCGATTGGACGCCGGGCACCTCCCGCCGCGATGTCTGGGATATGGGCCACACCCCGGGCAATGAGTACCGGAACAGCTGGGACGACTACGTCAACGGACGACCGCCGTACGACGGAGCCAACGGAACCGACCCGGCCAAGGTGTTCCGCGATCACTACAATGATCCCGAGATCTACCAGCCCGAGTTGCCGAGCGCCAATAGGAGCCGCAGGTATGAAGCCGACTGAGCTGTTCCAGGCCGTGCGTGACGGTCGCCTGAGCGAGGTCGAGGATGAGGTGCGCGAGCAACTGGATCTGACGCTGGAGGACGGTTCCACCCTGCTCGAGGCGGCCGCCCTGATCCTGGGGGACCCACAGCTTCGCTACCAGTCCGTGCAGCGCCTGATCGAGCTGGGCATCGACGTACCCGTTGCCAGCCGTGGGCGTTCCGGGGTGCTCAACGTCCTGATCGGGGCGAAGAAGCAGGAACTAGACGGCCTGCTGACGACGACCCGGATCCTCCTGGACAAAGGAGCCGATGCCGGATTCGTCAGCCAACAGGAACGGACGCCGTCGATGGAACTGGTCAACTCGAAGTTCGATGAGTCCGAGCTGGCTCCCCTCTATCCCGACTGGTTCGCCCGCGACGACCTGAACCTCGGTCATCGCAACAAGGCCGGGGTTGACGCGCAGACGCTCGCCGAGCGGCGCGAACGCCCGGAATTCCTCTCGGCGGCACAGGACTGGGTTGCCGCACACCCTGGTTAGGAGCATCGGCTATGGCTACTGAGTTCATCAAGGGTGCGGGCGCGGCCATCGCGTCCAAGCTGGTGCTTTCGCAGCAGAGCCCCCTCAAGTGGGCCGTCCGGGAGAACCCGATCGAACCGCCGGACACCGGCTGGCGCTTCTTCGCGCTGGACGACACCGACGAGACGCTCAACGACCCCGCCAATATGCAGGGTCGTTCCCACTCTGCGGCTCAACTCCCACTCCGCGGACGCATGCAAGCCGCGGAGTAAGAGTTAGGCCGCGAAGTCGAGATGTTCGCAGAGTTGCTCAGCGGAACGCGCTCGGGTCCAGGAACTCGTCGGTGTTGTTGTCCAGGAACCGGATCGGAGTACCCGGCCCCTCCTGGATGATCTGGAGGTCGCTCCCGACCGGCAGGTTGTAGATCCCGATCACCGCCGGCTCGATCTCGCACACCGCGTTGTAGTCGACCACCGGCTCATCTCGACACTCAATCCCGGCTTCGCTTCGCTGCGCCGGGATTGCTACTCGATGGCCGTGCGGTCGGACCACCACTGCTTGAGGAGTTCGGTGGCCCGCTCCTCGCCGAGGGGGCCGTGTTCCATCCGCTGTTCGAGCAGGAACTGGTAGGCCTTGCCGACCTCGGGGCCGGGCTTGAGATCCAACAGCGTCATGATCTGGTCGCCGTTCAGGTCG
Source organism: Enemella evansiae (assembly GCF_004362375.1). Classification (NCBI taxonomy): domain Bacteria; kingdom Bacillati; phylum Actinomycetota; class Actinomycetes; order Propionibacteriales; family Propionibacteriaceae; genus Enemella; species Enemella evansiae. The sequence continues at coordinate 618,213 of NZ_SNXA01000009.1, forward strand.
GGGCGGATCGATTCCAGCTCCTCCTGTTCGGCGAGTTCGCCGATCCGCCGCTCCAGATCGTCGTACGCCCGGCGCAGCCGGTTGGCCTTGCGCAGGTTGCGGGTGGTGCAGTCGGCCCGGGTCAGGATGTGCAGCCGTTCCAGCTGATCCCCCGCATCGCGCACATAGCGGCGGACCGCCGAATCGGTCCAGCCCTTCTCCTCATCGAACAGCCCGTCACCGTACCCGTGGAACCGCAGGTGCAGCTCGACCAGCTTCGCCGCCGCCTTGATCTGCTCGCTGGAGAAGCGCAGCGCCTGCATCCGCTTGCGGGCCAGCTTGGAGCCGACCACGTCATGGTGGTGGAAGGTGACCTTCCCGCCGTCGGTGAACTTCCGCGTCGCCGGCTTGCCGATGTCGTGCAGCAGCGCCGCCAGCCGGCCGACCAGATCGGGCTCATGCCCGCGGGCCCGCTCCAGATCGATCGACTGCTGCAACACCGTCAGCGAGTGCTCGTAGACATCCTTGTGCCGGTGGTGCTCATCGACCTCCAGCCGCAACCCGGGCAGCTCCGGCAGCACGTACGCCGCCAGCCCGGACTCGACCAGCAGGTTCAGCCCGGCCCGCGGCTGGTCGGTGAGCAGCAGCTTGGTCAGCTCATCGCGGACCCGCTCGGCCGAGACGATCTGGATCCGCTCGTTCATCGCCAGCATCGCCGCCAGCACATCGGGATCGGGCACGAAATAGCTGCCGTCGGGCCGCTGCAACTGGGACAGGAACCGGACCGCCCGCATCATCCGCAGCGGGTCGTCGGAGAACGACTGCTCCGCGGTCGCCGGTGTCCGCAGCACCCCCGAGGCCAGATCGGCCAACCCGCGGTAGGGATCGACGAACTGCCGTCCGGGCAGCGCGATCGCCATCGCATTGACGGTGAAGTCCCGGCGTACCAGGTCGCCGTCGATGGTGTCGCCGAAGACCACCTCGGGCTTCCGCGAATCGGCGCTGTAGCTGTCCGCGCGGAAGGTGGTGATCTCGATCAACCAGGGCTCGTGGTCCGACCCCGCCGGCATTCTGGCCCCGATGGTGCCGAATTCCTTGCCGATGTCCCAGACCGCCGCACCCTTCACCCCGCGGGTGAACTCGCGCAGCAGCTTCTCGATCTCGGCCGGCCGGGCGGAGGTGGTGAAGTCCAGGTCGTTGCCGAGCCGACCCATCAGCGCATCGCGGACCGAGCCACCGACCAGATACAGCTCGTGTCCGGCCGCGGTGAACAGCTCGCCGAGGCGATCCGCCACGGGGGCGATCCGCAGCAGCTCGGCGAGCGCATTGCTCTGGGCGGCGGTCAGCGCCCCGGCGGGGCCGGTGGCGGGCGATTCGTTGTCAGGCACGGGCTGACATTCTAGGCCAGGTACGCCCCAGCGCGCCCGCGTCAACTCCCGGAGACATGGTTTCTCCCCTCTACCATGAACGGGTGAGCAGACCCGTGCGCCCCGACACCGACCCGCGCCGGGTGGGCTCGATCGGTGTGCGGATGCTGCTGGTACTGCTGCTGGCGCTCGCCGGCCTGATCCTGCCCGGTCCGGGACAGGCGTACGCCCTGGAGGACGAGCAGCCCGTCGGCATCACGATCACCGGGATGGACCCGGCCCTGCCGGACCGCAACGCCACCATCACCCTGACCGGTACCGCCACCAACAATGCCTCCGAACCGCTGAGCGGGGTGCAGGCGATCTTCTGGCGGGACCAGTCGCCGATCACCGACAACGACGGTTTCACCTCCGCGCTGAACTCCGCGGCCACCCAGCCCTGGGGGTCCCGGGTGTTCGACAAGCCCGGTGCCTTCGTCGATCTGACCAGCCAGCAGCGGCCGACGATCGCACCCGGGGAGACGGTCCCGTTCAGCGTCCAGGCGAAGGTGGCCGACCTGGAACTGCCGCGGACCGCCGGGGACTATCTGATCGGTGTGCACGTGCTCGGCCGCGTGGGCCGCAAGGGCAATGCCACCATCGGCCGGGCCCGGTTGTTCGTCCCGCTGCCGCGGACGGGCAGCAACGACACCCCGCCCACCCCGGTGCAGACCGTCACCGCGGTGGTGCTGTCCAGTCGGCCGAGCAAGGTCGGCCCCGGGCTGTTCACCGACGACCACCTGGCCGAGGAGCTCTCCGCCAACGGCCGGCTGACCCTGCTGCTGCGGGCCGCGAACCGACAGAACGTGTCCTATCTGATCGACCCGGCGCTGCTCGACGAACTCAACGCGATGACCGCCCCCGAGGGTTACCAGGTCCAGCAGCCCGACGGCCGCACGGTACCGGGACAGGGCAGCCAGCTGGCCCGTCGCTGGCTCGATGAGTACGCCCGGTTGAACACCCTGAACGGCTATCGGCTGCCGTTCGGTACGCCCGATCTGTCGGCGCTGGCGCACCAGCAGCTCGGCAACGTGGTGCAGCGCAGCGTGGCCGCCGGCGACCGGATCGGTCAGGTGAGGGACCTCCCGCTGATCGCCTGGGGTTCGAACGGTCAGGTCGCCCCGGACAGCATCGCGACCTGGGAGCAGACGAAGGCGATCGCGATCCTGGCCGCCGATGCGGTGACCAGTCAGGCGCTGCTCCGCCCGCTGGGCAGCACCCAGCTGATCAGCTACAACCCGCGGCTGTTCGACGGCGGGCCGGGCCCGGACCCGCGGACCACCCCGATCCATCTGCGTCAGCGGTTGCTGGCGGAGAGCTACCTCGACTCGCTGACCGGCCGCAGCACACCGGTGGTCCGGGTGATCACCACCGCCGATCAGGCCACCGCCGATCTGGCCGCCGACGCACCCTGGGTGCAGCGGCAGCCGCTCGGGTCGCTGCTCTCCGGCCGGCCGGCCGAGTGGTCCAACCAGCTCGACTATCCGGCCGCCGCGGCCGAGGCGGAGTTGAACTCCCGGCAGGCCGCGCGGATCCGTGAACTGGGCGCCTCCTATGCGGCGTACGCGGATCTGGTCGTTGACCCGGAACCGGTCAACCAGCTCGCCGACGAGTCGGTGGCGCGCTCCGCGAGCAGCTGGTGGCGGCGCGATCCGGCCGGATTCGACGCCTTCCTGGAACCGCAGACCGCGCAGGCCAAGGCGCTGGTCAGCGGCGGGACGGTCACCCTGGCGGTGCAGCGGTCGGTGATCATGTCGGGGCAGAGCGGGTCCTTCCCGGTCACCCTCACCAACTCGCTGAATGCGCCGGTCCGCGTCACCATCGACTGGGATTCCGACCAGCCGCAGCGCCTGGACATCCCGCCGCAGCAGAACATCGTGATCGAGGCCAATGGCTCGGTGACGGTCAACGTGCAGCCCAAGGCGACCGCCAACGGCCCGGTCCGGGTGAGTGCCCAGCTGACCACCCCGAACGGCACCCCACTGGGTCGGCGTACCTCACTGATGGTGAACGCCACCAACTTCGGCTTCGTCGGTTGGATCATCGTGGTCGCCTCCGGCATCGTGCTGCTCGGGGCGACGACGCTGCGGATCCGGCAGGTACGCCGGGAGCGGGCGGCGGATCAGCAGGAGTCGCGGCCGGGACCGGAGGCGGCCGGCACGGGTGATGAGCACCCGACGCCGCCGGTGGTGCAGATCGATCCGCTGCCCGAGCAGACCCCCGATGAGAACCATCCCGACGAGACCGACCAGAAGGCCACTCGGTGAACCAGACCGCACAGAACGAACGCGCCTCGACCAGCCGGCTGCTGTCCGCCGGTGCGCTGATGGCCGGCGGCACGATGGTGTCGCGGGTGCTCGGTTTCGTCCGGGTCGCGCTGCTGGCGTACGTGCTCGGCAACGGCACCCGGCAAGCGGACGCGTACGCCGTCGCCACCACGGTGCCGAATGCGCTCTACATCCTGTTCGCCGGTGGCGCGCTGAACACCGTGCTCGTGCCGCAGCTGGTCCGGGCGGTGAAGAACGACCCCGACAAGGGCGAGGCGTACACCAACCGGATCATGACCGCCTTCCTGCTGATCATCGGCGTGGTCGCGGTGCTGCTGACGATCGCCACCCCGGCGGTCACCTGGCTCTATTCGGACAGTCAATGGCACCAACCGGAGCTGGCCGACCACTACCGCGCGATGGTGCTGCTGGCCTACTTCTGCCTGCCGGAGATCTTCTTCTATGGCGTGTTCTATCTGCTCGGGCAGGTGCTGAACGCCCGGGACAAGTTCGGCCCGATGATGTGGGCGCCGATCGCCAACAACATCGTCCAGCTCGGCGTGCTCGGGGTCTACCTGGCGCTGTGGGGCCAATCCGACGGCGCCGATCCCTTCAGCGGGCCGCAGATCTGGCTGCTCGGCGGCGGGCACCTGATCGGCATCATCTTCCAGACCGCGGTGATGGTCTGGGCGATGCGCAAGATCGACTACCGCTACCGGCCCCGGTTCGACCTCAAGGGCACCGGGCTCGGGCACACCTTCCAGCTGGCCAAGTGGACGCTCGGTTTCGTGCTGGTCAACCAGCTCGCCCTGGTGGTGGTGACCAAGCTGGCCACCTCGGCGACCGCCCAGGGCGCCGGTGCCGGCCTGCTGGTCTACAACAACGCCTACCTGATCTTCGTGCTGCCGCACTCGCTGATCACGATCTCGCTGGCCACCGCGATGCTGCCCTCCGCCTCCCGGTTGGCCGCCAACGGCGACCTGGCCGGGGTGGGCCGGGAGACGCTGCGCACGATCAATCTGACCACCACCCTGCTGCTGCCGGCGGCCGCCGCGTTCATCGCGCTGGCGGGGCCGCTGACCGGACTGATGTTCGGGCAGGGCCAGGGTGCCCAGGACGCCGGTTACGTCGCCTGGACGCTGATCGCGTTCGCCGTCGGACTGGTGCCGTTCACGGTGCAGTACATCTGCCTGCGCGCCTTCTATGCGCTCGAGGACACCCGCGCGACCTTCGTCCAGCAGTGCCTGATCGCCGGGTTGAACATCGGCTTCGCGCTGCTGCTGGTGGTTCCGGTGCACCGCCCGGAGTGGGTGGCGCCGGCGCTCGCGCTGTCCTATTCGCTGGCGTACCTGATCGGCGTCGGCGTCAGCTATCAACGCCTGATGAAACGCCTGCCCGGGCTGTCCCCGGCGCCGGTGCTGCGGCATCTGCTGCGGGTCGGGCTGGCGGTCGCACCGGCCGCGGTGGCCGCGTGGTTCATCACCCAGCGAATCACCGGTGGGATCGGCATGCAGGTGCTCGGCCTGTTGGTCGCCGGCCTGGTCGCGGTCGGGCTCTTCCTCGGCCTGGCGAAGTTGCTGAAGATCGGAGAGGTCACCTCGATGGTGTCGATGGTGCTGCGTCGCGGGCGTACGCCGCAGCCGGCCACCCCCGCCGCCGAGGACCCGAACACCACCCCCGCCGAGGTCGGCGCCGAGACCCCCGAGGACGACGCCACCGCCATCCGCGAGCTGGCCGATCCGGATGCCACCCGCATCCGCTCCCTGGGCGAGGATTCCCCCCGTTCCCTGAGCGAGGAGCGCACCGAGTCCCCACCTTCCCTGAGCGAGGAGCGCAGCGAGTCCCCAGGTTCCCTGAGCGAGGAGCGCAGCGACGAGTCGAAGGGTGGCTTCGACTCGTACCTCGCTCAGCCAACCGATGACGAACCGACCGAACCGGTGGAGAACACCGCGGAGGATGTGCACCCGATCCAGGTGCGTTCCGGGATGGAGCTCGGCGGCCGCTACCGGCTCGAGGAGGTGCTGGTCCGGCGGGCGAACACCCAGACCTGGAAGGCCTTCGACGAGGTGCTGTCCCGGCCGGTGCTGATCCACCTGCTGCCGCCCGGTGGCGACAACGACGACCTGATGAACGCCGCCCGGAAGGCCGCGGTGGCGACCGACTCGCGGTTCCTGCGGGTGCTCGACGCCGCCCCCGACCCGGCCCCCGGCACGACCCAGCAGGACGACGACGGCACCCGGCTCGGCCCCTACATCGTCTGCGAGTACGCCGCCGGGCAGTCGCTGCAGACCCTGCTCGCCGCCGGCCCGCTGAGCGCACTCGAGGCGGCCTGGCTGGTCCGCGAGGTCGCCGATGCGCTGTCCGGGATGCACGTCCAGGGCCTGTTCCACCAGCGGATCTCCCCGGACACGGTGATCATCACCGCCACCGGCAACATCAAGATCGTCGGCTTCCTGCTGGAGGCCGAGATGGTACCCAGCCATCACGAGATCGCCGCCGGGGAGGACCCCGAGACCGTCGATGTGATGGATCTGGGCCGACTGCTCTACTGCACCCTGGTCTCCCGCTGGCCGGGTGGGCACGCCTATGGGATGCCGGAGGCGCCGATGGACGCCGAACGCCGGATCCTCACCCCGCGCCAGGTCCGGGCCGGTGTCTCCCCGGCGCTCGACCGGATCTGCGACCAGATCCTCTCGGAGTCCCCGCGGCACCGCGAGGTGGCACTGCGTACCGCCAACGAGGTCGTCGTCGCGCTGACCCGGGTGCTCGGCACCGCCGATGCCGCGCACGATCTGGAGCGCCGGATGCGCTATCCGGTGCCGGTCGTCCAGGTCGACGGGGAGGAGCCCCCGCTGGCCTCGCTGGCCGCGCTGTCGCCGGGCTCGGCATTCGCGGAGCAGGACACCGCGGCGATCCGGACCAGCGATCCGGACGCGCCCACCGGGGCGTACCAGCCGATCAGCACCCAGCGGATCGCCGCGGTACCGGCCACCCCGCGCACCCCCGACGACGCTGAACAGACCGTGGTCCGGGGCGTACCCGCGCACGGCGCCTCGCCGGCACCGACCCGCCGCAGGGAGAACCGGGCCTGGCTGGGCTGGTTGATCGGGCTGGTGCTGCTGGTGCTGGTCGGCAGCCTGATCGCGGTCGCGCTGCGGCAGAATCCGGCCGCCGGTCCGGGCGCGGCGCCGAGCCCGGTGCCGACGCCCACCCAGTGGCAGATCGTCCGGGCCGCCGACTTCGACCCGCAGGGCGACGACCGGACCGAGAACCCCGGCCAGGTGCCGCAGGCCTATGACAACAACCCGGACACCGCCTGGCGCACGGTCAACTACCGCGAGGCCGAGATGAGCGACAAGGACGGTCTCGGCATCGTCTTCGACCTCGGCGAGGTACGCCCGATCGCGCGGGCCGAGCTGCAGCTGGTCGGCGCACCGACCGCGGTCGAGCTGCGGATCCCGGCGGCCAACCCGGAGACGGTGACCGCCGCACCGATGAACTCCGCGGCCCAGTGGCGTTCCCTGGCCCAGACCCGGGCCACCACACCGCAGGTCACGCTGGCACCGGCGCAACCCGTCCGGTCCCGATTCGTGCTGGTCTATCTGACCGAACTGCCCGCCGACGGCAGCACCTACCGGGGTGGGATCGCGGAGGCACGCTTCGTCGGTTGAGGTGCAACAGCCCTCGGCGTGGCGTAACCTACGTCCGTTGCCGCCCGCCACTTGATCCAGTTCGATGAAGGACGCCCGCCCGTGACCGATGAGCGCACCGACCCGGAGCTGTTGCGCGCGCACGTGGATGGTGACCCGGACGCGTTCTCGATCCTGGTGGCCCGTCACCGGGATCGCCTCTGGGCGGTGGCGCTGCGCACCATGCGCAATCCGGAGGAGGCCGCCGACGCGCTGCAGGAGGCGTACATCTCCGCATTCCGGCGGGCGCACACCTTCCGTGGCGATGCGAAGGTGACCACCTGGCTGCATCGGGTGGTGGTGAACGCCTGTCTGGACCGGATCCGGCACAACAAGGTACGCCGGGCCGAGCCGCTGCCCGAGGATCCCGATCGGTCCGCCGAGCTCAGCGTCGCCGACGAGTCGGACCAGCTCGAGGTCAAGGAGCGCCGCGCCGACGTGGCGGCCGCGCTGAACCAGATCAACGCCGACCAGCGGGCCGCGCTGGTGCTGGTCGACATGGAGGGCTATTCGGTCGAGGAGGCCGCGCAGATCCTCGGCTGTGCCGTCGGCACGATCAAATCCCGGTGTTCCCGGGGCCGTGCCAAACTGGTACCACTGCTCGTCCACCTCCGCGAGAGCACCACCTCGACAAGTCGGTGAGCGAGGGAACCGAGCCCGTGCCGGGCGTCGTCCAAGCCCCGTCGCCGGACCTGTCGACAGCCATGACTACGTGAGGAGCGCAGTGAACGACGAACCGACCGCCGCCCCTCGAGCCGCCACCGGGCACGTCTCGATCGAGGAGTTGTCCGATGCGGCCGAGCAGTTGCTCACCGCCGAGGATGCCGCCCGGGTGACCGACCATGTGCAGGCCTGCGCGCAGTGCGGTGAACTCGCCCGCGCGCTCGCCGATGCCTGCGACGCGCTGCGGTCCGAACCGGCGCCGCCGATGCCGGATGCCGTCTTCGACCGGTTGTCCGCGGTGGTCCGCGCCGAGTCCGAACGACGCAGCAGCGGTACCGCGCGGGCCGAGGAGGAGGCCGAGCGCGCCGCCCGCGCGAAGCGGACCGTCGGCACCTTCGGCGACCATCCCGATTTCGACCGCACCTGGGAGCCCGACCGGTCCCGGAGCGAGTCCCGGAACTGAGCTCGACGCCGTGCTGGCCCCAGGTGGCAGACTGGAGCCAGCACAGCGTCGACCCCTGGGGGATCAATGAGTTCGCCACGGCCCCCTTCGGCCACCTCGGACCGCACCGTCTGGTGGGGATTCGGGGTGCTCACCGTCGTCCTGATCGCCAGCCTGGTGGGCTTCACGCTGCTGCCCGCAACGCCTGCGCCGGCGGGCGCCGGCGCCGGTCAGCAGGCCGGCCGCGCGGGTGGCGGGGCCTCCCCGGACGCGTCGCCTTCCCCGACGCCGAGCCCCACCCCGACCCCGCCGACGCTCACTGATCCGACCGACTCGCCGTTGTACCGGCTCGAGCTCAACGTGGTCGCCTGCCCGGGGTTCACCGAACGCACCGACCGGGTACCGGCCGGTGAGCTGCGTGGCTATCTGCAGACGGTGCTGGACTGCCTGGTGGCCAGCAACCGGGAGGCCCTGGAGCGGGCCGGGTTGCCGACCGTCGCCCCGACGCTGGCCGAGGAGGGTGAGATGGCGTCCTCCCCGTGCGGCGCCGCGGAGGAGCAGCAGAACTGGGCTGCGGCGTACTGCGGCGGGAACCAGGTGATCTACTACCACGCTGACTGGCAGGAGCAGCACGGGCCCTATGTGGGTGTGATCGCGCACGAGTACGCGCACCATCTGCAACTGGTCACCGGTCTGCTGGAGATCAACCACGAACAGCGCCAGGCGACCCAGGGGCAGCCGAACGGCAAGATCAAGGAGAACGAGCTGACTCGGCGCAACGAGCTGCAGGCCCAGTGCGTCGCCGGGGCCCTGCTGAACGGAGACTGGAGCCCGCTGCGCAGCAGGGTCGGCTATCAGGAGTTCATCGACGGAACCAGGTCGATGGATCCCCAGGGAGCCAGTACCCACGGCACCGGCCGGGCCAACAACCGGTGGATCGCCGCCGGCGGGACCAGTACCGGGCCGATGTACTACAAGGCCTGCAACACCTATTCCGCCCCCGCCGACCAGGTGGAGTGAGGCTCAGAGCCGTTCCGCGACAACGGTGTTCACGCACTCGCCGAGCTGCTCGATGCGGGTGGTGACGACGTCACCGTCGGCGAGGAACACCGGTGGCTTGCGGCCCGCGCCCACGCCGCCGGGCGTACCGGTCGCGATCACATCGCCGGGATGCAGGGTGACGAAGGTCGACACGTAGCGGACCAGGTCGATCGGGTCGAAGACCAGATCGCCGGTGCTGTCGTCCTGGCGGACGTCGTCGTTGACCGAACAGCTGATCCGCAGTTCCGGGCGTACGCCGCCGGGCAGCTCCTCGGGGGTGACCAGCCAGGGGCCGAGCGGGGTGCTGTGCTCGAAGTTCTTGCCCTGGTCCCACATCGGCGTACGCCGCTGCCAGTCGCGCATCGAGACATCGTTGAGGATCGAGAAACCGGCGATCGCGGCGGTCGCCTGCTGCTCGTCGGCGCGGCGTACGCTGCGGCCGATCACGATGGCCAGTTCGGCCTCCCAGTCCACCTCGGCGGATTCCGGGGGCAGCGTGATCTCGTCCCGGGCGCCGATCAGGGTCTCGGTCCACTTGGCGAAGATCGTCGGGTGCTCGGGCAGCTCCCGGCCCATCTCGGTGATGTGGTTGGCGTAGTTGAGGCCGACGCAGACGACCTTGCCCGGCCGGGTGACCAGGGGCGCGTAGTCGAAGTCGGCCAGATCGACCCGCGGCCCGTCACCGGCGGCCCGCTCCACCCAGTCGGGATCGGCGAGCAGCTCACCGATATCGGCCACCCCGAGGTCGACCCCGTGTTCGTCGTCGATCACCCGGACCACGGTGGTCAGGTTCACGGTGCGGATGGTGGCGAGCTTCATCAGCTGAGTCCTCTCGGCGGTGGTCGAGGGCGACGATACCCACCTCAGCCGGGGCGGGTCACCGGGTCACCCCGCGTGGGCGGCGATCACCGCGGCCGCGATCGCGGTCCGTTCCGGGATGGTGGCCACCACGGCGTGCTCGTGCAGGGCGTGCGCACCGGCACCGGTCGCGCCGAGACCGTCCAGCACCGGCAGGCCGAGGGCGCTGGCGAAGTTGCCGTCGGAGGCACCACCGACCGAGATCTCGTCGAGCCCCAGGCCGAGCTGGGTGGCGATCTCCTTTGCCTGGTTGAAGATCCGCGCGTTGGCCTCGGTACGCTCCATCACCGGCCGGTTCCAGCCGCCACCGACCTCGATTCTCGCGTCGGGGTGATGGGTGGCCAGGCTGTCGAAGGCCTGCTGGATCCGCTGCTGTTCGGCCATCGTGGCGACCCGGACGTCGATGGTGGCCTCGGCGCGACCGGCGGTGACGTTGTTGCGGGTGCCGCCGCGGATCACCCCGACGTTGACGGTGGTACCCGCGGCCAGGTCGGTGAGGCCGTGCAGCTGCAGGATCAGCCGGGCCAGTTCGTCGATCGCGCTGACCCCCTTGGTCGGGTCGAGCCCGGCATGGGCCTCGACACCGGTCACGGCCAGGGTGAAGATGCCGACCCCCTTGCGGGCGGTCTTCAGCCTGCCGTCGGCGGCGGCCTCGAAGACCAGTACGGCGGCGGCGTCGCGAGCGGCGTCCTCGATCACCGGGCGGGAGTTGTAGCTGCCGGTCTCCTCGTCGGTGTTGATGACCAGCCGCAGGGTGGGCAGCGGGCTGTCGAGCTGCCGCAGCGCGCGCACCGCCCAGATCGCCTGCACGACACCGACCTTCATGTCGAAGCAGCCGGGGCCGCGCAGTACGCCGTCGGTGACCGCGGCGGGCCGTTCGGCGACCGTACCGGTGGGAAAGACGGTGTCGACGTGGCAGAGCATCGTGACCGGTTGCGACCCGGAGCCGGCCAGCTCGAGCACCACGGCCGCACCGGCGGTCTCGCTGGCCGGGTGCTCGGTGACCACCTCGAAGCCGGGGACGCGGCGGCGTACCCAGTCGACGATCTGCGGCAATCCCTGTTCCAGCAGGCCAAGATCGTCGCTCGGGGTCTCCAGGTCGACCAGCCAGCTGGCGTCGGCCACCAGTTCGTCGGTGTGGTCGCGGAGCCAGTCCAGCAGCTCGTCGGGGGTGGTCATCGGGCGGTCGCCTCCAGTCGGTCGATACGGTCGCTCACGTCGGCTGAGCGAGCGAGGAACGAGTCTCCTGCTACGTCGGCTGAGCGAGCGAGGAACGAGTCTCCTGCTACGTCGGCTGAGCGAGCGAGGAACGAGCGAGTCGAAGCCACGTCGTCCCGACACCCTCACGCTAGCGGCCCCGGCGTCAGGCCACGAGGAACCAGAAAACCGCCTCCCTGGATCCGGGAGGCGGTTCGTGGTCGGTGCGCCTAACTGGACTTGAACCAGTGACCTCTGCCTTATCAGGGCAGCGCTCTAACCGTCTGAGCTATAGGCGCGGGCGGCGCATCAGCACCGAGGATGAAGGCTACTACACCCGGCGCTGACGCCTCAAATCAATACCGCTCAGTCTTCGGCGAGGGTGACCTCCAGGCCGCCGATCATCGCCGAGGCCAGGTTGTAGAGGAAGGCACCGAGGGTGGCCAGCGCGGTGAAGATCACCACATCGATCACCGCGATCAGCGCCGCGGTGCCCATCACCTTGTTGGTGTTGATGTAGTCCTGGATCCGGAACGGGGTGGTGTCACCCGGGGTCTGGATCACATCGCCGACCATCTTGTTGATCTCGTCGAACAGGCCCGACGAGCCGATCACGGCCCAGACGGTGCCGGTGGCGACCCAGAGCACGATGCCGGCCGCGACCGAGAACAGGAACGCCGTCTTCATCACCGACCACGGGTCGACCTGGGAGAGCCGCAACCGGGCCTTGCGAGTACGCCGGGCGGCGCCCAGCGTGCTGCGGGTCGCGGGGCGGCGGCTCAGCTCGGCGGCCGAACCCTCGGGCTCGTGGGTGTCCTCACCGGACCGCGCCGCCGGCGGCGGCACGGCAGCGGCCGCGGCACCGGTGTCGCTGCTCGGCTCGGTGAAGCTCGGGCGCCCGCTGCCGGCCTGGCCGGCGTTCGGGTCACCGGTCCGGCTGACCTGCTGACCGGCCGTGGTCTGGTCGCCGCGATCACGGCCGCGGAGCTTGGCCGCCAGGGCGCCCGCCCCGGCACCGACCGCTGCCGCGCCGCCGGCCAACCGGGCACCGGCACCCTTGGACTCGGTGGTGGTGGGCTGCTGCTGCGTACCAGCCTGCTCGGCACCCGCGGCACCGGCACCCGCGGCACCCGCACCCGCCGGCGAATCCTGCCCGGGGCGGAAGAGCTGCCGGCCGGGGGTCGGGTTCTGCGCGGTCGGCTGGTCCGCCTCGTTCCGCGGCGCCGGCTGTTGCTGCGGCTGCTGGGCGCGCTGCGCGGGCTGGGCCGGGGACTGCGGCGCGGCGGGCGCCTGCTGCGGCGTACCCGACTGCTGCCGGGCCCGCGCCGGGCCCGCACCGTCACCGGAGCCGTTCGGGCTCGCGGCACCGGAGGACTGGCCCGCCTGACCGCCGCGAATCCGGCCCATCACGCGATCTGCGCGACTGGCGGCGTCACCGCCCGGTTGGCCACCCTGACCGTAGAAGTCCTGCTGACCGCGAACAACGGTCTGCTCGGCATCCGACTGGCCACCCTGACGGGTGCGGCCGGTGCCCTGCGGATCACTCACGGTTGTCCTCCTCCGCCTCGGCGGCGTCCTCGTTCACATCGTCATCCGGCGACCCATCATGCCCGCCGGACTCAACCGCGGTCGATTCGTCCACCTCGACCACGACCTCCTCGGCCGGACCGTCACCAGCGGCAGCCTCCTCGGCCGCCTCCGCCTCGGCCGCGACCTGTTCCTCCGGGTTGAGGGCGATCAGCGAGACCGCGTCATTGCCCTTCACCCCGACGAACTTGACTCCCATCGTGTCACGTCCCTTGACCGGAACCTCGGCGACACTGCTGCGGGTGATCTGTCCGGACTGCTTGATCGCGATGATCTCGTCGCTCTCCTGCACCACCAGACCGCCGACCAGCTCGCCGCGGCCCTCGTTCAGCCGCATCGCCTTGATACCCAGGCCACCGCGGCCCTGCTGGCGATATTCGCTGACCTTGGTGCGCTTGGCGTAGCCACCGTCGGTGACGGTGAACACGTAGCGGTCGTCCTCGGGCAGGTCCGCATCGATGACGGCCATCGACAGCAGCTTGTCGTCGTCGCGGAACTTCATCCCGGTGACACCGGAGGTCGCCCGGCCCATCGGCCGCAGCTGCGCGTCATCGGCGGCGAACCGGATCGACTGGCCGTTGCGCGAGATCAGCAGCACATCGTCCTCGGGGCTGACCAGCCCGGCGCCGATCAGCTCGTCGTCCTCGTCGCGGAAGTTGATCGCGATCACGCCGGCCTGGCGCGGTGAGTCGTACGCCGGCAGTGCGGTCTTCTTGACCAGCCCGTTGCGGGTGGCCAGCAGCAGATATTCCGCATCCTCGTACCCGCGGATCGCCAGCACCTGCGCGATCTTCTCCTCGGGCAGGAAGCTGAGCAACCCGGCCACGTGCGAACCGCGGGAGTCCCGGCCGCCCTCGGGCAACTGCCACACCTTGGCCCGGTAGACCCGGCCCATGTTGGTGAAGAACAGGATCCAGTGGTGGTTGGTGGTGGTGAACAGGTGCGCCACCTCGTCGTCGGCGCGCAGGCTGGCGCCGCGTACGCCGCGGCCGCCGCGCTTCTGCACCCGGTAGAGGTCGGTGCGGGTGCGCTTGGCGTACCCGCCCTGGGTGATGGTGACGACCACGTCCTCGTCGGGGATGAAGTCCTCATCGGACAGGTCGCCGTCGGCGGAGATGATCCGGGTACGCCGGTCGTCGCCGTACTTGTCGACGACCTCGGCGAGCTCGCTGCCGATGATCTCGCGCTGTCGGTCCTCCGAGGCCAGGATCGCCTTCAGCTCGGCGATCCGCTTCTCGATCTCGGCCAGGGTGTCGATGATCTTCTGCCGCTCGAGGGCAGCCAGCCGGCGCAGCTGCATGTCCAGGATCGCGGTGGCCTGGACGTCGTCGATGTCCAGCAGTTCCTTCAGACCCTCGCGCGCCTCCTCGGTGGACGGCGAGCGGCGGATCAGCGCGATGACCTCGTCGAGCGCGTCCAGCGCCTTCACCAGGCCGCGGTAGATGTGGGCCTGTTCCTCGGCCTTGTTCAACCGGTACTGGGTACGTCGGCGGATCACGTCGAGCTGGTGGGCGATCCAGAAGGAGATGAACTGGTCCAGCCGCAGGGTGCGCGGCACGTCGTCGACGAGCGCCAGCATGTTGCAGCCGAAGGTGTCCTGCAGCGCGGTGTGCTTGTAGAGGTTGTTCATCACCACGCGCGGCTGGGCGTCGCGCTTGAGCACGATGACCAGCCGCTGACCGGTCCGCGCGGAGGAGTCGTCGCGGATGTCGGAGATCCCTTGGAGCCGGCCGGAGTTGACCAGTTCGGCGATCTTCAGCGCCAGGTTGTCCGGGTTGCACATGTGCGGCAGCTCGGTGACGACCAGCAGCTGGCGGCCGTTCTTGTCCTCCTCGATGTCGATCACCGCGCGCATGGTGACCGACCCGCGGCCGGTGCGGCAGGCGTCCTCGATGCCCTTGCGGCCGACGATCAGCGCACCGTTGGGGAAGTCGGGGCCCTTGACCCGCTCGATCGCGGCCTCGAGGAGCTCCTCGGCGGGCGCGTCGGGGTGCTGCAGGCTCCACTGCACGGCCTCGGCGACCTCACGCAGGTTGTGGGTGGGGATGTTGGTGGCCATCCCGACCGCGATCCCGGTGGAGCCGTTGACCAGCAGGTTCGGGAACCGGCTGGGGAGCACGACCGGTTCCTGCTCGCGGTTGTCGTAGTTGGGCTTGAAGTCGACGGTGTCCTCGTCGATGTCGCGGACCATCTCCATGGCCAGCGGCGCCATCTTGCACTCAGTGTACCGCATCGCGGCGGCCTTGTCGTTGCCGGGCGAACCGAAGTTGCCCTGCGAGGAGACCAGCGGGGCGCGCATCACCCAGGGCTGCGCCAGGCGTACCAGGGTGTCGTAGATCGCCGAGTCACCGTGCGGGTGGTAGAGGCCCATCACCTCGCCGACGATCCGGGAGCACTTGTTCCAGCCGCGATCCGGGCGGTAACCGCCGTCGTACATGGCGTAGAGCACGCGGCGGTGTACCGGCTTGAGACCGTCCTTGACGTCCGGCAACGCGCGGCCGACGATCACGCTCATCGCGTAGTCGAGGTAGGACCGTTGGATCTCGACCTGCAGGTCGATCGGTTCGGTGGTGCCCTTCTCGGGCGGGGTGATCTCGTCGACCACCGAATCGCTCTCGTTGGTCGGCTCGTCCGGGGTGTCTGTCATCGAGCATCCTCACTGATCGGGCCCGGCGGGACCCGCCATTGAAATGGGTACGCCGCAGCGGCGGGAGGAGCCTCCCGGCGGGCACACCCATATCGCGACTTGGCCATCTCGGCGATTCTATCCGGTCAGAACCAGTTGGTACGCCTCATCGCGGCGTGTGGGCCCATCGACTGGAAAGATTCAGACCGGAGGTGGAGATGAGGGGTCTCGGCAGACGGTTCGCAGGCCGACGCGGCGACCCGGATCGCCGGGCGGCTCGGCTCGAGCTGGCCCCGCGATCCATCGAGGCCTGGGTGCATCCATCGAGCGCTGCAGCACGCGATGGGTGCACTGTGGGCTCGATGGATGGGCAGGTAGTGGATCGCCGAGGTACCGGTCGGTCCCGCGGACTGACTCAGCGGGAATCGGAGCCGACGTGCACGGCGAACAGGGTGAGGATGGCTCCGGCGATGAGCGAGAGCGACGCCGCTGTAGCGATGGTGACTCTGGCCTCACCGAAGATGCCCCATCTGGGCGACTCGAGCAGCACGAACTGGAGCCAGGTGAATCCGACTCCGAGACCGAGCACGACGGCACCGATCTGGGCCAGTTTCGCCGACCGTTCGGATCGCTCACCGGCGAACCACAACAGGGCGGCCACGACGGCTACGACGGTCGCGCCCCAGACGGCCGGCAGCACACCGAAGGTGATCCAATGGCCCTCGGGAGCCTTGTCGGTGAACAATCTGACGATCAGCGACAGCAGCGACAGCGATTCGTCACCGAGGTCCCCGTCCTCGTCGGTCATGAAGGGCAGGAACAGTCCGGCGATCAGGGCGACCAGCGCCGTCACCTGGACCATGCCGAACTGGCGACGCTCCAGTCTCTCCACCCGGTGGACCAGGCCCCAGTGCTCGCGCCGGATGTCACGCACCGTCGGGTGCGTGGGCCCGAACTCCTCTGGTGCGGAACCGTCCTTCATGTGAATCAGGGTAGGTACCGACCGGCTCACCGGGCTCCGCCCGCGGACTGAACCCAACTGCGATCCAGCGAACCGTACGTGCATCCCGCCAGCCCTATAGGGCAAGCGGTATCACCAAAAGATTCGCTGGATCGCGAACGCGCGGAAACTCAGCTCCTGGCGATGATCGGGTTGCTGACCGTACCGACGGATTCGACCTCGACGGTCACCTCGTCACCGGGGTGCAGGAAGACCGGGGGCTTGCGGCCGGCGCCGATGCCACCGGGCGTACCGGTGGCGATGACATCACCGGGCAGCAGAGTGATCGTGTCGGTGATGTAGGCGATGATCCTGCTCACCGAGTGGATCAGGTCGCGGGTGTTGCCCTTCTGCATCACCTCGCCGTTGACGCGGGTGGTCACCTCGAGCTCGCCGGGATTCGGGACGTCGTCGGCGGTCACCACCGGAGAGATCGGGCCACTCAGGTCGGCATTCTTGCCCACCGTGAACTGCGGGGTCTCCAACTGCTTGGTCCGCGCGGACAGGTCGTTGAACGCCGCATAACCCAAGACGTGATCGTCGGCGTTCTGCTCATCGGCCTGCCAGACCTCGTCCCCGATCACCGCGGCGAGCTCCACCTCCCAGTCCAGACCGGGTTCGTTCGGCGGCACCGGCACGCCGACCCCATCGACGGTCAGCGACTGCTGCCAGCGGCCGAAGATCATCGGCACCTTCGGCTCGTCCAGACCGGCGAGGTCCTTCGACTCGTCGGCATGACTGCGGTAATTGATGCCCACACAGAAGATCCGGGCGGTCTCGGGCACGGCCGGAGTCAGCTCGAGGCCGGCGAGCGGGCGTACCTCACCCCCGGATCCGGTGAGCGCCGCCTTCGGGTCCCGATAGAAGTCCGCGGCACTCCCCAGGTCGCGTACCCCATCGCCCTCGATGGCGCCGATGTGGCGTACCCCGTCCTGCACGAATCCGGTCAGTTTCATGATTTCCTTCTCTGGTTGGCTTCTTGGCGTCACACGCGGTTGATCAGGGTTGACCGTAGTGCGGCCCGGTCGGGAACTCCTCGACGACGGCACCCTCGGGGATCGCGTCATTGGCCAGATCACTGCCGTAGGGCCGAGACATCTCGTAGGCGATCTCGCGGACGATCTGGCCGTCCTTCATCTCGAACAGATGCACCAGCCGCATGCTGAGTCGGTCGCCGGGTTTGAACGGCAGGTTGGGCATCTGGTCCCCGACGACGGTCATGTCGATCACCTGGTCGTCGAACACGTAGTCCTCGGTGGCGAAGCGGCGCAGCGTCGTCGCCTTGTTGAAATGCACCGTGCTGTAGATCCCCATGTACGCCTCGCGCACCTTGGCCGGGTCGGTGAGATGCTGGCCGCGGTTCGGCCCCTCCCAGCTGATCTCGGGTCCGTAGAGCGCGATCGCCTTGTCCACGGTCTCCGGCGCCTCGTTGTGGAAGTGCGCCTCCACGACCTTGAGGTTGTGGGCGATCAACTCATCGCGGGTCATCGTGGACGTGTCGATCGGTCCCGGCAGGACCTCATCCTCGTTGATGGTCATCGTTCTCCTCCCTTGGAATGGCCCCACGGCGTCATCCTCCTGCTGACAGTTCCTGGCAACAGATCTCTCATGTGCCGAGGGATTGCCTTCGACGCTAGGCCTGTCCGAGAAATCTGTCAACAGTTTCTCTCGACACCGATTCCGGTAGGCGCGGTAGGCTGCCCAAGCAGATCGGTACCCCTTCGGACCGTGCCCGACCGGGCACCCAGTGAAAGGCCTGGCAGACGTGACCATCGAAGCGAAGGCGTCGCCGACGATGTCGGTCGATGAGATCTTCGTCCAGCTCCGGAACGAGATCCTGCACGGACAGCTCGAGGCGGGTGCGGTGATCAGCCAGGTGAAGCTGGCCGAACGGCTCGGTGTGAACCGGACGCCGCTGCGGGAGGCGTTGCGGATGCTGCAACGTGAACACCTGGTCACCGCCGAGCTCAACCGCCGCGTTCGGATCGCCGGGCTCGACTCCACCGACCTGGTCGACCTCTACGCGCTGCGGATCACCGAGGAGGCGCTCGGCATCCGGCTCAGCGTCCCGAAGTTCACCACGGCCGATATCGCGGAGCTGCGGGATCTGCTCGCTTCGATGGATGAGTACGCCGACCCGGAGACCGTCGATGTCTGGGAGACCTATCACCGGCGCTTCCACCGCCTGCTGATCAGTCACGCCGGGGAGCGGATCACCGGGGCCGCCTACGATCTGGCCGACTACTGCGAGCGGTACCGGCGCGCCCTGCTGGTCAGCCGGCCGATCTCCTTCGACATCGGCCGCGCGGATCATCATGCGATCACCGACGCCTGCGCGGACCGCGACGCGGATCAGGCCGTGCACGCTCTTTCCCAGCACCTCGCGCGCACCGCGCTGAGCCTGCTCTCGATGACCGATCCGGCCTTCGACCCGCGACCGGTACGCGAGGCATTGGCGCTGGTTACCCGCGCGTGACCCGGCCGCGGTGAGTCGTCAGCGTTTGGTGCCCACCGCGAAGTAGGTCAGCTTCGCAACGATCGTGTCGGTGACCGTGTCCAGCGCCACCGTTCCGCCCGCGCCGGTGGCCGCCGCCGCCATGCGGGTCCGTGACGCGGGGTTGTGACCTCCCGAAGGCCAAGGCTGAGAAGTCTGGCCTGTGCCTGAGATTTGCAAAATGATGTTCCATGACCCCCGCCGATGTGGTTGGGTCCGTATTAGAGAGTTCCCATGAACCACACCTGCATTGAGGAGATTGTGATGAAGAAGGCCTTCGCCGCCGCTGCCCTGGGCATCGGGATGGTTTCCGCTGCCGCGCTCGCCGGCGCCCCCGCTCACGCCGCACCGAGCGGCAAGGTCACCGCCAGCTACGGTTGCCAGTCGGCCACCTTCACCAACAACAGCGGCAGGACTGCCACGGTGACCTATGGCTACGCGGGGTCGGAGAGCAACAAGTCGGTGACGCTGTCGCCCGGGGCCTCGAAGTCGGTGAAGGCGACCTCGGGAGAGAGCAAGAGCTTCGGCTGGATGGCCAAGACGGCGAATGGCACCGAGGTGGGGCTCGAGGACTATCCCGGGGTGAACCTGTTGAAGTACTGCTCCGGCACCGGTTCCAGCAAGCCGTCCACCGGGGGGCTGGCCAAGACCGGCGTCTGAGGGGCGATCTGTTCATCTCGACACGTCGTCCCGGCGTCGCTCCGCGGTGCCGGGACGGCTACTCGATGAACGTCAAGTCGGCGGGCGGAGGACGTCGAGGTCGACGCCGCCGTTGATCCCGTCGACGCGGGCCCAGAACTGCACCTGCCAGATCCGCCATTCCCCACTGGGGCGGAGAAAGAAGCTGGTCGTCCACTCGGGCCGGCCGGCGACCGGTGCGATCTGGTAGACCGAGGTGAAGCTGTTCCGCGCGTACACCACGAGCGGCCGACCCCAGGCCGCCTCGACGGCGGTGACGAAGGCTGTCAGCTCGGTGTCCACCCATTGCTGCGAGGGCCGGTCGGTGCAGCTGCCGATCAGTTCCAGGTCGATCGCCGGCGCGAGCGCGGCGGGGTCGGGCGGCGCGGTACGCAGGAAGTTCGCGGCCTGTTCGGCGCCGGGTGCGCACACCGTGAAGAAGTGGTACGCCCCAGCGGGCACCCCGGCGCGGCGGGCCTCGGCCCAGTTCCGGGCGAAGAACGGGTCGACCCAGCCCCGACCCTCGGTGGACTTGATCATCGCCGCACCGATCCCGTCCGCGCGTACCCGTTGCCAGTCGATTTCCCTTTGGTGGTTGGAAACGTCGACCGCGAGCAGCTCACCGGGTTGCAGCGCGGGCCGGTACGCCGGGACCGCGAGGTAGCGCACCGCCAGTCCGATCAGAGCCAGTGCGAGCACCGCGATCCCCGCCGCCCGCAGGCGGCGTACGATCACGGTGCTCGTCATCGGCTCAGATGTCGAGGAAGCGGACGTCTTTGGCGTTGCGCTGGATGAAGTGCCGGCGCGATTCGACGTCTTCGCCCATCAGGATGGAGAACATCTCATCGGCGCGGGCGGCGTCCTCGAGGGTGACCTGCAGCAGGATCCGCTGCTCGGGATCCATGGTGGTCTCCCACAGGTCGTCGGGGTTCATCTCGCCCAGACCCTTGTAACGCTGGATCGGGTTGACGTTGGGCAGCTTCTTGCCCTCGGCCAGGCCCTTCTCCCGCAGCGCATCCCGCTCGGCATCGGTGTAGGCGAGTTCGTGCGGGGCATTGGTCCACCGCAACCGGAACAGCGGCGGCTGGGCCAGATAGACGTAGCCGTGGTCGACCAGCGGCTTCATGAACCGGAACAGCAGCGTCAGCAGCAGGGTCCGGATGTGGGCGCCGTCGACGTCGGCATCGGCCATCAGCACGATCTTGTGATAGCGCAGTTTGGCGATGTCGAAGTCCTCGTGCACACCGGTGCCGAGGGCGTTGATGATCGCCTCGACCTCCTTGTTCTGCAGGATCTTGTCGATACGCGCCTTCTCGACGTTCAGGATCTTGCCGCGGATCGGCAGGATCGCCTGGATCCGCGGATCCCGACCGCCCTTGGCCGAGCCACCCGCCGAGTCACCCTCGACGATGAAGACCTCGCACTCCTCGGGGTTGGTCGACTGGCAGTCGGCGAGCTTGCCGGGCAGACCGCCACCACCGAGCAGACCCTTGCGGTTGCGGGCCAGGTCGCGGGCCTTGCGGGCCGCCTGCCGCGCGGTCGCCGCGTCCTGCGCCTTGCGGACGATCAGCTTGCCCTCGGTCGGGTTCTCCTCGAACCAGTCGGAGAGCTTGTCGTTGACGACCTTCTGCACGAAGGAACGCGCCTCGGTGTTGCCGAGCTTGGTCTTGGTCTGACCCTCGAACTGCGGTTCGGCGAGCTTGACCGAGATGATCGCGGTCAGCCCCTCGCGGATGTCCTCGCCCTTGACCCGGTCGTCGGCCTTCTTCATCAGGCCCCAGGTCTCACCCCACTTGTTGACGGTGTTGGTGAGCGCGCCGCGGAAGCCCTCCTCGTGCGTACCGCCCTCATGGGTGTTGATGGTGTTGGCGAAGGTGTGCACCGATTCGGTGTACGCGGTGGTCCACTGCATCGCCAGCTCGACGCTGAGGCCCTCGTCGGCGTTCTCGGCCTCGACATCGATGACGGTGGGGTTGATCGTCTCCTTGCCCTTGGTGAGGTAGCGGACGTAGTCGATCAGGCCCTCGTCGTAGCGGTAGTCGGCGGTGTTCGGGTGGCCGTCCTCATCGACGTGGTCCGGCCGCTCGTCGGTGATCCGGATGGTCAGGCCCTTGTTCAGGAAGGCCATCTCGCGGAACCGGGTGGACAGCGTCTCGAAGGAGTAGTCGGTGGTCTCGAAGATGTCGCTGGAGGCGTAGAAGATGACCTTGGTGCCGGTCTCGTCGGTCTCCTCGCCGCGCTCGAGTTCCCCGGTCGGTACGCCCAGGTGGAAGCCCTGCGTCCAGACGTAGCCGTCGCGGCTGACCTCGACGGTGAGCCGGTCGGAGAGGGCGTTGACGACCGAGGCGCCGACGCCGTGCAGGCCGCCGGAGACCTTGTAGCCGCCGTCGCCGAACTTTCCGCCGGCGTGCAGCTCGGTGTAGACCAGCGTCACAGCGGGGATGCCGGTCTGCGGGTGGATCTTGACCGGGATGCCGCGGCCGTTGTCACTGACCGAGATGCCGCCCTCGGGCAGCACCTTGATGTCGATGGTGTCGCAGTAGCCGGCCAGCGCCTCGTCGACGGAGTTGTCGACGATCTCGTAGACCAGGTGGTGCAGGCCGCGCTCACCGGTCGAGCCGATGTACATGCCCGGGCGCTTGCGGACCGCCTCCAGACCCTCCAGCACGGTGATCGCGGAGGAGTCGTAGACCCCGGCGTCGACGAGATGCTTCTTCTGTGCCTCGGCCTTCTCCTCGACCGTGGCGGACTGCTCGGCGGTGATGCCCGCAGCGGCGTTCGGCACCGGCACATCCGCGGTCTCGTCGGGACGCTCGTCAGGGGCGTCAGTCATGGGTCTCCTATCTCCCTACAGCATGGCAAGTCTACCCGCAGAAACCACCGATTCGCGGAGATCTGTGGGCCGTTTGGACACCGGTTTGCGATCACACGCCCGCTGATGCCGTTGAGACGGGTTCGACACCCGTCCCCGGTCCCCACCACGCGGTACGCCTGGTCGTCACGTCTGAGCGGGGGCTCCGGCCGAGTCTGGACGAGCCGACCGTCTTGGTTCACCCCAAGTATCCGGGGCTTCGCCGAGTGGTCCGGCCGGGCCTTCGTTCGCCGCCGCCATCGCGGGGCCGGCCGACCAGGTGGCTGCTGCCCATCTATCTGGTGGCGGTTCAAGGCCATCAGTGGCGAAGACCGCGGCCACTTTGTCCGGGATACCGGGCCAGGCTCCAATTTCCCCCGGACCGGTTCACCAGACGTCAGCCGTTGACCACGAATCCCTTCAATCGATTGGGTATGGAACTGGGGTCTATATTGATCGGGCGACCGTCCTGTCTATAGATCATGACTTCCTCGGGCACTCCGTCGTCTGTCACCGACAAAAGTATAGAAATTGTCTCGCCATCAGTATCCTCGGCTTCCGCCTCGACTGGTATCCCCTTTTGGATCTGTGGAATCGGCACAGGATTCTCTGGAAAAATAAGGAAGCTGAGGCTGTCGGACCAGCTTGGAGAAACATGAAACGACTCCAGTTGTCCCAAAAGGCATGTCGACCCATCGAAGTCTTCATGCGCGAGTCGCTCAAGTAGCTTTCGTTGCCAGGACTGCGGCCTGCTACGGCTTGGGGAAATAGTAGGTTCCGACATGGATAGTGCTCCCATTCTTGATAGGCATTGCTCTATACTCTACGATTCTTCCCCCGACGGTACTCCGACCCCACAGGGATCCGGCTGGAGCATGGGTGGAGTTTGCGAGCCGTATGCCTTGTTAATATCGGCCCAAGAGGTCGGTGTTAATCCGTAACCATTCCTGCTGTACCGATCATAGAATCGGCCTGGATGGAGGTAAGCTATTAGCTTGGTCGCAGCCTTTGTTTTTGGGGCTTTGGCAATAGGTTTCGAGTATGCAGCACGCGAGTTTCTGAACCTTCGATCAGCCTCCTGGTAACGGTACCCCTTGATTCCATAGCCTTGCTTGTAACTGACACCACCGGCCCGCCAGGAGGGTGTTCTGTAAGCGGCATTGTTTGCGCGCATTTGTGATTGTGTATGGCTGTAACCCTTCTTCTTGCTGCCGTTGAATACCTGGAGGTATCTGGTGTACATCTGCCCGTCCATGTCGTCGGGGCGGAGTCCGGTCGGGTCGGGTTGATCGGTGGGGTTGTTTGTTGCCGTAGCCGTATGCGTTCCACTGGGTCGAGCTGCTGCTTGCATCCAGGATCGGGTCGGGTTGGAGGAACCGGCCGGTGGCGGGGTCGTAGTCGCGCGCGCCGATGCGGATCATACCGAGTGCGGGGTCGTTCAGGCCCTGCACGAAGCCACAATCGGAGGCAAACCGGGTCGCCATATCACGGGGTGCGCCGTAGGGGGTGGTGCGCTGAGTGGTGACCGCCCCGTTGGTGTTTTGGACCTGCCAGGCAGCGGTGTTGTTGAGGTCGGGCCAGAGCGTGTAGACATCGAAGTCGTTGCTGCTGGTGCGCATGGCCACGGTCTGACCGGCGAACTGGACGTAGCGTGCGGAGGCTGATTCTGCGGCCGAGCTGGTCGTAGGTGTAGGCGAGGGTTTCACCCTTGGCGTTGGTCGAGGTGAGCATTTGCCCGGCCACGTCGTAGCTGCGGCTGGAACGGCCGGTGTCCGGGTCATCCCCGCTGGTTTTTGGCCCTGCAGGTTGTAGTTGTAGGTCCAGGTGTTGTCGGCGTGGTCGGTCGTACCTCCTTTGCTCAGCCAACGGGTGGCAGGCTCGATTCATCTCGAACACGCTCATCTCGACACGCTCGCTGCGCGAGCTACTCGATGAGCGGAGGGATGTGGCTCCGCTCCGACGGGGTTGCTGCTCGATGAACGGATGGCGTGGTTTCGACTCGGTCGTACGTCCCTCGCTCAGCCAACGGGTGGCAGGCTCGATTCATCTCGACACGCTCATCTCGACACGCTCGCTGCGCGAGCTACTCGATGAGCGGAGGGATGTGGCTCCGCTGCGCCGGGGTTGCTACTCGATGAGCGGGGGCATGACTTCGAGTCGGTCGTACCTCCCTCGCTCAGCCAACGGGTGGGCCGGGCGCGATAGGGTCGGACCGTGGTTTCGAGGACTCCGGAGTATCTGGCTCAGAACGTGTTGCGGCCGGTGGCGCGGGCGGCGATCTTTCTCACCGTGACGGTGCCGGAGGGCCGAGAGGCCGATGTCCGCGACGCCCTTACCGATGTGCCCTCGCTGATCCGGGCGGTCGCCTTCCGGGTGCCGGAGGGTCAGCTGAGCTGCGTCACAGGGATCGGCGCGGAGTTCTGGCAGCGGGCGTACCCCGACCTCGAACCGCCCGCCGACCTGCACCCGTTCATCCCGCTGGACGGCGGCAAACATCAGGCCCCGCGTACCCCCGGTGACCTGCTCTTCCACATCCGCTCGATGCAGGTGGACATGTGCTTCGAGCTGGCCCGCCAGCTCCAGCTCCGCTTCGGCGATTCCATCGAGATCGTCGACGAGGTGCACGGCTTCCGCTACTGGGACGACCGCGACCTGCTCGGCTTCGTCGACGGCACCGAGAACCCCGACGCCCCACTGGCCCAGGTCGAGGCGACGCTGATCGGTGATGACGACCCGGTCTGGACCGGCGGCAGCTTCGTCATCGTGCAGAAATACCTGCACGACCTGACCACCTGGGACGCGATCTCGGTCGAGGAACAGGAACGGGTGATCGGGCGGACCAAGCTCGCCGACATCGAACTGCCCGACGACGTCAAACCCAGCAACTCCCACGTCGCGCTCAACCAGGTCAACGACGCCGACGGCAAGCAGTTGCAGATCGTCCGCGACAACCTGCCCTTCGGCCGCCTCGACGGGGAGGAATTCGGCACCTACTTCATCGGATACGCCGCCGACCCCGGCGTCACCGAGGAGATGCTGCGGAACATGTTCCTGGGCAAGCCGGCCGGCAACTACGACCGGATCCTCGACTTCTCCACCGCCGTCACCGGGTGCCTGTTCTTCGTGCCCCCGGCCGGTTTCCTGGAGGAACCGGAGGCGTACGCCAGCACCGAGGCCAGCGACGAAACCCCCACCGAGCACCAACCCGCCACCGATGGTTCACTCAACATCGGTGGTCTGTGAAGGAGTCACGAATGAACAACCTGCACCGCGAACTCGCCCCGATCTCCGAGGCCGCCTGGGCCGACCTCGAGCAGGAGGCCCGGCGCACCTTCAAGCGCTGGATCGCCGGCCGCCGCGTCGTCGATGTCAGCGGCCCCGCCGGTCCCGAACTCGCCGCGGTCGGCAACGGCCGGCTGACCGAGCTGAGCAACACCGACGGGGTCCGTACCCGGCTCCGCGAGACCCAGTCGCTGGTCGAGCTGCGGGTGCCCTTCGAGGTCTCCCGCGCGGAGGTGGACGGTGTCGAGCGCGGCTCCCAGGACGCCGACTGGCAGCCGGTCAAGGACGCGGTCCGCAAGCTGGCGCTCGCCGAGGACGACGCGATCTTCAACGGTGCCACCGAGGCCGGCATCACCGGCATCGTGCCGAGCAGCTCGAACAAGAAGCTCAAGGTGCCCAGCGAGGTCCGCGACCTGCCGGACGTCGTCGCCAAGGCGCTCTCGGAGCTGCGGCTGGCCGGGGTCGACGGGCCCTACACGCTGCTGCTGTCGGCGGAGAACTACACCGCGGTCAGCGAGATCACCGACCACGGCTATCCGATCCGCGAGCACATCAACCGGCTCCTCGACGGTGAGGTGATCTGGGCGCCCGCGGTCGAGGGGGCGCTGCTGCTCAGCACCCGCGGCGGTGACTACGAGCTGTTCCTCGGCCAGGACGTCTCGATCGGCTACCTGTCCCACGACGCGGAGACCGTGCAGCTCTACTTCCAGGAATCGCTGACCTTCGTCGCCTACACCAGCGAGGCCAGCGTCGCCATCGCCGGCTGAGCGCAATCAGACCGAGATGAGTACGCCGCTGGGGCCGCGACCCGGTTCGCTGCCGCCGATCCACCTCGATCCAGAACCACTGGATCGGGGCTGGCGGCCGCCGCGACGCGGCGACCAGCGGTGGTCGGCGAGCCAGAAACTCCTCGTCGTGGTGGCGGTCCTGCTGCTGGCCTTCGGAGTCATCCTGACCGCCGGCGGGTTCGCGAAACGCGGCGACCGGGCCAAAACGTACGCCGCCGGGCAGGTCGTCGATGTCGGCCCGTTCACGCTCACCCTGGAGCGGGTCGAGATCACCCTCCAGCCCAAGGCGCAGTACAACGATGCGGACTTCGACAAGTTCGCGGTGGTGGCTTTCGGCACCGCCACCAGCAAGTTGAAGAAGCCGACGGCGGTGGTTCTCGACCCGGCACTGGTGATGCTGGAGAACGGCCGCCAGTTCAAGGCCCGGATGCAGTTCGGCGACGAGGCGCAGCCGCCGAGCACGCTGGCACCGGGCCTGACCGGCGTACCGGTGCGGATCACCGCCGAGATCCCGGCGACCTGGCGACCGACCGGCCTGCTGCAGGTCGGGGTCTGGCAGCAGAAATACGGCCGGCAATCAGAAGAGATGGCCGACTCCCGCAAGAACTGGGGCAAGACCCAGACCGCGCTGCTGTTCTGGTGCCCGGTCACCCGGATGCCGGACAGGACGAACTAACCGACCGGCGGCTCAGCGCGGCGGGGTGAGCGCGTTGTGCCGGGTCCGCCAGTCCCGCTGGCTGGTGTCGTAGATCCCGATCAGCCGGTCGACCTGACTGCGGGGAATCTCGAAGGCGAGTTCGCCCCGCGTCGGCTCGCCGACCGGGAAATCCGAACAGTAGGCCCGCAACTCCCGGCCATAGACCTTGCTGCTGTTCTCGTAACTGCGCCCGTCGGCACCGGCGAGATTGAACAGGCAGAGCTCGTCATCGACCGCACGGGTCACCTCGAAGGTGACCGCGACGAAGGTCATCCCCTCATCGGCGGTGATCGGTTCCCCGCCGTAGTCGGCCGAGCGCGCGAGCACCGGGCTCTGCACCATCGACAGCACCCGGAAGCTGGACCCCTTCGAGGTGAGCCCCGGTTCACCGGGCGGGCGCTGCACCACCCGCAGGTTGAGATGGGTGTAGGACCAGTACGCCCAGCCACCGACGTAGGTGGCCGAGAGCATCAGCACGCACCACAGCGCCAGCCAGGGCCGCGGATCGAACCGTCGGCGATGCAGCGGGCGCGCGGGAACCCGGGTGCTCATCAGATCCCCCTGGCGGTCGCCCGCGGAATCGGCAGGATGGTGCTCCGCGGCACCCCGAGCAGGGCGTCGGCCCGTTGCGGATCGACGTCGAGGTCGATGACGGCCCGCTGCCGGTAGCGGTAGGTGAGCTCCTCGTGCCACAGCCGCAGCTGCACCGGCTGCCTGCCCGCGGCGGCGCGGAAGCGCTGCGGGTCCACCTCGGCATAGGCCGGCCCGGTGCTCTCGGTCCCCGGATCGGTGGTCGGCAGGTTGCGCAGTCCGGTCGTCAGCCCGGCATAGCTGAGTTCGCCCTGCAGACCGAGCGGGCGTTCGTTGCCGCTCGCCTCGACGCGCAGTTGGAACACCAGATAGATCCCGGTGGCGCGGTCGATCTCGTTCCCGGTCGGCGGATCCAACTGGTACGCCGATTGCAGCCGGTCCACGCTCACCTGCACGCCGTCGATGGTCGCGGTCTCGCCGAGGCGTACCCGGGTGTCGTCGAAGACCTCCGGCGCCGATGAGCCGATCCGCCGCTCGATCACCCCGTCCACCGCTCCGGTGACCAGCAGCACCAGGACCGCGACCAGGGCGGCCAGCCAGGTGGCCCGGTCACGCCGCTTCATCGGGTCACCTCCGGCGCGGTCTTCCCGGCCTCGGCCTCGGTGGCCTCCGCGTCGGCGGCGGCCTCGGCGCGGGCGCGGAAGCGGGCCAGGCAGGCGGCGAAGGTGACCGCGAGCAGGCAGATCCGCAGGGGCTGGAACGGCACCTCGCGGGCCAGGTCGACGAGCGGGCCCCACGTGTACCAGAACTCCGAGCGGTGCCCGCCGATCAGCCATTGGATGGCGTACGCCCAGGCGTCCTCCAGGCGGGTGATGGCCAGGTGCAGCAGCACGAACGCGACCAGGAAGAGTACGCCGGAGCGCAGCACCAGTCGCAGCGATTGCAGTGTGGGCACGTATTTGTCGTCGATGTCGCCGAGGAACAGTTCCTGGAATTCCAACCAGGCGCGGCGGCCGACACCGGAGGATCTGACCGCCTGGTGCCGGCGCTGGCGTTCGGCGAGCTTCTCCACCGCGCGGGTCGGCGGTTCGCCCTTGCGCCACAGTTCGGCCACCGACAGCACGTGCGAGCCGTAGACCAGGGCCGCGACCGCGAGCCAGGCGATCGGCTGGGAGATCACGTTCAGCAGGAACGGGAAAAGGTTGTCCTGCAAGAAATTCCCGACGACCAGGATGATCGCGGGCAGGTTGATCTTGATCTGCGCGAGCACCGCCGACAACCCGTCCACCCAGCCGTCGACCCAGGCAGAGAGCACCCGGTCACCGAGCCAGTTCTTGACGAAGTTCAACAGGTTGCCGCCGGCCAGGATCAGGCTGAGCATGAAGAACGCCTCGACGAAGGCGGCGGCCAGCCCGAGCACCCGGCGGTCGGTGAACTCGTGCAGCAGGTCCAGGCCGCGGCGGACCACGTAGGCGCCCGCGACGATCCCGATCACCATCAGGACGCCGTCGCGGCTGCGGGGCGCGAACTGGGTCATGATCGTGGCATCGGAGAGGAATCCGGTCTGCTGCAGGGAGGCGACGACGAGTTCACGCGCCCGCTCCTGGACATAGCCGAAGGCGGCGTAGATGCCGAGGAACGGCAGCAGCGTCAACGCGAGCAACCGGGGTACCGATTCGTCGCGGTCGTCGTTCGGGGCACTCTCCGGCAGCACCTGGCGTACGCCCAGCTCCGCGCCGACCAACCGGAGCTGCAGCACGATCGCGGTGAGCAGCGAGACGAAGCCGGCGGAGAACACGACCAGCGCCGCCCAGGCCGACTTCTCCACCAGCGAGGCGGCGATCCGCAGGCTGGCACCGTAGCCGAGCCAGCCGAGCAGCTGCAGGGTCACCAACTTGGGGAACAGACGGATGAAGACCCGCCAGGTGTCCCCCGCAAGCTGGGTGAGATAGCCCCAGAGCTCTCGCAGTGCGCCGATCATTGGGCAGCATCCTAGGGCCCGACCAGCATCCCAGGGTCTGCCCCGGTGGTGGAAGACGTTGCTAGCGTGCGTGCTCCGAAGCTTTTCCAATGCTGGAAAGGAACACCCCCATGGCCGACAAGCCCGCAGTCGTACTCGTCCACGGATTCTGGGGAGGCGCCGCGCACTGGGCCGGTGTCATCACCGAACTGAACAAGCGCGGCTACACCGATCTGCATGCCGTGGAGAACCCGCTCACCTCGCTGGCCGACGACGCCGAACGGACCCGCAAGATGATCGCCCAGATCGAGGGCCCGGTGCTGCTCGTCGGCCACTCCTACGGCGGCGCGGTGATCACCGAGGCCGGCAACCAGCCCAACGTGATCGGACTGGTCTATGTCGCGGCGTTCGCACCGGATGCCGGGGAGAGCCCGGGTGCGATCAGCCAGGAACACCCGCCGGCCGCGATCGAGAACCTCGAACCCGACTCGGACGGCTATCTGTGGGTGAAGCAGGACAAGTTCGGTGAGAGCTTCTGCCAGGACCTGCCGACCGATCAGCAGCTGGTGATGGCGGTCACCCAGAAGGCGCCACTCGCCTCCACCTTCGGCGACAACGTCACCGAGCCGGCCTGGAAGTCCAAGCCGGTCTGGTATCAGGTGTCCACCTCCGACCGGATGATCGACCCGGACAACGAGCGCCGGATGGCCGCACGGATGAACCCGCAGAAGACGATCGAGCTGGATGCCAGCCACGCCTCGCTCGCCTCCCAGCCCGGCGCCATCGCCGACCTCATCGACGAGGCCGCCGCCGGTACGGCCAGCTGACGTTCATCGAGTAGCCGCCATGCGGAGCAAGGGAGCAACTCCCCGCCACGTTCATCGAGTAGCCACCATGCGGAGCCTGCGGAGCAATGGTGGCGTGTCGAGATGAACCGGCTCATCTCGACACGCTCGCTGCGCGAGCTACTCGATGAGCGTGGGGGGTTCGCTGCGCGAGCTACTCGATGAGCGTGGGGGTGCTCGCTGCGCGAGCTACTCGATGAGCGTGGGCTCAGCCGTAGGTGTCGCGGGGGCCGCGGCCGCGGACCGAGCGGCGGCCGTGCTTCCAGCTCGGGGCGTCGGGGCCGAGGACGTGCACCCGCCGTACCGTGCCCTGGCCGAGTTCGTCATTCAACCGGGCGACGAGCTGGGGTGCGAAGAGCCGCAGCTGGGTGGCCCAGGTGGTCGACTCGGCGCGGATGGTGAGCACCTCGTCGTCGTACTTCTCCGGGCGCGAATGTTCGGCATTCACCGTGCCGACCAGCGCCGGCCAGTTCGCCAGCAGCAGATGCACGTTCACCTGGGTGTCCCAGCCCTGTTGACGCATCAGCCCCTTCAGCGCCGGGCCGAGCAGCTGCGGATCGCGGTCGTCGGGGTGTGCGCCGGAGGACTGGACGCCTTCGGGGCGCTTCTTCCGCTTGCCGGGCCGGCGGCGTACCCCCTTGCTCGCGGCACCCACCTGCGCCGCGATCTGGCGGGCCAGATCCATCCCGGTCGGGTCGTGCGGCTCCGCGGCGGCGGCCAGCTCGGAGGCGGGTTCCTCGGGACGCTCGCTCGGGGAGTTCGGGGATTCAGTCATCGGCGCGCACCTCCCCGCCGCCGACCAGGAATCGCTGCCCGGCAAGCATTTCCGGGACATCGGCACCGACCGCGGCGGTGACCAGCAGCTGTTCGGCCTGCACCACCCCGGCCGCCAGCCGTTGCCGGCGGGTGGAGTCCAGCTCGGCGAAGACGTCGTCGAGCACCAGGACCGGTTCGATGCCGTCGGCGCGGAGCAGCTCGAAGGCGCCGATCTTCAACGCGAGTGCGAAAGACCAGGATTCGCCGTGGGAGGCGTACCCCTTGGCCGGCAGCTCACCCAGAGTGAGGGTCAGGTCGTCGCGGTGCGGGCCGGCCAGGGTGACGCCTCGCTGCAGTTCGTCGCCGCGGCGATTGAGCAGTTCGGCCTGCAGCGCGTCGCCGAGGGTCTGGCGGGTCCAGTCCTCACCGATCTCGATCGCCGACTTGTACGCCGCAGCGGCGACGTTGTTGGTGGGGGCGATCTCGGCGTACGCCCGGGCGGTGTGCGGCAGCAGATCCCGCAGGGTGTCCAACCGGGCCTCCAGCAGCTCCGCCCCGGCGCGAACCAGCTGGGCGTCCCAGACCTCCAGGGTGGACGCCGCGTAGGGGTCATCGCGGTTCGCCGACCGCCCCCGCCCGGCCAGCGATTTGAGCAGACTGTTGCGCTGCTTGAGGATCTTGTCGTAGTCGCCGCGTACCCCAGCCATCCGCGGCCAGCGGTTCACCACCAGCGCGTCCAAGAAGTGCCGCCGTTCGGCCGGATCGCCCTTGACGATCGCCAGGTCTTCGGGGGAGAAGACCACGGTGCGCAGCATCCCGACGATCTCGCGCGCCCGGGGCAGCGGGGAACGGTTCAACCGGGCCCGGTTCGCCTTGCCCGGCGTGATCTCCAGCTCCAACAGGATTCGCCGGTCATCGGCCAGACCCGCGCGTACCCCCGCCCGCACGATCGCCCGCTCGCAACCGGCCCGGACCAGCGGGATCTCCGAGGACACCCGGTGGCTGGACATCGTGGACAGGTATTCGACGGCCTCGACCAGGTTGGTCTTGCCCTGCCCGTTGGCGCCGACGAAGGTGGTCACGCCGCTGGCGAGCGGTACGTCGACCGCGGGATAGGAGCGGTAGTCGGCCAGCGTCAGGTGGTCGACGTACACCGCTATGCGCCCCCTTCGTCGTCCTGTTCGCTGCCGCGCGGCGGTTCGGCCAGGCCGAGTTCGAAGGCCCGGATCACTGCTTTCAGCCGGGACTTGCAGTTCAGTTTGTCCATGATCGTGGAGACGTGCGCCTTCACCGTCGACTCGGACAGCCCGAGTGAGCCGGCGATCTCGGCGTTGCTGGCGGCCCGACAGAGTTCGCGGAGCACGGCGCGCTCCCGGCCGGTGAGCCCATGCGGTCCAACCTCGCCGCCCTGCCACTCGTCCTGCGGCAGATAGCGCTCGGCGAGCCGGGTGGCGGGGCGGGCGGAGATCACGTGGCCGCCGGAGTTCGCGACCTGGATCGCCTCGACGATCGCCTCGGGTGCGGAATCCTTGAGCATGAAGCCGTTGGCGCCGGCGGCCAGCGCGGCCAGCATCAGCTTGTCCTCGTCGAAGGTGGTGAGGACCAGGATCTTCACCCGGCTTCCGGTACGCCGCAGCTCCCGGGTCACCTCGATCCCGTCCATCTCGGGCATCCGGACATCCATCAGCACGACGTCGACGCCGTGGCCGGCGAGCAGGTCGAGGGCCTGCCGGCCGTTGCGGCAGGTACCGACCAGTCGCATCCCGTTGCTGCGGGTGACGTAACCGGAGAGTGCGTTGCGGACCAGGGAGTCGTCGTCGACGACGACCACCCGGATGGTGTCAGCCGACACCGGCGGCGCTCCGCAGCGGCACGGTCAGCTGGGTGATCCAGTGATCGCCGACCCGATGGGCGGTCAGCTCGCCGCCACTCTGGCCGGCGAGTTCGCGCAGGCCGACCAGGCCAAGGCCCTGGTGCGGTGCTCCGTTGACCCTGGCACCGTTGGCTTTCGCCGCGGGCGCGTTCACCAGCAGCACCTCCAGCTCGTCCGGGCCGGCGTCGACCATGATCTGCGCGGGCTGGGTCGGATCACCGTGTTTGCTGATGTTGGACGCTCCTTCGTTGATCACCCGCGCGGCGAGCTGGCGTACCTCCGGTGGCATCGACGCCACCTCGCCCTCCACACCGCACTCGACACGGAACCCGAAGGCGGCCAGTTTGTCCACCTGAGCCTGGACGACCGCCGGCAACGAGTCCCCGATGGAGGGTAGCGGGGTGGACTCACTGTCGTCACGGAGCAGCGACAACATGGTGCGCAGCTGGCTGGTCGCGTCCCGCCCGGTACGCGCGATGTAGTCCAGGTCCTGCAGCGTCTTCTCGTCCTGATTGCCGCGCAGCCGGGCCTCCTCGGCCTTCATCACCATCGTGGTGGTGGCGTACGCCAGGGTGTCGTGCAGCTCGCGGGCGATCGCGAGCCGCTGCTCGGTCGCCGCCTCGATCGCCTCCTGTCGCTGCTTCTCCTGGCGCTGACGAAGCCGGAAGACGACCTCGCCCGCGATGAGCGGCAGCGAGACGAAGACGACCAAGAAGTTGACGTTGGGAAGCAGCGATCCCGGACGGGCGTTCTGCATTGCGACCGCAACGGATGCGGCGAAGTACCAGAGCCCATAGACGGTCGCGAGCAACCGTCTGCCGAGTGCCGCACAGGTCGCGATGGCGATCGGCATGGCGAGCATGCCCAGCCCGATCACCTGAGTCTCCGTGAACGCCAACAGGGTCAGGCAGACGCCGAGCAGTACCCCTGAGATCGCCGGCCACAGAAAGACGGTGCCGCCCAGCAGACAGCAAGCGATGAGCAGTGCCATGGCCGGGGGATCGTAGAAATTGCCGGTCGGCACCGCGATGACCAACAGGATGATCGCGACCACACCAGCAATCAGCAGGGACCGCTTCCTGGGCACGGCGGTCCACTCAGGCTTTGCCCGAAGAACCGCCGCCCGGAGAGTCACAGTGCAAGTCTACGGCCAGCCTGCACCGTTCGCTGAGTCAGTTGCAGAAGGGGCGGAAGCCTGCGTAGTAGTCGCAGAACCCACCGTCCACGGCCATCACGGTCAGGCCGGAGGCGGAACCCTTGGCCGGCTGTGCGGTGGCCATCGGGAGCGCGAACGAGACGGAGGCGATGGCAGCGGTCAGAACGGCGAGTGCACGCATCTTCATGGGGGACCCCTTGTTATGAGATGATTAGGTGGACTCCTCTATGGAGCAATCCGAGATTATGGTCCTTTAGTACGGGCGGACCACCGACGAAAGTACGGAGCACCCCCTACTTTCGTACTGTTCTTGCGCGCTCTCTTCCCACCCATCGAACCCACCCAGCACACTTTTCGTCAGGGGTTGAGTTCGGACAGGGTCCCCGAAAATCTGTCCGGGCCACTCGACTCAGAACTATCGAGCACCACCCCCAATTTGATCGGAGCCCCGTTCCCCGGCGGGGCTCCGATTCATTTCCCCGGCCAACTGCTGGACGCGGTTCGCCCCCGGCTCGGCCCGGCGGCAGGATCGGGGAAGTGACCACAGCCACCGCCGAGCAGCATCCGTCCCGGATCGTTGTCGTCATCTCGGTGCTCGGCGCGATCGGTTGCGGCGCCCTGGTGGCCGTCCAGTCCCGGATCAACGGCGACCTGGCGGTCCGCAGTGCCGATCAACTCTTCGCCGCGGTGATGTCCTTCGCGGTCGGGCTGGTGCTGGTCGCCACGATCACGCTCTGCCGGCGCAGCGGACGGGCCGGGCTGCGGACCGCCTGGCAGCGATTCCGCGCCGGCACCCCGCCGCGCTGGCTGTACTTCGGCGGCCTGTTCGGTGGGGTGACCGTGCTCTCCCAGACCGTCACCGTCGGCGTCCTGGGCGTGGCCCTGTTCACCGTCGCGGTGGTCGCCGGGCAGGTACTCAGCGGGCTGGTCGTCGACCGGACCGGTTTCGCCGGCGTACTCCGCAAGCCACTCACCCCGACCCGACTGCTCGGAGCCGGGCTGGCGATCTCCGCCGCTCTGCTGGCCGCGGTACCCCAGTTCGGCTCCGGGGCGCCGGTCCTGCTGCTCGCGCTGCCCTTCCTGGCCGGATGCCTGAACAGCTTCCAGTTCGCCATGAACGGCCGGGTGCGACTGGTCACCGACTCCGCCCCCACCGCGACCACGATCAACTTCACCATTGGGCTGGTCGCGCTGCTGGTGGCCTTCGGGGTACGCCTGCTGGCGACCGGTTGCGTGCCGACGCCGCCCACCCAGTGGTGGCTCTACCTCGGCGGCGCGATCGGGGTGCTGGTGATCGGCGCCAACACCGTGCTGGTCCGCCACATCGGCGTACTCCTGCTGTTGATGGCCACGATCGCCGGCCAGGTGGTCGCCTCGCTGATCATCGACGCGCTGTTCTTCCACCACGCCCCACCGCCGAGCACCCTGATCGGCGCCGCCATCACCATGATCGGCGTCCTCGTCGCCGCCGCCCCCAAACGCCGCGTCGCCATCGACTGAACGCTCCTCGAGTAGGCGGCCATGCGCAGCGAAGCGGAGCAATGGCCGCCGTGTCGAGAGGAGCCGGCTGGCGGGCCCGGCTCATCTCGACACACTCGGCATCGCTCCGCTCCGCTCCGCATGCCGAGTTACTCGATGAGCGTGAGAAACCGTTGACATTCTCAATCGTTGATGATTCGCTGTGATTCAGATCGCACAGGGAGGTGCCGTCGTGATCACACCGAGCATCAGCCAATGGCCGGCCCGCCAGGCCGGCCGCAATCCGGCAGCCACCGCAACCGTGTTCGGCGGGCAGCGGCGCAGCTACGCCGAGTTCGACACCGACATCGCGCGCGCTGCCGCGGCCCTGCGGGCCCGCGGGATCGGCCCCGGCGACCGGGTAGCCCTGTTCAGCGCCAACCACACCGCCCACCTCGACCTCTTCTTCGCCTGCGGACGGCTCGGCGCCATCCTCGTACCGCTGAACGCCCGGCTCAGCGAGAACGAGGTCGCCCACTGCCTGACCGACTCCGGGAGCACCCTGCTGGTCGCTTCCGCGGCCCTCGCCGGCACCGGGTGGGCGGCCGCCGGGAGCATCCCGACCGTCGAGCTCGACGACTGGGTGGCCGAATCCGCCGCCACCACCCCGGAGACCGGCGAACCCGTCGGGACCGGCGACGACCCGTGCATGATCATGTACACCTCCGGCACCACCGGCCGGCCCAAGGGCGCCGTGCTGACCCACGCCAGCGTCACCTTCGCGACCCTGAACGCCGCTCTCGATCTCGACCTCACCGAACGCGAGATCTCGCTGGCCACCGCACCGCTCTACCACACCGCGGCGTTCTTCATGGGTGCGACGCCGACGCTGCTCCGCGGTGGCACCGTGATCATCCAGGACGGCTTCGAACCGGGCCGGGTGCTGGCGCAGATCGAGGCCGACCGGATCAGCTACGGCTTCGGCGTACCGGTGATGCTCGACATGCTGTCCAGACACCCGGACTGGGACCGGACCGATCTGACCAGCCTGCGGGTCTTCACCGTCGGCGGGGCACCGGTCCGGCTCGACACCCTGCACACCTGGCTCGCCCGCGATGTCGCGGTCTGCCAGGGCTACGGGCTCACCGAGTCCGGACCCGGAGCGCTGGTGCTGACCCCGGAACAGGCCAAGGACAAGGTCGGTTCCGCCGGTCTGCCGCACCTGTTCACCGAGGTCCGGATCGCCGGGCTCGACGACGCACCGGTCACCCCCGGAGAGCGCGGCGAGATCCAGGTCCGCGGCCCGAATGTGATGGCCGGTTACTGGAACAACCCCGGGGCCACCGCCGCGGCCTTCGCCCCGGACGGCTGGTTGCGTACCGGCGATGTCGGGGTCGCCGATGACGACGGCTTCATCACCGTGGTCGACCGACTCAAGGACATGTTCATCTCCGGCGGGGAGAACGTCTATCCCGCCGAGGTGGAAGCCGCGATCATCGAGCTGCCCGGCGTCCTCGAGGCCGCCGTCCTCGGCGTACCCGACGAACGCTGGGGTGAGACCGGGCTGGCGCTGATCCGGCTCGCCGACGGGGCCGAACTCACCGCGGAGGCCCTGGCCGACCAACTGGCCGGCCGGCTGGCCCGCTACAAGATCCCGCGACGACTGCAGATCGTCGACTCCATCCCGCGGAACCCCACCGGGAAAATCCTCAAATCCCGCATCCGCACCACCTTGGAGGTCGACCAATGAGCACCCCGACCCCCGCCGGCGAACAACTCGAACCGGCCGCCGAGAGCAGCCCGTCCCAGGTCCGCAAGGTCGTCATCTCCAGCTATCTGGGCAGCACGATCGAGTTCTACGATTTCCTGCTGTACGCCACCGCGGCTTCGTTGGTCTTCGGTCCGGTGTTCTTCGGCAACCTCGACCCCTGGGCCGCCACCATCGCCTCCCTCGGCACCTTCGCGGCGGGTTATGTGGCCCGCCCGATCGGCGGACTGATCCTCGGCCACTTCGGCGATCGGATCGGCCGCAAACGGCTGCTGCTGCTGTCGATGATGGTGATGGGGCTCGCCTCCTTCGCGATCGGGCTGATCCCGCCGCCGTCGATGATCGGCTCCTGGGCGGCGGTCATCCTGGTCACCATGCGCGTCCTGCAGGGCATCGCGATCGGCGGTGAATGGGGTGGCGCGGTGCTGATGGCACTCGAACACACCGGCGGCCGGAACCGCGGTCTGGCCGCGGCCTTCACCAACGCCGGTGCCCCCACCGGTGCGGTGCTGGGCACCCTGGCGATGACCGCGGCATCCACCCTGCCCGACGAGCAGTTCCTGAGCTGGGGCTGGCGGATCCCGTTCCTGGCCTCGGCGCTGCTGCTCCTGCTCGGGTTGTTCGTGCGGCTGCAGGTGACCGAGAGCCCGCTCTTCGCCAAGGCGGTACAGGCCGGCCAGCTCGCCGAACAGCCGGTACCGCTGTTCCAGGTGTTGCGCCGGCCGATGACGGTGATCAAGGTCGCGCTGGCCTGCATGGCCGCCTTCGGTATCCAGACCATGTTCGCCACCTTCGCGGTCGGCTACGCCGTGGGCACCGGACTGTCCCGGCCGCAGGCACTCACCGCCTTCGCGATCAGCCAAGCACTCGCCGTGCCGGCGGTGTTGGCCAGCGGCGCCCTCTCCGACCGGCTCGGTCGGCGCACGGTGATGATCGGCTCCCTGGCCGTGTTCCTGGTGCTGTGCTATCCGATCCTGAACCTGCTCGGCAGTGGCTCCTTCGGTCAGGTCGCGCTCGCCTTCTTCCTCGGCATCGTCGTCTGTCAGAGCACCATGTACGGGCCGATGGCGGCGTTCATCGCCGAGCAGTTCGGCACCGGGTCGCGTTATACCGGCGCCTCCCTGGGCTATCAGTTGGCCACGCTGATCGGCGCCGGCTTCACCCCGGTGATCGTCGCCTCGCTGGCCGCTGTCGGCAGGGGTTCGACGATCTGGGTCGGGGTGTTCCTGATCGGGCTGGCGCTGGTCAGCGCGCTCTTCGTCGCCCTCATCCCGGAGAGCCGCAAACACGACCTGGAGACGGTATGACCGGCTCAGCCGCCCCGCACCGTCCCGCCGTCGGTGAGCACCAGATGGCGCAGCAGCGCGACCAGTCGCTTCCCCTCGGTGCTGCGCAGCTCGGCGAGCGGTACCGCGTGAGCCTGATCGACCAGGAGCCGGGCCCGCTCCCGCACCTCGCGGCCCTCGGCCGTCGGGACCAGCAGCCGGTTCCGGCGATCCGCGGCATCCTGGGTACGCCGCAGCCAGCCGGCGCCCTCCAGGTCGTCCACGATCGGCACGATCTGCGAGGGATCCAGGTCGAGCACGGTGGACACCCGCCGCTGGGTCACCCCATCGCCCTCGTCGCAGACCAGCGCCAGCACCGAGTAGGGACGGATCCGCAGGTCCAGTTCGGCCAGCGCGGCGTTGGCGCTGCGGTTCAACTGGATCGCCAGCCGGGCGATCAGGAAACCGGGCTCGTCGAACAGGGCTGCCTCGGTCATCCATCGGTCCCTTCGCCGTTCCTGCATCGTCTCGTCCCGCCCACCGGTCGCGGCGGAGCCACCAGCAAGTCAATCATTGAACTGATCAACAACCGAGAAGGAGCACGCGCATGACCACCTCCACCCCACTGCTCACCGACAAGGTCGCCGTCGTCACCGGCGCCGGCCAGGGCCTCGGCCGGGCGTACGCCCTGGAACTCGCCCGGCAGGGCGCGGCGGTGGTGGTGAACGATATCGACGCACAGGCCGCCCAGGCGGTCGTCGATGAGATCACCGACGCCGATGGCCGGGCGGTCGCCGCGGTCGCACCGGTCGGCCCGACCAGCACCGCCGATGCCCTGGTGGCGGCCGCCGTCGACAACTTCGGCCGGCTCGATGTGATGGTCACCAATGCCGGGCTGTTGCGCGACAAGGTGCTGTGGAAGATGAGCGACGACGACTTCGACCAGGTGATCGAGGTGCATCTGCGCGGTACCTTCACCTGCGCCCGCGCCGCCGCGATCCGGATGCGGGAACAGGGCGAGGGCGGGCGGATCATCTGCGTCGCCTCCCCCGCCGGGCAGCGCGGCAACTTCGGCCAGACCAACTATTCCGGTGCCAAAGCCGGCATCGCCGGCATGGTACGAACCTGGGCGATGGAGCTCGCCAAGGCGGGCATCACGGTGAACGCGGTGGCGCCGGTGGCGGCGACGGCGATGACCGAGACCATCCCCTTCCTCGCCGACCACGTCCGCGCGCTCGCCGAGGGCGTACCGCTGCCCGACCAGTTGCGACACGATCTGGGCTTCGGTACGCCGGAGGACGCGGCCGGCCTGATTTCCTTCCTGGCCAGCGATTCCGCGGCCGGGGTCACCGGTCAGGTGATCGCGATCGGTGGGGATCGGGTCGCGCTCTGGTCCCATCCGCAGCTGACCGAGAAGGCGTATCACTCCGGCGGCTTCAGCGCCGAGGACCTGATCGAGATCTGGCCCGGCACCTTCGCCGAGCATCAGGAGTCGGTCGGTGAGGATCTGCCGGAGGTCGCACCCCGATGAGCTATGCACCCGAACTCGATCTCGCGAACCTCAAGGCGATCGATATCCACACCCACGTGGAGATCGACAGCACCGGGCACCGGTCGGTCGACGACGAGCTGATGGACGCCTCCGCGGCGTACTTCAAGGCGACCGACACCCGAACCCCGACGATCGAGCAGATCGCCGACTACTACCGGCAGCGGTCGATGGCCGCGGTGGTGTTCACCGTCGATGCGACGACCGCGCTCGGCCGGCCGCCGAACTCGGTCACCGAGTTGGCCGAGCGGGCCGCGGACCATCCGGACGTGCTGATCCCCTTCGGCTCGGTCGATCCGTGGGCACCGGATGCGGTGGAACGCGTCGGACTGCTCGTCGAGCAGTACGGAGTGCGCGGATTCAAGTTCCATCCCGGCGTCCAGGCTTTCCGGCCCAACGAGGAACGGTTCGCGCCGATCTATGCAGCGATCGCCGCGGCCGGCGTACCGGCGCTCTTCCACACCGGGCAGACCGGGATCGGGGCCGGGCTGCCGGGCGGCCGCGGCATCAAGCTGCACTACAGCGATCCGCTGCTGCTCGATGACGTGGCCGCCGACTTCCCCGACCTGACGCTGATCATGGCGCACCCGGCAGTGCCCTGGGTGGACGTGCAGATCTCGATCGCCACCCACAAACCGAATGCGTTCATCGACCTGTCCGGCTGGTCACCGAAATACTTCCCGCCGCAGCTGGTCCGGGCCGCCAACTCACTGCTGCAGGACAAGGTGCTGTTCGGCACCGACTTCCCGCTGATCAGCCCGGACCGCTGGCTCGCCGACGCCGAACGCCTGGACTTCAAACCCGAGGTGCTGCCCAAGCTCCTCAAGGACAACGCGCTGCGGGTGCTCGGCCTGCGGCAGGAGGGATGACCATGACCACCGAGGTTGCCGATGTGACCGAACTGGAGGCGCTCGCCGGCTCCGACCTGGGCACCACCGACTGGCTGAGTGTCGATCAGCAGCGGATCCAGCTGTTCGCCGACGCCACCGACGATCAGCAGTGGATCCACACCGATCCGGAGCGGGCCACGAAGGAGAGCCCGTTCGGCGGGCCGATCGCCCACGGCTATCTGACGCTGTCACTGCTGATCCCGCTGTGGAGCAGCCTGTTGGTGGTACGCAGCCAGAAGCAGGCGGTCAACTACGGGCTGAACAAGGTCCGCTTCGTCTCCCCGGTACCGGCCGGTGCCCGGATCCGGTTGCGCGGTGTGCTGAACGAGGTGACCCGGTTGCCGAACAACGGCGCCCAGATGACGGTGGCCGCCACCATCGAGCTCGAGGGCTCCGACCGCCCCGCCTGCGTCGCCGAGGCCATCTTCCGGGTGTACGAGTAACCCGCCCGCTGGTTGAGCGAGGGAGGTACGAGCGAGTCGAAGCCACCCCGCTCACGTCGGTTGAGCGAGCGAGGTACGAGCGAGTCGAAACCACGGCCTCTGGGTGACGATGGTTTCGACTCGTC
This sequence comes from Enemella evansiae, assembly GCF_004362375.1. Classification (NCBI taxonomy): domain Bacteria; kingdom Bacillati; phylum Actinomycetota; class Actinomycetes; order Propionibacteriales; family Propionibacteriaceae; genus Enemella; species Enemella evansiae. The sequence goes on from NZ_SNXA01000009.1 coordinate 660,377, forward strand.
GCTGCGCTCCTTGCTCAACCAACGTGGAGGGGACCGCTGCGCTCCTCGCTCAACCAACGGCGGGGGAGGTTCATCTCGAGACGCCAGAAGGCGTCACGAGACCCCAGTTGCAGTAGGGGTCTCGTGACCGTCCTTGGTGTCTGGCGGCACTTTCTGGTGTCTCGTGCGGGATGGTTTCGACTCGTCGCTGCGCTCCTCGCTCAACCAACGTGGGAAGAGCTGCGCTCCTCGCTCAACCAACGTGGGAAGCGCTGCGCTCCTCGCTCAACCAACGTGGGGAGGGGCTCATCTCGACACGCTCGCTGCGCGAGCTGCTCGATGAGGGTGGGGGTCAGTGGCGGGCGAGTTCGCCGTCGACGGTGCGCAGCAGGTTCAGCGGGTTGCCGTCGCGGAGGGCTTCGGGGAGCAGGGCCTGCGGGACATCCTGGTAGCAGACCGGACGCTGGAAGCGGCGGGCGGCGGTGATCCCCACGCTGGTGTGGATCGAGCCGACGGTGGCCGGGAACGGGCCGCCGTGCTGCATCGCCCAGCTCACCGCGACACCGGTCGGCCAGGCGTTCCAGATCACCCGGCCGGCCCGCTCGGACAGCAGCGGCAGCAGCTTGCCCGCCAGCTCGGTGTCGGCTTCGCTGCCCTGCACCGTGCAGGTCAGCTGGCCCCCGAACTCGGCCGCCAGCTTCAACAGCTCCTGCTCATCGGCGTACTCGACGATGATCGACAGCGGGCCGAAGCACTCGGTCATCAGCTCCTCGCGCTGGCCGAGGAACTCGGGCACGGTGGTGGCGAGCAGCGTCGGGCTGGCCTGCTCGTCGGTCTCGGTACCGGCGGTCAGCACCTGCACGGCGCCGTTCTCGCGGCGGCTGGCCGCGCCCTCGGCGTACCCGCTGTAGACGCGGTCGTTGAGCATCTGGGCCGACCCGACCTCCGCGGTCGCCTGCGCGAGCTTCTCGGACAGGCCGTGCCCGGCGGGCAGCAGCAGGATGCCGGGGCTGGTGCAGAACTGGCCGACGCCCAGGCTCATCGAGCCGACGTAGCCACTGATCAGCTCATCGGGGCGATCGGCCAGCGCGCCCGGCAGCACGAAGGCCGGGTTGGTGCTGCCCAGCTCGCCATAGAACGGGATCGGGTCGGGCCGGGTGGCGGCGATCCGGTGCAGCGCGGTCCCGGCGCCCTCCGACCCGGTGAAGCCACCCGCCCTGATCCGGCGATCCTTGAGCGCGTCCGTGCCGACCTCGACGCCCTCGATGAGTTGCAGGATCCCGGCCGGGGCGCCGGCCGCCTGCATCGCCGCGGCCGCGACCTGGGCGGTACGCCGGGAGGTCTCGGGATGGCCGGGGTGCGCCTTGGCGACCACCGGGCAGCCGGCGGCCAGCGCGGAGGCGGTGTCCCCGCCGCAGACGCTGAACGCGAACGGGAAGTTGGAGGCGCCGAAGACCAGCACCGGGCCGAGGCCGACCAGTTCGCGGCGCAGATCCGGTCGCGGCGGGGTCTGCTCGGGGTCGGCGGAGTCCAGGATGTATTCCGACAGCCAACCGCTCTCCAGCGCGTCGGCGAACATCCGCAGCTGGCCGGAGGTACGCCCGACCTCGCCGGTCAGCCGTGCCTCGGGCAGGTGGCTCTCCTTGATCGCCAGCGGCACCAGTTCTTCGCGGTGCGCATCCAGGGCGTCGGCCGCGGCGCGCAGCCAGCCGGCCCGGGTCGCCGGGGCGGCCGCCGACAGGACGGGCGCGGCCTCGGTGGCGGCGTCGAGGATCTGGTCGAGTTCGGTGCTGGTGGTGTCGGTCATCGCATCTCCTCTGGTGGTTCGGTTTCTGTGGCTTCTGGTGTGGCTTTCGATGTGGCTTCGACTCGCTCGTTCCTCGCTCGCTCAGCCACCGTGAGGGGGCCGCTCAGCCGACGGGAGGGCGTTCGCCCCGGCACAGGGCGCTGAACGGCTCGCGGCCGAGGGCGACGGTATTGGTCAGGCTGCCGAGTCCGGCGATCTCGATGGTGATCACATCGCCCTCCTGCAGCGCGAAATCCAGTTCCGGCACGATCCCGGTGCCGGTGGACAATGCCACCCCGTCGGGGAACTCACACCCCCGGAACAGCCACTCCAGCAGGTCGGCCGGTCGGCGGGCGAGCTGGGTGGTGCTGGTCTCACCGCTGAACACGACGTTACCCGCCCGCTCGATCCGCATTCCGATGGCCAGGTTCGTCGGTTCCCCGACCCCGGTGAGCAGGGTGATCCGCGGCGCCAGCGCCATCGCCCCGGCGTACACCTTGGCCTGCGGGATGTAGACCGGATTCTCCCCCTCGATCGAGCGCGAGCTCATGTCGTTGCCGATCCCCAGGCCGACCAGTTCACCGGCCGCGTTGGCATAGAGCACCAGTTCGGGTTCGGGCACGTCGTGGCCGGAGTCGGCGCGGATCCCGACCGGCTCACCGTCGGTGACCACCCGCCAGGCGGGTGCCTTGCCGAACAGCTCGGGCCGCTCGGCGGCGTACACCTTGTCATAGACCGACGCCTCGGTGGACTCCTCCATCCGCGCCCCCATCGAGCGGGCATAGGTGACACCGGCGCACCACACCTCACCGCGGCCGTCCAACGGCGGCAGCAACCGGGTCACCGTGAGCTCATCGCCCGGATTCTCCACCAGTGAAAGGATCCGTGACAGGGGCAGCGCGAGCAGCTCGGCCATCGAATCGACCGGCAGAGCGTGTACGCCGTCAGCGGTCGCGACGCCGATGCGTACGCCGCCCGGGGTCTCGGCCCGGACCAGGCTGGTTGGGTCGGTCATGGGAATTCCTTGTCTGGGTTGGGGAATGTGGCTTCGACTCGCTCGTTCCTCGCTCGCTCAGCCAACGGTGGAGAGGATCACATGCTGGTGCCGAGCAGGCCGCGGGTGACCTGGAAGCCGAGATTGCCGGTCCGCAGCACGGCGGCGCGGCCGCGGCCGGAAGCGGCGTCGGCGATCAGTCCGAGCGCACCGGCGGCCTGCGCCGTGGCGTCACCGGTGAGGACCCCGTCCAGGTCGCCGAAGCAGACCTCCTCGGTGGCCGGGTCGGCGGTCACCTGCAGCACCGGTACCAGCCGCTCACCGGTCAGCGTGCCACCGGTGACGTGCACCAGCAGCTGCTGCACCCCGGTCGCAGCCAGCCCGGAGGCGGTTTCGGTCCAGTCGTGGGTCGGGTTCCGCATCACCTGCCAGCCCGGTTCGGTCGGCTGTTGGCCGTGCGCCAGCGTCGGCTCGACCGGATCGGTGCTGCCGAACGCAACCCGGCGGAACTCGGGATCGGCCAGCAGGGCGCTCGTCGCCGGCAGCACCACCGTGCCCCCGGCGGCGACGATCCAGCCGCCGAGGATCGCCAGCGCCTGCACGGTCGCCGGCCGCATCGCACCACGGGCGTCCAGACCGAGCGACAAGGCGCCCAGCTCGGCCGGTTCGCGGTCGGGGGAGTCGACCGCGGCGGCCGCCTCGGTGAACCAGTCCTCCGCCTTGCCGGTGACCTGGCCGATGCCGCCGTCGAGCTGGATGCTGGCCCAGCCGAACCGCGTCGGATCCAGACCGCGGGCCAACACGGCGTTGCGGAACCAGTCGTTGTGGGTCTTCTCACAGCCGTGCTCGACGAGCAGTGCGAGCAGCACGTTCGGGTGCAGCAGGTGCCCGAGCATGATCCGCTCGTAGGTGTCCACCACCGCCCCGCCGGAGACCCCGCAGCCCTCGGTGTGCGGCAGCGCGCAGGCCCGGTCGATGACCGGCCCGGCCCAGCGTTCGGCCTGTTCGGAGAGCCCGAGCCCGACCTGGCCGGAGCACAGGCTGGTCGGCAGCACCAGGCCGATCCGTTCGGTGGCCCAGCGGCCGTCGATCCGGTGGAGGCGCAGCTCGACCGCCGGCGCCGGGGGCAGCGCGGCGACTGCCTCCGGGGTGACCGGCAGCGGTTCCCCGGGCAGCGGACGGTCGGCGAGCTCGGCGGGCAGATCCTCGGTACGCCGGGCGATCCGGCCGTCGACCGAGATCGAGACGCCCGCGACCGGGCCGGTCTGGCGCCAGTTCCGCCAGATCGAGACCTGGCTCTGTCCGGTGCGCTCCCCCGCGCTCGGGGTGCCGGAGGCGATGGCCAGGGTCTGCGCTAACACCTCGGCGGTCAGCTCGGCCATCGGTTCGCCATCGAGATAGCGGCCGGCGTTGACGTCCATCTCGTTGTTCATCAGCTCGAAGCGGCCGGTGGTGGTGACGTATTTCATCGTTGGGACGAAGGGAAAGTTGGTGATCGAACCATTGCCGGTGGTGAAGTGGATCATCGTGCAACCGCAGCCGATCTGCCCGGCCACCGACTCCAGGTCGTTGCCCGGGGAGTCCATGAACACGTAACCGCCGTGTCGGATCGGCCGGCCGTAGTCGACGACCTCGTCCAGGCGTACCTGCCGGGCCAGCTTGCGCGCGGCACCGACCGATTTCAGCACGATGTTGTAGAGACCGCGGTAGACGTTGCCGCCGGACGGATTGCCCTCGGCGGTGTGCCCGTGCCAGGAAACCCTTTCCTTGAAGGTGTTCACGCGATCCACGAAAGCCCGCGCCACCTCCGCGGAGCGGACGTTCTTCAGCACATAGGGTTCGGCGCCGATCAGCTCGTCGGTCTCGGCGATCACCGCGGTACCACCGTGCCGGATCAGCTCCGCGGACACATTGCCGAGCAGGGGGTTGGCGCTCAGCCCGGAGAAGGCGTCCGAACCGCCGCACTGCAACGCGAGCGACAACGCGGCCGCGGGCTGCGGCGTACGCTCGGCGCGGACCTTTTCCAACCACGGTTCGACGATCGCCTGCGCACGATCCAGGTCGGCGGCGAAGGATCCGCTGCGGGTGAAGGTCTCCACGATGCCGGTCGGTGCCGGATAGTCGCCTGCGCGCAGGTGTTCCAGCACCTCGGCGCTGGTCAGCGCGGCGCCCTCGGTGTCGACCAGCAGGATCGCGGCCACGTTGGGGTGGCCGACCGAGCCGGCCAGCACCGACAGCACGAACTCGGCGTTGTTGGGGCGGGTGTCCTCCCCGGCCTCGGTGTGCGCGAGCGCGACCACACCGTCGAAGCCCTCGGCTTCCCGACCGGCGAATCGCTTGGCCAAAGCGGTCGCGAAACTGGCGCCGCGGGAGGTCACCCCGCAGATGACGATGTGGTTGCGGGTGCCGACGCGGCCGTCGCCGCGGTCGTAACCCGGGAAGGTCGCCGGCTGCTCCACCGGTGGCACCTGCTCCCCGACGACCAGCGCGGATTCGTCGAACTGGTAGGGATCCAGCGGCACGTTGGCCGCCGACGCCACCTCCGGGAGCCCCTCGACGCCCCGGTCCTTCAACAGGGCGAGGGACTGGTCGGTGCAGACGTAGTCACCGGGGGACAGGTCGCGTACCGCGGTCGCGAAGGGGGTGAGCCAGGAGGTCAGCGGGCCACCGGCCGGGATCGGCGCGATCACTAAGCGGTGCCCCTCCATCACCAGGTGCGGCAGGGTGATGGGCTTCGACTCGCTCGTACCTCGCTCGCTCAGCCGGCGTACCTCACCAGGAATCGCGATCTGTGTACCGGCCGGGATGTCCGCCACCGCGACCGCACAGTTGTCACCGGGCTCGGGAACGACGGCGAGACTGTCCAACGGTTCGGCCATCTCAGTTCTCCTTGCCCCAGCGCAACAGGAAGATGTCGCGCCGCTGTGCCAACTCCACCAATTTGCGCCTGGTGTCGGGGTGCACGGTGCCGCCGGGGTGGCGCATCGTGTCGTGGGCGATCACGCCGGCCTCGACGAGCAGCACCTTGACCGCGGCCTGGGCGACCTGGCGGTTCTCGTAGTGGATCAGCGGCAGCAGTCGCTCCCAGGTGTGTTCGGCCAGATCCCGTTCCCCCGCATGGAAATCGGCGATCAGGCCGTGCAGCTCGTGCGGCAGGGTGGCCGAGGACATGCAGCCCACCGCTCCGGCCTCCAGGTCGGGGATCAGGGTGATCGCCTCCTCCCCGTCGAACAGACCGGGCAGGTCGGGCGCCAGCTCGCCGAGCGTGCGCAGGGTGGCGGCGGCGCGGGCGGTCTCCACCTTCACCGCCTGCACACCGGGTACCTCGCGGGCGATCCGGGCGAGCAGTTCCGGTGCCAGCAGGGTCGGGCTCATCGGCGCGTCCTGGACCATGATCGGGACGTCGATGGCCGCTGCGACCCGGGCGAACCAGTCGACCACGTCATCGGCACCGACCCGCATGCTGGCACCCACGAACGGCGGCATCAGCATCACCATGTCGGCGCCCAGGTCCTGGGCGCGGCGGGAGCGTTCGGCGGCGATCCGGCTGCTGAAGTGGCTGGTGGTGACACAGGCCGGTACCCGGCCGTCGAGGTGCGTCATCGCGGTCTCGAGCACCTGGTCGCGCTCGGCGTCGGAGAGGGCGTACTGCTCGGAATAGTTCGCGAGCAGGCAGACCATGTCGGAGTCGGCGTCCACCAGATAGTCGAGCACCCGGCGCAGCCCGGGCAGGTCGAGCGCCTCGTCGGCGTCGAAGATGGTCGGTACGACCGGGATCACCCCGGCGGCGGGAACGGTCATCGGGCGGGCTCCTCGGCTCGGATCTGCGCGGCACGGACAGTAGCCTGATTCGAAATTTCGAACTACGTTTGGGATATCGAATGAAAGGATCGCCCGGTGGTCGAACCAGTGTCAAGGACCCGGCTCACGCCGGCGGTGTTGCGCAGCCTGGACATCCTCGAGCTCTTCCTCGATCACCACGACGGGCTGACCGGGGCCGAGGTGGCCCGGCTCACCGGGCATCCGCGGGCGTCGGTGCACGAGTTGTTGGCGACCCTGGTGGCCCGGGGCTATCTGAGCCGGGCCGGGCAGACCTATCGGCTCGGCGTGTGCACCCTGCAGCTCGGCAACGCCTATCGGGAATCGATCCGGCTGCCCGAACTGGCCCGCCGGGTGGCCACCGAACTCGTCGCCGAGTGCGGTGAGACGATCAACGTCGGCGTGCTCAGCGGCCGCGACGTGGTCTATCTGGTGAAGGTCGATTCACCGCACCCGGTGCGCATGGTCTCCAGCCCGGGCGGACGGGTGGCGGCGGCCGGTACCAGCGTGGGCAAGATGCTGCTGGCCTCGGTGGAACCCGCCGAGCTCGACGTCCTGCTGGCCGCCGGCTGGCCCGCGCTCACCGAACGCACCATCACCGATCCGCAGCTGCTGCGGGCCCAGCTCACCGCGGCCCGCCGGGACGGGATCGCCCACGAGTCCGGGGAGTCCACCCCCGAGGTGAGCTGCGCCGCCGCCCCGGTCCGCGACGATTCGGGCCGGGTGGTCGCGGCGATCAGCGTCGCGGTCCCCGACTCGCGCTGGGAGCAGCGGCCAACGGATCACTGGGATGGGGTGGTACGCCGCGGTGCGGAGTCACTGTCGCGGCTGCTCGGGTACGTCGAGCCCGCGGCCGGCTGATGTCGACAGGCGATGTTGACGGGCGTGGACAGAGTTCAGATCGGACCGGTCAGGCGGTGCCGCCCGCGACCGGCGGCTGCGGCGGCTGACCGGGTGCGGCGACCTCCTGCACGGCGTGCCCGCCGAACTGGTTGCGCATCGCGGCGACCATCTTCATCGCCGGCGAATCCTCCTGCTGGGACACGAAACGCGCATAGAGGGCGTCGGTGATGGTCGGCAGCGGTACGCCGAGTTCGATCCCGGCCTCGACGGTCCAACGACCCTCACCGGAGTCCGCGGCGTACCCGCGGATCTTGTCCAGGTGCTCGTCGGAATCCAGTGCCGCGACCGCGAGATCCAGCAGCCAGGACTTGATCACCGAACCCTCGCGCCAGGAGTTGAAGGTCTCCCGCACCGAGGTGACGTGACCGGCCGCCTCGAGCAGCTCCCAGCCCTCGGCGTACGCCTGCATGATCGCGTACTCGATGCCGTTGTGCACCATCTTGGCGAAGTGCCCGGCGCCATGATCCCCGGCGTGCACGAAGCCGTAATCGCCGGCCGGCTTGAGGGAATCGAAGATCGGCTGGACCTTGGCGACCACCTCGTCCTTGCCGCCGACCATCAGCGCATAGCCGTTCTTGATGCCCCAGACGCCGCCGGAGACACCGCAGTCGAGGTAGTCGATGCCCTGCTTGGCGAGCTTCTCGGCCCGCGGGCCGTCGTGGGTCCACTTGGAGTTGCCGCCGTCGATGATCACATCGCCGTCACCGAGCACCCCGGCCAACTCATCGATGACCTGATCGACGACCTTGTCGGGCACCATCACCCAGACGACCTTGGGCTGATCGTCGAGCTTGCTGGCCAGCTCCGCCAGATCCTTGACATCGGAGAGCTCGGGGTTGGTGTCGTAACCGACGATCGTGTGCCCGGCCTGGCGCAGGCGGTCGCGCATGTTGCCGCCCATCTTGCCGAGTCCGATGAGTCCCATCTGCATGCTGAAGCTCCTTAGGTGTGTACGCCGGGTCCACCCTAGCGAGGCGCCGATTTCGGTGGACGCCGGTGGCGGGTGAGAATGGGTGGACACCGACCCCCACCGGCCGAGACCCGGGCGGCCAAGGCGACACCTCGTTGACGCGCGTTCGTCACCTCGACCGCCTAGCCTGCGCCAGAGCCCGATGGTGGTCGGAGTCGAAGGCGTGTGAGGGAAGTTGCTGGCAGTGTTTCGGAGTTCTGATGTTGACCGGGTGGCGGGGATGTTCCGCTACCTCGCGGCCCTGGAACGCCTCCGGCTGACCCCGGTGCGCACCACCCGGGCATACGCCGACACCGCGGACGGCCGGGTCGTGGCGCTGCCCGGACTGCGGGACACCGACGATCCCACCACCCCGCTGCTGGTCGCCGGCCGTGGCGATGCCGCGCACGAGACCCTCTTCGCGAGCGCGCTGGAGCACGCCGCCCGGCCCGAGGAGCTCGAGCTGGTGCTGGCGCTCGGGCTGGTACGCCGCAGCGGCCCGCCCGCGGTCGCGCGGCATGCCGTGACGATTCCCGCCCGGCTGGTGACCGATGCCGACAGCGGGCGGGTGTCGCTGTTCACCGACGGTGACCCGGTGCCCGAACTGCGCAGCTTCCTCGATCCGCGGGACTGGCCCGATGCGGGCACCGACTGGGAACAGCGGGTGCGGACGAGCCGCGGTGGCTGGGCCCAGCTGGTTCCGCTGCTCGCCGACCTCGACGCCGAGCCGGAACCCACGCTGGTGCTGCGCCGCCGTGGCCAGCAGGGGATCGCCACCGTGCTGGAGCAGATCGCCGAGCGGATCGTCCGCGACGACCGGGTACCCGACGGGCTGGGGCCGCTGCTCGACCCGGATCGGGTGCCGCCGCCGGTCGGGACCCGGCAACGATCCCCGGGTGAGGGCGCGTTCGTCGAGGTGGCCGGGGATCCGTTCGGGCCGCTGCCGCTGAACGCGGCCCAGCGCCGGGTGCTGCAACGGGTCGACAACCAGGCCCAGGTGGTGGTCCAGGGACCGCCCGGTACCGGCAAGACGCACACCATCGGCGCCCTGGTCAGTCACCTGCTCGCCCAGGGTCAGCGGGTGCTGGTCACCGCGCCCACCGACCGGGCCCTGACCCAGCTCCGGGCCCAGTTGCCGGCACCGCTGCGGGCGCTGGCGGTGAGCGTGCTGGGCACCGCCGAGGCCGAACTCGACGAACTCACCGAGGCGGTCCGGCGGCTCGCCGACGAGGCCGCCCACGACGATCCGGACGCCCGGACGGCCCGGATCCGGCAGCTGCACGGCGACCTGGACCGGCTCGGTGCCGAGCGCGCGACCTGTCTCGATGCCCTGGTCGCCGCCCGCGCCGCCGAGACCGTCGAGGTCCCCGAATCGGGTCGCCCTGGCACCCTGGCCGAGGTGGTCGGCTGGCACCGCGAGCACCTGGACCGGTACGGCTGGGTGCGCGAGTTCTTCGACCCGCAGCGCTCCTGGTCCCCGGTCGGCGGTGCGGACCTGCTCGGTCATCGGCGCGCCGCGCGGGGGGCCGCCGCGCAGGCCGAACAGGCCGACGGGGAACTGCAGCGTCGGCACCAGGCGGCCCGCCGCCGGGCCGAACGCCATCAGAACCCGGGCCTGCAGCGCTGGCTCCCCGGGTTGCGCGCGATGTCGCCGGTGCAGCGCCGGGATTTCGCGGCCACCCTCACCGACCTGCGCAGCCGGATCGCGCAGTTGCGGCAGGCACGCTCCCCGTGGACCACAGCCGCGATCGCCTCGGTGCTCGACGGTGCGACGTCCTGGCGGGCTCGCGCCGCAACGGTCAAGGAGGTGGTGGCCGCGGCCGACCGCCAGGCGGAAGCTCTGGGGCGTACCACTCAGGTCAGGGTGGACGGCCCGACCGACGGCCTGCTGGAGCTGGTCACCGGCGCCCGGGACTACGCCGGTGACCACAGGATCCGGCTCGGCGCCGACGGCCGGATCCGGACCGGGATGTTCACCGGCCGGACCCTGCGCACGGTCGCCCCGGAGCTGGAACGGGTCCGCCTCGACGGCCGGGTGCCGACCACCCCGGCCCAGCTCGACCAGGTGATCGCCTATCTCGAGCTGGAGCGGTTGCTCACGCTGGCCGATGACCAGTGGGAGGAGCAGGCACCGACGACGGCGGACTGGCGGACTCGGTTGGATCACCACCGCCTGGAACGGGACCGGCTGGTCGAGCTGGTCCGGATCGCCGACGAGCTCGGCGGGATCGACGACTTCGCGGCCTCTCGCGGCTGGCCGAAACCGGACTGGACCGAGTTCCGCAGTGGCCAGGAACTGCTCGATGCGATCGCCGCCATCCCCGATCTGGACCATGAGCAGGCGATCGCCCGGGAACTGGCCCGCAGCCAGCAGGAGACCGACCGCGGCCGGGACCGGCTCGCCGGTGAGGTGATCGACTGGAACCCGCGTCTGGCGGCCGCGCTCGGCGCTGCCGACGAATCGCAGGATGCTGTGTGGGAACAGCGATTGCGGGAGTTCGACTCGGCCTGGGCGTGGGCGCGTACCGATCACTGGTTGCGGCATCGCGGCGGCGCCGACAGCGAGGGTGTCCGCGAACGGCTGGACACCCTGGATGCGGCGATCATCGGATGCGTCGCGGAGCTGGCGGCGGAGCGGGCCTGGCAGCACGCGGTGGAACGACTCACCCCCGCCGCCCGCGCGGCGCTGACGGCGTACGCCCAGCAGGTCCGGTTGCTGGGCCGCGGTACCGGCAAGCACGCCGCCCGGATGCGCCGCGAGATCCGGGAGCTGCTGGCCACCGCACGCGGCGCGGTGCCGGCCTGGATCATGCCGCTCTACCGGGTGGCCGAGCAGGCCGAGGTCACCGAGAACGCCTACGACGTGGTGATCGTCGACGAGGCGTCCCAGGCCGGCCTCGACGCGGTCTTCCTGCAGTACCTGGCGCCGCGCGTGGTGGTGGTCGGCGACGACAAGCAGGTCTCCCCGGCCGGGGTGGGCCAGGACCGGGACCAGCTCCGCGCGCTGGCCGCCGAACACCTCGGCGAGGATCCGCTGGCGAAGCTGTGGACCAACCCGATGCGCTCGCTGTTCGACGAGGCGACACTGCGCTTCGGCAGCCGCCAGGTGCTCACCGAGCACCGGCGCAGCGTCCCGGAGATCATCGAGTTCTCCAACCAGATCGCGTACGCCGCGGAGGGCATCCGGCTGCAACCGGTACGCCAGTTCGGGCCGCTGCCGCCGTTCCGGACGGTCGCGGTGGCTGATGCCAGCCTGAGCCGGGGCAATGTGAACGCGGCCGAGGTCGATGCGGTCGTCGCCGAGGTGTGCCGGCTGATCGCCGACCCGGGCTATGCCGGCATGAGCATCGGTGTGGTCAGCCTGCTCGGCCAGGAGCAGTCCCGCGCGATCGCCACCCGGTTGCAGCACGAGCTGCCGGCCGAGGTGTGGAGCGAACGCCGGTTGCAGGTCGGCGAGCCGCCGGCCTTCCAGGGCAGCGAGCGGGACGTGATGGTGGTCTCGATGGTCGCCGCGCCCTCGGAGCGACTGGTCGCCCAGACCCGCGAGGTGGCGGTGCAGCGGTACAACGTGGCCATCTCCCGGGCCCGCGACCAGGTGGTGCTGGTGCACTCCGTCGGGCTCGACGACCTGACCAACCCCGAGGATCTGCGCCGGCAGTTGCTGGAGCACGCGCTCGAGGTCGAGGCCCGGGCCGGGGCCGGATCGGGCGCGCCGGTGGCCGGGGAGCTGACCGCGGCGGTCGGCGATGCGGTGCTCGTCCCGCCGTTCACCTCGCTGCTGCAGCAGCGGGTGGCCGATGCGGTGCTGGAACAGGGGTACCGGGTCACCGCCGGGGAGGTGGTGCAGCGCCAGCAGCTCGATCTGGTGGTGCACGGCACCCGCGGGCGGATCGCGGTGGACTGCGAGTCGGTCCAGTGGCCGGGCGCCGCGGCGTACCGGGCCGAGCTCGCGGGTCGCCGGGATCTGGAGCGCGGCGGGTGGCGGTTCGTGCGGATCGCCGAGTCGGCGTGGGCCGCGGATCCGGCGGCGGCGCTGCAGCCGTTGTGGGAGGCCCTCGGGATCGCCGGGATCGAACCGGTGACCCAGCCGGCGCCGGCGGCCTCGCGGGCGGCCGGGCTGGAGGAGTACCGGGTGTTCACCGGGCCGGTGTCGGTGAGTGACGATCTGTCGGTGGTGCTGCGCGAGCTGGTTGCGGTCGAGGGCCCGGTGGTCGGGCAGCGGTTGGCTGAGGCGTACGCCGGGGCGGCCGGGCTGCGGCGGGTCGATTCGGTGCTGGTGGGCCGGCTGGGCGAGGCGCTGGCCGCGATGGTGTCGGCGGGGGTGCTGGTCGCCGACGATCCGCGCGGCAGCGACGACTGGCGGGAGCGGGTGTACCGGTTGCCGTCCCAGCCCGAGGCCCGGGCCAGGCGACTCGGGCCGCGGCGGCTGGCGCTGATCCCGCTCTCGGAGGCGGCGCTGCTGCTCGATCTGGTGACCGCCCGGCGCCCGGCCGCGGCCGAGGAGGAGCGGTTCCTGGCGGTGCTGGAGCACTGGGGCCTGCCCCGGCGGCTCAGCGAAAGTGCCCGGGAGTACCTGCGGACCGCCGACCGGCTGGGCTGACTCGAGGAGCGTGGGTTCTCCCCAGAGTTGTCCACAGCCTGGGGAAAGTTACAAGGGTGTGGTTTGTCGGGGTGGGGAGTCGACTTGGCTACCGTGTGCGGCGTGCCTGAGATTCCTGTCATCCGAACGGTCGCCGAGCTGCGGGCGGTGACCGGGCCGGTCCGCCGGTCCGCCGGCCGGATCGGCCTGGTGGCGACGATGGGCGCCCTGCACGAGGGGCATCTGAGCCTGATCCGGGCGGCCGCGGCCGAGTGCGAGCAGGTGGTCGTGACGATCTTCGTGAATCCGGCGCAGTTCAACGACCCCGGTGACCTGGACGCCTATCCGCGGACCGAGGACGAGGACGTCCGGCTGGCGACCGAGGCCGGGGCGACGGTCATCTTCGCGCCGGGACCGGAGGAGGTCTATCCCCCGGGGTTCGTCACCGCGGTCCGGGTCGGCGGGGTCAGCGAACCGTGGGAGGGCGCGGCCCGCGGGGCCAGTCATTTCGACGGTGTGGCACTGGTGGTGGCGAAGCTGTTCGGGATGGTCACCCCGGATCTGGCCTGGTTCGGCCAGAAGGACGCACAGCAGGTCGCGGTGGTCCGCCGCCTGGTGGCGGACCTGAACATCCCGACCGCGATCCGGGTCGCGCCGACGGTCCGGGAAGCGGACGGTTTGGCGATGTCGAGTCGCAATGTCCGGCTCGATGCCGCCGACCGCGAGGCCGCACTCTCCCTGTCCCGGGGGCTGCGGCTGGTCGCCGATCGGGCGGCCGCCGGGGACACCGATGCGCCGGCGCTGGCACGGGCCGGGCGCGCGGTGGTCGAGCAGGCCGGCGCCGAGGTCGAGTACTTCGCGATCGTCGATCCGGGGACCTTCGCCGAGCTGGATGACGTCGGTGACCGGAACGCCCTGGCGATCGTGGCCGCCCGCGTCGGCCAGGTTCGCCTGATCGACAACTGGGAACTCCCCCGTCACACCTGACTCTTGGTCAAAGACTTCTCCCCAGAGTTATCCACAGCCTGGGGAAAGCTACAAGCGTGTAGTTTGCTCCGGATCTCCGGTCCCTGGGGTCCCTCCGAAACGATGCGTTTCTGCATACACCCCGTAGGCAGACCCGGACCGCCCGCACCGGGTTCAATGAGGGTTGACCATCGCCGCCGCGAACGGTGTCCCCAGCGGACCGAGGCGGACGCCGGCGGTGAGCCGCTGCCAGGTGAAACCAGCCGGGTCGGCCTGCATCGGGCCAGGAGCGAGCGCGACGAGAACCTCAGCGGCCATCGGCTGGTAGTCGCCGCGGAAGTGCACCGAGCTCTTCACCGCCACGATCGCCTGATCCTCGGGGTCGAGGCCGGCCGCACGGATCTGGTTGCGATCCATGATCTGCGCCTTGTGCGCGTTCACCACGACCCGGACGTTGCCATGGCGAAGCAGGCAACTCGGACCGACGGACAACCGGTTGCCGTGCATCATCGGCCCGTCGAAGACCAGTTCTCCGGAGTTGAGCGCCTCCACCTCGAACTCGGTTTCCATCGGCTCGTCCCCCGGTACGCCGGAGCCGGCGAACCGCGCGGTGACGGTCGCACCGACACCGGCTTCGGTCGCGGCGCGAGCCACCTCCGGGTACCAGAGCGCGGCCAGCACGGTTCCCTCGACATCGGCGGCCAGCAGTTCCCGGAGCAACCCGAGACTGGTCGCATCACCGCCGGCGCCCGGGTTGTCCTGGGTGTCGGCGATCACCACCGGACGGCTGCCCTCCGCCACCAGTTCACCGGCGCGGGCCACGGCCCGGTCGGCGGGCAGCGCCTGCAGCACGAATTCCGCCTCGGCGGCAGCGACCCGGCCGGCCAACTCCGCCACCACCCGGCGTACCGCTTCTTCGTCCGGTCCATAACCGAAGACGCACGGCCGGCAGTCTGGAAAGTCGGCGGCGGGGAACCCGGCGGCGAAGGTGAGCACCACCCCCTCCGATTCCAACTCCTCGAGCTCGGCGTACAACCCGCGAGCCGGTTCCAGCAGGGTGCTGCCCGAGTTGATCGGAATGAGGAAGTCCAGCTGCTCCGCCGCGGCGTGCAATCGCCCGCCACCGAGCAGTACCCGCAGTTGTGCGGTGCTGCGCACCCCGGTCTCGGCCATGTCCACATGGGGATAGGTGCGATAGGCGACCATCGCATCGGCGGAGGTCAGCATCAGCTCGGTCACGTTGGCGTGCAGGTCGAGGCTGACCGCGATCGGCACATCCGGACCGACGACGTCGCGGACCCGGCGCAACAGTTCACCGTCACCATCGTCGAAGTCCTCGGTGACCATCGCGCCGTGCAGATCCAGATAGACCGCATCCGGCTGTTCGGTCCGACAGGCTTCCACGATCAACTCGGACACCCGTTCGAAGGCATCGCGGGTGACCGGAGCCGAAGGTGAGGCGGCGCACCAGATCACCGGAACCAGCTCCCACTCCGGGTCAGCCGAGGTGAGGAAACCACCCATCGGGATGTTCACCTCGGCCAGTTCGACGATCTCCACGCCGCGGTGCATCCGCGGAAACCCTTCCCCGTTGACGAAATTCTCCCAACCGGCCGGCGTTCTGGCGAAGGTGTTGGTCTCGTGCAGGAAGCCAGCCACCAGGACGCGCGTCATGTGCTGACCCGCTCCCGCTGCAACACCGTCGAGGGTCTGATCAACAGCAGGGCAATGATGGAAACGACCAGCAGCACGACCATCGCGATCAGACCACCCTGGGTGCTGCCGGTCGCCTGCTTCACCAACCCGATCAGATAGGGCGCGACGAAACCGCCGAGGATGCCGATGGTGTTGATGAAGGCGATCCCACCGGCGGCCGCCGTGCCACCGAAGTGTTCACCGGGCATCGCCCAGAACACCGTGTAGGCACCCCAGACCGCACAGATCGCCACGCACAGCGCCGGGAACGAGACGGCGAAGTTCTTCGCGGAGAAGGCGGCCACCAGCAGGGCAACGGCCGCGACCACGGTCGGTACGATCGCGTGCCAACGCCGCTCCGCGTGGGCATCGGAGCGCCGCGACAACCAGATCATCACCACGATCGTGAACACGTAGGGCACCGCACTGAGCAACCCGACGGTGAAATTGTCGGAAACCCCGTTCTCCTTGAGAATCGTCGGCAGCCAGAAGGTGGCGGCATAGATCCCGCACATGATCCCGAAGTACGCCGCCGCCATGATGTGCACCTGCGGTTGCTTCAGCGCGGTAGCGAAACTGTGCGTCGCCTCGTCCTTGCCCTCACCGACCGCACGGCGCACCACCTGCTTCTCCCGATCGGACAACCAGTCGGCCTGCTCGGGACGATCTGACATCACCTTCCAGAAGATGATGCCCATCACCACGCAGGGCAGGCCCTCGATGAGGAACATCCACTGCCAGCCGGCCAGGCCCCAGACGCCATCGAAGGTGCGGATGATCAGCGCGGACCCGCTGGAGCCGATGATCGACCCGATGGGCCCGGCCAGCATGTAGATACCCATCGCCCGGGCCATCCGCCGGACCGGGTACCAGTAGGTGAGGTAAAGAATGATGCCCGGTGCGAAACCGGCCTCGAAGATGCCGAGGAGGATCCGCAACACATAGAAGGTGGTGAGGTTGTTCACGAACATCATCGCCGCCGAGGTCAGACCCCACAGCACCATGATCCGGGTGATCGTGCGCCGCGCTCCGATCCGGTGCATCAGCAGATTGCTGGGGATCTCGAAACAGGCGTACGCGATGAAGAACAACCCCGCCCCCAGCCCGAAGGCCGCCTCGGTGATCGCCGGAATGTCCGCCTGCATGTGCAATTTGGCGAAACCGATGTTCACCCGATCCAGGTAGGCAAAGGTGTAGCAGAGCAGCAGAAACGGCAGCAGCCGCGCGTCGATGCGCCGCAGTACGGCCCGCTCCTCGCTGCGGTCTCCGGTCGTATCGCTGGTGCTCATTCCGGCCCCCTGGTCGATGAGTTCCGTCGAACCTAGAAGGCGGTGCACGCGATGGCGCCATAGGATGGAGGAGCGTCCCAAATCGGGGTTGCATGACGGAAGCGCCAGTGGTTTCGGAGGTCAGTGACGGATGCGCGGCAACCAGGTGGATGCCACGGATCTGGAGATCGTCGACGCCCTGCAGCACAATCCGCGCGCCAGCTGGGCCGCCGTCGCCCGGGCACTCGGACTGGCCGAGGTGACCGTGGCACGGCGCTGGCGCCTGCTCGAGCAGCAACGCCTGGTCTGGGTCAGCGCCGCACTGCATCCGGAGGTCTCCCTGGGGGCCTTCCTCGAGGTGAGTTGCGAACCGCGAGCGGTGGAACGGATCGCCGCGGCGCTCGCCGAACATCCGGACATGATCACTGTGGGGCGTACCACCGGGGACTTCCAGATCTTCGCGATCCTGCTCGCCGGCGACCTGGCTTCGCTGTTGCAGCGGATCGGGACCGGTCTGCCCGAGCTGGGTGAGGCGGTGCGGGTCCGGCAGAGCCTGTTCCGCCGACTGCACGGAGGGGTGCACTGGCGACAAGGCATCATTCCCGCAGCAGCCGCCGAACAGCTCACCCCCCGGTTGCCGGAGCTGGTGAGCAGCCCGCCGCCGATCTCGGCGGAGGACCGGGCACTGTTCCGCACACTGAACACCGATGGCCGGCTCACCGCCGCCGAGGTCGCCGAACGGATCGGCTCAAGCCGACCGGCGATCACCCGCAGGTTGACCCAGCTGGAGGGGTCCAGGCAGTTGTTGTTCCGCTGCGACGTCGCCCGGCCGCTTTTCGATCTGCCGTTGGGCATGCTGCTGTGGTTACGGGCGCCCGACCGGTTGGCCAGCGAGATCGCCGCAGCCCTCGGCGCCTGGACCGAGACCCGGTTGTGCGCGGTCACCATCGGTTCCAGCAACATCGTGCTGATCGTCGGGCTGCATGACCTGGCCGATGCCGAACAACGGTTGATCCGGATCGCCCAGGATCATCCGCAGGTCGAGGTGGTGGATCGCCGACTGATCACGCGGATGATGAAGGTCTACGGTCGAATCCTCGACGAGCAGGGCCGGGGCGCTCGCGCGGTACCGGTCGATCCGTGGCGACCGGACGCTCCTTCTGCGGCGCGGTGAACCTCGGCAGGGCGACGCCCCGGTGGGGATCAGACGCTGGGACATGCAGTAGTTGGATTCGACCGCACGGTAATCCCAGTCCCACTGGGTTTGATCATGGAAGTTTGGGACTACTGCATGTCCCAGTGCACGCTCAGGAGCAGTCGTCGCAGATGCCGGTGGCCGGGAGTTCGACGAAGCAGGTCGGGCAGACCGGGCGGCGACGCTCCTCGATCGGCGTGGGGCGGGCGGCCTTCGCGGGTCGCGGCGTCCCGGAGGAGGCGCGGGTACCGGTGGTTGCCTTCGCCCGGGTGGTCCGCCGGCGGGCGGGCGCGTCGGGGTTCGGGAGCTTCGCCCCGTAGGCCTTGTGCGCCTCCAGCCGGGCGGCCGAGACGACCGATGAGGGCGCCTGGCCGGGCGGGTCGACGAACTCGGTGAGCCGCGGTTCCCCGGATTCCTGGCAGCGGGTGGCGACCTCCGACAGCACATCGGGCAGCCAGCTCGCGGGCGGCAGGTCGGTGCGGATGCCACTGCGCCGCTGCACCTCATGGGCCACATCGGTGAAGGCGATCGAGCGGCCGTAGCGCGGGGCGATCTCCTCCAGGATGTCGTGCGCGTTCAGCGCCCATTCCCGGGTGGCCTCCCCCGCTGTCACCGGTGTTCGATCAAGTTCCCGCCAGATGCCCGCCACGACTCCAAGCCTAGTCCGCGACACCAGCCCCGACGAACTCGCCGACGCAGCCCCCGTCGGTCGATGGCGTACGGTGGCGCGGTGCCCGCTGACCTGCCGGATCTCGGTCTGCTGTTCGACCTGGCGATGGCCGACGCACGCTCCGGGGCGCTGATCCGCAGCGCCCTGCGCGGGGTCGACCTGACCGCGAGCGAATATGCGGTGACCAGCGTGCTGGCCGACTCCGACGGGCTCACCCCGAGCACGGTCGCCGCCCGGATCGGGCTGCCACGCTCCACCATGACCACCCTGATCGCCGGCCTGGAACGCCGCGGGCTGCTCGCCCGCAGCAGCGCCGCCGATCGCCGCTCGGCCCATCTCTGGCTGACCCCCGCCGGCCGCGTCGTGCACGACCAGGCGGTGGCCGCGGTGATCGCACGCTGGTGGCCGGTACGGGATCGGCTGGATCTCGCCGAGACCCGCCGGCTGGTACGCCGATTCGTCACCGAGGTCGATCGGGAGCTCGAGGCCGAACCCCCGACCGACTGACCGACCGACTGACGGACTGACCAACCGACCGGGCAGGGCGTACCGATGAATCTCTTTACAAACCCCTGGGAGTCCAGTTCACTGTGACTGGTACGAGATCGAACCATCTCGGGGGGCCAGTGATGATGAAGCGCACCAGGAGACTGCTGCCGATCGGGGCGCTGTCGTTGCTGCTGGCCACCGCCGCGGTACCGGCGTACGCCGATCCATTGCCGCCGGCGGGCACCGAATTGGTCGTCAGCAGCCAGCCCGGCACCCTCCCCGAGGGCATCGAGGTGGCTCCGAACGGCCGGGTCTACGTCACCGGCTCGGGGGACGGGGACGTATATGTGAGCGATCCGAGCCGCCCGGGGCAGCTCGTCTTGCTCGCCGATGGAGCCACCCAGGGCCGCACCGCCGCGCTCGGCATCGAGCGCGATCAGCGGGGGCGGCTCTGGGTGGCCGCCGTCGACCACGTCGATCTGTTGGATCGATCAGGTCGGCTGCTGCAACGGATCGACCTGCCCGATGGCGGCGCCGACAGTTATCTCAACGACCTCACCGTGACCCGGGACGCGGTCTATGTGACCGACTCGAACACCGCGGTCGTCTGGCGGATTCCCCTTACCGGTAACGAGATCGGGACGATGGAGCGGTGGCTCGATCTGACCACGGTCTTCCCCTACCCGGTCTACTACTTCTATCTGAACGGGATCGTCGCCTCCCCCGACGGGCAGCGCCTGCTGGTCGCCAGCCAGGGCCTCGGGGTGCTGTTCCGGATCGACGTCGCCACCCGGGGGGCCACGATCGTGGACAGCGGTGACTCGTCCTTCGGCGCCGACGGCATGGTGCTGCAGGGTGACACCGTCTACGGCGTGCTGAACTACGAGGCGCCCGAGGGCAAGCAGGGTGTCTATCGCGGCGTACTGTCCGCTGACTGGACCACGATGACGGTCACCCCGGTGGACACCACCGGTTTCGACAGCCCGACGACGCTGGCGCTGCACCGCGGCCGGTTCTATGTGGTGAACAGTCAGCTCGACCGCGCCCCCGGTACGCCGCCCTACACGGTCTCGGTGCGCTGACGCTGCGGCGTTGGAGCCGTCTCGTCGCTGCACTCCGCGTCCAAGCGCCCTCATCGGTGGGTTAGCGTGCGGCAATGGCCACCGATTCGACGACGAACGCCGGCAGCACGACGGCGCCCGGAATGAACACCCCGCAGATGCGGCGGATCCTGTTCTCCAGCTTCATGGGTTCGACCATCGAGATGTACGACTTCTTGTTGTACGCGCTGGCGACCAGCCTGGTCTTCAACAAGGTCTTCTTCGCCAACATGAGCGACGGGCTCGCGGCGGTGGCCGGATTCGCCACCTTCGCGGTCGGTTATCTGGCCCGCCCGATCGGTGGCTGGCTGTTCGGGCAGTTCGGCGACACCCTGGGCCGCAAGAAGATGCTGGTGATCACCATGCTGATGATGGGACTCGCATCGATGGCCATCGGTCTGCTGCCGGACCAGCGCACCATCGGTGTCGCGGCCCCGCTGCTTCTGCTGCTGCTGCGGGTGATCCAGGGCATCGGCCTCGGTGGTGAGATCGGCGGGGCGGTGCTGGTCGCGGTCGAACACGCCCCCGGACACCGCCGCGGTTTCGCCGCCTCCTTCGCGAACCTGGGTGGCCCGGCCGGTTCCTTCCTCGCCGCCTTCGTGCTCGGGTTGTTCAGCAAAATCCTGTCCCCACAGGATTTCCTGGCCTGGGGCTGGCGGATCCCGTTCCTGTTCTCGGTGGTGCTGCTCGCGATCGGCATGATGATTCGCCTGCAGGTCGCCGAAACCCCGCTGTTCACCGAGCTGCAGCAACGCACCGAGGCCCGGCGTACCCCCGCCGCGGATGTCTTCACCAAGCACTGGAAGGCGCTGGTGATCGGTGTGCTGGCAGGAATCGCGGGCTTCGCCACCCAGGGCTTCATGTCGGTCTGGGCGGTGCAGCGCGCCACCACGCTGAAGGTGCCGCAGGCCGCGATCCTGGACATCAAGGCCTGGGCGCCGCTGGGCATGTTCGTGGTGATGGCATTCACCGCCTGGCTCTCCGACCATGTGGGGCGTCGGGCGGTGATGCTGACCACCTGCGTGATCGGCGCGGTGCTCTGCTTCCCGTTGCTGAACGCCTTGGACACCGGAACCATCTGGGGGACCGCGCTGGCGATCATCGCCGGCCAGGCGATCATGCAGGGTGCCCTCTTCGGCCCCTACACCGCCTTCTTGTCCGAGCTGTTCCCGACCGAGGTCCGCTACACCGGCACCTCGCTGGCCTACCAGACCGCCTCAACCCTCGGCGCCGGCTTCACCCCGCTGATCGCGGCCGAGTTGATGCGTCGTTACGACGCGATGCTGCCGATCCAGCTCGCCTACCTGGCGGCCTTCGCGATCACCGCGGTCGCGGTGCTGATCGCCCGCGAGGGACGCAAGGTCGACCTGCGCAATCCTCACGTCGGCTGAGCGAGGGAGGTACGACCGAGTCGAAGCCACGTGGCTGAGTACTTGGCTTCGACTCGCTGGCGCTCGCTCAACCGGCGTACCACCGGGGAGCGCGGGAATGCTCAGCTGGGCAGGCGCATCAGCATGATCACATGCCGGTAGTCGGTGATCGGCTCACCGTCGAGCTCCGGCAGACCGGTGATCAGACAGGGCTTGCCCGGCGCGGTGAAGGAGAAGTGGGCATAGGGGGCGTCGAGCGCGCCGAGGGCGTCGAGCAGGTACGCCGGGTTGAAGCCGGCCGCCGAGATCGGCTGCTCGCCGCCGCTGTGATTGGTCACGGTGGCGGTGATCGCCTCGGAGGCCTGCGCCTGGTCGCCGGTCGCGGCCTCCAGCACCACCGAGTCGGAGTCGATCATCATCCGCAGCGAGGTGTTCCGCTCCGCGACCAGCGCGACGCGCTTGGCCGCGGCGATCAGCTCGGCGGTCTCGGCGCGGACCGACAGCGCGGGCTGGATGTTCATCAGGTGGCGTACCTTCGGGAACTCGCCGTCCAGCAGCCGGGTGGTGGTCTCGCGTACCCCGCCCGGGCCGGTGCCCTCGAAACCGATCAGCCCGTCGCCGGCGCTGCTGGCGGCCAGCGACATCGTCACCGACTCGCCGGCGGTCATCGACTTGGCGGTCTCCGAGAGCACCTTCGCCGGCACCAAGGCGTTGCCGTTGGCCTGCGGGGAGGCCGGGTTCCAGGTCAGCTCCTTGAGCGCCATCCGATACCGGTCGGTGGCCAGCAGGCTCATCGTGTCGCCGTCGATCTCGACGCGGACACCGGTGAACACCGGCAGCAACTCGTCGCGACCGGCGGCCACCACGACCTGGGAGACCGCTTCGGCGAAATCGCCCGAGGGCACGGTGCCGGCCGATTCCGGCATCGTCGGCAGTGCCGGGTATTCGGCGACCGGCAGGGTCTGCAGGGTGAACCGGGCGGATCCGCAGACCAGTTCCATCCTGGACTCGTCGGCGGTGATGTCGACCGGCTTGTTCGGCAGCGAGCGGCAGATGTCGGCGAGCAACCGGCCGGAGACCAGTGCCTCGCCGTCGTCGGCGACCTGGGCCTTCACGTTGATCTGCGCGGAGGTCTCGTAGTCGAAGCTGGACAGCACCACCTGGTCATCGCTGGCGCGGACCAGCAGCCCGGCCAGGATCGGCACACTGGGGCGGGTCGGCAGGCTGCGGGCAGCCCATGCCACGGCTTCGGCCAGTACGTCGCGCTCCAGGCGGATCTTCACTATCGCTCCTCGCAGGGGTGCTTCCCGCGTGTCAATCCGGCACGCGGGGTGTTGATCATATCGAGCCGGCCGGAGACGGTCCACGAGCCCGACCGGAGCTGGATTGGGGGTGGCTTCGTCTCGCTCGTTCCTCGCTCGCTCAGCCAGCGTGTGCGGGTACGCCTCAGGGGCGCCAGACGATGATCCGGTCGTCGCCGGAGCGCGGGCTGCCGCGGAAGGTGTTCGAGGTGACCACGAACAGACCGCCGTCACCGGTCGGTTCGACGGTGCGGATCCGGCCCAGGTTGGTCAGCAGCTTCTCGGGTTCACCGCCGGCGAGCGGGATCCGCCAGACGCCCTGGCCGCGCAGCGCGGCCATGTAGAGCGAGCCGTTCAGATAGGCCAGCCCCGAGGGGGAGGCCTCGTCGGTGCTCCACACCCGCAACGGATTGGTGTACGCCGGGTCGTTGCCCATCCCCTCGACCCGCGGCCAGCCGTAGTTCTTGCCGGGTTCGATCTTGTTCAGCTCGTCCCAGGTGTTCTGGCCGAACTCCGAGGCGTACATGGTGCCCTGCTCGTCCCAGGCCATGCCCTGCACGTTGCGGTGTCCGAGCGTCCAGACCCGGGTGCCGAAGGGGTTGCCGGGAGCGGGGTTGCCGTCCCGGTCGACGCGCAGGATCTTGCCGCCGAGCGAGTCCGGGTTCTGGGAGTTGGCGGTGCGGTTGCCGTCACCGGTGGCGATGTAGAGATACCCGTCGGGGCCGAAGGCGAGCCGGCCGCCGTTGTGGATCGAGGCCGCCGGCATCCCGTCGACGATCACCCGCTCCACGGTGAACCGGTTGCCGGTCAGCCGCAGCCGGGCCACCCGGTTGTCGTTGGCGGCGCGATAGTGCACGAAGACCACCTGCGGATCCTGCGGGTCCACCGCGATCCCGTGCAGACCACCCTCGCCACTCGGCTGCACCCCGGGCACCTGGCCGAGCGAGGAGCTCTCGCCGAGCGAGACCCGGGAGATCCGGGCCTGGTCGCGCAGGGTCACCAGCACCGATCCGTCGGGCAGCCGGGCCAGTCCCCAGGGCACGTCGAGATCGGTCTCGAAGTCCCCGACCGGCAGCGGCGGCGCGGTCGGGGTCGGGGTCGGCGAGGGTGCTGCGGTGCTGGTCGTCGGAGCGGGGCTCGGTGTCGGCGAGGGGCTCTCGGTGGGACCTGCGGGCCCGGTGGTGCTGGCCGGCGGTGCCGGACTCGGCGCCGTCCCCGGTGAGGGCGCGCTGCACCCGGCCAACAGCAGCGCGGCGGCGGTACCGGCGATCAGATGCGTGGGGGAAACGGCCATACGTCATTGTCCCGTGCCGACCCAACCGCTGGTACGCCCGGGCACTTTTGTTAGGTTAGCCTCGCCTTATCGCCATCCGGGGAATATCTGAGAGGACAGGATGCTCATTCCAGCACCGGACCGCCCCCAGCCCAACACCCTCCCGCTCGACCAGTTGCTCGATGGACCCGGTTCGGTCGGCTACGAGCGCGCGATGTGCGGCGTGGTCGCGACCGTGGCGGATCGATTCGCGCACTGCAACGGCCCCTGCTCCGGGATCACCCACACCGAGCTCGGCGCGCAGCTCGCCGCCGTCGATCTGGATCGCCCGCTCGGTGACACCGCCAGCGCGGTCCGGGAACTGGAGACGCTCTATCTCCGCGACGCCGTCTATTTCCACCACCCGCGCTATCTGGCGCACCTCAACTGCCCGGTGCTGGTCCCGGCGGTCGCCGCCGACGCCATCGCCAGTGCGGTCAACTCCTCCCTGGACACCTGGGACCAGAGCGTCGGCGGCACCCTGATCGAACAGCGGTTGATCGCCTGGAGCTGTGACCGGGTCGGTTTCGACTCCGGTTCGGCCGACGGCATCTTCACCAGCGGCGGTACCCAGTCGAACCTGCACGCGCTGTACCTGGCCCGCGAGCAGGCGCTCACCGCCAGCGACCGCCCGCGGACCGAGACCCTGCCGCTGCTGCGCATCCTCACCTCCACCGACAGCCACTTCAGCGTCACCACCGCCGCCCGGTTGCTCGGCCTGCATCCCGATGCGGTGCTCCCCGTGCGGACCGATGAGCGGCGGCGGATGGATCCGGCCGCGCTGCGGCAGGCGCTCGGCCAGCTCGGCGAACAGGGGTTGGTGCCGATGGCCGTCGTCGCCACGGCCGGTACCACCGACTTCGGGGTGATCGACCCGCTCCCCGCGGTGGCCCAGGTCGTCGAGGCGCAGCCCGATCCGCTCTGGCTGCATGTGGACGCGGCCTACGGCGGCGGGCTGCTGGTCTCACCGACCCGTCGCGGACTGCTCGACGGGCTGGAGCGGGCGCACTCGGTGACCGTGGACTTCCACAAGTCGTTCTTCCAGCCGGTCTGTGCGAGCGTGGTGCTGGTCCGCCGGCGGCACTGGATGGATCCGGGCCGGCACCACGCTGACTATCTCAATCCGATCGCCATGACCCGGGCCGGCATTCCCAACCAGGTCGACAAGAGCCCGCAGACCACCCGTCGCTTCGATGCGCTGAAACTGTGGGTGACGCTGCGGGTGCTCGGCGCCGATGGGGTCGGTGCCCTGTTCGACCGGGTGATCGACCTGGCCACCGAGGCGTACGCCCGGATCGCGGCCGATGACCGGTTCGAGGTCGTCGCACCCTCCGACCTGAGCACGGTGGTCTTCCGCTGGGTGCCCGGAACCGGCGCCGAACCCGATCCCGAGCTGGTGGCCGCCGCGAATCTCGCCGCCCGCCGGGAACTGGCCCGCAACGGCGAGGCGATGATCGCGAGCACCACCGTCGACGGACACACGTTCTTGAAGTTCACCCTGCTCAACCCGCGTACCTCGGCCGCCGACATCGCCGCGGTGCTCGAGTTGATCGCCGACCACGCCGCCACCGTCCACTCCGCCGCGCGTCCCTCGTTGGCGTCCTGACCCGGAAGCAGAACTCCATGATTCACGACTTCATCGGGATCGGCCTGGGACCGTTCAACCTGGGCCTGGCCTGTCTCACCGAACCACTCGAGGACCTGAGCGGTGTCTTCCTGGAACGCAGCCCCGGTTTCGACTGGCACCCGGGGATGATGCTGCCCGGGACGACCCTGCAGACCCCGTTCCTGGCCGACCTGGTCACCCTCGCCGACCCGACCTCGCGCTTCAGCTTCCTGAACTTCCTGAAACAGCGGGACCGTCTCTATCCCTTCTACATCAGGGAATCCTTCTTCCCGCTGCGCCGCGAATACAACGAGTACTGCCGTTGGGCCGCCGATCAGCTGGCCTCGATCCGCTTCGGCCACGAGGTGCTGCGCACCAGCTGGGAGGAGGCCGAGCAGGCCTATCGGGTCGAATCCCGGCGGACCGATACCGGTGAGCTGGTGGAACACCACGCCCGGCACCTGGTGCTCGGCACCGGCAGCCAACCCCACCTGCCGGATGCCGCGCGTGGGCTGGACAGCCCTGCGGTGCACAACTCGGCCTACCTGCAGCATCGTGAATCCCTGCTGGAGAAGCGCAGCATCACGATCGTCGGCAGCGGACAGAGCGCGGCGGAGATCTTCGCGGATCTGCTGGCGGAGAAGGAGAACCACCGCTACCAGCTGAACTGGGTGACCCGCTCGCCGCGGTTCTTCCCACTCGAATACACCAAGCTGACCCTGGAGATGACCTCCCCCGACTACATCGACTACTTCAGCGACCTCACCGAGGACCAGCGCTACCGGTTGATGGCCGAGCAGCACTGCCTGTCCAAGGGCATCAACGCCGAGTTGATCAACGACATCTTCGACGAGCTCTACGCCCAACGGCTGGGCCCACCGGCCGGCCCGGCGCCGCTGCTGCTCACCAGCACCGCGCTCACCGAGGTCGGCTACGA
The DNA here is from genome assembly GCF_004362375.1 of Enemella evansiae. Classification (NCBI taxonomy): domain Bacteria; kingdom Bacillati; phylum Actinomycetota; class Actinomycetes; order Propionibacteriales; family Propionibacteriaceae; genus Enemella; species Enemella evansiae. The sequence goes on from NZ_SNXA01000009.1 coordinate 687,295, forward strand.
CCCCGGCACCGGTGTGCACCAGCTCGGGCTGCACCAGCAGGAACAGGACCGCCGGTTCTGCCTGGCCACCGAGGGCCTGGTCTTCGCCACCGGGTACCGGCATCGGCTGCCGGAGTTCCTGGCACCGCTCGGCGACCGGTTGCGCTTCGACGACCACGGCCGGTACGCGATAGCCCGCAACTATTCGATCGATGACAGCGGCCGCCGGGTCTTCGTGCAGAGCGCCGGGGAGCACCTGCACAGCGTCACCTCACCCGATCTCGGGATGGGGGCGTACCGCAACTCGGTGATCATCCGGGAACTGACCGGGCGCGAGCCCTACCGGGTGGAGGAATCCATCGCCCACCAGCAGTTCGGCGTACCGAGGGAGCTGGCGCGATGACCGATCTGCGCACCATCCACCGCGACGGCAACGGCACCTTCGGCGTTCGTCCGGTCGACCCGGAGGGTGACGCGGCACTGCTGCACACCTGGTTCACCCATCCCAAGGCCCGCTTCTGGCTGATGGGTGAGGCGACCCTGGCCGATGTGATCACCGAATACCGCCGGATCGCCGCGCACCCGGATCACCATGCCTACCTGGGCTTCACCGACGGCGAACCGAGTTTCCTGATGGAACGCTACGACCCCAGCCGGGTCGAACTGGCCGGTGTACCCGAGATCCGCGCCGGTGATGTCGGCATGCACTTCCTCACCGCCCCGACCACCCAGCCGCGGCCCGGGTTCACCCGCTCGGTGATCACCGCGGTCCTCACCGACCTGTTCACCGACCCGGCCACCCGACGAGTGCTGGTCGAACCCGACATCCACAACACCGCGGTCCAGCAGCTCAACGCCGCGGTCGGCTTCACCCCGATCCGCGAACTCCGGCTGCCGGAGAAGACCGCACTGCTCAGCGAGTGCCCGCGGGCGGCCTTCCGCCCCGCCGGCCCACCACCCACGATCAAGGATCTCTCGATGCAGCAAGGAAAATCTGTCTATCCCACCGATCCCGCAGCGGCCGTCGCGCACCTCGACCCGGCCACCTGGGCCGAGGCGAACCGGATACTGCTCGCCAAGGCGCTGGGCGAATACAGCCACGAACGGCTGCTGGAGCCCGAACCGATCGGCGCCGATCGCTACCAGCTGCCGACCCCCGACGGGTCCGGGTGCTGGCGGTTCACCGCCCGCCGGCTGCCGCTGCGGCACTGGCAGGTCGACCCCGGGTCGATCAGCCACCAACGCGACGGCGTCGACCAGCCGCTCGATCTGCTGCGGTTCGTGCTGGACTTCGGTTCCCGGCTGGGACTCGACGACCAACTGCTGCCGGTCTATCTGGAGGAACTCAGCGCCACCCTGTCGGCCCTGGCGTACAAGCTCAGCGAACCGGCACCGAACAGCCGCGAGCTGATCCACGCCGACTTCCAGCAGATCGAGGCCGCCATGCTCGCCGGCCACCCGTGCTTCATCGCCAACAGCGGCCGGATCGGCTGGGGTGTGCACGAATACCGGGCCTTCGCACCCGAGGCGGCCCGCGGCGTACGCCTGCTCTGGCTGGCGGCGCGGCGGGAGGTGACCACCTTCAGCTCCTGCCGCGATCTGGACTATGACGAGCTGCTGGAGGCCGAACTCGGCGCCGAGGAACGGGCCCGATTCGCGGCCCGGTTGCGTGAGCTGGGGCTGGATCCGCAGGACTATCTGCTGCTGCCTGTGCACCCCTGGCAGTGGTGGAACAAGCTGGCGGTGACCTTCGCCGCCGACGTCGCCAACCGACGGCTGGTGGTGCTCGGCGAGGGTGGTGACGACTACCAGGCCCAGCAGTCGGTGCGGACCTTCTTCAATCGCAGCGATCCGGGCAAGCACTATGTGAAGACCGCGCTCTCGGTGATCAACATGGGTTTCATGCGCGGTCTCTCGGCGGCGTACATGGAGGCCACCCCGGCGATCAACGACTGGCTCGCCGACCTGGTCGCCGGTGATGAGACGCTGCGCGGGACCGGGGTCCGGGTGATCCGGGAGCGGGCGGCGATCGGCTACCACGCCCGGCAGTATGCCGAGGCCAGCGACAAGCATTCGCCCTACCGCAAGATGCTGGCGGCGTTGTGGCGGGAGAGCCCGGTGCCGGGGTTGGCACCGGGGCGCCGGCTCGCCACGATGGCGGCGCTGCTGCATCTCGATCGCGACGGTGGCTCGTTCTGCGCGGCCCTGATCGAGCAGTCCGGGTGGGCGCCGACGCAGTGGCTGCGGCGCTATCTGGAGGCCTATCTGGTGCCGCTGCTGCACTGCTTCTATCGCTACGGTCTGGTGTTCATGCCGCACGGGGAGAACATCATCCTGGAGCTCGACAACGGGGTGGTGGAGCGGGTGATCCTCAAGGACCTGGCCGAGGAGATCGCGGTGATGTCGGCCGACACCCCATTGCCGAGCGAGATCGAACGGGTCCGGGTCGAGGTCCCCGAGGAGCTGCAGCTGCTGTCGATCTTCACCGATGTGTTCGACTGCTTCCTGCGGCCGCTGAGCGCGATCCTGGCCGACCAGCGGCTGCTGGAGCCGGCGGAGTTCTGGGCGGTGGTGGCCGCGGTGGCCGGTGACTACCAGCGCTCGACACCGGAGCTGGCCGAGCGGTTCGCCCGGTTCGATCTGTTCACCGAGGAGTTCGCGCTGTCCTGTCTGAACCGGTTGCAGCTGCGGAACAGTCAGCAGATGGTCGATCTGGCCGATCCGGCCAGTGCGTTGCAGCTGGTCGGTTCACTGGCCAACCCGCTCGCGGGAGCGGCGGGCTCGGCGCAGCAGCAGCCAGCCGCCGATACCGAGCGCGGTCAGCAGCACCGCGCCGAGCAGCCAGGGTGAGCCGAGGGCCAGTTCGATCGCGGCGCCGATCACGGCGAGGCCGGCGGTGAACCAGAGGATCGCCCAGAGCACGGCGCCGACGGCGACGGCCGGCAGATAGCGCCGCAGCGGCATCCGCAGCGCACCGGCGGTGGCGTTGACGGCGGTCTGCAGGCCGACGGTGAGGAAGGACAGCGGGACGGCGAGTACGCCCCAGCGGGCGATCAGCGCCTCGGCGCGCGCCCGGCCCCGCTGCCGTCGCTCGGAGGGTGGCCGGTTGCGGCCCAGCCGGATCACCCCGGCGGCGGCGCCGCGACCGACCCAGTAGGTGGCGTTGCCGCGGAGCAGGGCGATGACGAACATGACCGCCAGCCCCTGGGCCAGGGGCAGCTGCCGCACCCACTCCATCCGCGCTCCTTGTTAGGTGACCCTAACTCTAGCTCGGATCACCGGTCGGACAAGGCGCTTTCGAAGGCGGCGTACGCCTTGTCGTCGAACAGCCAGAAGCGGGCCTCGGTGACCTGCGGATGCTCGGCCATCGCGGCTCGGGTGGTGTCGATCGCGATCCGGGCGGCCTGGTCCAGCGGGTAGTGGTAGATGCCGCAGCTGATCGCCGGGAACGCGACCCGCTGGTCACCGTTCTCGGCGGCCAGTTCGATGGCGCGGCGATAGCAGGAGGCGAGCAGCTCCGCCTCGTCCCCGGTGCCGCCGTGCCAGACCGGCCCGACGGCATGGATGACGTGGTTCACCGGCAACCGGCCGGCGCCGGTGATCTTGGCGTCCCCGGTGTCGCAACCGCCCAGCAGGCGGCATTCACGATCGCGTCGGCGTCGGCGTCGGTGGTGATGTCGCCGCGGTGCAGGGTGATCTCGGCCATGCAGCAACGGTACGCCCCGCTCAGGGAGCGGGATCGGGTACCGGGGTGGGGCCCTTCGCCAGGGTGGTCGCGATGAACTCCTTCAGCGCGGGCACGTCATTGGGCAGATCGACGACGTGCCTGGGCAGGTCCTCGATACCGACGAAGGCCTCGGGACGATCGGGTTCCCGGTCGACGGCCTCGCGGATGGTGGCGGCGAACTTCACCGGCAGTGCGGTCTCCAGCACGATCACGGTCTCATCGGGTCGGGCGAGCTCGTCGGCGACCTTGACCGCGTCGGCGGTGTGCGGGTCGATCAGCACCCGGTGCTCCTGCCAGACCCGCTTGATGGTGGCGAGCCGGTCGGCGTGGGTGGAGGAACCGGAGGCGAACCCGAACCGCTCCGCCAGGCCCGCGAACTCCGGCGTACCGGACAGATCGAAGTAGCCCTGGTTCGGCAGCTGCTCGGCGAACAGCTCCCGCACCCGGTCCGCGTCGCCGGCGTACAGATCGTGCACGAACCGCTCGAAGTTGGAGGCCTTGGAGATGTCCATCGACGGGCTGGAGGTCTCGTGGGTCTCGGCGGCCGCGCGGACCCGGTAGACCCCGGTGCGGAAGAACTCATCGAGCACGTTGTTCTCGTTGGTGGCCAGCAGCAGCCGGTCGATCGGCAGGCCGAGCTGGCGGGCCAGGTGGCCGGCGCAGATGTTGCCGAAGTTCCCGGTCGGTACGCAGAAGGAGACCTGCTGATCGTCGGCCTCGGTGACGCGCAGCCAGGCGACGATGTAGTAGACGATCTGGGCCATCAACCGGGCCCAGTTGATCGAGTTCACCGCGCCGATGTGATACCTGGCCTTGAACTCGGGGTCGGCGTTGACGGCCTTGACCAGGTCCTGGGCGTCGTCGAAGACACCGGCGACGGCGATGTTGTGGATATTGGTCTCATCGAGGCTGAACATCTGCGCCTGCTGGAACGGGGTCATCCGCCCGCGCGGGGTGAGCATGAAGACCTCGAGGTTGTCCCGGCCGCGCATCGCGTACTCGGCGGCCGAGCCGGTGTCGCCGCTGGTCGCACCCAGGATGGTCAGGCTGCTGTCGCGGCGCTCCAGCTCGTATTCGAAGAGCCGGCCGAGCAGCTGCATCGCCAGGTCCTTGAACGCCGCGGTCGGCCCGTCGGACAGGTGCGCCAGCCAGCGCCGGTCACCGAGTTCGCTGACCGGCACGATCTGCTCGGTGGCGAAGTTGTCGGTGCTGTACGCCGCCCGGCAGATCCTGCGCAGGTCCTCGGCCGGGATGTCGTCGACGAACAGTTCCAGCACCTCGGCCGCGACCGCGGCGTACCCCTCCTCGGCCAGCACAGTGCGCCAGCCGGGCAGCCGGTCGGTGATGTCGGGGTAGCGCTCGGGCAGATAGAGGCCGCCGTCGGGGGCCAGCCCGGCGAGCAGGATGTCGCCGAATTGCAGTCCCTGATCGGGTGGGGTCCGGGTCGAGTGGTAGCGCACGGCCCAAGCCTAGGGTCACCGTGCCGGTGCCTGGTCCGTTGCTCACCAGCGGATCTCGATCACCCCGGGTGGCCTTCGGGTCACAAGAATCCCCAGGTTGGGCGCGGTCGTACTTGGGGTCTTGTAATTGAGTTTGTAATTTCATGGTCATCACAGCGGTTGTGGATCCTGTGGACAACCGGCGTCTGCGCTGGTCAGCAGCGAATTGTTGTTCCTCGGTGACTGTGGAGAAGTCGAAATCACACGGGGAGGATCTGCGGATGGGCACCGGGGGCCGGAACGCCGCCCACATGCCAGCGGGGTGGCTGTGGATGACGGGGCCCGGTCACCCACATGGCTGTGCCCAGCCTCGACCGGGGGTGTGCGGGCACCGGCCTGGTAACGAGTCGACAAGGAAACGGGGGTTTCGGAGTTAAGACAGGTCAGTTCTGGCACGATTGAGCCATGGTCGGGGAGACGGGTACCAAAGGGGGGCGCAGGCGCGAGCAGATCCTTGCCGCGGCGGTCGAGCTGTTCGGCGAGGTCGGCTACCGGGGCACGTCGCTGCGCGACATCGCGCAGCGCGTGGGGATCACCCATCCGGGGCTGCTCTACCACTTCCACTCGAAGCAGGAACTGCTCAGCGCGGTGCTGGAACGCCGCGACGACACCAACGACGACGTGTTCCACCTGCTCGAGCAGCCGAGTGCGCGCGAGCACGTGAAACGGGTGCTGGAGCTGGCCGCGCACAATGCCACGATCCCGGGGATGATCGAGCTCTTCGCCACGCTGTCGGCCGAATCCACCGATCCCGATCATCCGGCGCACGACTACTTCACCGAGCGCTACCGCAAGATCGTCGGCATCAACCAGCGGATCTTCGACGACCTGTACGCCGACGGCGAGCTCCGCGAGGGTGTCGATCCGAAGCTGCTCGGCCCCTCCTTCACCGCGCTGATGGACGGTCTGCAGATCCAGTGGCTCTATGACCCGGAGAGCGTCGACATGCCCGAGGCGCTGCGGTTCTACTTCAACACCTATCTGAAGAACCCGCTCTAGTCGGCGTATCGGGTCAGCGGCGCTGCTGCTTGATCCGGCTGGTCAGCTCGGTGACCTGGTTGTAGATGTTGCGGCGCTCGTTCATCAGCTGCCGGATCTTGCGGTCGGCGTGCATCACGGTGGTGTGATCGCGGCCGCCGAACTCCTGGCCGATCTTCGGCAGCGACATGTCGGTGAGCTCGCGGCACAGGTACATCGCGATCTGCCGGGCGGTCGCCAGGGCATGGGTACGCGAGGCGCCGCACAGGTCGTCGACGCTCAACCCGAAATACTGGGCGGTCTGGGAGATGATCAGATTCGGGGTGATCTCGGCATCGGCGCCGTCGGGGATGAGGTCCTTCAGCACCTCCTGGGCGAGCTCCATCGTCACCGGGGTCCGGTTCAGCGAGGCGAATGCGGTGATCCGGATCAGCGCACCCTCCAGCTCACGGATGTTGGTCTGGATCCGGGAGGCGACGAACTCGAGCACGTCCAGGCTGACGGTGAGTCGCTCCTGGGCGGCCTTCTTCTTCAGGATCGCGATCCGGGTCTCCAGGTCCGGTGCCTGCACGTCGGTGATCAGCCCCCACTCGAAGCGGGACCGCAGCCTGGGCTCCAGCGCTTCCAGCAGCTTCGGCGGCCGATCGGAGGTCATCACGATCTGTTTCTGCGCGTTGTGCAGGGTGTTGAAGGTGTGGAAGAACTCCTCCTGGGTCTGGATCTTCGACTCCAGGAACTGGATGTCGTCGATCAGCAGGACATCAACATCGCGATAGCGGCGCCGGAACTCCGCGGTCCGGTTCTCCGAGATCGCGTTGATGAAGTCGTTGGTGAGTTCCTCGGTGGAGACGTAGCGGACCCGGACCCGGTCGTAGTAGTGCCGCACATAGTGCCCCAGGGCGTGCAGCAGATGGGTCTTCCCCAGCCCGGACTCGCCGTAGATCATCAGCGGGTTGTAGGACTTGCCCGGGGTCTCCGCGACCGCCACCGCGGCCGCGTGCGCGAACCGGTTCGAGGAGCCGATGACGAAATTCTCGAAGGAGTACTTGGGGTTCAACCGGGAGTCGATCGGCGGGCGGTGCCCGTTGCTGCTGGTCTGGGGGGCGTAGCGATCACCGGCCGGCGGCGCGGCGGCGGTCCGCGGTTCCGGCTGGGTGCGCAGCGACGGATCCAGGTCGGGGCGCCGATCGATCTCCAGTGGGACGGCGTCCTCGGCCAGCGTCGGATCGATGCTGATCGCCAGCCGGCTGTCGCGGCGGAAGTAGTCCGACAGCGCACCTTCGATGTTGCTGCGCATCACCTGGTCGCGGGTGAACTCGTCGGGGACCGCGACCATCACCGTCGACTCGTGCAGCGCCAACGGCTTGCCGCGCCGCAACCAGACGCGCTGGTTGGGTGACACCCGGCCCATCAGCTGCTCCCAGATGGCGACCAGGTCGGTTCCGGGATTCACGGTGTCCTGCTCGGGGCGGTGGTCGGTGTCGGAGGATCGGTCGTCAAAAGTGGGTCGTCGGTCGCCGGCGTGCTGGCCGTCGTCGAAACCCGCTCCATCGAACTCGCTCACAATCACCCCGGGGTCTCACTCGTGGTCGTCCGTCCGGTTCGGATGGCTGTCCGCAATCCAGCCATCACCGGGCCTGAGTCCACAGAGTTTTCCACAGCCTGTGGGTAGCCCAAAATGCGGGTACCGCACCTGGCGATCCGACCCGGCTGGGGACCGCACCACAGCGGCGTACGCCACCGTGGATCGTGAGGTGTCACAGCCGGGACGGACGGTCAGGTGCCGCTGGCCCGGAGTGCCGACGCTAAACCAACCCAAACCATGATCGCAAGACACGAAGGTGCCGCTTCGGCGTGTCGAGTGGACGCCGTCACCGCGAGCTGTCTGGTTTGACCCGACAGGCCCCGCCACGTACCGTATGGAGGTCGCCGGGTAGTCCGGCAACCCTGCTGGCTGCCCCGAAACGGGCGGTGTCGCCACGCCCGTGCCGACACCTGCGGTCGGTGGGTACGAGCCACGACACAAGTGGGAGAACTCCCGTGAGCAAGCGCACTTTCCAGCCGAGCAACCGGCGTCGCAGCCGCACCCATGGCTTCCGTCTGCGGATGCGTACCCGCGCCGGGCGCGCCATCCTCTCCTCCCGCCGCCGCAAGGGGCGCGCCAAGCTGGCCGGCTGATCCGGCCGCGGCGACGTGCTCCCAGCCGCGCTGCGGATGAGATCGGCGGCCGAGTTCCGGCGCACGATCTCCTCCGGGGTCCGAAGCGGACGGTCCACCCTGGTCGTGCATGCGCACCAGCCCGTCACCGACGGGGGTGGCACGACCACGGTGGGCTTCGTCGTGTCCAAGGCCGTTGGCGGGGCTGTCGTCCGCAACCGGGTCAAGCGTCGGCTGCGGCACCTCTCGGTGCCGCTGCTCGCCGAGACCCCTGCCGGGACCCGGGTCGTGGTCCGGGCGCTGCCGCCGGCGGCGACCGCGCCCGAGCTGGGCAACGATCTCCGCGGCGCCTGGCACGGCTGCCTGCGCAAGCTGGCGGCGTACCGGCCGAAGCAGCCCGCCCCGGAAACGGCACGACGGTGAAGTGGCTGCTGATCGGCTTCATCAAGGCCTGGCGGGCCGTGATCAGCCCGCTCTACGGGAACGTCTGCCGTTACTGGCCGAGCTGTTCGGCCTACGGTCTGGAAGCGGTCCAGGTGCACGGGGCGCTGCGCGGCAGCTGGCTCACCGTACGCCGGATCGGGCGCTGCAATCCCTGGTCGGCCGGGGGTTACGACCCCGTCCCGGGCACGCCGGCGGCCGCCGAATGGGAATGTGAGCAGGCCGAGGCCGAACGATCCCGTCGCGATTTCGGGGAGAACTCCGGGTCCGCGGAGGCGCTCGGATCGGATGAGCCGACGGACACTGGAACAGAATCCGAACGAACCACTCGAGGTGTGAACTGATGCAGACCCTGATGCCCCTGCTCACGACGCCGGGGCTGCTCCCGATGGAGGGTTTCTGGGACACCCTGATGTCGCCGCTCTACTGGGCGGTGTCGGGGCTCCTGGTGCTGGCGCACTACCTGTTCTCGCCGCTGTTCGGCACCGACTCCGGTATCACCTGGACGCTGGCGATCCTGCTGCTGACGGTGATCATCCGGACCGCGCTGATCCCGCTGTTCGTCCGCCAGATCCGGTCCTCGCGCAACATGCAGGTGTTGCAGCCCAAGGTCCGCGAGCTGCAGAAGAAGTACGCCCACGACCGGGAGAAACTCGGTCAGGAGACGATGAAGCTCTACAAGGACGAGGGTGTCAACCCGATGGCGTCCTGCTTCCCGATCCTGCTGCAGATGCCGATCTTCTTCGCGCTGTTCAACGTGCTCAACGGCGCCGCCCGCGGCCAGGCCCGCGGCACCTTCCTGGTCGACCGGCCGGAACTGGTCACCTCGATGGCCAATGCCAAGATCTTCGGCTCGGTGCGGATCGCCGACACCTTCCTGCCGCTGAGCAACGGCTTCGGGATGATCCAGGTCGTCGCGCTGATCCTGATCCTGGCGATGGTGGCGACGACGTTCATCTCGCAGAAGCAGCTGATGGCGAAGAACATGCCGCCGGAGGCGATGACCGGCCCGATGGCCCAGCAGCAGAAGATGATGCTCTACATCTTCCCGGTCGTCTTCGGTATCGGCGGCGTCTCCTTCCCGATCGGTCTGCTGATCTACTGGACGGCCTCGAACGTCTGGACGATGGGCCAGCAGTTCTATGTGATCCGCAACTCGCCGACCCCCGGCACCCCGGCCTACGAGGCCTGGGAGGCGCGGATGGTGGCCAAGGGTTACGACCCGACCACCGTGAAGCCCGGTCAGAAGCCGCAGAAGCGGCGTACCGTCGCCGCCGAGGACACCAGCGAGCCGACCAATGCCGAGTTGGCCGCCGAGAACGGCACCGACGACCGGCCCAGGATCCAGCGGCAGCAGCCGCGTCGCCAGACCAGGGCGAACCGCAAGAAGTGAACTGACCCAGGCCACCAACGGCCGCCCGTCGCCACCCCGCGGCGGTTTCTGCGAAGGAGTCGAGTGTGAGCGAGAACCAGTCCCAGACCCACACCCTTGAGGCTGAAGTGCCCGATGGTGCGGAAGTGACCGAGGAGAAGGTGACCGAGGCGACGACCGTCGAGACGCCCGAGGCCTCGGAGACGACCGACGACGGTGAGGAGAACACCGGCGAGCGGCGCTCCAACAAGCAGGCCGTCCTCGACGAGGAGGGCGACATCGCCGCCGACTATCTCGAGGAGCTGCTCGACATCGCCGACCTTGACGGCGACATCGACACCTACACCGAGGGCGGGCGCGCGCACGTCTCCATCGTCACCGAGGGCAATGTGCTCGTCGGCAAGGACGGCGAGGTGCTGGACGCGCTGCAGGAGCTGTCCCGGCTCGCGGTGATGACCGAGACCGGCCGCCGCAGCCGGCTGATGCTCGATGTGGCCGGGCACCGCGACAAGCGTCGCGCCGAGCTCACCGATCTGGCCAACGACGCCATCGAGGAGGTCAAATCCTCCGGTGAGCAGGTACGCCTCAGCCCGATGAACCCGTTCGAGCGCAAGATCGTCCACGACGTCGTGGCGGCCGCCGGCCTGGTCAGCGAATCCGACGGCGAGGAGCCCAACCGGCGCGTCGTCGTGCTGCCCAACTGAGCAGCGGGGAGCCAGGGGTGGCCGACGTGCCGCAGTCGTCGCCGTCGGAGGCCGTCGCCGCGCAGGTGTTCGGGGACCGGTTCGAGGCGGCCCGGCAGTATCACGACCTGCTCGCGAACGAGGGCACCGAATGGGGCCTGATCGGGCCGCGTGAGGTGGACCGGCTCTGGTCCCGGCACCTGCTGAACTCCGCCGCCCTGGCCGAGGTGGTGCCCAGCGGAGCCGAGGTGATCGACGTCGGCTCGGGTGCCGGGCTGCCCGGGATCCCGCTGGCGCTTGCCCGGCCAGATCTGGGGATCACCCTGCTGGAGCCGCTGTTGCGGCGGTTCAACTTCCTCACCATGGCTGTGGAAAACCTGGGGATAACCGACCGGGTCGCGGTGGAACGGGGTCGGGCCGAGGACTTCGAGGGATCCTTCGACGTGGTCACCTCGCGCGCGGTCGCCCCCCTGGAGCGGTTGATCGGCTGGTGTCTGCCACTGCTCTCCCCCACCGGGGCGCTGATCGCGCTCAAGGGTGCCTCGGCGGCCGATGAGGTCAAGGCTGTGGATAAGCTGCTGACGAAGCAGAAGCTGAGTGCCGAGGTGTTGACGGTGCGGGCGCATCCCGCGGCCGAGGCCACCTTCGCGGTGCGAGTACGCCGCGGCTGATCTCCGCCGGTTCGAGGGTGACGAGCGGGCGGGTCAGCGGACCGGCCGGAATTCGACCAGGTCCACCTGTTCGCTCAGCGGTCGTCGGCCGACCTCCTCGAGGTGGAGGGTCAGGGGTCTGTTGCCGAACAGCGGGACTCCGGCACCGAGCAGCACCTTGTTGATCTTGAACCGGAAGACATCGATCTCCTCGAGCAGCTGACCGGCCAGCTCCCCACCGCCGCACAGCCAGAGATCCTTGCCGTTTGACTCCTTGAGACCGCGGACCAGGGCGAGCGGATCGTCGCTGACGGTGACGGTCGGGTCGGCCGGCAGGTCGTCGTGGTGGGTGATCACGTACTGGTGGAGATGCGGGTACGCGCTGGTCAGGCCGGCATCGAGAGCCGGTTGGTGGGTACGCCGGCCCATGATCACCGCATCGAAGTGCCGATTCGGTGCCATGACGCCCAGCGGTGCACGGGCCGGAGCCGGGCAGGTCTCGGGATATTCGGTGAAGAGCTGCCGGAGCACCGCGGGGGAATCGTCGAAGGCGGACCAGCCACCGCTGGTATCGGCGATGAAGCCGTCCAGGCTGACCGCGACGTAGAAGATGAGGGAGCGCATCGGGTTCCAATCACAACAGATGTGGTAGTTAGGGTGATCGGGAGTGTAGCACTACTGTTGTGGTGGTTGGAGGTGATCGGATGGTCGCGAACGCAAAACGCCGGGGGCTGATCGTTGATACGGCCCTCGCGCTGCTGGGCGGGGGTGGGTCCCGGGCGCTGTCCCACCGCGCCATCGACCGGGCTGCGGAGTTGCCCCTGGGAACCACGGCGAACTACTTCCCATCGCGGGCGGAGTTGGTCCGCGCGTGTGCGGAGCGGATCTTCGAGCGGCTGGCGCCGGATCCTGATCGCGTGGCCGAGATCCGGGCCTCGTATTCGGGGCGCACGGCCGTCGAGGAGTTCACGGTCGATGTGGTACGCCGGTTGGCCGCGGTACCAGCACTGACTGCGGCCCTGTTCGAACTGCGGTTGGAGGCCGGGCGTACGCCGGAGGTGGCGGCGGTGCTGAATCCGTTCCTGCGGACCGGGTTCGAGGAGGATGTCCGCTTCCACCGGGCAGCCGGTCTGCCGGGCGGGCGTACCGAGGTGGGTCTGCTGCACCAGGCCGTCAACGGTCTGCTGCTGGAATTCCTGGGCGGGCAACGCCCCGCCGAGGAGCTGGAGCCGACCACCCGCGAGCTGGTTCAGCGGCTGATCCCGGAAGAGCTGGTGCGGTAGTCTGGGGCGGCCCGCGGCCGATCGAAACAATCCAAGGAGTGTGATGAACCAGCCCAGTCAGGATGCGCTCGGATGGCCGCGACCATTGGCGCGTCAGGCCGGCCTGGGGTGGCCCGTACCGGGGGATTCCCCGGAGACCGCCGAGGACGAGCTCGCCGACGAGGTGGGTGCCGAGATCCAGGACACCGATGTGCAGCGTCCGTATTTCGCGGAACCGTCCGCGGAGAAGCTGCCCCCCGTTTCACGTGAAACGGCAGAAGACCCGGCCGAGGCGGAATCCCCGGCGATCGAATCGACCCCGGCCGTTTCACGTGAAACATCGCCGGACGAGCCGGCCAATGGCCAGGTGGCCGGTGACGCGCCGGACGAGATCCTCGGTGCAGCCATCTCCGCTGACGAGCTCGGCCCATCCGGCGAGGACGACGCCCCGGCCGCACCGCCCGTTCCACGTGAAACATTGCCGCACCCGGCGCAGCCCCGCGTCCTGGTGATCGCCAATCAGAAGGGCGGTGTCGGCAAGACCACCACCGCGGTGAACATCGCGACGGCACTGGCGCTGGGTGACCAGCGCGTGCTGGTCGTGGATCTGGATCCGCAGGGCAATGCCTCGACCGCGCTCGGGGTCGACCACGAACCGGGTACGCCGGGCACCTACGAGGTGCTGATCGAGGGGGCGGCGGTCGCCGACCACGTGAAGCCCTCGGCCGAGGCGGACAACCTCTGGGTGCTGCCCGCCACCGTGGACCTGGCCGCGGCCGAGATCGAGCTGGTCTCCACCGTCGCCCGGGAATCTCGGTTGGCCAAGGCGCTTCGGCGCTATCTCCGCGACCACGACGTCGACTACGTCTTCCTGGACTGCCCCCCGTCGCTGGGCCTACTCACCTTGAACGCGCTGGTCGCGGCCGAGGAGATCCTGATCCCGATCCAGTGCGAGTACTACGCCCTCGAGGGCGTGTCCCAGCTGCTCAACACGATCAACCTGGTGAAGGGCGAGTTGAATGACGAGCTCGAGGTGTCGACGGTGCTGCTCACCATGTTCGACCCGCGTACCCGGCTCGCCGCCCAGGTCGTCGACGAGGTCCGCGCCCACTTCCCCGAGCAGACCCTCGAATCGGTGATCCCCCGCTCGGTGCGGATCTCCGAGGCCCCCAGCTACGGCCAGACCGTGCTCACCTACCAGCCCACCTCGACGGGCGCGATCTGCTATCGCCGCGCCGCCGCCGAGATCGCCCACCGTGCCGTACCGGAGGAGACGCAGTGAACCAGCAGCAGCGCCGCAGTGGACTGGGCCGTGGCCTCGGCCAGTTGATCCAGAACACCGATCCCGCGACCACCCGGCCGCATCGCCCGGTCGATGGGGTGATCGACTCGCAGAAGTCCTCCCGCCGGATGCCGGAGGGCTCCTGGTTCGCCGAGGTGCCGATCGAGGCCATCACGCCGAACCCGAAGCAGCCCCGCACCGAGTTCGACGAGGATGATCTCACCGAGCTGACCGAGTCGATCAAGGAAGTCGGGCTGCTGCAGCCGGTTGTCGTCCGGCCGCTGGGCAAGGGTCCGGACGGTGAGCAGTTCGAGCTCGTGATGGGCGAACGCCGCTGGCGTGCCAGCCAGGCGGCCGGCCGCAGCACGATCCCGGCGATCGTCCGGCCCACCGAGGAACACGCCCTGCTCCGCGACGCCCTGCTGGAGAACCTGCACCGCGCCAACCTCAACCCGCTCGAAGAGGCGAACGCCTATCAGCAACTCCTCGATGACTTCGGCTGCACGCAGGAGGAGCTGTCGACGCGGATCAAACGTTCCCGGCCGCAGATCTCCAACACCATCCGCCTGCTGCGGCTTCCCGCCTCCGTACAGCGCCGGGTCGCCGCCGGGGTGTTGAGCGCCGGTCATGCCCGCGCCCTCCTCGGGCTCGATGATCAACTGGCCCAGGAACGCCTGGCTCAGCGGATCGTCGCCGAGGGGTTGTCGGTGCGGGCCACCGAGGAGATCGTCACCCTGGGTGAGACCGGCAGCGAGCCGCGGGCCCCTCGGGCGCCGAAGGAACGCCCGGAACGAGCGGTCGAACTGTCGGATCAGCTCTGCGACCACTTCGACACCCGTGCCCGGGTGGACATGGGTCGCAGCAAGGGCAAGATCGTGATCGAGTTCGCCTCACCCGAGGATCTGGAGCGGATCGTCGCCCTGATGCGACTGGGCGACCAGGGCTGAGCGCGCCCGCGCCCGCGAGGATCAGGAAGCCTGGTTCTCGATGGCGTCGGCGGCGGCCAGCTTGGCCTGGACATCCTTGGTGGCGTACCGCTCCGCGACGAACGACAGGAACGGCACCGTACCGGCCAGGGCGATTCCCAGCAGCCGCTTCCACGCCCACTTCACCCGGCGTCCCAGGTCGTACGCGGTCACCAGCAGCGCCATGTAGAGCCAGCCGTGCCCGATGCCGAGGACGGTGTTGATCTTGCCGCCGAGCTCGTTGAGCGTTGGATCGGGGGCCAGATACTTCAGCGGCATGCCGATGCAGATCAGCACCACGAGCAGCACGCCGACCACGTAGGCCATCACCCGGTAGCGCAGCAGCGCCGCTCGCACGGCACGGGGGTTATCCACAGTTTCTCCCATCAGTTCCGGTTTGCTCACCGGTCGGTCGTCCCCAGCTCACGCGGGTTCCCCGAAGCTCCCGCATCCGGCGTGTTTCCCCTGGTCAGCGCGGGAATGGACGCATCATCCGCGCCCTCGGCGGTGGCCTCGCGGGCGCCGTCCCCGGGTCGCTCGTCCACATCGTCGCCGGACTTCTCCACCGGGTTGTCCCCAGCGTCATCCACCTCGTCACCGGAGATCAGCGAGGTGCCCCGCCCGGCATCGCGAGAGAGCTTGATCGTCGCCGCCACGGCCGCGGCGGCGAAGATCCACCACTGCAGTGCGTAGCCGTTGTTGCGGGCCTGCCCGGCGGCACTCGGGACATCCACCTGGGCGGCGGTCATCCCCTGCGCCGCCGCCCCGGCGTCATCGAGGCTCAGGAACCCGGGCATCAGCTGGTCCGGCCAGAGCTGAGCCAGCCGCTGCAGGCGTACCGTGCCGAGCTGACCGGCCGGCGCGGGCGACTCCGGCTCCGCCTCGGTGGGCAGCAACAGCCCGGTCTGGGTGACCTCACCGGCCGGCGGCGGGGGCGCGTCGGTACCCTCGACGACCCCGCGGACCACCGGCAGCACCGTGCCGTCGGCCAGCCGCAACGCGGTCACAACCCGAAACCGCCCCGGGGCGTTCGGCTCGGGGACCAGCACCTGCTGCTCCGGCAGATACCGGCCCGTGGTCGTCACCGGGCGGCCATAACCGTCCTTGGGGATCTCCCCGACCTGCAGCACCGAATCCAGCGGTACGGCCGCCTGGGTCATCCGGGCGCGCATCGCATCCTGGCCCTGGGTGCGAAACGTCTGCATCTGCCACAACCCGAGCCCCAGCATCACCCCGGTCACCACCAGCCCCACCAGCCAGATCAGGGCCTGGCGGCGGCGCCGCGCGGGGGTGACGCGCGCCCGACCGGTTGGGGTGGCCGCGGCGGGCAAGGAAGGGTCATCGGATGGCTGTTTCATGCTGGCGACCATTCTACGATGGACCCCATGGAGGAGGATGTTCGCTACCGGGGCCCGTTCCGACCGTTGATCGGGGACGAGGACCTGCTGCGCCCGACTCCCAGTCGCATGGTGTGGCTCGGCCTCGGCCTGCTGGCCGCGATCGTGCTCGGTTTCGCGATCGGGCTCACCCAGCCGCGTCGCCTCGGCCAACCGGACCGGGAATCGAAGTGACCCTGCGCCCGCGGCTGCGGCCCTTGGTCGCCGAGCGACTCGCCGAACTCCCGCTGACCTGCTCGGAGTGTCCGCTCGGTGCGACGGTCCGCGCGGGTGTCGAAGCCGACCACGGCCCGGCCGGCTGGGCGCGGGCGGCCCAGCAGGAATGGGGCCTGTGCGGGATCACCGGCCACGAGGACGGACGGCTGGCCGGCCACCTGCTGTTCTGCCCGCCGCTGCACGTGCCGCGCAACGGGCCGCAGGGTGGCGGGCCGCGCAACCCCGATGCCGCCGTCGTGCTCTCGATCCGGGTCGATCCGGGTTGCACCGCCGAGGGCCTCGGCCGGCAACTGGTGCAGGCGGCGGCCGCGCGGATGGTCCGCGTACCCGGCATCCATGCCCTCGAGGTACGCGGCAGCCGCCACGGCGGGTCCTGCGTACTGCCCCCGGTCGAATTCCTGGAGCGGGTCGGCTTCCAGGTGAGCACCGACCATCCGCTGCAACCCCAGCTGCGACTCGAATTCTCCCGTACGCTGCGCTGGCGACCCGGGCTGCTCGACTCCGCCCTCGATCGGGTCACGGGATGGATCCGGCCGCTGCCACCCGAGCCCGCGAACCATCGACCGCACGGTGGCTAAGGTCTCCCCATGGAGATCGCACCCCACGGCGCCTGGCGCTCCGAACTCGGCGCCGACCTGCTGACCGGCTCCTCGGTCGGCCTCGGCGGACCCTGGCTGGACCAGGAATCCCTGTACTGGTTGGAATCCCGGGCGGATCAGGGCGGCCGGACGAGCCTGTGGCGACAGTCCCCCGACGGTACCCGGACCGAGCTCACCCCCGAGCACTACCTGCGCAGCACCGTGCACGAATACGGTGGTGGCGCCGTCGCCATCGCCGATGGTGTGATCGCCTTCTGCGACCATCCCAGCAATGAGGTGCTGCTGTTGGAACCCGGTGGCTCACCGCGGGTGCTCACCGGGTCCCCCGACCTGCGCTACGGCGATCTGCGGTTGCACCCGGCCGGCCGGTTGTTGCTCGCCGTCCGTGAGGACCATCGGGCCGAGACCCTGGCCGAGCACGGCGAACCGGTCAACAGCATCGTCGCCCTGGACTGGGAGACCGGCGCCGAATCCGTGCTCGTCGAGGGCGCCGACTTCTACGACGGCATCGCGGTCTCCCCCGACGGCCGGATCGCCTGGGTGGAATGGGATCACCCGAACATGCCCTGGGACCAGACCCGGATCCGGACCGCCGCCCTGACCACCGACGGCACCGGCGTCCGCCTCGGCGAGCAACACACGGTGTCGGATCGCCCGCACACCTCGGCGATCAGCCCGGCCTGGCAGGACGGCGCAATCGTCTTCCTCAGCGACGAATCCGGCTACTGGAACCTGCACCGCTGGCGCGATGGCACCAGCACCGCCCTGCATCCGGTCGACAACGAGTTCGGTACCCCACCCTGGCAGCTCGGGATCGGCGATTTCGCTGTCGTCGATGCCGATACGATCCTCTGCCGCTGGCTGGAGAGCGGCGTCGCTCGGCTCGGATTCCTCACCAGCACGGGATTGCAGCCGATCACCACCACCGCGAACACCATTCGAGGCCTGGCCGCGGACCATGATCGGATCGCCCTGCTCGCCGGTTTTCCGGATCGCCCGAGCGCGATCATCACCCTGGACCCGAAGACTGACACCGGCACCGACCCCGGCACCGAGACCGTGGTCCGGGCCAGCACCGAGGTGGATCTCGACCCCGCCCTGCTCTCGGTCGCCGAGCCGATCAGCTTCGGCGAGCCCGCGGCGTACGCCTGGTTCTATCCCCCGGTGAATCCGGCATTCTCCGCTCCACAAGGGGAACTGCCGCCACTGAAGGTGCTCAGCCACGGCGGCCCGACCAGCTTCTCCGCACCCGCTCTGCGCCTCGATGTGCAGTTCTGGACCTCCCGCGGATACGCCGTCGTCGACGTCAACTACAGCGGCTCCACCGGTTACGGTCGCGCGTATCGTCAACGCCTGCAGGGAAACTGGGGCATCGCGGACGTCGCCGACTGCGTGGCCGCCGCCCAGCATCTCATCGACCGCGGTCTGGTCGATCCCGCGCGGGTCTGGATCGAGGGTGGTTCCGCGGGTGGCTACACCACCCTCCGGGCACTCACCAGCACCGACTTCTTCGCCGCCGGCATCAGCCACTACGGCATCGGCGACCTGGGCGCGCTGGCCGAACACACGCACAAGTTCGAGTCCCGCTACCTGGACGGGCTGGTCGGACCGTGGCCCGCGGCACGGGCGATCTATGAGGATCGTTCGCCGGTGCAGCAGCTGGATCGGTTGAACACCCCGATGCTGATCCTGCAGGGTGCCGAGGACAAGGTCGTACCGCCGGAGCAGGCGTACCAGATGGCCGATGCCGTGCGGGAGAAGGGATTGCCGGTGGCCCTGGTCGTGTTCGACGGCGAGGCGCACGGCTTCCGCCGCGCGGATTCGATCCGGCGCACCCTGGCTGCCGAGCAGTCCTTCCTCGGTCAGGTCTTCGGATTCACTCCCGCCGATCCGGTACCGCGGCTGGCGATCGACAACCTGTGAGGTGCAGGCGAACCGGCGCGCTCATTCACCCATCATGACGTGGATCGCCGGCGGCAGGTCGAACTTCTTCGCCCAGCTGCGTGCGGTGAGTTCATCGACCGAGGCGCCGCCGCGCCGTGCGGCCAGCATCTCCTGCGGATCGAAGGCCGGTCCGATCGAATCCTCCTGATAGTCCGGCCCGTTCAGGTATTCGGTCGCGGCCTCGGGTTCGAGGACGTCGATCTGCAGCTCCACGAAGTTGCGGTCCGGGTCCCGGTAGTACAGCGAGGTGGTGATGCCGTGATTGACGCAGACGGCCGGTTCGATGCCACGGTCGCGGAGTAGCTGGTAGCGATCGAGCAGTGTGTCGATGCTGTCGAAGGTGTAGGCCACGTGGTGCATCCCGGAGGTCGTCGGGGTCTTCTTCTGCATGTCGATCGGCGGGTGCAGCAGCGCGACGCGATGGTGCTCCTCGTCGTAGGCGATGAAGGTCAGGGTGTCGTCGGCGAACACCACTTTTCCGTCGAGTACGCCGGTGTACCAGTCGCGCATCGCGTCCGGCTGGCCGGTCTGCAGCACCACATGTGCGAACTTCGGCGTGGCAGCCATCTGAATCGCCCTCCCTTGGACTGTTCGTTGCTCCGCCCACGGTAAGCGCTATATGTGATAACAACAAGGGCCGGACGGCGCGGAGTGATAGCGTCACGGGGCCCACGTACCGAGCCTCGAATCAAGGGGGATGCCATGGCGGCGGTCCGGCAGATCGAGTCGAGTTCGGTGACCGAGAAGGTGGCGACCGAGTTGCGCCGCTCGATCGTCTCGGGCGATCTGGCACCCGGACAGAGCTTCTCGCTGCGGGAGATCGCGGCGATGCTCGGGGTGAGTTTCATTCCGGTACGCGAGGCCCTGCGGCAGCTGGAGGGCGAGGGCCTGGTGGTCATCCGCCCGGGTCGCAGCGCGATCGTCGCCCCGCTCGACCTGGATGACCTGCACGCCATCTATCGGCTGCGGCGTACCCTCGAACCCGCCCTGGCGCGCCGTTCGGTGACCCTGGTCGCCGAGCCGGAGCTCGACCGACTGGCCGCGGTGGCCCGCGATTTCGGCGACCCCGACGAGGGCATCGACGCGATCTATGACGCCCATCACGAGTTCCACGAGGCGCTGCTGGCGCCGGCGGCGAGCAGCTGGGATCTGCGGATGCTGCGCACCCTGTGGCGGGCGACCGAGCGCTATGTCCGGATCGGCTTCCGCACCCTCGACCCGGACCCCGAGGAACACACCCGCCGCCGGGTCGCCCACGAGGTGCTGCTGGATGCGTTCCGCTCCCGAGACCCCGAACGCGCCGGCGCGGCCCTCGATGCGCACCTGGCGTTCAACGAGCAGACCGCGATCGCCGCGCTCGGTCAGACGGCGAAGAGCTGATCCGGGTCGGCGAACGCCTTGAACTCGAGATTGTTGCCCGAGGGGTCGACGAAGAACATCGTCCACTGCTCACCGGGCTGCCCCTCGAACCGCAGATAGGGTTCGATCACGAACTCGACCCCGGCATCGCGGATCCGCTCGGCCAGCGCGTGGAACTCCGGCACCGGCAGCACCAGCCCGAAGTGCGGGACCGGGACGTCATGGCCGTCCACCGGATTCGTCGGCGCGGACCGGGGCGGCTCGGTGACCTCGTGGGTGACCAGCTGGTGGCCGTGGAAATTCCAGTCGGTCCACCGGGTGTCGGAGCGACCGCGGGCCAGCCCGAGCACGCCGCCATAGAAGTCGCGGGCCTCCTCGATGTTCTGCACGGGGATGGCCAGGTGCATCGGGGGCAGCGGGCTGGTCGTCACGGCGTCCTCCTGGAGATCGGTTCGGCTGGAGATCGGTTCGGTACGCCGACGCTACTGCCTCACAGCATCTCCAGTGGTTGCGGTCCACTCGGCGCCGGGAAGGCCCGATCCAGCGCCGCCAGGTCGTCCGGGGTGAGCTCGGTGTCCAGCGCGGTGGCGTTGTCGCGGACGTGCTCCGGGGTGCTCGCCTTGGGGATCGCACAGATCGACTCGCGGCGCAGCACCCAGGCCAGGGCGGCCGCTGCCGGGCTGATCCCGTGCGCGTCGGCGACCTCGGCGAGCGTCGGGTCGTTCAGGATACGGCCCTGTTCGATCGGCGAGTAGGCCATCACCGGCAGGTCGTGGTCGGCGCACCAGGGCAGCAGGTCGTACTCCGGCCCGCGCCGCGACAGGTTGTAGAGCACCTGGTCGGTGGCCAGCCCGTCGCTGCCCGGGACGTCCTGCAGCTCGGCGAGTGCGGCCCGGTCGAAGTTGCTGACACCCCAGGACCGGATCGTCCCGTCGGTGATCAGCTGCTCGAACGCCGCGAGCGTGTCCGCCAGCGGGTGCCCGCCCTGCCAGTGCAGCAGGTAGAGATCGATCCGGTCGGTGCGCAGGCGTTCCAGACTGCGCTCGCATGCCGCGATCGTGCCGGAACGGGACGCGTTCGACGGCAGCACCTTGCTGACCACGAACGCCTCGTCACGGCGACCCGCCAGCGCCTCCCCGAGGACCTCCTCCGCGCCGCCGTCGGCGTACATCTCGGCGGTGTCGACCAACCTCATGCCGAGATCCAGGCCGGTGTGCAGGGCCGCGATCTCGGCTCTTCGGCGGCCGGGGTCCTCGCCCCAGCCCCAGGTCCCCATGCCCAGCACGGGGACGGATTCTCCAGCTGCCAAGATGATTTGTCGCATCAACAACGGTAACCCTCGGCCCGATCGGCCCGACCCCCGTGGGGGGTACGCCTCAGAGCACCCGCCGCAGCTCCGCTGCCGCGGCCCGCACCCGGACGGCGGCGGCGTCGGCGTCCAGTCCGGCCAACGCGACGACCCCGACGCTGCACTCCAGATCCTCGTGGTCGTCGGGCAGGCCGAGCCCGCAGCCGACGCCGACCGCGCCCGGTTCCAGCTCGCCGCGGGTGACCGCATGGCCCAGCTCGCGGGCCCGGCGTACCGATTCCGGATCGTCGGCCTGCTCGGGCCGCGCGGCCAGGATCGCCACCCCGGAGGCGCCCCGGGTCAGCGGGTGCCGGGCACCCACCCGGTAGGCGACCCGCAGCGACTCGGTCGGCGGCTCGTGGGTGAGCGCGACGACACAGCTCTCCTGCTCGGCGACCGCCAGATAGGAGGTGGCACCGGTCTCGGCGGCGAGCCGGGCCAGCACCGGCCGGGCCGCGCTGCGCAGGGCCGGCGCGAACCGGGCCGCGAGCCCGAGCACCCCGGCCGCCAGCCGGACCCGGCCGTCCTCACCGCGGTGCACCAGGCCGTGCTCGGCCAGGGTGGCCACCACGCGATAGCAGATGGTCCGGTGCAGCTCGAGCCGCGCACCGAGCTCGGCGACCGAGATCCCACCGGGGTGCGCGGCGACCTCGTCGAGCAGCCGCAGCCCGCGGTCCAGGGTCTGCAATGTCGTCATCGGAACTCCTAACCGCCCCAGAGCCTTGCCCGGTGGGCACCGGCCCATTACAGTGCGTGCGCTGAGCGAAACCAAGTGTGCGTTATTCGACACAACGATGTGACAAGCGTAGGGGGCCTGTCGATGTCCTGCCCGGTGTCCGGCCATCTCCCCTCGGCCAATGCCGCCGCCTTCGACCCGTTCACCGGTGACTACCAGGTGGATCCGGCCGAGGCATTGCGCTGGAGCAGGGAGCAGGAACCGGTCTTCTTCTCGCCGAAGCTCGGCTACTGGGTGGTGACCCGGTACCAGGACGTGAAGGCCGTGTTCCGCGACCACGCGCACTTCTCCCCGGCGATCGCGCTGGAGAAGATCACCCCGACCGTCGAGGCCGCCGATGAGGTGCTCCGCGGTTACGACTACGGGATGAATCGCACCCTGGTCAACGAGGACGAACCCGATCACATGCGCCGCCGCCGGGCGCTGATGGAGCCGTTCACCGCCGAGGCGCTGGCCCCGCACGAGGAGATGGTCCGCCGGCTGGCCCGGGAGGCCGTGGATTCCTTCGTGGACGCCGGATCCGCGGATCTGGTCGCCGAGATGCTCTATTTCGTCCCGCTCACCGTGGCGATGCACTTCATGGGCATCCCCGAGGAGGACATGGGGCCGCTGAAGGAGTTCTCGGTCGCCCACACGGTGAACACCTGGGGTCGCCCGGCGCCGGAGGAACAGGTCGCGGTCGCCCACCAGGTCGGCAGGTTCTGGCAGTACGCCGGGGGCGTGCTGGAGCGGATGCGGGCCAACCCCGACCGGCCCGGCTGGATGCCCTACTCGATCCGGGTGCAACGCGACGAGCGCGCGCAGGGCTGCCCGGTCGGGCAGGAGACGGTGCACGACTCCTATCTGCACTCGATGATGATGGCCGGCATCGTCGCCGCCCACGAGACCACCGCCCATGCCGGTGCGAACGCGGTCCGGTTGCTGCTCGAGGAGCCCGAGCGCTGGCAGCAGCTCTGCGCCGACCCGTCGCTGATTCCCAATGCCGTCGAGGAATGCCTGCGGTTGCGGGGGTCGGTGGCGGCCTGGCGGCGGATCGCGCTCGCCGACACCGAGGTGGGCGGCGTACCGATCCCCCGGGGCTCGAAGCTGCTGATCGTGCAGGCCTCGGCGAACCATGACGCGGACCGGTTCGAGAACGCCGACGACTTCGACGTGTATCGCACCGAGGCCTCGGACCATCTCACCTTCGGCTACGGCGCGCATCAGTGCCTGGGCAAGAATCTGGCCCGGATGGAACTGCAGGTCTTCCTCGAAGAACTCACCACCCGGTTGCCGCACCTGCGCCTGGCCGAGCAGGAGTTCACCTTCGTCCCGAACACCTCCTTCCGCGGGCCGGAACGGCTGCTGGTGGAGTGGGATCCCGAGCAGAACCCCGAGCGCACCGCGCCGGAGATCCTGCAGCAGCGACGACTGCTGCGGATCGGCGAACCCTCCCGGCACACCCTGGGCCGCACCCTGCGGGTCGTCGAGGTGATCCCCGAGACCCCCGAGGTGACCCGGGTGGTGCTCGCCGACCCGAGCGGGAAACCGTTGCCGGCCTGGAATCCCGGGGCGCACCTCGATGTGCAGTGCGGCACCGATGCCGGTGGCAAGCAGCGCTCCCGGCAGTATTCGCTGTGCGGTCGACCCGGTCCGTACTGGGAGGTCGCGGTGCTCCGCGAGGACGCCGGCCGGGGCGGTTCGCGCTGGCTGCACGAACACACCCGCGTCGGTGCCGACTGGCGGGTCCGCGGCCCCAGCAACCACTTCCGGCTCGACCGGGGCGAGGTGGCTCCGCAGACACCGGTGCTGCTGATCGCCGGCGGGATCGGGATCACCCCGATCGCGGCGATGGCCCATGCGCTGCGGGCCGCGGGCCGGGCGTACACCCTGCACTATTCCGGACGCAGCCGGCAGACGATGGCGCTGCTGGAGCGACTGCGGGCCGATCACGGCGAGGCCCTGGTGGTGCATGCCGCCGATGAGGGGCACCGCGCCGAGTATGCCGCGATCCTCGCTGCGGCAGGGAATGCGGAGGTGTACGCCTGCGGCCCGCAACGGCTGCTGGCGGCGCTCGCCGAGCTGGTACCGGCCGAGCGCCTGCATGTCGAACACTTCACCTCCACCCTCGGCGAGCTCGACCCGAGCACGGAGCATGCCTTCGAACTCCGGCTCGCCGACTCCGGACAGACGTTGGTCGTGCCCCCCGATCGGACCGTGCTGGACACCCTGCGCGCGGCCAACCTGGATGTCCCCTCGGACTGCGAGGAGGGGCTCTGCGGCACCTGCGAGGTGCCGGTCCTGGCCGGGGAGGTCGACCACCGCGATCTCGTCCTGGACGCCGGTGAACGGGCCGCCAATCGATCGATGATGTCGTGCTGCTCCCGCGCCCGCGGGGACTCACTCACCCTCGGGCTCTAGGGCCGCAACCGCTGGAAATGCAGTTCAGAAAGGAAAAGGTCAATGGCGACAGCAGAGGTGGAAACACCGGGGAAATCCACCAGACCCCGCGGCTTCGGTCGGGTGATGGCCGGCTCGATGGTCGGCGCGGTGCTCGAGTGGTATGACTTCGCGCTCTACGGGGTGCTCGCCGCGACCGTGCTCGGTCCGCTGTTCTTCGCGAGCAGGGACCCGATCGTCGCCACCTTGTCCGCCTTGGCGACGATGGGTCTGGGGTTCGTGGCCCGGCCGCTCGGTGGCATCGTCTTCGGGCACCTCGGTGACCGGTTCGGCCGACAACCGATGCTGGTGACCACCTTCTTGATGCTGGGCGCGGCCACCGCGGCGATCGGGTTCCTGCCCACGCTGCAGAGCGCCGGCATCCTCGCCACCGTGCTGCTCGTGGTGCTGCGGCTGATCCAGGGCTTCGCCCTCGGCGGCGAGTTCGGCGCCGCGGTGCTGCTGGTCAGCGAATACGGGGAACGCGAGAAGCGCGGTTTCTGGGCCTCCTGGCCGCAGGCCGGCGCCCCGATCGGCACCGTGCTGGCCACCGTCGTGGTCACCGTGCTGCAGCTGATCTTCCCCGGTGAGGCCTTCCAGCAATGGGGCTGGCGGGTCGCGTTCTGGCTGGCGATCCCGCTGCTGATCTTCGGCTTCTGGGTCCGGCACGGGGTGGAGGAATCGCCGGTCTTCCGCGCCGCCCAGCAGCACGCCGAACAGGTCGCCAGCCAGCGGCCGCGGTCCTCGATCATCCAGGCGCTGCGCCGCCCGCGCGCGGTGCTGCACGGACTCGGCGTACGCCTCGGTGAGAACGTCGCCTTCTACGTCTACACGATCTTCGTGCTCTCCTACGCCACCAAGGTGCACGGCTATTCGACACCGACGGTGCTCAAGGTGGTGACCGCCGCCTCGGTCGGCCAGTTTCTCGGCATGGTGGTCGCCGGCTGGTGGTCGGACAAGGTGGGCCGCAAGGTCGCGATGCTCGTGCCCTCGGTGGCCCTGCTGGTCTGGGCCCCGGTGTTCTTCTGGATGGTCGGCAGCAACTCGGTCCCTCTGCTGGCGGTCGGCGTCATCGTCGGCGCCACCCTGCACGGCATGCTGGCTGGCCCGGAGGCCGCCTGGATCACCGAACTGTTCCCGACCCGCTATCGCTACGGCGGCTCCTCGCTGGTCTTCCAGGGCTCCTCGATCATCGCCGGCGCCCCGGCCCCGCTGATCGCCCTCTGGCTGTCCACCCGCTACGGCACCTGGGCCGTCGTCGCCTACCTGGCCGTCACCATGCTCGTCACCATCATCGCGCTCGTCACCGCCAAGGAGACCGCCGGCCGCGACCTCCACGACAACGACACCGGCCCCTACGACCCCGTCCCGATTCCGACCACCCGGTAGCCGAAGATGTCAGGTGTTATGCACGGTCGCAAGGCCCCTGCACTGTGAACTGTGACCCAAGGGATCAGAACTTTCGGATCGATTCCGGAGCCGGCGGAACCAATCCGGAGGGCCGACTCGTGGAGAGGAGTATGAGGATTCACGCGTTCATCACCCCCGTCCTGATCGCCCCGGTCCTGGCCAGCCTGCTGCTCACCGGCTGTGCCGGTTCGGTTCCCGCCGAACCGGCCGGTGGCGGGTCCAACGGCCCGGCGAGTACGCCGCCGGCGACTCCGCCCAGCGACCCGACCCCGCCGGTGGTCGACCCGGCCGAGCTGCAGGGCCGCTGGCAGGCGGTCGAACTCTCCCCGGCCGCCCTCGTACCCGGCAAGGAGCCGCGGCTGACCCTGCAGGCCGACCGGATCGGCGTGCTCCCCGGCTGCAACACGATGGGCGGCAGCTACCGCATCGAGGGCAACACGCTGATCACCGATGGCCTCACCTCGACGATGATGGGGTGTCCCGAGGAGCTGATGGCCCAGGAACGCGCCGTCGCCGAGCTGCTCGAGGGCGACCCGCAGTGGTTCCTGGAGCGCGGCCGGTTCACCCTGATCGATGGGGAACGGCGGCTCGTCCTGGTCCGCGACACGAGTACGCCCCAGCCGCCCCCGGCTCCGAGCGGACCGGTCGAACCGCCGCTCACCCCGGCACCCGGCCAGCGCTGAGCCGCCGAGGGTCAGCCGGTCCACTCCTCGGCCAGGATCGCGAACAGGCAACCATCCAGCCAGCCGCGGTCGCGGTGCAGGCATTCCTTGCGGGTAACGGCTTCCAGCCGCAACCCGGCCTTCTCTAGCACCCGGCGACTGGCTTGATTGTCGGCGAAACAACCGGCGGTGAGCCGGCGCAACCCGAGCTCGGTGAAAGCGATCCGGATCAGCTCCCGGGACACCTCGGTGGCGAACCCGCGGCCCGCATACCCGGGGTCGATCGCGTACCCGAACTCGGCCTGGCTGCGCCGGGCCGGCGCCAGATCGTCCTGTGCCCAGCCGTCGGTCAGCTTCAGGAAGGCGTCACCGACCAGCGCGCCGTCGAGCTCGATGGCCAGGTTCAGCAGGGCCGGATCGGCGAACAGGGTGAGCATCCGCTCGCGGAACGCGGCCGGATCGGTGTACGCCCGGCCGATCCACTCATAGACCGCCGGTTGGCTCCGATAGGCGAACATCGCGTCGAGATCCGCCTCGGTCAACGGCCGCACGGTGAGCCGTTCGGTACGCCGGGGCCAGCTCGACTCGGTGAACTCCATGCCGCGATCCTGCCAGCCGGCTCTAGCATGTCGCCATGAGATTTGCGGTGGTCGGTGCGGGCAGCCTGGGTGGATACTTCGGCGGGTTGCTGCAGCGCGACGGTCACCAGGTCAGCTATCTGGCCCGCGGCCGGACGCTGGAAACCCTGCGGGAGAACGGATTGCGGATCACCGGGCAGACCGAGATCGAGCTGCCGCAGGTGACCGCGACCGACGACCCGGCCGAGATCGGCCCGGTCGATGCGGTGCTGCTCTGCGTGAAGACCCCGCAGCTCGATGCGGTACTGCCCCAGCTGCCCGACCTGGTCGGCCCGCTCACCGCGGTGATCACCATGCAGAACGGCGTCGACGCCCCGCGACGCGTCGCCGAGGTGGTCGGCGAGGGTGCGGTGCTGCCCGGCATCGTCCGGATCTTCACCCAGCTCGCCGAACGCGGGGTGATCGATCATCGCGGCGGGCCGGGTTCGATCGCATTCTCCGAGCCGAACAATGCCGAGACCGATCGGCTGGAGGCCCTCCGCGACGCGTTCAGCGAGGCCGGGGTGACCGTCGTCGAGCCCGCCGACATCTGGTCCGAGCTCTGGCAGAAGTATGTGTTCTTCGCCCCCTCCGGCCTGCTCGGCGCGCTCACCGCCGAGCCCATCGGTGTGATCCGCAGCCGGCCGGGGCTGCGCGAGTTGCTGCAGCGCGCGATCGGTGAGGCGGTGGCGGTGGGCCGGGCGGCCGGCATCGACCTGCCGCCCGATGTCGAGACCCGCACGCTCGCCTTCTGCGACCAGCTGCCGGAGGGCGCCACCACCTCGCTGCAGCGCGACCTGGCCGCCGGCGTACCCAGCGAGCTCGAATCGGTGCTGGGTGCCCTGGTCCGGTTGGCCGCGGTCGCCGGCGTCCCGGTACCGCTGCACGAGCTGGGTTACGAGGTGCTCGCGGTCCGCGCCGAGCACGCCGCGGTGCGGGCGGCCCAGGCACCATGACGCCCGCTCCGCAGGCCCCCGGGAGCCGCGGAACCAACATCCCGCGCATCGGCGACTGGAATCAGCGCGTGGTGATCGACTGGGTACGCCGCAATCCGCAGGGCACCAGCCGGGTCGAGTTGGCCGCCTCCACCGGACTGACTCCGCAGACGATCTCCAATCTGACCCGCCGACTGCTGGAACGGGGGCTGATCGAGGAACGTGGTCAGGTCGGCACCGGGCCGGGCAAACCGCGCACCCTGCTCGGCCTCGCTCCCGGTGGCATGCACGCGATCGGGGTCCATCTGGATCCGCTGCTGATCACCCTGGTGGTCACCGATCTGCTGGGCCGGGTGGTGGCCCGCGCCCAGCGGCGTACGCCGACCGGCAGCCCGGGTCGGGTCGTCCGCAGCATCACCGAGGCCGTGCACCGGCTCATCACCGAGGCCGAGATCGACCCGGGCACCGTCACCGGGGTCGGGGTGGCTGCGCCGGGCCCGGTCGAGGTGGAGACCGGGACCCTGGTCGAACCGCCGCTGCTCGACGGCTGGCGCCGCGTTCCGTTGCGGGACCGGCTCGCCGCGGCCCTGGCGCTGCCGGTCCTGCTGGAGAAGGACGTGCTGGCCGCCGCCGTCGCCGAGGACTGGGTGCGGACCGATGGGGATCCGCGCACCTTCGTCTTCTGGTATCTCGGCACCGGGATGGGGGCCGGCTTGGTGCACCGCGGTGAGGTGTTGCGCGGGGCCTCCAACAATGTCGGCGAGGTCGGCCACCTGATGGTGGACCCGCACGGCGCCGCCTGTGACTGCGGGGAACCCGGGGTGCTGTCGCAGGCACTCGGTCCCCGGCAGCTGGTGGCCGCGGGGTTGGCCGCCGGGGTGCTCACGCCCCCGCTGCCCGAGAGCCGCCGAGCCGTCGACGACGCGGTCACCGAGCTGTGCCGACGCTCCGCCGAGGGGGATCCGGCCGCCGCCGCGGTCCTCGACCATGCCGGGGAGCTGCTCGCCCGCGCGGTGATCCAGGTCTGCGATCTGCTCGATGCCGACGAGGTGGTCTTCGGCGGCCCCTACTGGGACCGGTTGCAGCATCGGCTGGAACCCGTTGTACGCAAGGATCTGCACGCACGTGCCGCGATGCGGCAGGTGCATCCGATCCGGGTGCACAGCACCCGGCTGGGGGAGGACGTGGCCGCCATCGGCGCCGCCTCGCTGGTGCTGGAGGACGCGCTCTCGCTGCGTCCGACCTCGCTGCTGCTGATCGACTGAGTGCCACGACACGGTTCAGCAACGTTCTGAAACGACCTCGGGAATCTCTTGACAGCGGGAATCCGCGTCGCTCTACTGGGTTTATCCAAGTAATGGATTAACCTGCCCGATCAGTTCCCCGGACGCCGCGGCCGAAGGAGTCCCCATGCGTCGACGTACCTTTCTCGCCGGAATGGCCGGCCTCGCCGGCACCGCCGTCACCGGCCTCAGCGCCTGTGGCTCGGGCGGATCCGGCAGTGCCAACAGCGGCACGCTCAAGGTGGCGTACCAGAAGTTCGGCAATGCGACGGCAGCGGATTCCCTGTTCACGAAGATGAAGACCGTCTTCGAGCAGGCGAATCCGGACTTCACCGTCGAGCTGATCCCGATCGAGGCCAGCCAGAACGACTACTTCACCAAGCTCGCGCTGATGAACCGCTCCCCGAGCACCGCACCGGATCTGATGTATGAGGACACCTACATGATCCGCTCCGATGTGGGCGCCGGCTATCTGATGCCGCTCGATGACTACCTCAACGGCTGGCCGGAATGGTCGGAATACATCGAGGTCGCCAAGACCGGCGGCCGCGCCGATGACGGGAAGATGTATGGCATCCCGCTCGGTACCGATACCCGCGGGCTCTGGTTCAACAAGCAGATCCTGCAGCAGGCCGGATTGCCCGGTGACTGGGCGCCGAAGAACTGGGACGAGATCCTCGGTGCCGCCCGGGCGATCAAGGAGAAGGTGCCCGGGGTGATCCCCTTCAACATCTATTCCGGCAAGCCGATGGGTGAGGGCGCGGTGATGCAGGGCTTCGAGATGTTGTTGTACGGAACGAAGAACACCCTCTATGACGACCAGGCGAAGAAGTGGGTCGTCGGCTCCCAGGGCTTCTCCGACGCCCTCGATTTCCTCCGCACCGTCTACACCGAGGGCCTGGCACCGACCCCGCAGCAGGCGCTGGACAGCAACCTGAGCACCCGCGTGACCGGCGAACTGCTGCCGCAGGGCAAGCTGGCGATCGCCCTCGACGGCTCCTGGCTGCCGAGCAGCTGGCAGCCGTCGGGCAAGGCGGCCTGGCCGGCCTGGGAGAGCACCATGGGAACCGCCGCGATGCCCACCCAGACGGGCGATTCGCCCGGCAAGGTGTCGATGTCGGGCGGCTGGACGCTGGCCATGGGGGCGAACACCAAGGCCCCCGATGCGGCGTTCAAGTTCCTCAGTCTGTGCATGAATCGGGAGAACTCGCTCGGATTCGTCATCGAGGACTCCCAGATCGCGGTCCGCAAGGACGTCGCCGAGGACCCGGCGTACCTGAAATCCAACCCCACCACGAAATTCTGGACCGATCTGGTGCCGGTGACCCACTACCGGCCGGCGACCGCCGACTATCCGCAGATCTCGAACGCCATCATGGTCGCGATGGAGGCGGTGATGACCGGGCAGAGCGATGTGGCCTCCGCCGCGGCCGCCTACGACAAGGCGGTGACCGGGATCGTCGGTGCGGAGCAGACCGTCAAGGCCTGATCGCGTCGATGACTGCCACCACGCTCCCACCCGCCCGGCGCACCCGCCGCCATCCGTGGCGCTCGGTGCCGCTGCTGCCAGCGGTGATCCTGCTCGCCATCTTCATGGTCGGCCCGGCGATCTGGTCGGTCTACGGATCGCTGACCAACACCGCGCTGACCGGGCGAGCGGCGCGCTTCCCGCGGTTCGTCGGGCTGGCGAACTACGAGCGGTTGTTCGCCGATCCCGAGTTCACCCGGGCGATCCTGCTCACCCTGGCGTTCACCATCGGCAGCGCGATCGTCGGTCAGAACGTCCTCGGGCTCACCATCGCGGTGCTGCAGCGACGGGCCCACCGGGCCGTGCAGACCGTCGTCGGCACCCTGGTCGTGGCGGCCTGGGTGATGCCGGAGATCGTCGCCGCATTCGCCATGTACGCGTTCTTCCAGACCGACGGCAGCCTGAACGCGGGCCTGGGGATCCTCGGCATCGCGCCGATCGAGTGGCTCTACCGGCATCCGATGCTGGCGGTGATCCTGGCCAACATCTGGCGGGGCACCGCCTTCTCGATGATGGTCTATTCGGCGGCGCTGGCCGACATCCCCGACGAGCTGACCGAGGCCGCTGCCGTGGACGGCGCGTCGCGGCGGCAGACCCTGTTCCGGATCACCATCCCGCTGATCCGGCGGGCGATCGGCACCAACCTGATGCTCACCACTCTGCAGACCCTCTCGGTGTTCACGTTGATCTATGTGATGACCGGTGGCGGCCCCGGTACCGACTCGTCCACGCTGCCGGTGCTCGCCTACCAGACCGCCTTCAAGTTCGGCGAGGTCGGTTACGGCACCGCCATCGCCACGGTGATGCTGGTCATCGGCGCGCTCTTCTCACTGGTCTACATCCGCCTGCTGCGCTCGGAGGTCGATCGGTGACCGCCGTGCAGAGTGTTCAGCGTCCGGCCCGGCCCCGCAGCCTGGCCGCGCCCGGTGCGACCTCGGCGCGCGGGCTGGCCGATGCGGCGCTGGTCGTGTTGGGTCTGGTGTTCCTGGTTCCCCTGCTCTGGTTGGTGTTCGCGTCCTTCGACACCCGGGCCACCCTGGTCGCCGGGCTGCCCGAGGCCCCGGGGTTGGGCAACTTCACCGAGGTGATCAGCTGGGATCGGCTCGGGCGGCCGCTGCTGAACAGCACCGTGCTCTCCGCCGGTGCGGCCGCCGTCGCGACACTGGTGGCCACCCTCACCGCGTACCCGCTGTCTCGCTACCGGCTCCGGTTCGGCCGCGGATTCATGTACGCCGTGCTGTTCGGCACCTGCCTGCCGATCACCGCGATGATGGTGCCGGTGTACGCCCTGTTCGTGAAACTGGAGTGGCTGGATTCGTTGCTGGCCAGCACCCTCTTTCTGGCCGCCACCTCGCTGCCGATGGCGATCTTCATGACCAAGAACTTCATGGATTCGGTGCCGGTGTCGCTGGAGGAGGCTGCCTGGACCGACGGCGCCTCGGCCCGGCAGACCCTGGTCTCGATCGTCACCCCGCTGATGCGGCCCGGGCTCGCGGTCGTCTTCGTCTATGTCTTCGTGCAGTGCTGGGGAAACTTCTTCGTCCCGTTCGTGCTGCTGCTGTCGCCGGAGAAGCAACCCGCCGCGGTCACCATCTTCTCCTTCTTCGGGCAGTACGGCACCGTTGCCTACGGTTCGTTGGCCGCCTTCTCGCTGCTCTACTCCCTGCCCGTGGTCGTCCTCTACGCGCTGGCCCAACGGTTGATCGGTGGCGCCAATGCGATGGCCGGCGCGGTCAAGGGCTGACCCCGAATCCACCGTCGTCGAAGGGACACCCATGCATGACCGCACCGAGCACACCATTGCTCGGCTGGACCGTTTCCTCAGCGAGCGGATCGAACCGGCCCTTTGGCGCCGTCGGGCGCCGCTGACGGTCACCGCCTGGCAGGTGCCTGACGAACCGGTCCCGTTCAGCGAGGCGGTCGGCCAACCCTTCCAGGAGTTCGCCATCGGGCAGGGCTGGGCCCGGCCGTGGGGCACGACCTGGTTCCGGGTGCAGGGTGGCGTTCCGGGCGAGTGGGCCGAGCAGAGCGGGACGGCCGTGGAGCTGCTGGTCGATCTCGGCTTCAGCGGCTCCGGACCGGGTTTCCAGGCCGAGGCGACGGCGTACACCCCCGACGGGGTGATCCTGAAGGGGATCGAGCCCCGGAACCATCACGTTCCCACCGATGCCCGGCCGGGCGAGCCGGTCGACGTCTTCGTCGAGGCGGCGGCGAACCCCAGCTTCGACGACGGCGGTTTTCGCACCCCGACCCCGATGGGGGACAAGGAGACCGCCGGGGCGGAACCCCTCTACCGGTTGCGTTCGGTGGAGGTCGCGTTGCGGGATCTCGCGGTCGCCGAGCTGCACGCCGATCTGCTCACCCTGCGCGGACTGCTCGACGAACTGCCGGCGACCAGCCCGCGCCGGGCCGAGATCCTCGCCGGTTGCGAGCGGGTGATCAACGCGGTCGACCCGGACGATGTGCCCGGCACCGCGGCGGCCGGCCGTGCCGAACTCGCCGGCCTGCTCGCCGCCCCGGCGTACGCCTCCGCGCATCGGGTGCACGCGGTCGGGCACGCGCACATCGATTCGGCCTGGCTGTGGCCGACCCGGGAGACCGTGCGCAAGTGCGCGCGAACCTTCTCCAACGTCATCGAGCTGCTGGAAACCCAACCAGGGTGGCGATTCGCGGCGTCCTCGGCGCAGCAGTACGCCTGGATCAAGGAGCACTACCCCGAGCTGTTCGAACGGATCCGTGCCCAGGTCGATGCCGGGGGTTTCGTCCCGGCCGGTGGCATGTGGGTGGAGTCCGACACCAACCTGCCGGGTGGGGAGGCGATGGCGCGGCAGTTCCTGCTCGGCACCCGCTGGTTCATCGACGAGCTCGGTGTCGAACCCCTGGACGTCTGGCTGCCGGACTCCTTCGGCTACTCCGGGTCACTGCCCGGGATCGCCACCGCAGCAGGAAAACGCTGGTTCCTGACCCAGAAGATCTCCTGGAACGACACCAACACGATGCCGCACCACACCTTCTGGTGGGAGGGCATCGACGGGCGGCGGATCTTCACCCACTTCCCACCGGTCGACACCTACAACTCCGATCTGTCGGCCGCCGACCTGGCTCGCGCCGAGCGACAGTACGCCGAGAAGGGCCGGGCGAACACCTCGCTGGTTCCCTTCGGCTACGGCGATGGCGGCGGTGGCCCGACCCGGGAGATGCTCGCCGCCGCGGCCCGGACCGCGGACCTGGAGGGATCGCCGAAGGTCACCCTGTCCAGTCCGGCTGAGTTCTTCACCGCCGCGGAGGAGGAGTACGCCGACCCGCCCGTCTGGCGGGGTGAGATGTATCTGGAGTTCCACCGCGGCACCTACACCTCCCAGCATCGCACCAAGGCCGGCAACCGGCGCAGCGAGCACCTGCTGCGGGAGGCCGAACTCTGGGCGACCACCGCGGCCGTCCGCGCCGGCAGCGCGTACCCGGCCGAGGAACTGGACCACTGGTGGCGGATCGTGCTGCTGCAGCAGTTCCACGACATCCTGCCCGGGTCGTCGATCGCCTGGGTGCATCGCGAGGCCGAACGCAACTATGCCGAGGTGGCGCAGGGGTTGGAACGGATCATCGCGGATTCGCTGGCGGCGTTGGGATCCGAGGCGGGTGCGCAGGATGCGGTGCTGGCGAATGCCGGGCCGTTCCCGGTGCGCGGGGTGCCGGCGCTGGGGGTCGGGCGTGCCCGGGAATCGGGTGCCGAGGCGCGGGTGCGCGTCGAGCAGGAGGGCGGCGACTGGGTGCTCACCGGCCCCGGGATCCGTGCCGTGGTCGATGAGCACGGCCGGTTGACTTCGGTGCGTGACCTGGCCGCGGACCGTGAGGTGCTGGCACCCGATGAACCTTCCGCCCGGTTGGTGCTGCACCGCGACGTGCCGAACCGCTGGGACGCCTGGGATGTCGACCACCACTATCGTCAGGTGTCCCGTGAACTCGACGAGCCGACCGTGATCGAACCGCTCGCCGATGGCCTGCGGATCACCTTCGTCACCGGGCGGTCGGAGATCGTCGAGACGGTGCGGTTGGCCGACGATCGGCCCGCGATCGAACTGGAACTGGAGCTCGACTGGCACGAACAGCAGCAGCTGCTGAAGCTCGATTTCGCGCTCGATGTGCACGCGGAGCAGGCGACCTCGGAGATCCAGTTCGGGCATCTGCAACGGCCGACGCATGAGAACACCTCCTGGGATGCGGCGCGTTTCGAGACCGTCGCGCACCGCTGGCTGCAGGTGGGTGAGCCGGGTTACGGGGTGGCGTTGGCGAATGACTGCAGTTATGGCTTCGACTGCACCCGAACCACCCGGGGTGATGGCGGGACGACGACGCGACTGGGTGTCTCGGTGGTGCGGGCGCCGCTGTTCCCCGATCCGGAGGCCGACCAGGGCCGGCACCGGTTGGCGTACACGCTGCGCGTCGGGGCCGGTGTGGCCGAGGCGATCGAGGAGGGATACCGGTTGAATCTGCCCCTGCGGACGGCGCCGGGATCCGGGGCGGCGCCGCTGTTGTCGATCGACGATCCGGCGGTGGTGATCGAGGCGGTCAAGCTCGCCGAGGACGGTTCGGGTGATGTGGTCGTGCGCTGTTACGAGTCCCGCGGCGGCCGGGCTCGCGCCAGGGTGACGGCGGACTTCGAGATTGTCGAGGTGCTGGAGACCGATCTGCTGGAGCGCCCCATCGAACCGCGGGTGCTGCGCGCGGTCGACGGCCCGGTCGCCACCCTCGAACTGCGTCCCTTCCAGCTCTGCACCCTCCGGTTCCGGCGCACACCCACGTCCCTGGAGTAACTCGCGCGGCGACCGTGTCCCGCACGTTCATCGAGTAGGTCGCGCAGCGACCGTGTCGAGATGAACCGAAGGCGAGTTGCTCATCTCGACACGCTCGGCATTGCTCCGCTTCGCTGCGCATGCCGAGCTACTCGATGAGCGTGCGGAAACCTAGCTCTGGTTGGGAATCAGGGCAGGCTAGGATTCCGGCGGAGCCGGCTTCTTCGCCGTCTGCTTCGCCGTCTGCTTCGCCCTCTTCTGTTTGGCTGCGTTGGCCTGGTCGCGGGCAGCCTGGCGTAGGTCGCGGAGGCGTTGGTTCTTGCGGGCGCGGCGGAGCCGCTCGCGTTCGCGAGCTTCGTCGGCTGCTTGTTCGGCTTCGGCCTGTTCCTTCTCCAACTGGGTCTGCCCGTTGCACAGGGTCTCCCAGAGAAGCTTTTCGGTTCGGGAGAGCGACGCCGCGGGATCGTTGATCAGGTGATCGGGTGGTGGATGCTCCCAGGTCCCGTGTGCGCTGACCCAGGCTTCCTGCCCGGCCGGGGTTTTCCAGTGGAACACCCCCGGGGAGGGTTGTTCGACCTGATAGCCGGCGTGGGTTCGTGCGCGGTGCGAGGCCCGGGTCAACGGCCCCAGGTTGCCCGAGCTGGTCGGCCCCTCCGGGGCGGGAATCGTGTGATCGAGATCGACGCCCCGGCCGAACGCACCGCGATTCGATCGGGGGAACATCACATACCGGTCGCGGAGCTTCACCCGCTGGGCGAGCTCGTCGCTGGGTCGGTAGGTGTTCACCATGACCGGCGCGGCCAGGTCGATCACCGGCCGCACCTTCACGGTCCCGCCGCAGCGCTTCAGTAGCTCCTTCAAGTGCTGGAGGGTGACCGGTCCGAGGGCGTCGCCTTCACCGCCACGGCGGTTGGCGAGGTCCTTCTGGTGGACGTGCAGGATCAACTCAGCGCCATGCCGGCACCGCTCGGAGGTGGGGGTGACGACCTCGCCGTCACGGTTGACCACCTCACCCGTAGGCGTGACGGTCGCGCCGTCGAACAGCGAGGGTTGGAGCAGTTGTCGGGCACGCTCGGGATGCGCGAGGTGACCCAGGGCTTCGGCCCGCAGCTCGTCCCTGGATGCCGTCGAGCCACCGGCTTTGAGCACGTCGGCGAGGCGGTCGAGGGTCCCATTCAACTGGGCGGCGTCACCGGCGTCGAGGTTGGCGTAGAGGTCGGTGATGCCAGCGATGGTCCGGTTCGGGATGAACTCGACGCGGCGGTGCTTCTTGGCGGCCTGGCGTTCGGCTTCCTTGTCGTCGTTGAGGATCAGTGCGACCTGAGCCTCGGTGGTCGCGACCGCGCGCTTTGGAGTGAGGTTGACCAGACGGAGTGACCAGAGGGAGTCGAATTCGCGGGCCTGGGTGAAGGACAGGTGCAAGGCGGCGCGGGAGACATCGCGGGCGACCCAGACGGGAATGTCGCAGTCCAAGGTGGCCTGCCACAGGATCGGATGCCGATGCCGCAGATTCAACACATCAGCGGTCCAGACCTGCGCGGTCTCCGGTGAGCACCCCAGCGACATCGCCAACTCGAGGTGGAAGAACTCGGTGATGCCGGGCGTACCGTCGGCACCGGGGAAGACGAGTTGTTCGCCGTGGAGCACGCGGGCGGTGAGTTCGTCGGTGTGGGTGTTGAGTCCGGAGTAGGTGTCGCAGGCGGCGGCGATCGCGACCAGCTGGCGGGCCGAAGCTTGGGCGATGGTGTCGCTTTCGGCGCGGATCGCTGCGAAGACGTCGACTCGTGGGTTGGTGGTCATCTGTGGTCACCTCCTCTCATCTGCTACATCCAATATTAGTCATCGTGTTCGAATAACTCAAGGGGTTTGGGGAGATCTTTTCGGGTTCATCTCGACACGGTCGCTGCGCGACCTACTCGATGAACGTGAGGGCGCAGGGGCGAAGGGGTTCATCTCGACACGGTCGCTGCGCGACCT